>NZ_JBFUAK010000012.1:0-311543 GCF_056406315.1 Roseateles sp. P1_C6
TTGGCCGAGACCATCAACGGCCTCTACAAGGCCGAGGTGATCCATCGGCGCGGGCCGTGGAAGACCAAGCAGGCGGTGGAGCTGGCCACGCTGGAATGGGTGGCCTGGTTCAACCACCACCGATTGATGGAGCCGCTGGGCTACATCCCGCCGGCCGAGTTCGAGGCCAACTACCATCGACAACGCGCTGGTCAGGCCGCGACCGTCTGACTTAAACCAATAGGCCTCCGCGATTGCCGGGGCGGTTCACTTTCACCTGAAAGTCAGCGCGTTGTCGGCGTGGCTCAAATCTGCGTCGCCTTGTTCGAAACATTGACATCAGCGGCACCTCTCTGATCGGCTGCCGGTTCGACACATTGACCTCCAGTTCGATACTTTGTTATCAACTACCTCCAACTCACGGAGCCCTTCATGGACCAACCCAGCGTCACCCTGATCCAGCGTCAGGGCTACCAGTTCGAACACCATTACGCGCCCGACCTGCCGGTGTTGCTGGCCGATGAGCCGGTGCCGTTCGGCACGGGCCTGGGTCCCGACCCGGTGGAGTTGCTGGCCTCGGCCGTGGGCAACTGCCTGAGCGCGTCGCTGTGGTTTGCCTGCCAGAAGTACAAGGACGACCCGTCGCCGCTGCGCACCGAGGTGAAGGCGACGGTGGGTCGCAACGAGCGGGGCCGCAACCGCGTGCAGGGCCTGGCGGTGGACCTGCACCTGGGCAAGGCCGCCGCCGAACTGGGCCACATCCAGCGGGTGCTGGACACCTTCGAGGACTACTGCACCGTCACGCAGAGCGTGGCGCCGGCGATCCCTGTCACGCTGCGCGTGCTGGACAGCACGGGCGCCGTGCTCAAGGGTTGAGGTCCAGCCCCAGCTCCTTCAGGATGGCTTCGCGCAGCTGATCCATCTCGGCGCTGATGAGCCGCCGCGGGTGCGGCATGTCCAGCTCGAAGCGGGCCTGGATGCGCGTGGGCCGCGGCGACAGCACGAGGATGCGGTCGGCCATGTACAGCGCCTCGTCGACATCGTGGGTGATGAGCAGCACCGTGTGCTTCTCCTCCGCCAGGATGCGCAGCAGCTCGTTGCGCATGCGCAGGTTCATCAGCGCATCCAGCGCCGAGAAGGGCTCGTCGAGGTACAGGATCTCGGGCTTGACGATGAAGGCCCTCGCCAGCTCCACGCGCTTGAGCATGCCGCCCGACAGCTCGTGAGGGTAGGCGCCCTCGAAGCCTTTGAGCCCCACCATCGCGGCGTAGTGGTCGGCCAGCTTGACGCGCTCGGCATCGTCGCCGTGGCGCTGGCCGGTCAGGCCGAACATCAGGTTCTGCTGCACGGTCAGCCATGGGAACACCGAGCCGTACTGCGAGATGACGATGCCCTGCGGGCTGGGGCCGGGGTGGGGCTGGCCGCCGATCAGCAGGCTGCCGGCGTCGGGCTTCTCGAAGCCGGCCAGGATGTTCATCAACGTCGACTTGCCGCAGCCCGACGGACCCACGATGGCGACGAACTCGCCTTCGGCGACCTCGAAGTCCACGCCCTGGATGACCGGCAATTGGCCGCCCTTGGCGGCGGTGAAGCTCTTGGTCAGGCCGCTGACGGCGATCTTGGGGGTCTTGTTATCTGACATAGCGCCAACGCACGGTCTTGAGTTTTTCCAGCAGCCGGGTGATGCCGTCCAGCATCAGGCCGATGACGCCGATGAGGATCATGCTGGCGATGACGAGGTCGTAGCGGTTGCCGGCGTTGCGCGAGTCCATGATCAGGTAGCCCAGCCCCGAGCGCAGCGCGATCATCTCGGCGGCCACGACCACCAGCCAGGCCACGCCGATGCCGATGCGCATGCCGATGATGATTTCCGGCAGCACGGCGGGGATGACGACGCGGCGGAACATGACGCTGCGCGACACGCCGAAGTTGGCCGCCGCGCGCAGGTAGCGCCGGTCGATGGTGTGCACGCCCGAGGTCGTCTGCACGATCAGCGGGAACACCGACGAGATGAAGATCAGGAAGATGGGCGACACGTCGCCAACGCCGAACCACAGGATGGCCAGCGGGATCCACGCGATCGGCGAGATCGGCCGCAGCATCTGGAAGATGGGGTTGAAGGTGCGGTAGGCGCCGCTCACCCAGCCCATCCACAGGCCCAGCGGGATGCCCACCAGCATGGCCAGGCCGAAACCGATGCCGACGCGGAACAGCGACGAGCCGATGTGCTCCCACAGCGTGCCGTCCTCGGCCAGCTCCAGCGTGCCGGTGGTGACGGCCCAGGGCGTCGGAAAGATGGGGCTCTGGGTGTAGACGACGATGCCCCACCAGGCGGCGATGAGGACGGCGATGACCGCCAGCGGCGGCAGCACGCGGGCCAGACGTGAGTTCCAGTTCAAGCAGCGGTCTCCGGGTTCTTCGTGAAGGCTTTGTGGCGGTGCCGCCAGCGCCATTGCAGGCGCTGCCAGCCGGGCTCGGGCGTGGGCGCGACGACCACGCTCATCTGGCCGCTGGCGTGCGCGCTGCACGCAAAGCTGTAGGTCGACGCGACCTCGAAGGGCAACCTGAAGCTCTGCCCCGGCATGATGAGCACGGGGCCGAACTGCTGCGGCACATCGTCATGGTTGCGCAGCAGCAGCTGGTCGTTGAGGCCCAGCGTCAGGTCAATGCGGTCGGGCAGGATCTCGACCTTGTCGCCAGCCATGCGTCGCGCGTAGGTGCCGGGCGGGATCTCGAACAGCTCGTCGCGGGTGGGCAGCTGAATCGGCGCGAAGGCGGCCCACGCGAGTGGCGCCAGCGCGATCACCGGCAGGAGCCACAGCAGGCGTTTCACGTCAGGTGTCCGTGCCGCAGGCAGCCTGCGGGCCGCGCCCAGGCCGGCCCGTCATGGCGGTGTGCTTGCCGGTCAATCCGGCAAGCATCGCCATCCTCCCGGGGGGCCGGCCAAGGGCGGCCTTGGACAAGGCGTTTCATCGCGCGGCCAGCAACAGCTTGAGGTCGTGCACGAAGTCCTTGGCCTCGTGGCCGTAGGGCATCATGGCCCGCAGCATGCCGGCCCGGTCGATCAGCCAGACCGACGTCGAATGGTTCATGCCATAGGCGTTGGGCTGAGGGGACGCGATCTTCTCGGCAACGACGCCGTAGCGCTTGCGCATCTCGGCCAGCTTGTCCGGCGCCTCGGTGCCGCCGATGAAGGTCGGGTCGAAGGCGGCGAGGTATTGGCGGATGCGCGCCACGTCGTCGCGCGCCGGGTCCACCGTCACGTAGACGACCTGCACGTCGTTCGCGTCGCCACCCAATGCCTTGCGCGCCTGGGCCAGCGTGGCCAGTGTCGTCGGGCAGACCTCGGGGCAGTTCGTGAAGCCGAACACCAGCAGCACCAGCTTGCCCTTGAAGCGCGCCAGCTTCAGCGCGGCACCGTCACTGCCCTTCAGCGTGAACTCGGGGGCGGGCTGAGCCGGGTCGAAGACGCCGGCCTTCAGGCGCGGCGCGGCCGGCGTGGCTGCCAGGCTGGGCAGCGGCAGCGCGGCGAGCAGCAACGCGCGCCGCCTCATATCGGCATGGCCGCGGCCTTGGCCGCCTTCACGAAGCTGTCGTCGACGTACTTCTCGTAGGCCACGGGCTGCTTCAAGGTGCCGGCCTCGATGGACAGCTGCATCAGCTCGTCGAACTCGGCGCGGATCATGCGCAGGTCGCCATAGGTCACGCGGTCGGTCGGGTTCTCCATCACGAAGCGCAGGATGTTGGGATCCTGGTTGAAGAACTTGCGGCCGGCGGCGATCTGGATGGCCTTCTCGCGGTTGGCCTGCTGCAGGTCCAGCCAGTTGCCGGCGCCCTGCACGTGGTTGACCAGGTCCTGCACCAGCGGCCGGTTCTCCTTGATCAGCTCCTCGCGCACCGTCAGCACGCAGCAGATGTAGTTGCGCCACTCGTCGCGCGTCATGCGCAGCGGCCGGGCATAGCCGGCGCGCTGCGCCGCGGCGCCGAAGGGCTCGCCGGTGCAATAGCCGTCTACGGCCTTGGCGAACAGCGCGGCCGGCATGTCCGGCGGCGGCATCTCGACGATCTCGATGTCTTTCGGCGTCATGCCTTCCTGCGCCAGCATCTTGCGCAGGAACAGGAAATCCACCGCGAAGCGGCTGGGGATGGCGATGCGCTTGCCGGTCAGGTCCTTGAACTTCTTGTGCGGCGAATCGGTGCGCACCATGATGACGGCGCCCGAGCGATGGCCCAGCGAGACGATCTTGACGGGAATCTTCTTGTCCGCCAGGTCCATGACCAGCGGCGCCAGCATGTAGGCCGCCTGGATGCGGCCCGTCATCAGCGATTCCTTGATCTCGGGCCAGCCGTTGTACTTGCTGTACTCGAACTCGAAGGCCTTGCTGCCGCTCGCCTTGTTGGCCGTGGCGCGCGCCGTGCAGGCGATGGGCAGTGTCAGATTGCAGGTGACCGGCAGGCCGCCGACGATCAACGGGCCGGAGGCCGCGGCTGCGGGCAGGCCCAGCGCGGGCAGCGCCGACGCCAGCGCGCCGCGCAGCAGTTGCCGGCGGTCGAGGTGAGCGGGGCCGGCGGATGGGGATTCAGGCAGTTCGGGAGTCATGGCCACAGCCGCATGACTTTGCCGACTTCATGCGGGCTGTCCATGCGGGTTGACCGAATTGTGCCTACTTACCTACGTCGAAACGAAGCCGCCGCCAGGCGCCTTGCGGCCACTGGCGGCGGTCGGATGGCGCAAGCCCGCGGAGATTACGGGTAGAGCCCGCGCTCCTCGCGCGCCTGCAGCACCCGCGTGCAGGCCACCGTGAAAGCGGCCGTGCGCAGCGTGATCTTGTGCTGCTCGCTGGTTTCCCAGATGTGCTTGAAGGCGCCGATCATGATCTTGTCCAGGCGCACATTGATCTCGTCCTCGGTCCAGAAGAAGGACGAGAAGTCCTGCACCCATTCGAAGTAGGAGACGGTCACGCCGCCGGCGTTGGCGATGACGTCCGGCACCACCACGATGCCGCGGTCGGCCAGCACGGCTTCGCCGTCGGGCGTCGTCGGGCCGTTGGCGCCTTCCAGCACCAGGCGGGTCTGGATGCGGCCGGCGCGTTCCTGGTTCAGCTGGCCTTCCAGCGCGGCCGGGATGAACACGTCGCTCTTCACATCCCAGAAGTTGTCGTTGTCGATCTTGTCGGCACCGGCGAAGCCGGCCACGCCCTTGTAGGTGGCCACGTGGTCCAGCAGGCTCTGCATGTCAAAGCCCTTCTCGTTCAGGATGGTGCCGGTGTGGTCCTGCACGCAGACGATCTTGGCGCCGTTGGCGGCGAACAGCTTGGCGGCGATGGAGCCGACGTTGCCGAAGCCCTGCACGGCGACGCGGGCGCCGTCCATGTCGATGTTGAGGCGGCGCATCGCCTCGCGGCCCACGACGAACACGCCGCGGCCGGTGGCGGCCACGCGGCCGAGGGACCCGCCCAGCGGGATGGGCTTGCCGGTGACGACGCCAGTCGCCGTGGCGCCGGTGTTCATCGAGTAGGTGTCCATCATCCAGGCCATGATCTGGCCGTTGGTGTTGACGTCGGGCGCGGGGATGTCCTGCTGCGGGCCGATGATGATGCCGATCTCGCTGGTGTAGCGGCGGGTCATCTTCTCCAGCTCTTTCAGGCTGAGCAGCTTGGGGTCGACGCGGATGCCACCCTTGGCGCCGCCGTAGGGCAGGTTCACCGCGGCGTTCTTGATCGTCATCCAGGCCGACAAGGCCATCACTTCTTCCAGCGTCACGTCCGGGTGGTAGCGCACACCGCCCTTGCCCGGGCCGCGCGTCAGGCTGTGCTGCACGCGATAGCCCTCGAAGTGGGCGATGCTGCCGTTGTCCAGCTCGATGGGGATGTCCACGATCAGCGCGCGCTTGGGGCGGCGCAGAGTCTCGACCCAGCGGGCCAGGTTGCCGAGGTAGGGCTCCACGGCGTCGATCTGGGACAGATAGGTTCCCCACGGGCTGTTGCGCGTGGGCGAAACAAACGACAGGTTGGGCATGAAATGCTCCGTAACTTTTAGTGGGCCGAACGGTAGCGCGAAGGCCGGCTTTCCCGCCACGACTTGTCTAGCCAAGTGCGTATGCGCTCATGCACGCAATGCATGGCATCGGTTTCGGGTGCCGGAATTCACGACCACGGGACCGTTGCGAGCAAGAAAAAACCCGGCCGGGGCCGGGTTTCGTGTTGCCTGGCGGAGGCGGCCAGTGACGGCGCTAGCCGATCGAGAAGCTCCACGTCTGGACGGAAGAGAAGCTCTTGCCGCCGCGCTGCGTCGTCACCTTCAGCCGCAGGCCGTAAGTCCGGCGCTCGACGTCGTCGGGCACCGTCATCGAGACGACGCCGGTCGTCGGGTTCACGACGGCCCAGGTTGGCAGGGTGCTTGAATCGAGGGGCGGCAGGATTTCGTAGGTGTAGCTGTCACCCGCCTGGCCCTGGAACATCGTGCGTGGAATGAACACGTTGCTGCCCTTGTAGACCTGACCCAGCCGGAAAGACGCATAGCAGATGCCGCTGGGCACGGTCTCGCAGTCGCGCGGGTCATAGATGGGCAGCACGCCGTTGACGCGGATTTCCACGGGTGCGGTGTCGACCGAATACTGAAGTCCATCGGGAGTCGCCAGCGAAACGCGAACGGCGAAGCTGGCCTGGAAGGCGGTATCGACGGTGCCCGTCATGACGCCCGTGTCCGGGTCGACCCTCAAGCCCGGCGGCGCCGTTCCAATGAACTCGAAACGTACCGGCCGGTAGGGGCTGAGCGCTTGCGCAGACGGGCCGGCCGGGATGGCGGGCTTCAACTCGCCCATGTAGATGGCGTCGATGAACGAGCCGTAGTAGCTGTAGTTGATGCCCGGCACGCCCACCGTGAACTTGCGGGTGACGGGCAGGAGGGTCAGGCGTTGACCGCCGCGGTCCAGGGTGGCGGACACGGTGACCTCGAAGTCGCCCGTTTGCAGGGGGATTCCCGTGAACGCGCCGGTCTTCGCGTCCAGCGAGAGCCCGGCGGGCAGTTTCCCTGCGGTCACGGTGAAATTGCTGACGTCCGAGGGACGCGTGCTGAACATGCCGGCGGCTTGGAAGTAGGCGCGTGCATTTGCATCCACCCCGCTCAGCATGCGGGCCTCGGCGGGTTCGGACACGGCGAGCGCAGGGCCGCCAATGTCGACGCTGAGCCTGACGGTGGCGGTGCCGTTGTAGCCGGCGGCCGTCACCGAGAGCTGCGAATCGAAGCGACCGGGCTGGGTGGGCGTGCCTGCCAGGCTGCAATCGCCGGCCATGGTCATGCCGGGAGGCAGATTGCCGCTCGAGTACGTGCACTTCAGGCCACCAGGCAGTGACGGTGCGACAGCGGTCACGCTGGCTGGAACGAGCACCTCGGCGGCGGCGCTGACGTCGTAGGTTCCCGACATCGTCGGCTGGTTGGGTGCGGAACCTCCGGAACCCCCGCCGCCGCAGGCCGCCAGGATGCTCGACAAGAGACAAAGAACCACGCCACGCGTGCGGATCTGCAGCATCAAAACCCTCCCAGGTCTTATCTATTGGAGGGGGGCGAGTCTGCCAGCGAGGAAGGCCAGATTCGCGGCGCCCCCTCTGAACGCGGGGAACGCGCTCTACCATCGCCCGGTGACATCCCTGGACCTCGCCCTGCTCTATCTCGTCGCCGCCGTGCTGGGCGTGGTGGTCTGCCGCTTGCTGAAGCTGCCGCCGATGCTGGGCTACCTGGCCGTGGGCGTGGTGATCGGGCCCAACGCCCTCGCCTTCGCCCATGACTCGGCCAGCATCCAGTACCTGGCGGAATTCGGCGTGGTCTTCCTGATGTTTGCCATCGGGCTGGAGTTCAACCTGCCCAAGCTGCGCGCGCTGAAGACGGCCGTGTTCGGGCTGGGCATGGCGCAGGTGGTGCTCACCATCGGCGGCGCGCTGCTGGGCAACGTGCTGCTGATGACCGGCCTGACGCTGCTCGGCCGGGCCTGGGACCTGCGCTGGGAGGGCGCGCTGGTGCTGGGCGCGGCGATGGCGATGAGCTCGACGGCCATCGTCGTCAAGCTGATGGCCGAGCGGCTGGAGCTGGAGAGCCCGCACGGCAAGCTGGTCATGGGCGTGCTGCTGTTCCAGGACTTGGCCGTGGTGCCGCTGCTGGTGCTGATCCCCGCGCTGAACAGCACGGGCGGCGAGATGGCCGAGGCGCTGGCCTGGGCCGGGCTGAAGGCGGCCGTGCTGCTGGGCCTGCTGCTGTACGGCGGCCAGAAGGTCATGCGCTGGTGGCTGACGCTGGTGGCGCGGCGCAAGAGCGACGAGCTGTTCATGCTCAACCTGCTGCTGGTCACGCTGGGCCTGGCCTGGATGACCGAGCATGCGGGCCTGAGCCTGGCGCTGGGCGCCTTCGTGGCCGGCATGCTGATCGCCGAGACCGAATACAAGCACCAGGTGGAGACCGACATCCGGCCCTTCCACGACGTGCTGCTGGGCCTGTTCTTCATCACCATCGGCATGAAGCTGGACTGGCGGCCGCTGGTGGACAGCTGGTGGCTGGTCATCCTCCTGACGGCGCTGCCGGTGGGCGCCAAGTTCGCGCTGATCGCGGGTCTGGCGCGGCTGTTCAAGTCACCGCCCGGCGTGGCGCTGCGCACGGGCCTGTACCTGGCCCAGGCGGGCGAGTTCGGCTTCGTGCTGCTGACGCTGGGCGCCCAGCACCACCTGATCGCCGCGCAATGGGTGAGCCCGGTGCTGGCGAGCATGGTGCTGTCCATGCTGGCCACGCCCATCCTCATCATGTACAGCAACCGCATCGTCATGAAGCTGTCCAGCAGCGATTGGCTGATGCAGTCCGTGCAGCTGACGTCCATCGCCAAGAAGTCCATCAAGACCGAGGCCCACGTCATCATTGCCGGCTACGGCCGCTCGGGCCAGAACCTGGCGCGGCTGCTGGAGGGCGAAGGCATTCCCTACATGGCGCTGGACCTGGACCCCGACCGCGTGCGCCAGGCGGCGGCGGCGGGCCAGAGCGTCGTGTTCGGCGACGCGGCCAAGGTGCAGAGCCTGATGGCCGCTGGCCTGGCGCGCGCCAGTGCGGTGGTCGTCAGCTATCACGACACGCCGTCGGCGCTGAAGATCCTCAACCTCGTGCAGACCCATGCGCCGCGCGTGCCGGTGGTCGTGCGCACCATCGACGACAGCGACCTGGAGAGGCTCAAGGGCGCGGGCGCCACCGAGGTGGTGCCCGAGGCCATCGAGGGGTCGCTGATGCTGGCCTCGCACGCGCTGGCGCTGGTGGGCGTGCCGATGCGCCGCGTCATCCGCATCACGCGCGACGCCCGCGACAAGCGCTACGGTCTGCTGCGCGGCTACTTCCATGGCGCCGACGACGACGCCGACGATGTCGAGCAGGCGCGGCTGGCGTCCGTGACGCTGCCCACGGCCTCGCCGCTGGCCGGTCAGCCGCTGACCGACCTGGCGCTGCATGCGATGGGCGTGGCGGTCGTGTCGCTGCGCCGGGCCAGCGGCGCCGCCGTGACCGGGCAGGACGACGTCAAGCTGGCCGGCGGCGACACGCTGGTGCTCAGCGGCACGCCCACCGCGCTGGCGCTGGCCGAGGACGCGCTGACGCGGGGCTGAACCGCCGGATTTCAGCGCGCCAGGCGGTCGAAGGCAGCGCGGTCGCCCAGCTGCGGCAGCAGCCGCGCCGAACCTGCCACGCTGAGGTGGCCGCCGTCCCGGTACAGCGCCAGCCCGTCCACGTCGGCCGTGCGGCACCAGCGGTCGTCGCACAGCCGCGGCTCGAACCGCAGCACCGGCACATCGGCCTCGCGCTCGATGCGGTCCAGCACCGCGGCGGCCCGTTGTCGCGCGACCGGCTGGGCCTGGCGGTCGATGCGGCAGTCGGGCGGTGCGCCCAGGCTCGGCCGGCCGGCCCGGGTGCGCGCCAGGCAGGCACCGGCATCGAAGTCCCCCGCCGGCGGTGGGGCCACCCACAGCACGCGCTTGCCCTGCGCACGCAGCGCCTGCGCGGTGCGGCGCACGGCGTCGACAAAGGCCTGGGCCTTGGCCTGCTGCGACAGCGCCGCGTCGCTGTCCGGGGCAAAGCGCAGCAGCTGCGCGTCGGGCTCCAGGTATTGCGTCATCAGGCTGGACAGCAGCACCACCTCGACCTGCGGCTGCCGGGCCAGGGCGGTCAGCACCGAGCGGTTGAAGTCCTCGCATTGCTGCGCCCAGGACCGTGTCAGGCTGGCCCCTTCCGCCGCGTCGGCGCGCCACGGCGCGAGGCCCGGCAGCGGGCCGCAGGACGACTGCGTGGCCTGCAGCAGTCCCGGCGCCAGCACACGCAGCCCCGGCACCAGGTGCATCGCGTAGGAATCACCCCAGACCGCCCAGCGCGGCGCCTCGGCATCGCGGCATTCGGGCAGCGCGGCGAACTGCTGCCATTGGTCGCAGCGCGGCGAGAAGCCGTGGTTGGGTGCGCGCGCGGCGGTGTCGTCCAGCGGCTCGGGCCCGCGCAGGCGTTCAGCCAGCAGCGGCAGGCCGGCCAGCGTGAGCGTCAGCGCCGCCCAGGCCAGCCAGGCGCGTGGCCGCAGCGCCATGCGCCGCGTCGGCACCTCCACGCCGCGCCACAGCGCCGCGGCCAGCAGCAGCGCCAGCAGCACGGCGCCCCAGCGCGGGCCGCTCAGCGCCGGGTCACCGGCCGGGCCCACCCAGGCGTTGTTGACGAAGGCGATCAGCGGCCAGTGCAGCAGGTACAGCGAATAAGACAGGTCGCCCAGCCGCACCAGCGGGCGCAATGCGGTCGGTGTCTGCAGGCTTGGCGCCCGCACGCACAGCAGCACCAGCGTGGCCACCGTGACGGCCAAGGCATTGAAGCCCGGGTGACCCAGCGACCACACAGCCGGCAGCGGCCAGGTGGGCAGGGCCAGCAACAACAGTGACGCCGGCCAGCGCCAGTGCGCTGCCAGCGGCGCCAGGCCGCGCTGTGCGACCCACGCCCCCAGCGACCCCAGCCCCAGCTCCCAGGCGCGCATGGGCAGCAGGTAGAAGGCGGCCGACGCATCGCGCGCCTGCCAGGCCAGGCCCAGCGCAAAGCTGGCCAGCACCAGCGCGACGAGCACCGCCGCATGCGCACGCGCCGGCGTGATGAGCAGCAGCGCCGGCAGCAGCAGGTAGTACTGCTCCTCCAGCGACAGCGACCAGAAATGCAGCAGCGGCTTCAGCTCCGCGGCGACGCCAAAGTAGCCGGCCTGCAGCCACAGCACGATGTTGCTGACGAAGCCCAGGGCGCCCCAGTGCTGCGCGGTGTAGTCGCGCTGCTCCAGCGGGCTCAGCAGCCAGGGCGAGGCCAGCGCCGTCAGCGCCAGCACGACATAGGCCGCGGGCAGCAGCCGCCGCGCGCGGCGCGCGTAGAACATCGGCAGGCTGAAGCTGCCCTCGGCCTGGCCGCGCAGCACCTGCGCCGTGATCAGGAAGCCCGAGATGACGAAGAAGATGTCCACGCCCAGGTAGCCGGCCGGCAGCCAGCCGTGCTGCGCGTGGTGCAACAGCACCAGCAGGATCGCCAGGCCACGCAGGGCCTGGATGTCCCAGCGGTGGGCCATGTCGACGGAGGCGCTCGAGAGGCGTGCATGCATGGGGGCGCATTGTTGCGTTGCACCGCCGCCGGGGCCGCAGGCCCTGATGCATGGGTGACAGGCCGCGCAGGCGTGCTGCCCGACACTGCAGCCCTAGGACACGGAGACCCCGATGAACTTCGACTACAGCCCCAAGGTCGCGCAGATGCGCGAACGCCTGCTCGCCTTCTTCGACGAGCACATCTACCCGAACGAGCGGCGTTACCTGGAAGAGGTCGAGGCCAACCGCCGTGCCGGCAACCCCTGGGTGCCCACCAAGGTCATCGAGGAACTCAAGCCCAAGGCCCGCGCGGCGGGGCTGTGGAACCTGTTCCTGCCCAAGTCGGCGCGCGCCCCCGAGGGCTTGTCCAACCTCGAGTACGCGCCCATGTGCGAGATCATGGGCCGCGTGTTCTGGGCGCCCGAGGTCTTCAACTGCTCGGCCCCCGACACCGGCAACATGGAGACGCTGGAGCGCTACGCGTCCGAGTCGCTGAAGGACAAGTGGCTGGAGCCGCTGCTGCGCGGCGAGATCCGCTCGGCCTTCCTGATGACCGAGCCCGCCGTGGCGTCCAGCGACGCGACCAACATCGAATGCCGCATCGAGCGCGATGGCGACGACTACGTCATCAACGGCCGCAAGTGGTGGAGCAGTGGCGCCGGCGACCCGCGCTGCGCCGTCTACGTCGTCATGGGCAAGACCAACACCGACGCCGGCCGCCACGAGCAGCAGTCCATGATCGTCGTGCCGGCCGACACGCCCGGCATCACCGTGCTGCGCCCGCTGTCCGTGTTCGGCTACGACGACGCGCCGCACGGCCACATGGAAGTCGAGCTGAAGAACGTGCGCGTGCCGGTCGCCAACATCCTGCTGGGCGAAGGCCGCGGCTTCGAGATCGCGCAGGGTCGCCTTGGCCCGGGCCGCATCCACCACTGCATGCGCAGCATCGGCGCCGCCGAGCGCGCGCTGCAGCTGATGTGCGAACGCGCCATCGCCCGCACGGCCTTCGGCAAGACCATCGCGCAGCAGACCGTCACGCAGGAGCGCATCGCCGAGTCGCGCTGCATGATCGACCAGGCCCGCCTGCTGACGCTGCGCGCCGCTCACATGATGGACACGGTGGGCAACAAGGTCGCCAAGGCCGAGATCGCGATGATCAAGATCGTCGCGCCCAACATGGCCTTGCAGGTCATCGACTGGGCCATCCAGGTCTTCGGCGGCGCGGGCGTGTCGCAGGACACGCCGCTGGCCATGATGTGGGCGCACCAGCGCACGTTGAGGCTGGCCGACGGCCCGGACGAGGTGCACCGCAACTCGCTGGCCAAGCTGGAACTGGCCAGCCACATGAAGCTGCCGGCCGACAAGGTGCACATGCCAGTGACGCGTGGCAGCTGACGCAGATTTGCGGGCCGAGCGCCGGGCCGCCCCAAGCCGGCCCGCGCTGGCGATGTGCTTGCGGCTCGAAGCCGCAAGCATCGCCGTCCCCTCGGGGGACCGACTGGGCTCACCCCGCGTTCAGCGGGTGAGACCGGGCGAGGAGCTCACAAAATCCGGGTGGATGTCGCGCTCGCCGTGCCGCGGGAAGGCGATGCGCACGGCGTCGGCGGTGCAGTCGAGCACCAGACCCCAACCAAAGCGGCGCACCCGCACGCGCTGGCCCGGTTCGAAAGCGGGTGTCGGCGAGCTGGACGCGGCGACCGGCGCCTCGGCCGGTGCCTCGCGCTCCGCCGCCCGCAACGCCTCGAAGCGCCGGCAGCTGTCGCAATGCCCGCAGCGCGCCTCACCGTCCTCCAGCGTCTCGCCGAAGTGCGCGAGCACGCCGGCCCAGCGGCAGTTGCCGGCCTTGGCGTAGAGCACCATCGCCGCCAGGCCGTCGCGGCCGGTCTGCTGGCGTTGCAGCGCGGCGGCTTCGGCGTCGTCGATGACCGCGTCGGCATCGCGGCGCGTGGCCAGGCGCAGGCCGGCGGCCTCGCTGCCGCGCAGCGCACGCACCGAGCGCAGCGCCGCCAGCGCATGCGACAGGCGCCGCTGCGGCAGCCGGGCCACCTCGGCCAGCGCGGCCGGCAGCCAGCCGCGCTGCGGCGTGTGGCTGGCCAGCGCCCGCCAGACGGTGCTCAGCTCCTCGCGCGACGGCGTGTGGCCGCTGGCGAAGAACTGCTGCAGTGCGCGGTCGCCCTCGCGGAACAGCAGCACGGCATCCGCGGGCTCGCCGTCGCGGCCCGCGCGGCCGAACTCCTGCACATAGGCCTCGATGGAGGCGGGCATCTGCGCGTGCAGCACGAGGCGGATGTCGGGCTTGTCGATGCCCATGCCGAAGGCGTTGGTGGCGACCATGACGCGGTGCTCGTCGCGCATGAAGGCCTCCTGCGCAGCCGTGCGGTCCCGGGCGGGCAGCTTGCCGTGATAAAGCCCGGCGGCCACATTGGCCTCGCGCAGCTGGCGGTGCAGCGCAGTGGCCTCGCGCACGGTGGCGCAGTAGACGATGGCGCTGCCCGGCGTGCCGGCCAGGGCTTGCAGCCGGCGCAGGATGAACTCGCGCCGCTGCGCCTCCGTCTGCGGCAGCTCCACGGCCAGGCGCAGGTTGGGCCGGTAGACGCCGTGGCTGAGCACACCGTCTCGCGGGATGTCCAGCGCCTGCGCGATCTCGCGCTGCACCACGTCTGACGCGGTGGCCGTCAGCGCCAGCACCGGCGGGCGGCCCAGTGCGCGTCGGGCGTCGCGCAGCGCGCTGAACGCCGGGCGGAAGTCGTGGCCCCATTGCGAGATGCAGTGCGCCTCGTCCACCACCAGCAACCCCACGCGCTGCTCCTGCAGCAGCCCCAGCGTGCGCGGGTCGGCCAGGCGCTCGGGTGTCGTGAACAGCACGCGCACGGCGCCGCGCGTCAGCAGCGCCTCGTTCTCCAGCCGGCGGTTGCCGTCCAGCCCCGAGTGCAGCTGCACCGCCATCACGCCGCGCGCACTGAGTGCGTCGCACTGGTCCTTCATCAGCGCGATCAGCGGCGAGATGACGACGGTCAGCGCGTCGCTCAAGACGGCGGGCAGCTGGTAGCACAGCGACTTGCCGGCGCCGGTGGGCATGACGGCCAGCGTGTTCTGCCCGGCCAGCACGCGCTCGATGACCTCGGTCTGGCCGGGGCGCAGCGCGCGCAGCCCGAACACGCGCTTCAAGGTGCTGCGCAGCTTGACCGGCGTGACGGGCTCGCGCGGGGGCAGCTTATCGGGCAGCGGCGCGGGCGCCGGCGAGTCCTCGCGCGGGCCGCTGCGTGGGGTCAGCACGCGCCCGGCGGCCGTCATGACGGCCGTGGTCACGCGGCCGCCTTGCCGGCGTTGCCGCGGTGAATGGCCAGCAGCGCGGTCACCTGCTTGAGCACCTCGGGGCTCCAGCCCATGCCCATGTGGCTGGCCTGCACCTCGATGTCGCGCGCCAGCGGCCAGCTGGTGGTGTGCTTGCAGGCCTCCCACGAGACGATGCCGTCGTTGCGGCTGTACAGCGAGATGGTGGGCACGGGCGGCGGCTCGGCCAGGCGGTCGCGCAGCGCGCTGTGCTCCTCGGCACGGCGGCCGTTCAGCAGGCGGAACAGCCAGCCGACGTTGGTGTCCTCCGGCCCGCCGCTGAACGGCGTGCCGATGGTGATGACGTGCGGCACGCGCTCGGGCAGGCGCTTGGCCAGCTCGCGGGCGTAGAAGCCGCCCAGGCTCCAGCCAACGAGGCTGGCCTGGTCCGACGGCGCGATGCGCTCGTGCACGGCCTCGGCGAGCTTGTCCAGCCAGGCGTCGACGTCGCCCTGCGGGCCGCGGTTGACGCCCTGGCCCCAATCCAGCGCGCGAAAGCCGGCGCGTTCCAGGTGGCGACGCAGCGGCCACAGCGACAGGCTGTCCGTGCCCAACCCGGGGAACAGCACGACGGTGCGCCCCTGGCCGACCTGCTTCGGTGTCGTGCGCCAGTGGGTCAGCGCCTGCAAGGCCTCGAGCGTGGCACGCGCGGGTTCCGTGGCCAGCAGCGACAGCGCGGGCCGGCGGTGCGGTGCGAGGACGGGTTTGGCAGGCAGTGGCAGCGTGGTGGTGGTCATGGCCGTGGCGGCGGTGCCGGGTTTGCGTTGGGGTGACCCGATGCTGCGGTGCGCGGCAATGGCCTGGTGCCAGCCTGCAGCGACAGCCGCTGTAGGACAAAAACCGGCGCCGGCGTCGTGCGGCGCCTTCCTACACGCGCGCCCGGGCAGCGCGGGGCACACTCGCGGTCGCCATGAATGTCGCCCTCAAGCCCTACCTCGCCGCGTTGATCGTCATGGGCGTGCTGGACGCGCTGTGGCTGGGCGTGCTCGCCAAGGATTTCTACCGCCAAGAGATCGGCGCGCAGATGGTCGAACAGATCCGCTGGGCGCCGGCGCTGGCCTTCTACTTCGCCTACCCCGCCGCGCTGGTGGCGCTGGCGCTGTACCCGAGCGGCCAGCCCTTCGCCGCGCAGGTTGCGCGCGCGGCGCTGGTGGGCCTGGTGGCCTACGGTGTCTACGACCTGACCAACATGGCCACGCTGCGCCAGTGGCCGGTCAAGCTGGCGCTGGTGGACACGGCCTGGGGCACGTTCGCCAGCACCGCTGCTGGCGCGACGGCCGCCTGGGTGTCGCAGCGCTTCGGTTGAAGCCGACAATGCGCGCATGGCCAAGACCGCACCCCGACTCACCCCCGAAGAAATCAAGCGCGTCATCGCCACCGCCTGGGACGACAAGCCGCCCTACCGGCGCGTGCTGATCGAACACGGCATCGGCCACGGCGAACTCGTCGCGCTGCTCAAGCGCGAGCTGACGCCGCCCGCCTACAAGCTGTGGGCCGCGCGCAGCAAGACGGCCAAGGGTCCGGCCTCCAAGGCGACCTGGCCGCACGGCCGCTGACGCCAGCTTCGCGCGCGCCGCGCGCTGCCCGCCTGCCTCTTCGTTGTCGGCTCGCATGCCGACACGCCGCGTGACGCCCTCGTTGAAGCCCGCGTCGAGGCGGCGCTGACGGCTGGACGCAACACGCTGTTGTTCATGCTCGACAACGGCTTCGGCCAGACCTTCTTCTCCGTCGTCGTCGCGCACCGAGTGCCCATGGGGCACGCCCGGGGGCGGCTCCGGGCTTACCCGAGGCAGCGATGCGAAAACCAGCATCGAGAAGTCCAAAAATGTGATTAGTCGCGAATCGGTCGGCCCCCTAGCATGAATTCAGACCCCAGCCCACGGCCCGCTCTAGAGGCCCAGAACGGCTGAAGGGTTGGCCGATCCCCATAACGATTCCGGAGACACGATGAAGAACCCAGCCCTGGTGCTGCCGCATGCGCGCACCGATCGCTCCCGCGCCCGCTTCACCCTCAGCCTGACCGCCGCCGCCGCGCTGGCCGCGCTGTCCGCCACCGCCGTGGCCCAGGAAGCCGACAAGGCCGCGTCGTTGGAAACGGTGACGGTCACCGGTGTCCGGGCTTCGCTGACCAAGAGCCTGGCGATCAAGCGCACCAGCGACCAGGTCGTGGAATCGGTCGTTGCCGAAGACATCGGCAAGCTGCCCGACAACAACGTCGTCGAAGCGCTGCAGCGCGTGACGGGCATCCAGGTCACCAACCGCGCCGGCGGTGAAGTCGGCACGCTGTCCATCCGCGGCCTGCCCGACGTCGCCACCACCTGGAACGGCCGCAACATCTTCACCGCGTCCGGTACGCAGGTGGCGCTGCAGGACATTCCGTCGACGCTGGTGCGCCAGATCGACGTCTACAAGACCCGCGACGCCAGCCAGCTGGAAAACGGCATCGCCGGCCAGATCGACGTCAAGTCGCTGCGCCCCTTCGATTTCAAGGGTGCGAAGCTGTCGCTGCTGGCGCGGGAAACCTATCTCGACCCGGCGAAGAAGTGGAACCCGCAGCTCAGCGCGATGGGCAGCAATCGCTGGAAGACCGACGCCGGTGAGTTCGGCGCGCTGGTCAATCTGTCGATGGTCAAGACGGACTACCGCAACGAAAGCGTGACGCCCGGGGCCATGGTGCCGTTCACCAGCCCCAATGCCGCTGAAGTGCCGGCCGGCTATACCCCGTTGCAGCGCATCTTCGACAACGCCATCTGGACGCCGGGCACCTACACGGGCTTGCCGCAGAAGGCGGGTTCGACGCTGAATTTCAACGGCACTCCCCGTCCGTACTACCTGGCGCGCGACGCCGTTTTCCAGAGCGACGTGGAGGGCCAGCGCGAGCGTCCGGCCGCCAACGTCGCGCTGCAATGGAAGCCGAACGACGACGCCGTCTACACGTTCGAGGCGATGTACAACGGGTATCGCGACAAGGTCTTCAACAAGCTGCTGTTCAGCTTCGTGGACTGGTGGGGCAGTCTCGGCAGCAATCCCGCAGGGACGATCACCACATTCCCGGGAACGAACGTCATCAAGACGCGGGCCGTGAATGACGTTTACGGCTTCAACAGCGGCGACTACACCACCTCGGCCACCGATTCCTTTGTCTATGCCTTGAACGGCAAATGGAATATTGGCGACCGCCTGCGTTTGGACGGCGATGTGTCGTACCAGACCAGCAAGTACCACTCGGAATTCACTGCCACCCGCATTGACCGCGTTGCGCCGTCGATCAACGTCGACTTCAATTCGGGCGGCGGCAACATGGCCTTCAAGTTCAACAACAATGCGGACTTGGCGGACCCGACCAAGTGGAACGTCGCGCAGTTCTACGACAACGCCAACCGCAACGAGGGCAGCGCCGCAACCGCCAGCCTGAACGGCGCCTACGACGCCGATTGGGGTCCGTTGAAGACGCTGCATTTCGGCGCGCGCTTCGACAGCCGCAAGGCCTCGGAAGCCAACCGGACGCAATCGGCCTTCCTGGGCAAGAACCTGGCCACGCTGGGCGCCAACTATTACCACGTCAATTCGGGCTTCGGCACGGACATCTCGGACGTGCCGCGCTCCTGGATCGAGCCGAATGCCTACTACATCCGGGACAACATCGATCAGTGGCGCGCGACGTACAAGGCGGCCGATCCGAATTTCCTGACGACCGACAAGCTGAGTTTGCAGAAAACCTTCCAGGTCAAGGAAGACACCACCAACCTGTTCCTGATGGCGGATA
Organism: Roseateles sp. P1_C6; assembly: GCF_056406315.1. Taxonomy (NCBI): domain Bacteria; kingdom Pseudomonadati; phylum Pseudomonadota; class Betaproteobacteria; order Burkholderiales; family Sphaerotilaceae; genus Roseateles; species Roseateles sp. P1_C6. Next base: position 18,691 of record NZ_JBFUAK010000012.1, read on the forward strand.
CCGAGCACACGTTGTTCGGCAATCGCCTGCGCGCCAATTTCGGCGTGCGCTACGTGCAGGTCGATACCAGCATGACCGCCTACAAGGTCGATGCCACCACCAAGGTGGTGACGCCGACGAACGGCGAGAAGACGGCCAGGAAGTTCCTGCCCAGCCTGACGCTGCGTTACGAGGCGGCCAAGGACGTCCTGCTGCGCTTCAACTATGGCGAAACGCTGCGCCGTCCGAACTTCGGCGATCTCAACCCCATCGTGCAGCCCAGCGACGACGTTTCGAAGGTCGGCTACGGCGGCGGCAGCGGCGGCAATCCTGGCCTGGAACCGACCCGCTCCAAGAACCTCGACCTGACGGGCGAGTGGTATTTCCAGAAGGACAGCGCGCTGTACGGCACCGTGTTCCAACGCAAGATCGAGGGCCTGGTTGTGCCGCTGCGCCGCCGCATCCACCTCTCGCCGGCCGAAGATCCGTTCCGCAACTCGACTTCGGGCGGCGACCACACCAACGGCTATGACTACGTCATCAGCTCGCCGGTCAATGCCTCCAACGGCAAGATCAGCGGCCTTGAGCTGGGTGCGATCTACTTCCCGAAGGGCCTGCCGAGCTTGCTGGATGGCCTGGGCTTCCAGGGCAGCGTGACGCGCCTGACCTCGTCGCAGAACGTGCCGATCGCCGACAACGCCGGCCAGATCACCTCGCAGCTCGAGGGGCCGTTCTTCGGCGTGTCCAAGCTGTCGTGGAACGCCACCCTGGCCTACGAGAAGGGCCCGATCGGCGCACGCCTGTCTTACGTCCGCCGCAACGCCTTCCTGGCCGCCAACGAAGCGGCGCTGTTCGCCAACCCGATCGGCATCTGGCGCCAGCCGGAAAAGAGCGTGGACTTCCAGCTGACCTACAACATCAACGACCGCATGGCGTTCGATTTCAGCGGCGTCAACCTGACCAACGAAATGCAGCAGCAGTACTACCACTTCGGCGACGCGGGCAGCCCCGAGTTGACCAATTTCGGTACGGTCCAGATTGGGCGTGCGTTCTCGGTCGGTTTCCGCTGGAAGCTGTAAACCAAGAGGCTGAAACTTTCCTCGTTCGGGCGTTGCGCGGGCCACCGGGCAACGCCCTTTTCCTTTTTCGCAGTCCCCATGTCCGACCTGATCCAGCCGCTGATCCGCCAGCGCGCCGACCCCCACATCTCGCGCCACACCGACGGCTATTACTACTTCACCGCCTCGGTGCCGCAGTACGACCGCATCGAGGTGCGGCGGGCGCTGACCATCGAGGGCCTCGCCGACGCACCGGTGTTTGACGTCTGGCACAAGCCCGACACCGGCGCGTACTCGGAGCTGATCTGGGCGCCCGAGCTGCACTTCAACGACGGCGCCTGGTATGTCTACTTCGCCGCCGCGCACACCCGCGCGCTGGACCATCAAGGCATGTTCCAGCACCGCATGTACGCCATCCGCAACCAGGCCAAGGATCCGCTGGGCGGCGAATGGGAGTTCCTCGGTCAGATCGACAGCGGCATCGACAGCTTCTGCCTGGACGCGACCACCTTCACGCACCGCGGCCAGCTCTACTACCTGTGGGCGCAGAAGGACCTGGCCATCGCCGGCAACTCCAACCTCTACATCGCGCCCGTGAAGACGCCCTGGCAGCTGGCGGCCAAGCCCGTGCTGCTCAGCAAGCCCGAGTTCGACTGGGAATGCCGTGGCTTCCTCGTCAACGAGGGCCCGTCAGTGCTGCAGCGCCACGGCCGCGTCTTCATCAGCTACTCGGCCAGCGCGACGGACGAGAACTACGCGATGGGCTTGCTGTGGGCCGACGAGAACGCCGACCTGCTGGACCCGGCGAGCTGGCACAAGTCCGCCCAGCCCGTGATGCGCAGCGCGGCCGAGGACAGCGTCTTCGGACCCGGCCACAACAGCTTCACCGTGGGCAGCGACGCCGATGAGGTGCTGCTGGTCTATCACGCCCGCAGCTACACCGAGATCGAGGGCGACCCGCTGTGGAACCCCGACCGTCACACCTTCGTGAAGCCGCTGCGCTGGAGCGCGGACGGCATGCCGCTGTTCGGCAAGCCCTCGCGCCGCGACTAGGGTGGTCCCTGATACAGAAAACAGCATCGGTACACCGTGGAAATTGATTGGATTGCAATTCCCACGGCCCCTAGCATCGTTTCAACGGCTTTCGGCGCGCGTACCGCGCCCTCGGCCTGCTCCAGCGGCACCCTCCTGCACGCCGCAGAACGACATCGAGACAAGACATGACGACTGAGGACAAGAAGAGCAAGGTCAAGCTGCGCTCGGCCGAATGGTTTGGCACCCAGGACAAGAACGGTTTCATGTACCGCTCCTGGATGAAGAACCAGGGCATCCCGGACCATGAGTTCAACGGCAAGCCCATCATCGGCATCTGCAACACCTGGAGCGAGCTGACGCCCTGCAACGCGCACTTCCGCAAGCTGGCCGAGCACGTCAAGCGCGGCATCATCGAAGCGGGTGGCTGGCCGGTCGAGTTCCCGGTGTTCTCCAGCGGCGAGAGCAACCTGCGCCCCACGGCCATGCTGACGCGCAACCTGGCCAGCATGGACGTCGAGGAGAGCATCCGCGGCAATCCGATGGACGCCGTCGTGCTGCTGGTCGGCTGCGACAAGACCACGCCCGCGCTGCTGATGGGCGCGGCCAGCGTCGACGTGCCGGCCATCGTCGTCACCGGCGGCCCGATGCTGAACGGCAAGTTGAACGGCAAGAACATCGGCTCGGGCACGGCCGTGTGGCAGCTGCACGAGCAGGTCAAGGCCGGCGAGATCAGCATGCACGACTTCATGGCCGCCGAGGCGGGCCACTCGCGCTCGGCCGGCACCTGCAACACGATGGGCACCGCGTCCACGATGGCCTGCATGGCCGAGGCGCTGGGCACGTCCCTCCCGCACAACGCCGCGATCCCTGCCGTTGATGCACGCCGTTATGTGCTGGCCCACCTGTCCGGCATGCGCATCGTCGACATGGTCTGGGAGCAACTGACGCTGTCCAAGGTGCTGACCAAGGAAGCGTTCGAGAACGCCATCCGCGTCAACGCGGCCATCGGCGGCTCCACCAACGCCGTCATCCACCTGAAGGCCATCGCCGGCCGCATCGGTGTGGACCTGGAGCTGGAAGACTGGACCCGCATCGGCCGCGGCACGCCCACGGTGGTGGACCTGTTGCCCTCGGGTCGCTTCCTGATGGAAGAGTTCTATTACGCCGGTGGCCTTCCGGCCGTCATCCGCCGCCTGGGCGAGGGCGGCAAGCTGCCCAACCCCGACGCGCTGACCGTCAACGGCAAGAGCCTGTGGGCCAACTGCGTCGATGCGCCCATCTACGACGACGAAGTCATCCGCCAGCTGGACAACCCGTTGATCGAAGACGGCGGCATCTGCATCCTGCGCGGCAACCTGGCGCCGCGCGGCGCCGTGCTCAAGCCCTCGGCGGCCACGCCCGAGCTGATGAAGCACCGCGGCCGCGCCGTCGTCTTCGAGCACTTCGAGGACTACAAGGCGCGCATCGTCGACCCCGACCTGGCCGTTGACGCCAGCTCCATCCTGGTCATGAAGAACTGCGGCCCCAAGGGCTACCCCGGCATGGCCGAGGTCGGCAACATGGGCCTGCCGCCCAAGCTGCTCGCAGCCGGCGTGAAGGACATGGTGCGCATCTCCGACGCCCGCATGAGCGGCACCGCCTACGGCACCGTCGTGCTGCATGTGGCGCCCGAGGCGCGCGCCGGCGGGCCGCTGGCCATCGTGCAGGAAGGCGACTGGATCGAGCTGGACTGCGCCGCCGGCCGCCTGCACCTGGACATCTCCGAGGCCGAACTGGCCACGCGCCTGGCGGCCTGGGCCGCCGCGCAGACCGTGGACCCGCAGGACGCCAGCGGCTACCGCCAGCTCTATGTGAACCACGTGCTGCAGGCCGACGAGGGCTGCGACTTCGACTTCCTGCGCGGCAAGCGCGGCTCGGCCGTGCCGCGCCATTCCCACTGATTCCGAGGTTTTCATGAGCAACACCATCCAAGGCCTGGCCCTGATCGGCGGCCAGCCGGTGCGCGGCGCGGGCAAGCCCTTCCAGGCGTTTGACCCGGGCAAGAACGAAGCCCTCGGCCCCGACTTCAACGCCGTCGATGCGGCCCAGGTGGCCGAAGCCTGCGCGCTCGCCGGCGCCGCCTTCGACGCCTATCGCGCCACGACCGATCAGGAGCGCGCCGACTTCCTGGAGCAGATCGCCGCGCAGATCCTCGCGCTGGGCGATGACCTGATCGTCCGCGCCATGGCCGAGACCGGCCTGCCGCGCGCCCGCCTGGAAGGCGAGCGTGGCCGCACGATGAACCAGCTCAAGCTGTTCGCCGAACTGCTGCGCGAAGGCAGCTGGCAGGACGCGCGCATCGACACCGCCCTGCCCACGCGCACGCCGCCGCGGCCGGACCTGCGCCTGCGTTTCGTCGGCGTGGGCCCCGTGGCCGTGTTCGGCGCCAGCAACTTCCCGCTGGCCTTCTCGGTCGCCGGTGGCGACACCGCCGCCGCGCTGGCCGCCGGCTGCCCCGTCGTCGTCAAGGCGCACTCGGCCCACCCGGGCACGTCGGAGCTGGTCGGCCGTGCGGTCGTCGAGGCCGTCAAGCTGTCCAAGCTGCCGGCCGGCGTCTTCGCGCTGCTGACCGGCAGCGGCCATGGCATCGGCGACACGCTGGTGCGCCACCCGGCCATCCAGGCCGTCGGCTTCACCGGCTCGCGCAGCGGCGGCCTCGCGCTGATGGCCGCCGCAGCCGCGCGCCCGCAGCCCATCCCCGTCTACGCCGAGATGAGCAGCATCAACCCGGTCGTCCTGCTGCCGGGCGCACTCGCCCAGCGCGGCGCCGACGTGGCGACCGGCTTTGCCGCCTCGCTGGTCATGGGCGTGGGCCAGTTCTGTACCAACCCCGGCCTGGTGCTGGGCCTGGCCGGCGCGGACTTCGACCGCTTCGCCGCCGCCGCTGCCGAGGCGCTCAAGCCCGTGGCTGCGGGCACCATGCTGACGCCCGGCATCGCCAGCGCCTACCAGCGCGGTGAAGACCAGCTCGCGGGCCAGGCGCAGGTCGACACGCTGCTGCGTGGCGAGTCCGCCGGCTGCCAGGGCGCCCCGGCGCTGTTCAAGACGACCGGCGCGGCCTTCCTGGCCAACCACGCGATGTCGGCCGAGATCTTCGGCCCGGCCTCGCTGCTGGTCGCCTGCACGGACCTGGACGAGCTGCTTGCCGTCATCGAAGGCCTGGAAGGCCAGCTGACCGCCACGCTGCAACTGCAGGACGACGACGAGGCCGACCTCGCCGCCGCCCGCCGCCTGCTGCCGGCGCTGGAGCGCAAGGTCGGTCGCATCCTGGCCAACGGCTATCCCACCGGCGTCGAGGTGTCGACGGCCATGGTCCACGGTGGCCCGTTCCCGGCCACCAGCGACGGCCGCAGCAGCTCGGTCGGCACCGCAGCCATCCAGCGCTTCCTGCGCCCGGTCTGCTACCAGAACCTGCCGCGCGCCTTGCTGCCGGCGGTTTTGCGCGAGCCCAACGAGCGCGGCGTCTGGCGCCGCCGCGACGGAGCACTGACGCGCAACTGAGACGCGCAGGCCCGAACAGAACAACGAAGGAGACAAAAGACATGAAGAAGCAACTCGCCGCCCTCGCGGCCTGCCTGGCCTGGGCCTTTGGCGCCCAGGCGGCCGACATCAAGCTGGTCGTCAACGCCGACCAGCCCGGCCCGGTCATCCACCGCAACATCTACGGCCAGTTCGCCGAGCACCTGGGCACCGGCATCTACGAAGGCATGTGGGTCGGCCCCGACAGCAAGATCCCGAACGTGCGCGGCTGGCGCAAGGACGTGGTCGGCGCGCTGAAGGACCTGAAGGTGCCGCTGGTGCGCTGGCCCGGTGGCTGCTTCGCCGACGAGTACCACTGGCGCGAAGGCATCGGCCCGCGCAACAAGCGCCCCGTCAAGGTCAACACCCACTGGGGTGGCGTGCAGGAGAACAACGCCGTCGGCACGCACGAGTTCTTCGACCTGGTCGAGCAGCTGGGCGCCGAGGCCTACGTGAACGGCAACCTGGGCACCGGCAGCGCGCAGGAGATGGCCGAGTGGCTGGAGTACATGACGGCCGAGGGCAAGTCCACGCTGACCGACCTGCGCCGCAAGAACGGCCGTGACAAGCCCTTCCGCGTGCACTACTTCGCCGTCGGCAACGAGACCTGGGGCTGCGGCGGCAACATGCGCCCCGAGTACTACGCCGACCAGTACCGCCAGGTCGCCACCTTCCTGAAGACACCCGAGAACAACCGGCCCCAGTTCATCGCCAGCGGCGGCAACGACCAGGACACCACCTGGACCGACGTGCTGAGCAAGAACATCCGCCACAACTTCAACGGCATCGCCCACCACGCGTACACCTTCCCCAGCGGCAAGTGGGAGGGCAAGGGCTCGGCCGTGGGCTTCCCCGAAGGCGAGTGGATCTCGATGCTGCAGCAGGTCAGCAAGATCGACAGCACGCTGACCAAGAGCACGGTCATCCTGGACAAGAACGACCCGCAGAAGAAGCTGGCCCTGTACTTCGACGAGTGGGGCAGCTGGTACGACCCCGAGCCCGGCAGCAACCCCGGCTTCCTGGTCCAGCGCAACACGCTGCGCGACGCGCTGCTGGCGGCGCTGCACTTCAACGTCTTCCACGCCCACGCCGACCGCGTGAAGATGAGCAACATCGCGCAGATGGTCAACGTGCTGCAGGCCATGATCCTCACCAGCAAGGACAAGCTGGTGCTGACGCCGACGTATCACGCGTTCGCGCTGTACACGCCCTTCCAGGACGCGACCTCTCTGCCCATCACGCTCGAGAACAACCCGGTCTACAAGGTCGGCGCGACCGAAATGCCGGGCCTGTCCGCCACCGCCGCGCGCGGCAAGGACGGCAAGGTCTACATCGGCCTCGTGAACTCGAACGCGACGCAGGCCACCGAGCTGACGCTGCAGGTCGGTGCCACTGCGCCGAAGCTTGTGAAGGGCAAGCTGCTGACGGCTGGCGCGATGGATGCGCAGAACGAACTCGGCAAGGCCGCCCAGGTCACGCCCGTGGCGTTTGAAGCGCAGGCCGCCGACGGCAAGCTGACGTTGAAGCTGCCGGCCAAGTCCATCGTCGTCGTCGCCGTCGAGGGCTGATCACCCCTTCGGCCAAGCGCCTTTCCCTGACCTGCAACTCTGGGCCCGCCATGCTGCTTGCCCAGGCGTTGCGCTGCCTCCGTGGCCAACACGGGGCATATCAAAACCAGGATCGACCGTGTCTGCAATGTCATTGGTGCGCCGCCGCCGAGCCTCCTAGGCTGCGCCGGCCACAACCATCAGACCCGGAGACAAACACACCATGGCCTTCCAGAAGCGACGCGACTTCCTCGCCGGCTCGGCCGCCATCGCGCTGACCGCCTGCGGCGGCGGCGGTGGCAGCAGCCCCTCGCCGGCGCCCAGCCCGATCACGCCCACGCCGCCGCCACCCCCACCGGCGCCGCCGCCCCCGCCCCCTGCACCACCGCCGCCCACGCAGGCCGCGCTCACGTTCACCAACGCCGGCGTGCATGACCCCTCCGTCATCCGCGCCGACGGCACGTTCTACGTCTTCGGCTCCCACCTCGCGGCGGCCAAGACGACGGACCTGATGAACTGGACCAAGATCGCCGATGGCGTCAACAACGCCAACCCGCTGTTCACGAACGTCACGACCGACCTGTCCGCCGCGCTGACCTGGGCGCAGACGACCACGCTGTGGGCACCCGACGTCACCAAGCTCGATGACGGCAAGTTCTACATGTACTACTGCGCCTGCAAGGGCGACTCGCCGCTGTCGGCGCTGGGCATCGCCGTGGCCACCAAGGTCGACGGGCCCTATGCCAACAAGCAGCTGCTGCTGAAGTCGGGCATGGTGGGCACGTCGGAAGACGGCACCAACTACGACGCCACCAGGCACCCCAACGTCGTCGACCCCGCCGTCTTCAAGGACGCGACGGGCAAGCTGTGGATGGTGTACGGCTCCTATTCGGGCGGCCTCTTCATCCTGCAGCTGGACCCGGCGACCGGCCTGCCGATCGCGGGCCAGGGCTACGGCAAGCGGCTCATCGGCGGCAACCACGCGCGCATCGAGGGCGCCTACGTCCTCTACAGCCCGACGACCAAGTACTACTACCTGTTCATGTCCTTCGGCGGCCTGGACGCGGCCGGCGGCTACAACGTGCGCATGGCACGCTCGCTGCAGCCCGACGGGCCCTACCTGGACGGCGCCGGTACCGACATGGCCACCGTCAAGGGCGCCAACGGGACCTTCTTCGACGACGCCAGCATCGCGCCGCACGGCATGAAGCTGATGGGCGGCCACCAGTTCACCAACGCCACCGGCGAGACCGGCACGGCGCTGGGCTATGTGTCACCGGGCCACAATTCGGCCTACCACGACGCGGCGACGGGCCAGTACTTCATCGTCTTCCACACGCGCTTCCCCGGCACCGGTGAGCTGCACGAGATCCGCGTGCATGAGATGCACCTGAACGAAGACGGTTGGCTGGTCATCGCGCCGCTGCGTTACGCACCGCTGAGCCTGGCCACGCCGGCGCAGACGGCCGACGTCAGCGCCACGCAGGCGGCAGGCACGTACAAGCTGGTCAACCACGGCAAGGACATCACGGCCGTCAGCAAGGCGTCCATCGTCGTCACGCTGAACGCCGACGGCACGGTCACCGGCGGCATGACGGGCACCTGGACGCACAAGGGCAGCAACAAACTCAGCGTGGTGAGCGGCGGGACGACCTATGCCGGGGTACTGTCCCGGCAATGGAATACCAACGCCAGCGCCTTCGTCGTGAGCTTCAGCGCGCTGTCGTCCGGCGGCGTGTCGTTGTGGGCGATCCGCACGGGCTGACGCGATGAAGCGCCTGCTCGCTGCCGTCACGCTCGCGCTGTGTGCCCACGGCGCGGGTGCGATCACGGGTGGAGGAGCGCAGGCCTTCCCGCTGGACCGCGTGCGCCTGCTGGACGGTCCCTTCCTGCAGGCACAGACGACCGACCTGCGCTACCTGCTGGCGCTCGACCCCGAGCGCCTGCTCGCGCCCTTCCGCCGTGAGGCGGGGCTGCCCGTGCCCACGCCGAGCTACGGCAACTGGGAGTCGTCGGGCCTGGATGGGCACATGGGCGGGCATTACGTGTCGGCGCTGGCGCTGATGGTCGCGTCGACCGGCGACGCGCAAGCGAAGCAGCGGCTGGACTACGTCATCGCCGAACTCAAGCGCTGCCAGGACCAGCTGGGCACGGGCTACATCGGCGGCATCCCCGACGGCGCCAAGGCCTGGGCTGAAGTGGGCGCAGGGCAACTCAAGGTCGACAGCTTCTCCGTCAACGGCCGCTGGGTGCCCTGGTACAACGTCCACAAGCTGTTCGCCGGCCTGCGCGATGCCTGGGTGCATGCCGGCAATGCCGACGCCAAGGCCATGCTCGTGCGCATGAGCGACTGGGCGCTGCGCCTGACGACGCCGCTGACCGACGCGCAGATGCAGGACATGCTGCGCGCCGAGCACGGCGGCATGAACGAGGTGCTGGCCGACGTGGCCGACATGACCGGTGATTTGCGCTACCTGGCGCTGGCGCGGCGCTTCTCGCACCAGGCCGTGCTGCAGCCGCTGGCGGCGGGCCAGGACAAGCTGACCGGCCTGCACGCCAACACGCAGATCCCCAAGGTCATCGGCTTCGCGCGCATCGCGCAGATCGGCGGCGAGGACGAGGGTCGCCGCGCCGCGGAGTTTTTCTGGCGCACGGTGACCGAGAAGCGCACGGTCGCCATCGGCGGCAACAGCGTCAAGGAGCACTTCCACCCGGCGGAAGACTTCCGGCCCATGCTCAACGAGGTGGAAGGCCCCGAGACCTGCAACAGCTACAACATGCTCAAGCTGACCGCGCTGCTCGCGCAGGCCCAGCCTGAGAACGGCCGCTACAGCGACTTCTACGAGCGCACGCTCTACAACCACATCCTCGCGTCGCAACACCCGGGCGAGGGCGGCTTCGTCTACTTCACGCCGATGCGGCCGCAGCACTACCGCGTCTACTCCAAGGTGGACGAAGGCATGTGGTGTTGCGTGGGCTCCGGCATCGAGAGCCACGCGCGCCACGGCGAGTTCATCTACGCGCATGACGCGGACTCGCTCTACGTGAACCTCTTCATCGCGTCCCAGCTGGACTGGCGCGAGCGCGGCATCCATGTCACGCAAAGCACCCGCTTTCCTGATGAGTCGCGCACGCGGTTGACGGTGCACGACGCCGGCGATTTCGCGCTGAAGATCCGTTACCCCGGCTGGGTCGCGCCCGGCGCGCTGAAGGTCAGGCTCAACGGCAAGCCGGTCAAGGTGACGGCCAGGCCGGGCAGCCACGTCGAACTGCGCCGCACGTGGCAGCCGGGCGACGAGGTCGACGTCGAGCTGCCCATGCGCACGACGTTGGAGCCCATGCCTGGGCTGAAGAATTACGTGGCCGTGCTGCACGGCCCCATCGTGCTGGCCGCCAAGACGCCGCAGCCGGGCGAGGCGCTGAGCTTCACCGCCGACGGCTCGCGCATGGGCCATATCGCTCAGGGGCCGGTCTGCCCGCAGGACGCCGCGCCGGTCTTCGTCAGCGACAAGGCGGATTTCGTGCGCCGCTTCAAGCCCGTTTCCGGCCAGCCGCTGACCTTCACTGCGCCCGGCCTCATCCGGGGTGTCAAGGGCAGCGAGAACCTGCAGCTCATCCCCTTTTTCCGCCTGCACGACTCGCGCTACATGGTCTATTGGGCGCGCAGCACAGCGGCGCAGCAAAGCCTGCTGCGCGTGGAGCTGGCCAAGGCCGAGGAAGCGCGCCTGGCGCTGGACGCGCAGACCATCGACCAGGTCGCGCCGGGCGAGCAGCAGCCCGAGTCCGACCACGGCTTCAAGGGCGAGGGTGCCGAGAACGGCATCGCGCCGGCCGGCCGCTGGCGGCATGCCAGGCAGTGGTTCAGCTACGACTTGAACGACCCCAAGGCCGAAGCGCGCACGCTGCGCCTGAGCTTCGCCAAGGGCGACGCCGGCCGGCGCTTCGACCTCGTCGTCAACGGCCAACTCGTCGCCGAGCTCGAACTGGCCAAGGTCGACACGGCAGACGACCTCTACACGCGCGAGTTCCCGCTGCCCGCCGAGCTGGTTCGTGCCGCCGGCGGCAAACTCAATGTGAAATTCGTCGCCAAGCCAGGTTCCATCGCCGGCGGGCTTTACGGCCTGCGATTGCTGCGTTAGACAAGCCCACCACCCAACGGAGACAACCGAATGAAGACACTTATTGTTCGTCGCACGCTGCTCGCCGCCGCGTTGTCCTTGTCCGCCTTCGGCGCCCTGGCCGCGCCGCTGGTCCTGGGCTTCTCCCAGGTCGGCGCGGAGAGCGAATGGCGCACCGCCAACACCGCCTCCATCAAGGCCGCGGCCAAGGAGGCCGGCATCACGCTGAAGTTCGCCGACGCGCAGCAGAAGCAGGAGAACCAGGTCAAGGCCATCCGCAGCTACATCGCGCAGAAGGTCGACGTCATCGCCTTCTCGCCGGTGGTGGAAAGCGGCTGGGACACGGTGCTGAAGGAAGCCAAGACGGCCGGCATCCCCGTCATCCTGACCGACCGCGCGGTCAAGGTCAGTGACCCGTCGCTGTACGTCACCTTCATCGGCTCCGACTTCGTCGAGGAAGGCCGCAAGGCCGCGAAGTGGCTGCTGGAGCGTGCGGCGAAGACGCCGAACGCCGCACTGAACATCGTCGAGCTGCAGGGCACCGTGGGCTCGGCGCCGGCCATCGACCGCAAGAAGGGCTTCGAGGAAGTCATCAAGACCAACCCCAAGCTGCAGATCATCCGCTCGCAGTCCGGCGAGTTCACGCGCGCCAAGGGCAAGGAGGTCATGGAGTCCTTCCTGAAGCAGCGCGACAAGAAGATCGACGTGCTGTACGCGCACAACGACGACATGGCGATTGGCGCCATCCAGGCCATCGAGGAAGCCGGCCTGAAGCCGGGCGTGGACATCGTCATCATCTCCATCGACGGCGTGCGCGGTGCGTTCGAGGCGATGAAGGCCGGCAAGCTGAACGTGACGGTGGAATGCAACCCGCTGCTGGGGCCGCAGCTGATGCAGCTGGCCAAGGACGTGGTGGCCAAGAAGCCGATCGAGAAGCGGATCACGGTGACCGAGGGCGTGTTCCCGGCCGAGGTGGCGGCCAAGGAACTGCCGAACCGAAAGTATTGACATGACGGTGAGTGCGGCCCCGGTGCTGGCGCTGTCCGGCATCCATAAAGGCTTTCCGGGCGTGAAGGCCCTCGGCGACGTCAGCCTGCGCCTGTTCCCGGGCGAGGTGCACGCGCTGATGGGCCAGAACGGCGCCGGCAAGTCCACGCTGATCAAGGTGCTGACGGGTCTGTACACGCCCGACGCCGGCGTCATCACGCTGGACGGCCACACGATCGCGCCGCGCCGCACCGAGGAAGCCCAGGCCCTGGGCATCCAGACCGTCTACCAGGAGGTCAACCTCTGCACCAACCTCAGCGTGGCGGAGAACATCTGCGCCGGCCGCTTCCCGCGCAAATCTTGGCTGGGTGGGGGCCGCATCGACTGGGCCGCCGTCAACGCCGAAGCCAGGCGTGTGCTCGCGCAGATGGACCTGGACATCGACGTGACGGCCCCGCTGTCGCGCTACTCGCTGTCCGTGCAACAGATGGTCGCCATCGCCCGCGCGCTGCGCGTGCAGGCCCGCGTGCTCATCCTGGATGAGCCCACGTCCAGCCTGGACGACGCCGCCGTGCAGCGCCTGTTCACCGTGTTGCGCCGCCTGCGCGACCAGGGCCTGGCCATCCTGTTCGTGACCCACTTCCTCGACCAGACCTACGCGCTGGCCGATCGCATCACCGTCATGCGCAATGGCGAGACCGAGGGCGAGTACCTGGCGAGCGATCTCAGCCGCCTGGCCCTGGTCAACAAGATGGTGGGCGCGCCGCCCGACCAGCAGCCCACCCGCCTGGACAGCCGCGCGCCGAACACCGGCGCGGCGGTGCTGAAGGCCCAGGGCTTGAGCCGTCGCGGCGCGCTGCACCCGCTGGACCTGGAGCTGAAGCGCGGCGAGGTGCTGGGCCTCGCCGGCCTGCTGGGCTCCGGCCGCACCGAGGCCGCGCGCCTGCTGTTTGGCGCCGACACGGCCGACGCAGGCCATGTCGAGGCCGGCAGCCACAACGGCCGTTGGCACTCGCCCCGCCAGGCCATCGCCGCCGGCATTGCCTTCTGCTCGGAAGACCGCAAGCACGAAGGCGCCATCCTGGACCTCTCCGTGCGCGACAACATCCTGCTCGCGCTGCAGGCCCGCCACGGCCTGCGGCTGGTCATGAGCCACGAGCAGCAGCAGGCCCTGGCCGACGACTACATCCAGCGCCTGGGCATCAAGACGGCCAGCGCCGACACGCCCATCGGTCAGCTCAGCGGCGGCAACCAGCAGAAAGCGCTGCTCGCCCGCTGGCTGGCGACCGAGCCCGCCGCGCTCATCCTCGACGAGCCCACGCGCGGCATCGACGTGCGTGCCAAGGAGGACCTGATGGACGCCGTCCGCGCGCTCGCGCACAAGGAGGACGGCACGGGCATGTCCATCCTCTTCATCTCGTCCGAGTTGCCCGAGGTCCTGCACTGCAGCGACCGCGTCCTCGTGCTGCGCGACCGCCGCGCCGCCGGCGAGTACCGCCGCGGCGAGCTGGACGAGCGCAGCGTGCTCGAGGTCATCGCCGCCGAGCCCGCCACCGCAGTTCCCGCATGAATTCCCAGAGTCTCGCCATGTCCACGCCAAGCGCCCCCTCTGCCGTGTCGAGGGCCTGGAAGCATCCGCTCGCGCGACCCGTCGCGGCGCTCGCGCTGCTGCTGGTCGTCGCGGCTGTCTTCGTGCCCGGCTTCCTGCACCTGGAGATCAAGGACGGCCACCTCTACGGCAGCCTCATCGACATCCTGCACCGCGCCGCACCGCTGATGCTCGCGGCGCTCGGCATGACGCTGGTCATCGCCACGCGCGGCATCGACGTGTCGGTGGGCGCCGTCGTCGCCATCGCCGGCACGGTGGCCTGCGTGCTGGTCGGCTCGCACGGCCTGGCCGTCGCCTTCGCCGCGGCCCTGGGTGCCGCGCTGTTGTGCGGCCTGTGGAACGGCCTGCTGGTGTCGGCGCTGGGCCTGCAACCCATCATCGCGACGCTGATCCTGATGGTCGCCGGCCGCGGCCTGGCGCAGCTGTTCACCGACGGCCAGATCATCACCGTCTACGAACCCGCGACCTTCTTCTGGCTGGGCGGCGGCTACCTGCTGGGGCTGCCGGTGTCGCTGTTCGTCGTCGCCACGGTGGGCGGCCTCACGGCGCTGCTGATGAAGCGCACGGCGCTGGGCCTGTTCATCCAGACCGTCGGCATCAACCCCGTCGCCGCGCGCCTGGCCGGCGTGCGCACGGCGGCCATCGTCTTCTTCGTCTACGTCTACTGCAGCCTCGGCGCGGGGCTGGCGGGGCTGATGATCTCGTCCAACATCAAGAGCGCCGACGCCAACAACGCCGGCCTGCTGCTGGAGCTGGACGCCATCCTCGCCGTGACGCTGGGCGGCGGGCAGTTGAGCGGAGGCAAGTTCAGCCTGGCCGGCAGCCTCATCGGCGCGCTCATCATCCAGACGCTGACCTCCACCATCTACGCGATGGGCGTGCCGCCGCAGGTGACCATGGTCGTCAAGGCCGTCGTCGTGTTTGCGGTCTGCATCTCGCAGTCCTCGGCCTGGTCGACCTGGAGGAAGGCATGAAAGCGCTCCGCTCGGCAATGGCCGCCCCGTCGTTCACCAGCTGGGTCAGCGTCGCGCTGATGGCCGTGCTCTTCATCGTCGGCGCCAGCAGCTACACCGGCTTCGGCTCCACGCAGGTCGTCTTGAACCTGCTCATCGACAACGCCTTCCTGCTCGTCATCGCGGTGGGCATGAGCTTCGTCATCCTGTCCGGTGGCATCGACCTGTCCGTGGGCTCGGTGCTGGCGCTGACCACCATGGTCGCCGCCTGGTTGCTGCAGGTTGCGCAGTGGCCGGCGGAGCTGGTCATCGTCCTCGTGCTGCTGGGCGGTGCGGCGTTCGGCGCGCTGCAGGGCGTGGTCATCCACGTGTTCAAGCTGCAGGCCTTCATCGTCACGCTGGCCGGCATGTTCCTGGCGCGCGGCCTGTGCTTCCTCATCAGCGTCGACAGCATCACCATCGACGCGCCGCTGTTCGTCACGCTGTCGCAGACGCAGATCCCGCTGTTCGCGGGCGCCTTCCTGTCGCCGGGCGCGCTGATCGCGCTGATCGTGCTGGGCGCGGGCCTGTGGGTGGCGCACTGCACCGCCTTCGGCCGTACCGTCTACGCGCTGGGCGGCAGCGAGGCCTCGGCGCTGATGATGGGCCTGCCCGTGGGCCGCACCAAGGTCGCCGTCTACGGCCTCAGCGGCTTTTGCGCGTCGCTGGCCGGCCTGCTGTTCGCGTTCTACATGCTCAGCGGCTACGGCCAACATGCGCAAGGCGTGGAGCTGGACGCGATTGCTGCCGTGGTCATCGGCGGCACCGTGCTGACGGGCGGTTATGGCTACGTGGCCGGTGCGCTGTCCGGCGTGCTGGTGCTGGGCCTCATCCAGACGCTGATCGCCTTCGACGGCACCCTCAGCTCCTGGTGGACCAAGATCGTCATCGGCGCGCTGCTGTTCGTCTTCTGCGCCGTGCAGCGGCTGCTGTCCCTGAAGAAAGCCACTGCCTGAAGTGATGTGAGCCCCTCGCCCGGTCTCGTGCCGCTGAACGCGGACGAGCCCAGTCGGTCCCCCGTGGGGACGGCGATGCGTGCGGCGTCGAGCCGCATGCATCGTCAACTCGGGCCGGCTTGGGAGCGGCCCGGCGCTCGGCCCGAATGCCTTGGTCTCGCGTGTCGCGGGGCCACCCATGCGAAAGGATCGCTGAGATGTTCAAGAAGCTACTGTTCACGGCTGCGTTTGCTTGGAGTGCGGCTCAAGCCGCCACCAACCCGCTGTTCGCGCCGCTCTTCACCGCCGACCCCGCCGTGCTGGTGGACGGTGGCCGCGTCTACCTCTTCGCCGGCCGCGACGAGGCGCCGCCCGAGGGCAAGGACTACGTCATGCACGAGTGGCGCGTGTTCTCCACCTGCGACATGGTGAACTGGAAGGACGAGGGCGTGCCCATCAAGGCCAGGGACTTCGCCTGGGCCAAGGGCCGCGCCTGGGCGTCGGACGTGGTCAAGCGCCACGGCAAGTACTGGTTCTATTCGACGGTCGAACACGCGACCGTGCCCGGCTTCGCGGTGGGCGTGGCGGTGTCGGACTCGCCGACCGGCCCGTTCAAGGATGCGCGCGGTTCCGCGCTCATCACCAACGACATGACCCAGCAGACCGACATCGCCTGGGACGACATCGACCCGGCCGTGTTCATCGACGACGACGGCCAGGCCTGGCTGTACTGGGGCAACACGGTGATGAAGGTCGCCAAGCTCAAGGCCAACATGACCGAGCTGGACGGTCCGATCACGGCCGTGCCGGTGGCCAACTTCGTCGAGGCGTCCTACCTGCACAAGCACAACGGCACGTACTACCTGAGCTACTCGCAGCACTTCCCCGAAGAGACGGCCTACATGACCGGCCCGTCAGCCACCGGCCCCTGGACGCCGCAGGGCGTCGTCATGGAGCGCAATCTGAAGACGAAGACCATCCACCAGGCGTTCTTCGACTTCAACGGCAAGAGCTATGTGGCGTATCACAACGCCGAGCTGCCGGGGGGCAGCGAGTTCCGACGGTCGCTGGCGGTCGAGGAATTCTCGTACCGGGCGGATGGGACGATCCCGTTCATCCATCAGACGAAGTCGGGGCCGAAGGCGAACCCAGCGCCGGGTTGCAAGCGCTGATGCCCTCGCGTCCGGCTTGTCGTTGACGCAAGCCACTGGCCCGCACGCGGCAGAACGTGGACGGCAGGACAGCCTATTGCCCTGGCATCGGGACCTGACAATCGCGTTCATGGGCATGCACGGACAACCGCTGGAGCTTCGCTTGCGACAGGCCGTCGAAGGGGGTGAGCTCGGGATCTGGGACCTCAGGCTCGAGCTGGAGACGGTCCACTATTCACCGCAGTGGAAGCTGCGGCTTGGTTTCCCGGAGCCGTACAGCGCCGACAGCACGCACTTCTGGCGCTGCCGAGTGCACCCGGCTGACCTTGAGGGCATGCTGGCCGCGATGCGCGCGCACGCCCGCGGCGCACAAGCCAGCTACGAGGCCACGTTCCGCCTGCGGAGCAACGGCTCGGGCTATCGCGCGGTGCACTCTCGCGGCCGCGTCATCGAGTGGAGCGCCGACGGCCGCGCGGCCCGCATGGTCGGGACGATGGTCGACCTGACCCAGCGCCCGTTCACACCCCAGGGTGGCCTGCCCGACGGGCCACGGGGTTCCATGGAAGGTTCACCGCTGGTGCTGCCGTTCCACGAGCTGCTGAGCGTGGAAACGCCCGAGACGGCACCGGAGCGGCAACGCTTGCTTGGCGAGTTGGAAGATGTGCTGCAGGCTTCACTGGCTGCGCTGGAAGGGCTGCCGACGCGCTAGCGATTCGGCTGGGCGCTCGCGTTGAGCCTTGTGGGAACTGGCTGCTTTTGCGGAGACCGTGTTGGCTCGGCGCATTGCCGGGAGTCCCGCCCGGCGGCGGGGTAACTTTCTTCTGCGGCGCCAGAAGAAAGTCACCAAAGAAGAGGCGCTGAACCGCACGCCATTGCGACGCCGCCAAGAGCGGCGCGCGAAAACATGCAGCCGCATTCCGGGAAGACGCGACCCGCTTCGCTCTCGCTGCTGTCCCTATCACGAGTGCCATCCATCGCCCCCATCCCGCCCGTTAACGCCGGCTGCACGCCGGGCTCACCAGGAATCCGAAGTCAGCGTCGCTCGGGCGACGCGTGCGGTATTCGCCAACTCGGCGGTTGCGCAGAGGCATCGCTGGGGTTCACTGCGTTCACCCCAATCTCGGGGCTATGGGCTGCAAGGCGCGGCCGCCTACAGATGAGAATCAGCGTCTTGTGCGGCCGAGTGACGGCCAACCCATAGGAGGTGCTAATGACGCTTGATGAGTTCACGCAATATGTCGGCCGATTCTTTTTCTATGGTGGTGCCTCAATAGGGCTCTTCTGGCTCATATTCCAGAAGGCGGTGGAGCGCTGGGTTGACGCCCGCCCACTTCGCAAAGCGCCAAAAGGCGTTCGAGCATGAACAGGCGAAGGAGCTGCAACGGATCAAAGCAAGACTGGATACCGTTATCCAGGGATCGCTAAAGCTACAGGAAAGGGAATTCAAGGTGATCCCGGAGGCGTGGGAGAAGATAGGAAATGCCTACGGACTCTCTTGCTGGCTTTGCTCGCCAATGCAGTCCTACACATCCTTGCAATACATGTCGGAGGGCCACCTAGAAGAATTTCTGTCAAAGCAGGAGATGCTTTGGGAGACACAGAGAGAGCAAATTCGAAATGCGTCGGCTAGCAACCGCGATAAGGTCTGGCAAGAGCTAGACACAAGAATGAGATATGCCAAGACGCACGATGCACTGGCAGACGCGGACCGATTCCTCAAGGCGAACTCAATCTTTCTGCCTGACGAGCTTCGAGACGATTTCAACAAGCTCGTGCACGTTATCTGGGAGGCACTGATTTCCTTCGACGTTGGCAATCACCCCTCTTCGAAAGACTACAAGATGATTGGAGAGGCCTGGGACAAGCTGAAAAAGGAGGGCGAGCCGCTGCACACCGATATCGAGAAGTCGGTACGAAAGCGGTTGCTCGATCAAACTCAGCTCGCAGACGAGCAACTTCAATCTGTGAAGTGACATGCGCCACCTCACCTTCGACCTCACCGACAGCTCCGACGACATCCTCACGCTGGAAGCCATGGCGTCCACGCGCGAGGCCGATCATGCGGCCGTGATGGCCGAGGTGGAGCGGGTGCTGGCCTGGGCGCGGGCGGAGTTCGGCGGACGGCAGGGGCCGGTTGAGGATGGCAACGCCTGGGACCACGAGCTGCTGGTGCAGCACGAGGCGGGCGGGTGGGTGACGGTGACGCTGACGTTCAGCGCATCGGCGGAGTTCGCCGAGGCGTTTCAGGCCAGGTTTGCCGAACCTGACGAAGACTGAAGCCACGCGCCAGACCTCCCCAGCACACACCAGTCGCGCCGCCCGAGCGGCGCTGACTTCGCATTCCTGGTGAGCCCGGCGTGCAGCCGGCGTTAACCGGCGTGAAGGGGCGATGGATGGTGTTCGTCACAGGGACAGCAGCGAGAGCGAAGCGGGTCGCGTCTGGGCGCAACGCCGCCGGTTGTTTTCGCGCGCCGCTGATGGCGGCGTCGTGATCGTGTGCGGTTCAGGGCCTCTTCTTTGGTGACTTTCTTCTGGCCCCGCAGAAGAAAGTTACCCGGCCGCCGGGACGGACTCCCGGCAATGCACCGAGCCAACACGCTCTCCGCAAAATCAACCAACAAAAGTCCTCGCACGCCGCAAGGCGTGCTGGCTCTGGCTCTGAGCCTTCAGCCGCGGGCCTGCCGGCGGCGCGCCACCAGCCCCAGCAAAGCCATGCCGCCCAGCAGCAGCGCGTAGCTCGCCGGCTCCGGCACTGCCGACACGGCGCGGCCGTAGTCGAAGCCCGATTCGCTCGTGATCGACAAGCTGCCGAGGTAGGGGCTGCCGTCCAGCAGCGTCACGCCGGCCAGGCCCTTCCACTCCAGCGTGTTGCCGAAGTCGGCGATGGCATTCATCGTGCCGTTGCCTTGCTGAACACCTGCGCTGGCCTCCGCAAGCATCGACAGGCTGAAGGTCGCTCCGGCCGGGCCGGGGGTCACGCCGACCACCATCGAGAACTCGCTGAAGCCGAGGCCCGTTTCGGTATGGACGATGCTGATCAGGAAGGGGTTGCGACTGACGATGGTCTTCTGCTCTGACACGCTGCCCGAGCTCGCCAGCGAGACGTTCGGCCCGGACAGGCTGATCTGCCAGCTCGCCGTTGCGCCGGCGCCGCCAAAGCCCAGGCTGGCGTTCGGATCGGTGTTGGACGCCGTCACGTTGCCGCCGGCATGCAGTGCGAACACCATCTGTATGGGATCGTCCCCCGTGGCGCTGACCGTGAAGCTGTCGGTCAACGAAGCGGTGGCGGTGGTGGACACGCTGGTGGGGTCGCCCGGGTTTCCACGCCCGTTGCTGAAGGCGCCGGCGAAGGTGGTAATCTTGCCGTTGCCTGCGGTGGCGGTACCTGACGTGGTGACTGGTGTGTTGGTGTACTCGCCCGCGGCCGCGCGCAACCGGTCGGTGCCCACGCCGGCGAAATGCTGGGTGTTGGGTGTCGACGGATCACCGACCTGGCGAATGGTCACCGAGGCGGCTGCCGTGGCGGCGCGGCCGGGGGCGCAAAGGAGCAGCAGCGCGGCGCCGGTGGCGGCCCAGGCGAGCGAACGGGCGTGCCTGGGGCGATGCGTCAGCAAGGCCTGGTTTGAAGTGTGTGCGCTCAAAGTCGTCTCCATCGAGATGGTCGGCCGTGCCCTGCAAGCAGGGGCGGGTGCGTTGCCGGTCCGGCCCACGACCAGGCGTGGATGGCGGCAATGCGGCGCATGTTGCAGATGCCCCGTCTCCGCACCGTCTCTGCGGATCGGGCCAGCTTGATGGCGAACGGCATCGCCGTCGCGGAAGAGGCCTTCGCCGGCTGGCCTGGGCGCGGCTGTCTGAACCGACGGACGACGCGGGCGCGCTCAGCCCGGACGTCTTTTGAACGGGCTGATCAGCTGCTCGCCAAGCTTCTGCGGTAGATCCCGGTCGGCCCCGTACGACAGCGGGAATTGCTGCGCGGGCAGGTGGTAGGTGCCGAAGATGCGATCGATCCAGGGGAACAAAGAGGCGTAGTTCTTGTTCAAGGTTCCCGGCATGTTGGCGTGGTGCCAATGATGAAAGGCCGGGGTCACGACGAGCTGTTCCAGCCAGCCGAGGCGCCACTTCAGATTGGTGTGCACGAAGAACGCCCACAGCGTGGTGAGGGCGAGATAGATGCCGACCGCCGCGTCCAGACCATCGTTGCCCTGCCGGATGCCCAGCACGACGATGGGCACCGCCGACACCGCGCGAGCAAACACCAGGTCCAGCGGATGCGCGCGCGTGTTCACCAGCCAGTCCAGCGACGTCGGGCTGTGGTGCACGGCGTGCATCCGCCACAGCCATTCGTTCTCATGTGACCAGCGGTGTGCCCAGTAGAACGCCACGTCGCCCAGCAGCACCATGGCACCGACACGCACCGCAAACGGCAGGCTGGCGACCCAGGCGTAGAAGGCCGCCGGCACGAGGCCGCTGACGAACCAGGCCATGGCCGCCGTCGCCACCACCGTCAGGAAGGGCGGCAGCAGACCGCCCAGGAAGTAGTAGCCAATGTCCTGCGCCATGTCCTTGCGCAGGAAGCGCTGGGCGCGGATCGGAAACCGGCGTTCCAGCAGGCCGAACACGACCGCCATGGCCAGCAACCATGCGGCCAGGCCGAGCGCCTTGTGCGGCAATGACGCCGCCAGCGCCTGCCATTGCTGCCAGACCTGGCTCAAGGGCGCGGCGCCGTGGCTAAGGGGTGGTGGCCCGGCGGCGGCGCAGCTTCAGCCAGCCCAGGCCCGCCAACCCTGCGGCGAGCAGGTGCTGGATGGAGGCTTCGGGAACCGCCGCTGCGCTCAGCGTGACCCCATCGAGGTTGAGGATCTCCGGGTACGAGCCCGGCAGGAACTCGGCCGCAAAGGTCAGGGCCTGCACCGTGGCCGTGGCGGTGAAGGTCATCGTCGATTGCACCCACGTGGGCGCGCCGCTGGCCGTCGTCAGCTGGCTGGCCTGCGTCTGCGCACCGAACGTGACGTTCCATCGCTGCATGGCGGTGGGACTCAGCGACGTGTGGTTGGACATCGAGAAGAAGCTCAGCTGATAGCTGGTGCCGACCTCCAGCCCCGACACGAGCTGCGTGATGCCACCCGCGTTGAACCGGGGCGCGAACGAGTCGAGGTCCTGGATGCCGAAGTACGAGCCCCCTTCCGGGCTGGGCCGGCTCTCGAAGGATTGCCACGACTCACCGTTCGGGACCAGCACGGTCCACCCCGTGGGCGCGCCTGTCCCCGAGAAGTTCATCGAGCCGTTGATGACCAGGCTGTCCGCGGCGTGCGCCATCAGCGGCGCGACGAGGAGCCAAGGCAGATGTTTGAACACCATCTCGGACCACCATCGTTGGTTGACAAGCTGCGCAGGCTACGCCGGCCGGGGTCGCACACAACCCCTAGACCTTCGTGTTCTCAGCACCAGTTCGCGGGGGGTATCGGATGAAACGGAGGCCGGCGCCCCTCAATACAAATCCCGCGCCGCCAACCTCACCTCATGCAGCAGCTGCCTCGCACCCGGCGACATCAGATGCCCCTCACGCGTGATGATCCCGAACGCATCCATGTGGCACGGCAGCTCGATGGGCAGGATGGCCAGCACGTTCAGCGACGCGTAATAACGCGCCACCTCGACGGGCATCACATGCAGTGAATCCGTTTGCTGCAACAACGCGGTGATCAGCAGCAACGCCGTCGTGTCGACGTTGTTCGCGGGCGGCTCCAGCTCGGCGCGGCGGAACATCAGCTCCCAGCGATGGCGCAGCACGCTGCCCTGCGGCGGCAGGATCCAGGGCTGGTTGGCCAGGTCCGCGAGCTTGAGGTTGTCGGACTTGAGCAGCGGGTGGCCCACGCGCGCCACGGCGCAGGCGGGCTCCACCGTCAGCTCCTCGTAGTGCATGCCTGCGGCGCCTTCCTCCTCGACGATGCGGCCGATCATGAAGTCCAGCTTGCCCCGCTGCAGCATGTCCAGCAGCACCTTGCTGGCCTCCATGTGCACGCCGATGCGCAGGCGGGGCGCCTGCAGCTTGATGCGCGAGATGGCGCGCGGCAGCAGGCCCATGGCCGGCGTCATGATGACGCCCACCTCGACCTGGCCGCTCAGGCCGTGCTTCAGCGCGACGATGTCGTCATGTGCGGCCGAGAGCGACGTCAGCGCCATCCGCGCGTGGCGGATCATGGTCTCGCCGTAGAGCGTGGGCTCCATGCCGCGCGGGTGGCGCTCGAAGAGCTTCACGTCCAGCATGTCCTCCAGGTCCTTGAGCTGCTTGGAGGCAGCCGGCTGCGTCATGCACAGCACCTCGGCGGCGCGGTGGATGTTGCGCTCGTCGTCCAGTGCGATCAGCAACAGCAGCTGGCGCGTCTTCAGCCGCGCGCGCAGGAACCAGTTCGGGTTGGGGCTGGCGTCGGTCAGGCCGCTGTCGTCATCGTCGTCGCGGGCCATGGCAACTTTCTTAAGCAAGATTGACTCTGCCGTCGTTGGCGAGAACGCTGTTGATGTCGTCGCCGGTCTCGTCCAGCTGCACCAGCGTGGCCTGGCGGGCGCCGAGCGGGTCGCGGGCCTGCAGCGCGGTCAGGATGGCCTTGTGGCGCGGCAGCGAGAGCTCGTGCGTGTTGGGCAGCTGGCTGGACAGCGTGATGGACTCGCGCAGCGCCAGCGACAGCATGTTGCCGATGTAGGCCAGCAGGTCGTTGCCCGTGGCCTCGGCGATGCGCCGGTGAAAGGCGAGGTCAGGCTCCAGCAGCTCCTCGGTCGTCTTGGCGGCGGCCATGCCGGCGTAGGCGGTGGCTATTGCCTCGAGCTGCTCGTCCGTCGCGGCGCGGGCGGCCAGTGCGGCGGCGGCGGGCTCGAAGATCTGGCGCACTTCCAGCAGCGTCTGCACGAAGTCGCGCTGCGGACGGGACTGGATGAGCCAGTACAGCACGTCGGGGTCCAGCAGATGCCACTCGTTGCGCGGCCGCACGATGGCGCCGGCGCGCTGGCGCGACACGACCAGGCCCTTGGCCACCAGCACGCGCACCGCCTCGCGCAGCACGGGGCGGCTGATCTCGTAGCGCTCCAGCAGCTGGGCCTCGGGCGGCAGCTTGTCGCCGGGCTTGAGTTCACCGCCGACGATGGACAGCCCCAGCTCGCTGACGATGCGGCCGTGCTGGCTCTTGCCCTCGGTCTGGGCGCTGTAGGTGGAGTGGTCCGCTCGGGTTCGCATGGGCGCCAGGCTGGTCAGTAGAGCCTTCATTATCGAAAGCGCGCGACAAAGCCGCCCCTGGGCGCCAGCGTGAGCTTCGCCGCGGGTGCGGCGAGCTTGCCTTCGGCGAACTCGCGCTCGCCCGCGCCGTCGGTGATGAGCTGGCCTTCACGAGCACCCAGCCAGGCCAGATCCAGCTGCACCTCGCGCGGCTGGCCATCGGCGTTGAGGCCGGCGACGAACCACTGCTTGCCGGCGCGGCGGGCCAGCACGACGAACTTGCCCGGTTCGCCGTCCAGGAAGCGCACTTCGTCCCAATGCCGCGGCAGCTCGCGCAGCAGGCCTTTCACGTAGGCCGGCACGGTGGCCATGCCGTCGGGCGTCTCGGCGTAGTGCTGGATGCCCGACAGGAAGAGCACGCTCTCCGCCAGCTCGAAGCCGTTGCGCGTGGCGCGCTTGATGTTGGGGATGTCGCCGAACACCATGGGCGTGAAGTCCATCGGGTCGAACAGGTTGCGCGCGAACGGCAGCATGGCCGCATGGCCGACGACCTTGTCCTGGTCCTTCTGCTCGAAGGTCGCGAACTCGAAGCCCTTCACGGCCTCCACGGTCAACAGGTTGGGATAGGTGCGGCTCCAGCCACGCGGCAGCGTCGCGCCGTGGAAGTTCAGCAGCAAGCCGGCGGCCGCGGTCTCCTTCAGCAGGTCGACGTAGTAGGCCTGCATGGAGGCGCCGTCGCCGCCGAAGAAGTCGACCTTCAGGCCCTTGATGCCGATGGCCTTCACGCGGGCGAATTCCTTGGCGCGGGCGGCCTTCGTCAACAGCGCGCTCTTGGGGCTGTACTCGGTGTCGTTCCAGGCGCCCGAGGAGTTGTACCAAGCGAGGATGCTGACGTTCTTGGTCTTGGCGTAGTCGGCCAACTCCTTCATCTTGGTGTCGCCGATCTTGCGGTCCCAGTCGGCGTCGACGAGCGTGTAGTTCCAGCCCATGTCGGCGGCGTAGTCGACAAAGCGCTTCTGCACGTCGAAGACGGTGGCGTCGTCCTTCAGGATGGCCCAGCTCCACGACGCGTGGCCCGGCTTCAGCTTCTTCTTGTCGAAGGCGACGGCGGGTGCGGCGAGGTCGGTGCCCAGCGTGGACTCCATGACCGACTTCAGCGGGCCGATGGCCAGCACGCGCCAGGGCGTGGTCAGCGGGCCGTTCACGTCAGCCAACAGGTGGCCGTTGGTGTTGACCTCGCTGGCTTCCGGCAGGCCGATGCGATAGGTGCCACCCGTGGAATCCGCGGCCAGGCGCGACGCGTGGAAGCGCCCGTCCATGCCGGCCTCGGTCAGCGCCACCCAGTTGGCGCCCGAGCGGAACAGCGCGGGGAACACCCAGCCCGCGTGCGACGGCGCGGCGGTGCCGACGGCGATGTCGGTCTGGTAGTGCTCTTCGTAGGACGGGTTGGTGCGCTTCCAGCCCGTCTTGGCGACGGACATGGGCTGCAGCCAGGCGCGGGCTTCCGGCGCGAAGGCGAAGCTGGTCAGCTCGTCCCTGAAGGTCTTCTGGCCCGCGCCGTCCACCGTGTAGCGCAGCGCCAGGCCGTCGTTGGAGGCGCGCAGCGTCAGCAAGAGCCTTTGGCCGGCCGAGTTGGCGACGGTGAACCGCTGCTCGTTGGCGCGGTAGTCCACGCTGCTCTTCTTGCCGGCGGCCAGCGTGTATTGCTCGCGATGGGCCTTCACGGGCGACGTCGCGACGAGTTTCAAGCCGTTGGCGAAGTCGCCCTGCTCCAGCACCAGGCCCAGGCGCGAGGCCAGCAGCACGGGCTGGCCGGCACGTTGCACCGTGTAGACGAGTTGCCGCTGGTCGTTGACCGACACGTCGACCTGAAGCTGGCCGTCGGGGCTGCCCAGCGCGTTGGCGAGGGCGGGTGCGGCGATCAACAGAGAAGCAATGAATTTCATGGCGTCAGATCGAGTAAGGGCCGTCGGCGACTGGCGTGCCGAAGTCAGGGAATCCGTCGTCGCGCCAGCCAAAGGCCTGCACGCGGGTGTGGCGGTTGGGGTCGTTCAACGGGTCGCCGACGATGTCCCGGTAGTTGCGCGCGTGATAGACCAGCAAGTCGGTCTGGCCGTCGAGCGTCGTCGTGAAGCTGTTGTGGCCGGGGCCGAACTGACTGACGGACTGGTCCGTCGCGAACACCGGCGTGGGCGACTTGTGCCAGCTGGCCGGGTCGAGCAGGTCGGTGTTCTCGTCGGCCCACAGCAGGCCCATGCAGTAGTTCGCGTCGGTCGCGGCGGCCGAGTAGGCGATGAAGACGCGGCCGTTGCGCTTGAGCACGGCGGGGCCTTCGTTGACGCAGAAGCCGATGCGCTCCCAGGCCAGCTCGGGCCGCGTGATGACGACCGGCGCGGTCTTCAGCGTCCACGGGTCGGACAGTTCAGCGATGTAGAGGTTGCTCTCCGTCGGCGGGCTCTTCTGCGCCCAGCAGAGGTAGCGCTTGCCGTGGTGCTCGAAGGGCGTCGCATCCAGCGAGAAGCCTTCCTCGGGTGTGGCGATCTGGCCGCGCTCGACCCACGCGTCGGTCAGCGGGTCGCTGCCTTCGCATTCGAGGACGTACATGCGCAGCTTCCAGATGTCGTCGCGTTCAGAGGCTGCGAAGTAAACGTACCAGCGACCGGCTATGCGATGGAGCTCCGGCGCCCATACGTGGAAGCTCGCCGGGCCGCTGTCGTGCTTGCGCCAGATCACCTTCGTCGGCGCAGTCGCCAGACCGGCGATGCTGTGCGCGGCGCGGATCTCGATGGCGTCGTAGCTGGGCACCGAGGCGGTGAACCAGTAGCGGCCGTCGACGAGGCTGATCTGCGGGTCGGCGCGCTGGGGGATGAGGGGGTTGTTCCAGGCGGTCATGCGCGGACGGCTTTCGTCACGATGACATTCCACGACGCGGGCTTGAGCTTCACGCTCAGTCGGTCGCCTGCCATGGAGATGCCATCGAGCGGTTGAGGCGCCACGCGGTCGGGCGCTTCGGCGGTGTTGGTGGCGTTGAGGTCGGCCGAGTGCAGTTGCTCGGCCAGTACCAGCTCGCGGTCCACACCAAGGCCACGCAGCGTGATGGACAGGTCCATCTCTTCGGTCAGGTGACGGTTGAGCAGGAAGACCGCCGTCTGGCCGGTCGCTGCGTCGTCGACGACGCTGGCGCACAGATAGGGCAGCTCGCCGTGCCGGGCGTTGGCGTAGCCGGGCGACTTGACGACCGGGCGCATCACATCGCCATGTGCCCAGCGCGCCGCCTGCGCGAACGGGTGGAAGATCGTCTGCCGCCAGGCCGCGCCGCCGGGCTCGGTCATGATGGGCGCGATGACGTTGCACAGCTGCGCCATGCAGGCCACCTTGAGGCGGTCCGCATGGTTCATGAACATCGTCAGCATGCCGCCGATCAGCAGCGCGTCCTCCAACGTGTAGACCTCTTCCAGCAGGCGCGGGGCCTCGGGCCAGCCCGCTTGCTTGAGATGCTCGCCGTGGCGGGCGCGGTACCAGACGTTCCACTCGTCGAAGGACAGCTTCAGCCGCTTCGTCGACCGCTTGCGCGTGGCTACCGCGTCGGCAATCGCCACGGTGTCCTCGATGTAGCGCGCATTCGTCTCGATCTGCGCGAAGAAGCTCTCGGTGCTGGTGTCGCTCGGAGGCTTCACGAAGTAGCTGTGCAGCGACAGATAGTCCACCTGCTCGAAGCAATGCTCCAGCACGCGGTCTTCCCACACGCCGTAGGTCGGCATGTCGTAGGCCGACGAGCCGCAGGCGGCCAGCTCGATGCTCGGGTCCACCCAGCGCATCAGCTTGGCGGTCTCCTTGGCGATGCGGCCGTACTCGTCGGGCGTCTTCTGGCAGATCTGCCAGGGGCCGTCCATCTCGTTGCCCAGGCACCAGAACTTGATGCCCAGCGGCTCCTCGGCGCCGTGCGAGCGGCGAAGGTCCGACAGCGCGGTGCCGCCGGGGTGGTTGCAGTATTCGAGGTAGTGCCGCGCCTCGTCTGGCCCGCGCGTGCCGAGGTTCACGCCGAACATGGGCTCGATGCCAACCTTGCGGCACCAGGCCATGAACTCGTGGGTGCCGACCTGGTTGGTCTCGGTCGAGAACCAGGCCAGGTCGAGGCGCCGCGGGCGCTGGTCCTTCGGGCCGACGCCGTCCTCCCAGTTGTAGCCCGACATGAAGTTGCCGCCGGGGTAGCGCACGATGGTGGCGCCCAGCTCCTTCGTCAGCTCGGCCACGTCGCCGCGAAAGCCCAGCTCGTCGGCGGTGGGGTGGCCGGGCTCGTGGATGCCGTTGTGGACGCAGCGGCCCAGGTGCTCGACGAAGACGCCGAACAGGCGGCGGTCCAGCGGCGCGAGGTCGAAGTCGCGGTCGACGATCAGGGAGGCTTCGAAGGTCATCGCCGGGCTTTCTGCAGTGCCTTGTTGACGCGCTTCTCGACGCTGGCCTGCACCTCGGCCACGGGCTTGCCCGACAGCAGCAGGTTGGCCACGTCCTCGCCGATCAGCAGCTCGATGTTGCGTTGCGTGGGGACGTTGCCGGGCATGGACGCGCCGGTGGTCGTGATCTCGGTCAGCGACTCGCGCTGCGGCAGCGCGCGGAAGGCTTCGCTCTGCGCCACCGTTTTGCTGACCGGCAGGTGGCCGGTGCGCGACCACTCGGCGCTGTGGTCCCAGACGAACTTCAGGAACTTCACGGCCGCCTCATGACCCTTGGCGTCGGTCGTGCCGCCCTTGAACAGCGCCCACGAGTGGCCGTCGGCGAACACGGCGGGCTTGTCGTACAGCTGCGCGAACGGCCGCACCGCATAGCCGCCCTGCAGCGGCGAGTCGGCCTTCTTGGATTCACGCAGAAACTGGTCGATGGTCCAGGTGCCAACGACGACGACACCCGCCTCGCCGTTCAGGAAGGCCTGGTTGGCGGCGGCGTAATCCAGGTTGGGTCGCACATGGCCTTCCTTGTAGAGCGTCTGCATCAGCGTCAGCGCCTTGGTCACCGCCGGCTGCTGCATGTGGATGCTCTTGCCGTCGGCCGCGAACAGCGCGGCGCCCTGCTGCGCCACCAGCGACTGGAAGGTGCGGTTGTTGGCAGCCGTCTCATTGGCCACGGCCCAGGCGAAAAAGGGCTTGCCGGTCTTCTGCTTGAACTGCCTTGCCTGCGCGAGCAGCTCGTCCGGCGAGCGCGGCAGCACGGGCTGGCCGTCGGCGCCCAGCAGGCCGGCCTGCTTCATCAATTTGGTGTTGATGTGCCACAGCCAGGCCCAGGTGTCGAAGGGCAGCGCGTAGGTCTGGCTGTTGAACGTCGTGCCCTTGCGCGCGTGTTCGGTGAAGTCGTCCACCGGCACGCCGGCGCGCTTGAAATCCTCATCCAGCGGCAGCACCAGCTTGCGGCGCACGTAGTCGCCAAGCGCGTACTCGTGCATGACGGCAACCGTCGGGATGTCCTTGGACACGAGGCGCGCGGTGAGCTGGTCGTAGTACGGTCCCCACTCGCCGATCTGCGTGCGCACGACGATGCCGTCTTTGTTCGTCGCGTTGAACTCGTTGACCAGCGCGGTGACGATGCCGCACTCGCCCACGCCCTCGGATGTCTTCACGACCTGGCCGAATTGCGACTCGCAGCTGCCGAAGAAGCGCATCAGCGTGATCTCGGTCTTGCCGGCTTCGGGCGTGCGGGCGCCGCAGGCCGCGAGCAGCGCGGCCGAGAGACAAATCAACAGGCGCTTCATGACTTGCCCGTCCCAGCGACCGCGGTGACGAGGTGGCGTTGGAAGAACAGATACAGCATCAGCGCGGGCACGCCGGCGAACACGGCCTGTGCCATCAGGAAGCCCAGCCCCTCGGATTGCGCAAAGTTGGTCTGCGTCGAAGCCAGGCCCCGCGTCAGCGTGTACATGTCGGGCTGCGTCGCGATAACCAGCGGCCACAGGTAGTCGTTCCAGCAGGCCAGGAAGGTGAAGATGCCTAAAGTGGCCTGCGCCGGCAGCGTCAGCGGCAGGATGATGGTCAGGAAGGTCTTGAAGCGCGACGCGTTGTCCAGCATCGCCGCTTCTTCCAGCTCCGCCGGGATGGCCTTGAAGTACTGTGTCATCAGGTAGACGCCGAACGGCGCGGCCAGGCCCGGCAGCGCCACGCCGGCAATCGTGTTCTGCAGGTTCCACTCGGAGAACAGCCGGTGCAGCGGAATGAACACCGACTGCGCCGGCACGGCCAGGCCGAACATGACCAGCGCGAACAGGACCTTGCGACCCGGGAACTCGCAGCGCGCAAAGCCGTAGCCGGCCAGCGACGACAGAACCAGCACGCCCACCGTCTGCAGCAGCGCGACGAGCGCGCTGTTGCCCAGCCAGCGGAACACCTGCGAGGTCTGCAGGATGTCCAGGTAGTTGGCCAGCGTGTACGGCGGCGCCAGGAACACCTCCGTGTGGCGCAGCAGGAACTCGTTGGGCTTGAAGGACAGGGCCAGCACCCACAACAGCGGCGCCATCCAGGCCAGCGCCAGCAGCGTGAGCGCGGCCATCACGAAGCGGTCGAACCAACCGCGTCTGAGCAGAGGGTTCATCGCGCGGCTCCCTTGCGATCACGTTCCAGCCAGAGCTGCGCGGAGACACCGACCAGCATGATGGCCAGCAGGATCTGCGAGGCCGCCGTGGCATAGCCCAGCGAGAGCTGCATGAAGGCCTGCTCGTAGGTGAACTGCACGATGGAGCGGGTGGTGTTGTTGGGCCCGCCGTTGGTCATCAGCATGATCTGCGGGAAGACCTGGAACTGGCGGATCACCTCGATCAGCGCCACCAGCACGATGGCGCGCTTGAGGCTGGGCAGCGTGATGTGCGTCAGCACGCGCCAGCGCGGCGTGTTGTCCAGCGCGGCGGCCTCATAGATGTCGCCCGGGATCTGCTGCAGTGCCGACAGGAACAGGATCATCGGCAGGCCGATGATCCACCACACCGTGACCAAGGCGATGGTGAGCAACGCGAGGTTGTCGCTCGTCAGCAGCGGCAGCTCGGGGATGCCGAGGGCGGTGAAAAGCTGCGCGATGAGGCCGCGTTCGGGCATCAGCGCGAGCTTCCAGACCAGCGTGATCAGCGTGACCGAGAACACCGACGCGCAGAAGAAGGTGGCGCGCAGGAAGGTCGCCAGCTTGCCGGGACGGTTCAACGCCAGCGCCAGCATCAGCGACAGGATGACGAAGATCGGCGTGCTGATGGCGACGAAGCGGATGGTGTTCCAGACGACCTGCTGGAAGACCTCATCGGCCCAGAGTTCCCTGTAGTTGGCCAGGCCCACCCAGAAGCTGTCGTCGGACAGCAAGTCGTGGTCGTGGAAGCTGATCCAGACCCCCTTGGCGAGCGGCCACAGCAGCATCAGCGCGTACATCGCCACGAAGGGCAGCACGAAGAGGGCGTAGGCCGGGCGCGAGGCGCGCAGCCCGACGGCGGCGCTCATGCCAGGGACTCCTGCGCGTGGTGGGCGCGGCCCGACTCGTCGAACAGATGAGCCTCGGCGACGTCCACGCTGACGGCGACGTAAGCGCCCAGCTTCGGCGAAACGCCGGCGGGCACCGTGACGATCAGCGGCGTGCCGCCCTCCAGCTTCAGGTGCGCCAGCGTGCGCTCGCCCAGGAACTCGACCAGCTCGACACGGCCGCGCAGCGGGCCAACATTTGCCACGCGCAGGTTCTCCGGTCGTACGCCGAGCACCAGTCCTTGCGAAGCCAGGCCGTCAGCTGCGACCCGCGTCGTCACCGCATGCCCGCCCGGCACCGTCACGACCGCGCGGCCGCGATCGTCCGGCGCGCGCTGCACCGGCACGAAGCCCATGCCCGGCGTGCCGATGAAGCTGGCGACGAAGCGCGTGGCCGGCCGGCGGTAGAGCTCGGCGGGCGTGGCGACCTGCTCGATGGCGCCGCCCTTCATGACGACGATGCGCGTGGCCAGCGTCATCGCCTCGATCTGGTCGTGCGTGACGAAGACCATCGTCGCGCCCAGGCGCTGGTGCAGCT
This sequence comes from Roseateles sp. P1_C6, assembly GCF_056406315.1. Lineage (NCBI taxonomy): Bacteria > Pseudomonadati > Pseudomonadota > Betaproteobacteria > Burkholderiales > Sphaerotilaceae > Roseateles > Roseateles sp. P1_C6. The sequence continues at coordinate 50,886 of NZ_JBFUAK010000012.1, forward strand.
GCGCCAGCTCCAGCCGCGTGCGGCCGCGCAGCGCGGCGTCGAGGTTGGACAGCGGCTCGTCGAACAGGAAGATGCCCGGCTCCTTGACCACCGCGCGGCCGATGGCGACGCGCTGGCGCTGGCCGCCGGAGAGCTGGCCGGGCTTGCGGTCCAGCAGCGTGTCCAGCTCCAGCATGCGGGCCGACTCGGTGATGCGCCTGGCGATCTCGTCGGCCGGGATGCCGAGGTTCTTCAGGCCGAACGCGAGGTTGTCGCGCACGGTCATGTGCGGGTACAGCGCGTAGTGCTGGAACACCATGGCCAGATTGCGCTGGCCGGGCGGCGCGACGGTGACGTCGCGGTCGCCGATGAGGATGCGCCCACCCGACACCTCTTCCAGCCCCGCCACCATGCGCAGCAGGCTGGTCTTGCCGCAGCCCGACGGGCCCAGGAAGACGACGAACTCGCCTTCGGCGACGTCCAGCGACAGGTTCTCGATGACCTGCACCGCGCCGTAGCGCTTGCAGACGTTCTCCAACTTCAGGCCAGCCACGGTGGGTGTCTCCGGTTCATTCTTCTTGTGCGACCACGGGCCAGCCATCGTCGGACCAGCTCAGGCGCTTGATGCGCAGATGCGGCTTGCCGCCGCGTTCGGTGTCGTAGGCGTGATGGACCAACCAGTCGCCGACGACGTCCTGGTGGCCCGGGCCCTTCCAGCGCATGCCGCCCGACAGCACCGGCGTGCCGCCGGCGTCCATCAGGTCCTTGCTGTCGCGGTCCAGGTAAGGCCCGGTCACGCTGCGGGCGCGGCCGACGCGGACGTTGTAGGTGCTGTCGGCGCCCTTGCAGCACAGGTCGTAGGAGGCGAACAGGTAGACCCATTCGCCGTGCCTCATGATGGTGGGCGCCTCGATGCCGGGCTTGTTGCGGGCGATGAAGCGTGACTCGCCAATGGGGCGCAAGGTCTTCGAGTCCAGTTCGGTCAGGCGCAGGCCGCTCCAGAACGAGCCGTAGCTCAGCCACAGCTTGCCGTCGCTGTCGACGAACAAGTCGGGGTCGATGGCGTTGAAGTTGTCCGTCGCCACGCTCTGCACGACCAGGCCGTCGTCGCGCCACTCGCTGCCGTCCGGCTTGTCGCTGCTGACGAGGCCGATGGCCGAGCGGTTCTTGCCGAATGTCGAGATGGAATACAGCGCCCAGGTGCGGCCGTGGTGCTGGAAGAGCTTGGGCGCCCACACGTCCACGCCCTTGTGCTCGGGCACGGCGTCCGCCCACCAGGCGGGCGGCTGGCTGAACACCGGCGCCAGACGGCGCCAGGTCTTGCCTTCGTCTGTCGACTCCAGCCGCTGCAGGCCGCGGCCCGTTGTGAAGACGAACCAGCGGTCGCCCTGGATCAGCAGCGTCGGGTCGTGCGCGCCGGGCTCGGCCTGCGGCTCGACGGCGTCCACGCGTGCGGCCAGGCACAGCGCCAGTGCTGCCACCAGCGCCCACAGCGCACGCATCACTTGCCCCAGCGCAGGACCAGGGGGTCGAGTCGTTTGGCCGCGTCCAGCAGGCCGGCGCGCGTCTCGGGGCTCATCTCGGGGAAGGGGTGGCGCGGCGCGTCGCTGTCGATGACGCCGCCGGCCTTCATCAGCGCCTTGGCGGTCAGGATGCCGCCCTGGCGGTTCTCGTAGTTGATCAGCGGCAGCCAGCGGCCGTACTCGACGACGGCGGTCTCGCGGTCACCGGCATGGAAGGCGTCGAAGATCTTGCGGATGCCGTCGGGGAAGCCACCGCCCGTCATCGCGCCCGTGGCGCCGGCGTCCAGGTCGGCCAGCAGCGTGATGGCTTCCTCGCCGTCCCACGGGCCTTCGATGGCCGCGCCGCCGACGCGGATCAGCTCGCGCATCTTGGCGGCTGCCTGCGGCATCTCCAGCTTGAAGTACTTCACGTTGGCGATGTTGGCGGCCATGCGCGCCAGCAGCGGCACCGACAGCGGCGTGCCGGCCACCGGGGCGTCCTGGATCATGATGGGGATCGAGATCGCGTCGGACAGGCGCTGGTAGAAGCTCTCGATCTGGCCTTCCGACACGCGGAAGGTGGCGCCGTGGTACGGCGGCATGACCATCACCATGGCCGCGCCCAGCGCTTCAGCCAACTGGCTGCGCTCAATGCAGATCTGGGTCGAGTAATGCGTCGTCGTGACGATGACCGGCACGCGGCCGGCGACGTGGCCCAGGATGGCGCGCGTCAGCGTCTCGCGCTCGGCGTCCGACAGCACGAACTGCTCGGAGAAGTTCGCCAGGATGCACAGGCCCGTGGAGCCCGCGTCGATCATGAAGTCGATGCAGCGCAGCTGACCCGGCAGGTCCAGCGTGCCATCGGCGTGGAAGATGGTCGGAACGACGGGAAAAACGCCGCGGTACGGACGGCTGGTGGAGGCGCTCATGGTGCGGTCCCTTGTCTCTGGGGGAAGTTGGTTCAAGCGCCGGCTCGTGGGCGCAGGGCTGGCTGTCATCGCCGGCATGTCGTCATTAAAGTATGACTATTTAACCGGCATCATTGGGGTTAACCCGAAAATTGCCGGCTTTGCAAACAAAAAAGTATGACTAATAATCCCGTCATCGCCCGGCCAAAGCAGCCGGGCCGGCTATCGCAGGAGACAGTTCGATGAGTTCTTACGCCCGCTACCCCAGCCTGCAGGACCGGGGCGTCCTGATCACGGGCGGGGCCACCGGCATCGGCGAAACGCTGGTCGAAGCCTTTGCCGAACAGGGTGCCAAGGTGGGCTTCATCGACCTGGCAGCCGACGAGGGCGCGGCGCTGGCTGCCCGGCTGAGCAGCGCACGCCATGCGCCGCAGTTCGTCGCGGCCGACCTCAGCCAGGTCGAGTCCCTGCGCGGCGCCATCGCCACGCTGCGCGAGCGCCTGGGGCCTTTCACCGTGCTGCTGAACAACGCCGCCAACGACAAGCGCCACGCGGTCGAGGACACCACGCCCGAGTTCTGGGACGCCAGCGTCGGCGTGAACATCAAGCACCAGTTCTTCACCGCCCAGGCTGTGCTGCCGGACATGAAGGCGGCCGGCGGCGGCGCCATCATCAACTTCGGAAGCATCAGCTGGATGCTCAAGCAGGGCGGCATGCCGGCGTACACGGCCAGCAAGGCCGCGGCGCAGGGGCTGACGCGCTGCCTGGCGCGCGACTTCGGACCGCACAACATCCGCGTCAACACGCTGGTGCCGGGCTGGGTCATGACCGAGAAGCAGCTCAAGCTCTGGGTCACCGAAGAGACCAAGCAGGAGATCGCCAAGGGCCAGTGCATCAACGCACCGCTGATGCCGGATCACATCGCCCGCATGGCCTTGTTCCTCGCGGCGGACGACAGCGCGATGTGCACGGCGCAGGACTTCATCGTCGACGGCGGCTGGGTCTGACGATGGAGCGTCGCGACTACGGCTCGCTGCCCGACGGCCGGCTCGTCCATGAGTACACGCTGAGCAACGGCCTGGGCCTGCGCCTGACCGCCATCACGCTGGGCGGCATCGTCACCGGCCTGTGGGTGCCAGACGTGCAGGGCCAGACCGGCAACGTCGTGCTGGGTTTCGACAACCTGGACGACTACGTCCACCGCAACCCGTCCTTCGGCATCATCGTCGGCCGCTACGGCAACCGCATCGCCGGTGCGAGCTTCGAGCTGGACGGCCAGACGCACACGCTGGGCCGCAACGACGGCCCCAACTGCCTGCATGGCGGCACCGAGGGCTTCGGCCATCGCCTGTGGTCCGCGGCGCCTGTCGAACCCCGCGCCGGCGAAGCCGAGGCGCTGCTCTTCAGCTACACCAGCCCGCATGGCGAGCAAGGCTTCCCCGGCGAGCTGCGGGTCTATGTGCGCTACTCGGTCAGCGCGACGGACAACAGCTGGCGCATCGACTACGAAGCCACGACCGACCGCGCCACCGTCGTCAACCTGACCCACCACGACTACTTCAACCTCGCCGGCCATGGCTCCGCGGTGCGCCACCGCCTGACCATCCCCGCGTCGCGCTACAGCGAGGTCGATCAGCACCTGATTCCGCAGCAGCACGCGACGGTTGAAGGCACGCCCTTCGACTTCCGCGCACCCATGCCCATCGTGGCCCGCATCCGCGAGGCCCACCCGCAGCTGCTGCGCGCCAAGGGCTACGACCACAACTGGCTGCTCGACGGCGAACCCGACGCCGACGGCCTGCGCCCCGCCGCCACGCTGGAGGACCCCCACTCCGGCCGGCGCATGGACGTGCTGACCAGCGAGCCGGCGCTGCAGTTCTATTCCGGCAACTTCCTGGACGGCAGCCTCGCCGGCCACGAAGGCCGCGTTTACCGACAAGGCGACGGTCTGTGCCTGGAAACCCAGCACAACCCCGATTCGCCGCATCACGCCGTCAGCGACGATTGGCCCTCCACGGTGCTGCGGCCGGGCGAGGTCTGGCGCAGCACCACCGTGCACCGCTTCAGCTGACGAGATCGACGCCATGGACCTGCCCGCCCACCAACTGACGATGACGGTGTTGATGACACCGGACACCGCCAATTTTTCCGGCAACGTCCACGGCGGCAACATCCTCAAGCTGCTCGACCAGGTCGCCTACGCCTGCGCAAGCCGCTATGCCGGCCGCTACGTCGTCACGCTGTCGGTGGACCGGGTGATCTTCCGCCAGGCCATCCACGTCGGCGAGCTGGTCACCTTCCTGGCCAGCATCAACCACACCGGCAGCTCGTCGATGGAGGTGGGCATCAAGGTCGTGGCCGAGAACATCCGCACCCAGGAGACCCGGCACGTCAACAGCTGCTACTTCACGATGGTGGCCGTGGGCGACGACAACAAGCCCGTGCCCGTGGCGCCGCTGCGCCCCTTCACCCCCGACGAGCGCCGGCGCCACGCGTCGGCCATCGCCCGCAAGCAGGCGCGCGCCACCCTGGAAGCCCGACCCGATGAATCCTGAACACCCGCTCGCCCTCTCCCTTGCCCAGGCCGCCACGCTCGGCGAAGGCATCCAGTGGCATGCCGCCAGCGGCCGCTGGTGGTGGACCGACATCGAGGGCGCCTGCCTCTACGCCTGGACGCCCGGCGCCAGCGCGACGCTGCAGGTGCGCCTGCCCGAGCGCGTCGGCTGCTTCGTGCACAGCCGCTCCGGCGCATTGCTGTTGGGCATGGCCAAGCGCCTGGCACGGCTTCACATCCCCGACCTGCAGGCCACCGGCAGCATCGCTGGCGAGCCGGTCGAGATCACGCCGGTCGAGGCCGCGTTCACGACCACCCGCGTCAACGACGGCCGCTGCGACCGCGACGGCGCCTTCGTCTTCGGCTCGCTGGACGAAGCCAACCCCCGTCAATCCATCGGCGGCTTCTACCAGTACACGCTGGCCCACGGCCTGCGCCGCCTGGCGCTGGACGGCGTCGCCATCGCCAACAGCATCTGCTTCAGCCCCGACGGCCGGCGCATGCACTACTGCGACACGCTGGCCCGCCGCATCATGGTCTGCGACTACGACTCGGCCACCGCCCAGGTCAGCGAGCCGCGCGTCTTCGTCAAGAAGGACGTCGAGGCCGCCGAACCCGATGGCTCCTGCATCGACGCGCAAGGCTGCCTGTGGAACGCCGAGTGGGGCAACGCCGCCGTCGCCCGCTACGCACGGGACGGCCGCCTCCTCGCTCGCTACTCGGTCCCGGTCAGCAACGTGACCTGCCCCGCGCTGGGCGGCCCGACGGGTGACCAGCTGGTTGTCACCACCGCGCGTGTGGGCATGAGCACCGCCGACCTGATGGCCAAGCCCCTGTCGGGCAGCCTGTTCGGCATGACGGTGGCGCCGGGGCTGTACCTGCCCGAGCCGCTGTTCAACGACACCTGATTCGGCTCAGCTCAGCGCTTGCCGGGCTTCTGCACCCAGGCGTCCATCCAGTCCGAACCCGACAGCACGCGGCGCGAGCGCCACATCTCGTCGCGTGGCTGCGGGCTGGCGGTTGCGCCAGGCTTGGCCTGCGGCGCGGGCTGGCGGGGCAGGGTCTCGGTCGTGAAGCTGATGTGCTGAAGGCGTCGCATGCGTCCTCCTCCTTCTGAGCCACTCTAGGCAGCGGGGCATCAAGTCGGTGTCGAGCTTGTGGCCGCGCGCATCAAGAACGCATAAGGACGGCGAACGGACTACTTGCCGATGCAAAAACTGCTGAAGATGACGCCCAGCAACTCATCGGCGGAGAAGGCGCCGGTGATCTCGCCCAGCGCGTCATGGGCCAGGCGCAGTTCTTCGGCCAGCAGGTCCAGCGCCGCGTCGCGCTGATTGGCGATCTCTCGCGCCAGTGCCAGATGCTCCGCCGTGCGGGCCAGCGCCTGCACATGGCGCTCGCGGGCGATGAACAAGCCCTCCGGCACGGCCTGCCAGCCGGCCGTCTGCAGCAGGCGCTGGCGCAGCGCCTGCAGGCCGGCGCCGGTCTTCAGGCTCAGCGCGATCTCGCCCTCGGGTGCGGCTGCCAGGTCGGCCTTGTTGAACACCTGCACGATGCGGCTGACGTCCACGCCCGCCAGCCGCGCGCGGATACGCTCGTCCTCGGCCTCGTAGTCGGGCTGGCCCACGCGGCCCAGGTCGTGCAGGAACAGCACGACGTCGGCATCCGCAATCGCATCCCAGCTGCGCGACACGCCGATGCGCTCGACTTCGTCGGCCGTGGCGTCGCGCAGGCCGGCCGTGTCGGTGATGTGCAGCGGCACGCCTTCGATCTGGATGGTCTGGCTGACCTTGTCGCGCGTGGTGCCGGGGATGGGCGTGACGATGGCCAGCTCGGCGCCGGCCAGCGCGTTCAGCAGCGAGCTCTTGCCCACATTGGGCTGGCCCGCGAGCACGATCTTGAGCCCGTCGCGCAGCAGCGCGCCCTGGCGTGTGCGCGCCTGCACTTCGCGCAATTGCGCCGTCAGGCGGTCCAGGCGGCCGAAGGCATCGGCCTTTTCCAGGAAGTCGATCTCCTCCTCCGGGAAGTCCAGCGTCGCTTCCACCAGCATGCGCAGCTGGATGAGCTGGTCGCGCAGCACCCCCACCTCGTGCGACAGCGCGCCGCCCAGCGCCCGGCTGGCGCTGCGGGCGGCGGCCTCGGTGCTGGCGTCGATCAGGTCGGCCACCGCCTCGGCCTGGGCGAGGTCCAGCTTGCCGTTCAGGAAGGCGCGCTGCGTGAACTCGCCCGGCTCGGCGAGCCGGACGGCCACACCCGCCTCGACGACCCGCGCCAGCAGCAACTGCATGACGACAGCGCCGCCGTGGGCCTGCAGTTCCAGCACATGCTCGCCGGTGTAGGAATGCGGCGCCGGGAAGTGCAGCGCCAGGCCCTGGTCGATGGCTGCGCCGGCCGCATCGCGGAACGGCAGGTAGGTCGCCTCACGCGGTTTCAGCGCTCGTCCACAGACGGCTTCGATCAGCGCGGACAGATCCTGCGGCGACGACACCCGCACGATGCCCACGGCGCCGCGCCCCGGGGCGGTGGCGATGGCGGCAATGGGGTCGGCGTGGCGGGCGAGCATGGCGCGATTGTCGATTCCAAAAGCAAACAGCCACCCGGAGGTGGCTGCTGGCGGAATTGGCGCGGGGGAGGCTCGGTTTGGTCGCTCTCGTGAGCCCCATCCGGGCCGGTGTTCTCTGCCCCGCGAAGCCATTGAACTGCGAACGGTGGGCACAAAAAAGCCCCCGGCTGCGGGGGCTGTGCAGATTCACGTGACTCAGTTCACGCCCAACTGCTTGTTGATCATCCACTGCTGGGCGATGGACAGGATGTTGTTCGTCAGCCAGTACAGCACCAGGCCGGCCGGGAAGACGAAGAACATGACACCGAAGGCCACGGGCATGATCCACATCATCTTCTGCTGCATGGGGTCGGCGGCCGGCGGGTTCAGCCAGACCTGGAACAGGCTGGACGCCATCATCAGCAGCGGCAGGATGAAGTAGGGGTCGCGCACCGACAGGTCGGTGATCCACAGCATCCACGGCGCCTGGCGCATTTCCACGGTGGACAGCAGCACCCAGTACAGCGCCATGAAGATGGGCATCTGCAGGAAGATGGGCAGGCAGCCGCCGATGGGGTTGATCTTCTCCTCGCGGTAAATCTTCATCATTTCCTGCTGCATTTCCTGCGGCTTGTCCTTCAGGCGCTCCTTCATGTCGTTGATGCGCGGCGCGACGGCCTTCATGCGCGCCATGGACTTGTAGGCTCGGGCATTCAGGCCGTACAGCGCGACCTTCAGCAGCAGCACGAGGGCGATGATGGTCCAGCCCCAGTTGCCGATGAAGCCGTGCAGCTTGTCCAGCAGCCAGAACAGCGGCTCGGCCAGGATGGTCAGCAGGCCGTAGTCCTTGACGCGCTCCAGGCCGGGGGCCAGGGCGGAGAGGTTGTTCTCTTCCTGCGGGCCGGCAAACAGCGTGGCCTGCTGCGAGGCCGTCGCGCCGGGTGCCAGCGTGGGCAGCGTGAAGACCATGCCGGTGGCGTAGCTGTCACCGCGCTGGCCGACCTGGCCGGGCAGCTTGCGCACGAAGAACTCGCGGTTGCCCGGCTCGTTGACCAGCCAGGCGCTGGCGAAGTAATGCTGCACCATCGAGACCCAGCCGTCGCCCGCCTGCTTCTCGATGTCGACCTTGCCCTTGTCGATGTCCTCGAACTTGATGGTCTTGAACTTGGCCTTGTCGCTGTAGATGGCCGGGCCGGTGAAGCTGGGCGTGAAGGCCGCGCCGCCGGTGACCGTGCTGCCGTCGCGCACCAGCTGCAGGTAGACCTGCGGCGTGACCGGCGTGCTGCCTGCGTTGATGACCTCGTGCGTGACGCCCACCGTGTAGACGCCGCGCTTGAACGTGAAGGTCTTGACCAGCTTGACGCCGCCGACCTCGGCCGACTCCAGGCGCAGCTGGACCTGGTCCTGGCCGGCTTCGAGTTCGCGCGGGCCTTCCACGGCCGTCATCGGCGTGTTGTGCGTGGGCAGCGGGCCTGCCGCGCCGACCAGGCCGGTCTGGGCGCGGTAATGCTGGTCGGCGTTGAACAGCACGACCGGCTGCGGCGTGAACTCGGGCTTCTTCTGCAGGCCCACCATCTGCAGCAGCTGGTCGGTGACCGTCGGGTCCGGCGACGTCAGGTACTTGGGCAGCTCGGTGCGAATGATGTCGCCGCCCAGCGTGTCGACGGTCACCGTCAGCACGTCGGTGCGGATGGTGACCTTCTCGGACGGTGCCGCCACCGCGGCGGCCGTGGCGGGCGCCTGGCCCGCGGCGGCGCCGGTGGCCGACGGCACGCCGGACGACGCCGGCCCGGCCGGGGCGGACGACACCGCCTTGGGCGCCGAGGGGCTGAACATCGAGGGATGCCCGTTGTGCTTTTGCCAGCCGTCCCAGAGCAGGACGAGGGACATCGTGAACACCACCCACAGCACGGTGCGGCGAATATCAGTCATTGGGAGACTCGGACGAGGAAGAGGGCGCACAAGCGCGCGCCAGGGAGGGTGAGATGAGGCGGGAAAACAGCCGCGGCGGATTGTCAGGCACGGGGTCGTGCCCACCGTCGCACCACGGCTGGCAGCGCAGGATGCGGTGGACGGTCAGGTAGCTGCCGGCCAGCGCGCCGTGTTTTTCCAGCGCGGCCAGCGAGTAGCGCGAGCAAGTCGGCTCGAAGCGGCAGGCATTGCCCAGCCAGGGGCTGAGCATGAGCCGGTAGCCGCGCACAAGCATCATCAGCGCGCGGGCAGGCCAGCTGGGCGTCATTTGGCGGCCTCGCTTTTTGCCGGCTGCGGCTTCAGCGCGCGGTCCAGCAGCTGGGCCAGCTCGGCGCGGGCGGCGGCGCGCAGTGCGTCGGACGCGGCGCTCGGGAATTTCTGGCGGTCAAACGGCGAACGCAAGCGGACGACCCACAAACCCGGCGGCATGCCGGGACGCTCGGCAAATGCGGCGCGGATCTGGCGCTTCAAGAGCGCCCGCGTCACCGATCGCTTCGCATGCCGTTTGGGCACAACGATGCCCACCCAGCAGCCTTCAGGCGCGCGCGGCGGGTCATGGTCCACAGCATTGTGGGCAGGCTGTGGGTCACCTGTTGATAACTCGGCTGAGGCTGTGCGCAACTTGGCGGCATGCCAGGCGCTGGGTGCCGGATCGGCCGAGAGGTGGTGCAACGCGAAATGCGCGCTGCGCGCCCGGCTCTGACGGCCGAGCACACGCTCAAAGTCCACCGGGCGGTTCAGCTTGCCGATCATCGGGTGCCCGGGGGTTGACGACGCACGAGGCGCCGTCTTTGTCACCGGCGAGGCTTAGACGGCCAGGCGCTTGCGGCCCTTGGCGCGGCGAGCGGCGATGACGGCACGGCCGCCACGCGTCTTCATGCGCACGAGGAAGCCGTGGGTGCGGGCGCGGCGGGTCTTGGAGGCTTGGTAGGTACGCTTCATGGGAAACCTCTTTGGAGGGTTTGTTCAGGCTGGGTACAGCGGTTGGCACCCGGCAGGAAAACCGGCGCCCTCTGGGGACCCCGGCGAAAAAAGCGCAGGGCGAACCAGTCGCAATGCGCGAAAACCCGGCATTACAGCAGAAGCCGCCGCCCCGGTCAATAAGTCGCCAGTCTCAAGCCGGGTTTGCCAGGGATTGACCCCCGTCCAAATTCTGTGGATAACCCGCCTTTCGGTGGCCTCGGTTCCGTACAATCCGGCCGCTCGATAAGAAGTTTTCCACAATGAGCCAAGAAGAACATAGGGTGGATGGGGTGCAGGCTTTGGCAACGGGCGTGATGGCGGGTGCAGCGGGCATGAATTCGGCGGAATGGGCGGCGGAGCTGTGGCGGCGCGGCTGTGAGCGCCTGGCCACCGAGCTGCCCGAGCAGCAGTTCAACACCTGGATCCGGCCGCTGCCGCCCGCCACGATGGCCGGTGAAGGCGCGCCCGAGAGCGCGCTCGTCGCCACGCTGAAGGTGCCCAACCACTTCAAGCGCGACTGGATCCGTCGCCAGTACGCGGCCCGCATCGAAGCCATCCTGACCGAGCTGGCCGGCCGCCCGACGCGGCTGGAGCTGTCGCTGACGGCCCGCGAACCGTCCGGTGCGCCCATCGCCGTGCCCAGCAGTGCCAGCGCGTCGTCGCCCCAGCAGCTGTCGACGCTGCCCGCCGAGCCGAGCGCCGCGCTGCGGCCGGTCTCCGCGCCGGCGGCCAGCACCATCGTCCTGCCGTCGCAGGCGCCGGCCTCGGCCAAGCACCGCATCAACCCGCAGCTGACCTTCGACACGCTGGTGCCCGGCCGCGCCAACCAGATGGCCCGCACGGCGGCGCTGCACGTGGCCGGCGCGCCCGGCATCACCTACAACCCGCTGTTCATCTACGGCGGCGTGGGCCTGGGCAAGACCCACCTGATCCACGCCGTCGGCAACGCGCTCTTGAAGGACCGGCCGGACGCCCGCGTGCTCTACCTGCACGCCGAGCAGTTCATCTCCGACGTCGTCAAGAACTACCAGCGCAAGACCTTCGACGAGCTGAAGGCGAAGTACCACTCGCTGGACCTGCTGCTGATCGATGATGTGCAGTTCTTCGCCGGCAAGGACCGCACGCAGGAAGAGTTCTTCAACGCCTTCGAGGCGCTGCTGGCCAAGAAGGCGCACATCATCATGACGTCGGACACCTACCCCAAGGGGCTGGTGGACATCGACGAGCGCCTGACCTCGCGCTTCGACGCCGGCCTGACGGTGGCCATCGAGCCGCCCGAGCTGGAGATGCGCGTCGCCATCCTGATCAAGAAGGCCGAGGCCGAGGGCACGCCCATGCCCGAGGACGTCGCCTTCTTCGTCGCCAAGAACGTGCGCGCCAACGTGCGCGAGCTGGAAGGCGCGCTGCGCAAGGTGCTGGCCTACGCCAAGTTCTCGCACAAGGAAATCAGCATCACGCTGGCCCGCGAGGCGCTCAAAGACCTGCTCTCCATCCAGAACCGCCAGATCGGTGTGGAGAACATCCAGAAGACGGTGGCCGACTTCTACAAGATCAAGGTCGCCGACATGTACTCCAAGAAGCGCCCGGCCAGCATCGCCCGGCCGCGCCAGATCGCGATGTACCTGGCCAAGGAGCTGACGCAGAAGAGCCTGCCCGAGATCGGCGAGCTGTTCGGTGGGCGCGACCACACGACCGTCCTGCACGCGGTGCGCAAGATCGGCGGCGAGCGCCAGAAGAACACCGAGCTGAACCAGCAGCTGCACGTGCTGGAGCAGACGCTCAAGGGCTGATGCCGGCAACGGGTCGCCTCCGGGTTGTCCCGTAGCTTCCATCAAGCCCCCGCGGGCAAGCCGCGCACCTATTCCGGGCGACAATCGCAGCTTCACGCGCGCGCGCGTTTTCTGGGTCTGAGCCCAGCTGAAATCTCTCCCCCCAAGAGGCCTCCATGATCGTTTTGAAAGCTCCCCAGGATCAGGTGCTCGCCGCGCTGCAGGCGGTGTCGGGCATCGTCGAGCGGCGCCACACGCTGCCGATCCTGGCCAATGTGTTGATCCGCAAGACCGGCAACCAGGTGGAGCTCACGACCAGCGACCTCGAGATCCAGGTGCGCACGACCGTCGCGTTCGACGGCGACGCCGGCAACCTGTCCACCACGGTGGGCGCCCGCAAGCTGATCGACATCCTGCGCTCCATGCCCAGCGACCAGGTCGTCAGCCTGACCAGCAACCAGAACAAGATGACGCTGCAGGGCGGCAAGAGCCGCTTCACGCTGCAGACGCTGCCGGCCGACGATTTCCCGCTGGTGCAGGAAGCCGCCGACTTCGGCCCCGCGTTCAGCGTGCCGCAGAAGGCGCTGAAGGGCCTGATCAACCAGGTGCACTTCGCCATGGCGGTGCACGACATTCGCTACTACCTGAACGGCATCCTGTTCGTCGCCGAAGGCAAGAACCTGACGCTGGTGGCCACCGACGGCCACCGCCTGGCGCTGGCCCAGGCCGAGCTGGACACCGACATCCCGAAGCAGGAAGTCATCCTGCCGCGCAAGACCGTGCTGGAACTGCAGCGCCTGCTGAAGGACGGCAAGGACGACGACGCCATCGAGATGCGCTTCGCCGGCAACCAGGCCAAGTTCAGCTTCTCCGGCATGGAGTTCGTCACCAAGCTGGTCGAGGGCAAGTTCCCCGACTACAACCGCGTCATCCCCAAGAACCACAAGTTCCGCCTGACGCTGGGCCGCGCGCCGCTGCTCTCCAGCCTGCAGCGCGCCGCCATCCTGACCAGCGAAAAGTTCAAGGCCGTGCGCCTGACCTTCGAGCCGGGCCTGCTCTCCATTGCGTCCAGCAACGCCGAGCAGGAAGAAGCCAAGGAAGAGATCGAGATCGACTACGCCGGCGACAAGATCGAGACCGGCTTCAACGTGACCTACCTGATGGATGCGCTGGCCAACATGAGCCAGGACATGGTCTGCGTCGACCTCAACGACAGCGCCAGCAGCGCGCTGCTGACCATCCCCGACACCACCGGCTTCAAGTACGTCGTGATGCCGATGCGGATCTGAGTCACGACTTGGCTTGGACACAGCGGGCCTCGGCCCGCTTCAGTGCTTTTAAAGGGCGATGAATTTGTCGCCCGCGAGTGAGAGAGAGTTCCCGATGAGTGATGTTTCCAGCAGTGCCGAACACCCCGATGGCCTGAACGCCAACCAGCAGGCGGCCGCCGCGGCCGAGGCCAAGTCGGGCGCGGTCTACGACGCCAACTCCATCCAGATCCTGGAAGGCCTGGAAGCGGTGCGCAAGCGCCCCGGCATGTACATCGGCGACACGTCGGACGGCACCGGCCTGCACCACCTCGTCTTCGAAGTGGTGGACAACTCCATCGACGAAGCGCTGGCTGGCCACTGCGACGACATCGTCGTCACCATCCACACCGACAACTCCATCTCCGTCATCGACAACGGCCGCGGCATCCCCACCGGCGTCAAGATGGACGACAAGCACGAGCCCAAGCGCTCGGCGGCCGAGATCGCGCTGACCGAGCTGCACGCCGGCGGCAAGTTCAACCAGAACTCGTACAAGGTCTCCGGCGGCCTGCACGGCGTGGGCGTGTCCTGCGTGAACGGCCTGTCCAAGTTCCTGCGCCTGACCGTGCGCCAGAACGGCAAGGTGCACTTCCTGGAGTTCGCCAAGGGCATCCCGCAGGACCGCGAGATCGTCATGGTCAACGGCTTCGAGACCAGCCCGATGAAGGTCATCGGCGAGACCGACAAGCGCGGCACGGAAGTCCACTTCCTGCCGGACACCGAGATCTTCAAAGAGAACAACGACTACCACTACGACATCCTCGCCAAGCGCCTGCGCGAGCTCTCGTTCCTGAACAACGGCGTCAAGATCCGCCTGGTCGACGAGCGCAACAACAAGGAAGACAACTTCGCCTACGCCGGCGGCGTGAAGGGCTTCGTCGAGTTCATCAACAAGGGCAAGACCACGCTGCACCCGAACATCTTCCACGCCATCGGCGACAAGATGAGCGACCAGCAGACCAACATCGGCGTCGAAGTGGCGATGCAGTGGAACGACGGCTTCAACGAGAACGTCCTCTGCTTCACCAACAACATCCCGCAGCGCGACGGCGGCACCCACCTGACCGGCCTGCGCGCCGCGATGACCCGCGTCATCAACAAGTACATCGACGACAACGAGCTGGCCAAGAAGGCCAAGGTCGAGGTCGCCGGTGACGACATGCGCGAAGGCCTGGCCTGCGTGGTCTCCGTCAAGGTGCCTGAGCCCAAGTTCAGCTCGCAGACGAAAGACAAGCTCGTGTCGTCGGAAGTGCGCGGCCCGGTGGAAGACATCGTCTCCCGCCTGCTGACCGACTACCTGCTCGAGAACCCCATCGACGCCAAGATCATCTGCGGCAAGATCCTGGACGCCGCCCGCGCCCGCGAGGCCGCGCGCAAGGCCCGCGAGATGACGCGCCGCAAGGGCGTGCTCGACGGCCTGGGCCTGCCCGGCAAGCTGGCCGACTGCCAGGAAAAAGACCCCGCGCTGTGCGAGATCTACATCGTCGAGGGCGACTCCGCCGGCGGCTCCGCCAAGCAGGGCCGCGACCGGAAGTTCCAGGCCATCCTGCCGCTGCGCGGCAAGATCCTGAACGTCGAGAAGGCCCGCTACGAGAAGCTGCTGACCAGCAATGAAATCCTGACGCTGATCACGGCCCTGGGCACCGGCATCGGCCGCGGCGCCGGCGGCGACGACTTCAACCCCGACAAGCTCCGCTACCACCGCATCATCATCATGACCGACGCGGACGTGGACGGCGCCCACATCCGCACGCTGCTGCTGACCTTCTTCTACCGCCAGATGCCCGAGCTCTGCGAGCGCGGCCACATCTACATCGCGCAGCCGCCGCTCTACAAGGTCAAGGTCGGCAAGCACGAGCAATACCTGAAGGACGCGCCCGAGCTGGACGCCTTCCTGCTCAAGGTCGCGCTGCAGGACGCCAGCCTGGACACCGGCACCGGCAACACGCTCAAGGGCGACACGCTGGACGTGCTGGCCCGCAAGTACGTCGCCGCGCAAGCCGTCATCGAGCGCCTGTCCAACTGGATGGACATCGAGGCCCTGCACGTGCTGGCCAATGGCCTGGCGCTCAAGCTCGACACCCGCGAGGACGCCGACGCCAGCGCCGCCAGCCTCAAGGGCCTGCTGCACGACGCGCTGGTGACGGTCGAGACCGACCCGCGCACCGACAAGTTCTTCCTGAAGATCGCCCGCACCCACCACGGCAACGTGCGCGCCAGCGTCATCCACGCCGACTTCGTGCACGGCGCCGACTACGAAGTGCTGGCCGACGCGGGCCTGAGCTTCCAGGGCCTCATCCAGGCCGGCGCCATCGTGCGCAAGGGCGAGGGCGAGAAGGCCAAGGAAAGCAAGGTCGACGACTTCCGCGCCGCCATGGCCTGGCTGATGAGCCAGGCCGAAGGCAGCGTCGGCCGCCAGCGCTACAAGGGCCTGGGCGAGATGAACCCCGGCCAGCTCTGGGAAACGACCATGGACCCCAACGTGCGCCGCCTGCTGCGCGTGCAGATCGACGACGCCATCGAGGCGGACAAGGTCTTCACGATGCTGATGGGCGACGAGGTGGAGCCGCGGCGGGACTTCATTGAGACCAACGCGTTGCGGGCGGGCAATATCGACGTTTGATCTGCATCTTCAGTCGGGGCGTCAACCCAGATGGGTGTCGTGGCGACCCAGATGATCTGGCGAACGCTCGCGCACAACGGCAAACCCCACGGCCGACGCGTTCAACGGCATGAGCTGGCAGCAGTTCGAGTAGTTGGTGGGCGAAGGCTTTCGCCGACAGGGTTATCAAGTCAGCGAAACCGGTCAGTCTGAGCCGGACGGCGTTGTTGATCTGGAGTTGCGCCGAGCCGGCGAACTGCATCTCGTGCAATGCAAGCAATGGCGCGCGCAACGTGTCGGCGTTGCTGTCGGGCGCGAGTTGTACGGTGCTATGGCAGCTCAGGGTGCGGCGGGCGGTCGTTACGTCCGGCCGATTCGCTGACGAGGCGCGACATTTCGCAAGTGGACGCAATGTCCAGCTGATCGACGGTGAGCGGCTAAAGGTCTTGCTCGCCGCGGTCAGCGCACCGGCTTCGCCGCAAGTAGCGTCAAGCACCATGCCCTCGTGCCCGGCATGCGGTAAGGAGATGGTGCTGCGCTCGGCCAAGCGCGGCACCCAGGCTGGCAATCGCTTCTGGGGCTGCACTGCTTTTCCAAGCTGCCGCGGCACCCGTGATGCTTCATCAGATGGTGTAGCGACGCCTTAAGTCATTTCTTGCGGTTTCGGAAACAGTTGGTTGAGTAGTTCAACGACCAGCTCTAGTGTCCCGAATACCTGCGGAGTAAGTTGTGGGCTTCCATGCGCGCGTATGTTGCGCCGGTCCGGCAGCGAGTGCCGGATCAGTGACACTAAGTCCCAGTCTTGGTCGGCCTGTGTGACTTCCACCGTCGCGCCATCGTCCCACTCAATGGACGATAGGCCTGGCTTCTCCATTTGCTGTATGCGCTCTCGTACTTGTCTTTCGCGCGCTCGCCGCTCAGCTGCACGATGCCACCGCGTAAAGCCTTCATTCAGGATCAGCTGTTGGTCGGATGCGAAGAGCAGCAGCTTGGATAGTGGTGGATCCCGATGGGCATTACTCCAGTAGGCCTTAGGTAGCGGCAACGGCAACGCCTGCCGCAGACCGAATTCCAGTGCTGCGAAAGCCTGCATCTCGGCAACCGAGTAGAAGCGATAGACGTTCCAGGCGTACAGGTAAAGATTCTTGGCAACCTCAAATTGGATGGTGACGTCGTGAGGGACCGTCGCGTTCAGGTCTAGAGTCGCGACAACCTTGTAATGGGCTGCGAGGGAAGCCGCTTCGCCCTCCGGCAGCAAATCGGTGCGCGAATCGGGGCGAGGCATCTCGTCCGGCGTGCGCAATCGCTCCGCCAATGGCAACCGGAAATCTGTCGAAACGCGCTTCGGCGTCACTGGAGCTTGTCAAAAATCTGTTTGAACACGTCGCGCCCTCGGTCGTCGCGCTCAACGGCAAATAGGAACAGACAGCGACCCCCGCTACTCTGCTCCCACTGGTGGCCCACCTGCAGTTTCTCGCGCGAGTCGTCATTGGTCTTGTAGGGCTCGCCCTTGTATTCGACGGCCAGAATGCGCCCGTCCACCAACTCGGCCACGAAGTCAGGGTAGAAGTAGTCCGACGATGTGGGTAGCCAGAACGAGAATTTCTCCTGTGTCTCGATGTTGCGCACCCAGTGCTTGACCTTGCCGTGGCTGTCGATGGCCTGCGCACAGCGGAATTCCTCCGCTATTCGCCCGGCGTTGGTCTTCTCCCGCAGGTCGTGGATCACCGGGTAGAAGTGCTTGCTGAATTCGTAGCTGCCTTGGTAGATCTGCCTCGCCGGGTACTGGCCAGGCTGGTAGTGGAAGCTGTGATGTGCCACCTGCTCCACAGGCGGCACTGCCATGTCGAACAGCCGGCCCTGGAAGCCCTTGCCCATTGCTGCCTGGCGAAGCCGCTCGATCTCCTTGCGGAGCGCCTGGGTGAGCTGGAACTTCGCGCGCACCAGTGCCGTCAGCGAGAAGCCCCGGCTGGCGGTCAGGTGCGTCAGCATCTTGACCAGATAGGCCTGCATTTGCTGCTGGCCAACGTCGGGCTGGCGCAGCTCGGCATCGAGCCAGCGCACCATGTCCTGCTGACTGACCTGGCTTACCACTTCGTTCAGATGAAGCTGCTGCGCGTCGATGTGCTTCCACTTCACCTTCTCGCCGTTCACGTCAATCTCGAATGAGTTGACGGTTTCGGTGATGCCGAAGCCAGCGAGTTGCACCGCCTGATCCAGCAGGCTCCAGTCGCCCAGGCTTGACAGCGTCTCGCGCTCAACGACCTCAAGATGACCGTCGAGTTCCAGGCAGAGCTGAGGAATCGGTGCGAAGGCCAGGCCTAGTTGTGCCGGTGCCCGCATGGCCTGGCGCATGGCGCGGTGGGCGTCGAACTGGGCTTTGACCTTGGCGCGCTCCCTGGCCGGCACAGACTGGCTGATGAATGCCTCGGCCTGTTGCAGCGTCTCGCTGCTCACATCGCCGGGCAGCAGCACCGTCACACCCTGGCTGGTCTGCTTGATCTGCACCACGGCTTTTACCTCGTCTGGCCAGCGCTGGGTGTCGGGCGCTGTGGGCAGCTCGATGTGGCAGTCGGGTAGCGGCGCGGGTGTCGCAGCGCCACCGGGGCGCTGAGCCGACGGCGCGTCGCCCTCGCCGCCCGCCAAGGGCAGCGACGTGCCAGCGATAGGACTTGCTGCCAACCGGGAACTCCACAGGCGCTCGGTTGATGGCATGAATGGAGAACGGGCACATGCCTGCTGTGGGAGTTGCGTAGTCAAGTTCGACCTTGAGACCGAAGACGCCTTGGAAAGTTAGCTCCGCTGGGCACAGCGTGAACTGAAAGCTATTGCCAGAGTTCTCCCACTTGAGGATGTAGTCGATATCGAGCACGAGGTCGGCCAAGCCATGGCTTTCATTGAACGACGCTAAGCGAAGACCGTGGACGTGGATGTCATGCCACGATAGGGAATCAAAGTCGTCGTTGGTCCACGGACCGTCGCTGTGCATGTGCTGCCTAACGTGCGCGCTCAGCGGGCGGCGAAGCCGTCCGCTGCAGCAAAAGGTTGGGCGTCATTCGGCAGTGCTGGTTCACGCTCAGTACCCCCAGTTCGAGGAAAACCGCCAACCGCCATCCACGCCTGAGTGCACCGTAAATTTGAGCGAACGGAAGGGTTTGCCATGAGCCTTGCAGGCCTGAAGTAGATCGAACGAGGCATTCATGAGTTCGTGCGTGGCAGTTACGAGGTCTCGATGACCGTCCGGGCTTGAAATGACATGCGAAATACCTTCTGTTGTCTCTGAAGTTTTTGCCACAGCAAGCAGCAACTCCGCAGACGCCCAAGTTTCTGGCGTGGCCGCAATCAGTTCTCTGCCGATGGCAGAGAGCATCGGCGCTAGTTCAGATTCCAAGGACACGCATGCTCTCCCGTGACGCTCAACTAGGTTGTCGGGCGACTGTTTTGCTGCATAACACCGGCACCTGTCTCCATAACATCGGACACCTCTCCGGCCAGCAGGCCGCGCCATTGCTTGATTTCAAGCTGATTGGCTGTTAATTTATACAGCACTAACAATGCCGGCAAGCCCGGCGTTCCGTCAGTTGCGTCGCGGAGGTCATCGTCTAGGCCTCTAGCCGCAGGCTCGCCGCCCTTCGGGGCGGATTGGAGGCAAGGATGCTGGTTCGTCAATGGCGCCTGAAAGAGTGTCGCCACCGGTGCCGGCCGCTGACTTGCCCCCGTTGCAGTCCAAGCGGCTCCTGGATCAGCTGAGGGAGCGTATTCGCTTCCTGCACTACAGCCTCCGGACCGAGGACGCGTACGTGTACTGGTGCCGGGCGTACATCCGCTTCCACAGGCTGCAGCACCCGAAGGACCTCGGCGTAGATGCCGTCGAGGCGTTCTTGAGCTGGCTTGCGGATGAGCGCCGGGTGGCCTCTTCGACTCACCGCCAGGCGCTGTCAGCCTTGCTGTTCTTGTACGGCAAGGTGCTGGGTGTGAACCTGCCGTGGATGCAGGAGATTGGTCGGCCGCGTAGTCAGCGCCGAATTCCCGTCGTGCTCACGCGAGAGGAACTGGGTCGTGTGTTCGCGCTCATGCAGGGCGAACATGCTCTATTGGCCCAGTTGCTCTATGGAACGGGGCTTCGCATTACTGAGGCGCTGCAGCTCAGAGTCAAAGACCTGGACTTCGCGCATCGCGCCCTCATCGTCCGGCAAGGAAAAGGCGGCAAGGATCGAGTACTCATGCTAACGCAGGCTCTGCAGACCCAGCTCAAGATGCAGCTGCAGCGTTCACACGTTCTCTGGTCGGCCGACCAGACCGCCGGCACAAGCGGCGTCGAGATGCCCGACGCGTTGGAGCGCAAGTACCCAAGGCCTGGTGCAACTTGGGCATGGTTCTGGGTGTTTCCGCAGGTCATCGCCCCACGCGCACCCCTCAGGCAGCCCGGCTGCGCATGAGCATGCAAACCCATGGCAGCGTGGGCCAGGCACCGGCAGTCGCGACCGGCGGAGTCTCCGGACGCGGCGTTCGCGTCGCGCCGGCAGCGGCTGATGCCGGCAGAAAAGCCGGCAGGCTCCGCTCCAGCTCAGCGCATCACGATCAGCTGAACACGTCGGTTCGTGCTCCGGCCTTCGCGGGTGTTGTTGTCGGCCAGGGGCGCAGATTCGCCGTAGCTGATCGTGGCCATGCGTGCCAGCGGCAGGCCGGCGCGCGCCAGGTGCTGGCGCACGGCCTCGGCCCGCTTGAGGCCCAGTTGCTGGTTGACCGCGTCGCTGCCGGTGGCGTCGGTGTGGCCCTGGATTTCCACGAACACCGGCTGGTTGTCGGCCTTGAGCTTGGCGACGAGTTGATCGAGTTCCTGGCCGGCCTGCTCCGTGAGCTGGGCGCGGCCCGAGCTGAACTTGATCTTGTCATCGGTCAGCACGGTGCTCATCAGCAGGCCGGGCGGTGCGGGCAGATTCCTGGCGGCCTGGGCGCGCGCCGCGGCCTCCTGCTCCAAGGTCACGATGCGCGCCTCGCTGCCCTGCAGCCGGCCGTCCAGCGCCTTGAGGCCGTCGTCATGCGCCTGCACGCGGGGGCTGAGGCCGTCCACGCTGGTCTGCACCGGGGCGACGGTCTCTCTGACGAAATCCTTGGTGGCACAAGCGCTCAGCAGCAGGACGCTGCTGGCGACGATCAGGGGCGAAAGTCTCGACATCGGTGGGCTCGTGGAGAAGAAAGAGGCGCGACTTTAGGAAGGTCCTCCGTCGACAAACGTACCGAGCTGTGAGTAATTCCCGCGCCGTTAACCAGGATGAACAAAGCCTTACCGTTGTGCGCTACGGCGTGACAGGCTCAGGTCGGCCTGGGCCTCAACCGGCGACGGCCATCGAGGCCATCGGCAGCGGCTGCGCGAGTGCTGGCAGCCGGGCCGAGATGAGCGTGCCCCGGCCCGGTGCGGCGACGATGCTCATCGTGCCGCCTTCGGCCTCGACGCGAAAGCGCATGCCCACCAGGCCATAGGCTGAACGGGCGGGCTGGCGCATGTCGAATCCCACGCCATCGTCGCGCAGCGACACCTCCACCTGCCCGTCCACGCTGCCCAGCGCCAGCCACACCTGGCGCGCCTGCGCGTACTTGCTGATGTTGGTCAGTCCCTCCTGCATGAGGCGGTAGACCATCAAATTGGCGCTGGCGCTCAACGGCACGGCCGCCAGTTCGCACTTCACCTGCAGGCCCGAACTGGCGGCGAACTCGCGAGCCACGATCTCCAGCGTGGCCACCAGCCCCAGCACGCTGAGCGAGGACGGCTGCAAGTCCTCCACGATGCGCCGCTTCAGCGCGATGCCCTGGTTCAGCGTCTCGATCAGATGCGCCAGCCTTTCCAGCGCTTCCGGGGCAGGCACCGGCAGCGCGGCCAGCCTCGACCGGATGCGCGCCGCATCCAGCTTGGCCGACGTCATCAGCGCCCCCATCTCGTCATGCAGGTCGCGCGCCAGGCGGGCCCGCTCATCCTCTCGCGCCGTCTGCAGGTGATGCGTCAGCTCGGTCAGCTCGGCCGTGCGCTGCTTCACCTCCACTTCCAGCAGGTCGTGCGCGGCCTGTATCAGGTGCTGCTGCTCTCGGCGCTGCATCTCCAGCGTGGCGCGTTGCCGCAGCGCGATGAACAGCGTCAGCAGGCCCACCGCGCTGAGCGTGGCCACGCCGACGCGGCCCATCATCAGCGTGTCGTACAGGCTGACCCGGCCGGCGACCACGTGGCGGGCCTCGGACTGCAGCAATTGGGCGCTGAGCGCGCGGATCGCGTCCATCTGCTCGGGATCGGCACCTGGCGCCGCCAGCTTGGCCGCCGTCATCCGATGCAGGCCGGCCAGCAGCGCCTTGGGCTGGGCCTGATCGGCGTAGTAGGTGTCCAGCGCGGCGAAGGCGCCGGCAATCGTCTCCAGCGCCGCAGCATCGGCCGGCGACTGCACCTGCCGTAAGTCCACCGTCGCCACGCCGGTCGCGGGCGCCGGGGCGGCCTCGGCGTCGAGGATGCCCCACTGCAAGTCCTGCAGGCTGGTGGGCACGATGGCCATGGCGCCCAACCGGTCCAGGGTGCGCGAGGACTGCCAGTAGGCGCCCTCGCTGATGGAAACCAGCGCCAGCACCGCCAGGCAGGCCATCGGGAAGATCAGCGGATTGCGCTTGATGACGGTCAGGACGTCCATGGGCTCCCCTGCGCCGGGTCACCGGGCGGCGTGCCAGGCACTGGCGGTTTTTGCATGCGGTCGGCGGTGGCAGCCGGTAAATGGGGTGCGCTCGCGAAGCATCGGACGACGCAGCGGGCGCGGTCTGTGCGCCAGCGCACAGTGGTTGGCGCCGCGACCAAGCATCCTCGGCGTTTGCAGAGGGTTCCAGCATGCAGTTCCGCGTCGGTTTCGAGATGGTTCATCACTGCGAGCAGCCCACGCCGATGATCCTGCAGCTCAGCATCCACTACTCCCGGGCGTCGGACCTGGTCCGCCCCGATCACCTGCTGACCAGCCCGGCCGTGCCGGTGACCGCCTACCGCGACCTGTTCGGCAACTGGTGCAGCCGGCTGGTGGCGCCCGCCGGCCGCTTCACGCTCAGCACCGACGCCATCGTCAACGACAGCGGCAAGGCGGACCTGGTGGTGCCCACCGCTGGCCAGAACCCGGTCGAGACGCTGCCGGAGTCGACGCTCGTCTATCTGCTGGGCAGCCGCTACTGCGAGACCGACCAGCTCTCCGAGATCGCCTGGAAGCGCTTCGCCGACGGCCCGACCGGCTGGGCGCGGGTGCAGGCGATCTGCGATTTCGTGCACGGGCACATCGAGTTCGGCTACGCGCATGCGCGCCGCACCCGCACCGCGTTGGAGGCCTACAACGAAGGCCAGGGCGTGTGCCGCGACTACGCGCACCTGGCCATCGCGCTGTGCCGCTGCATGAACATCCCGGCGCGCTACTGCACCGGCTACCTGGGCGACTACGGCACGCCGCAGCCCTGGGGCACGATGGACTTTGCGGGCTGGTTCGAGGCCTACCTGGGCGACCGCTGGTACACCTTCGACGCGCGCAACAACGTGCCGCGCATCGGCCGCATCCTCATCGCCCGGGGGCGCGACGCCAGCGATGTCGCGCTGTCGAGCACCTTCGGCCCCAATCGGCTGGAGAGCTTCCGCGTGTGGGCCGACGTCGTCGAGGCGGGCGCTTCGTGACCTACTGCGTCGGCGTCAAGCTGGACGACGGGCTGATCTTCGCCAGCGACTCGCGCACGCATGCCGGCGTCGACAACTACGCCAGCTTCTGCAAGATGACCGTCTTCGAGCGGGCCGGCGACCGCGTGCTGGTGCTGCTCAGCTCGGGCGACCTGGCCGCCACCCAGGCCGTCATCGGCGTGCTGCGGCAGCGGGCCGCGGCGGACACGCCGCACATCTGGTCGGTCACGTCGATGTTCGATGTCGCCAACCTGGTGGCCGACGCGATGCGCGACATCGACCGGCGCGACGGGCCCTTCCTGGAAGCCGGCGGCCTCAAGTTCAACGCCTCGTTCATCCTCGGCGGCCAGATTGCCGGCGAGGACATGCGGCTGTTCCGCATCTACGCCGAAGGCAATTTCATCGAGGCCGGCACCGAGACCACCTTCCTGCAGACCGGCGAGGCCAAGTACGGCAAGCCCATCCTCGACCTCGCCGTCACGCACGGCGCGAGCCTGGAGGACGCAACCAAATGCGTGCTGGTCTCCTACGACTCGACGATGCTGAGCAACCTGTCCGTGGGCATGCCCATCGACCTGCTGTGCTACGCCCGGGGGGCGCTGAACGTCACGATGAAGCGGCGCTTCGATGCCGGCGACGGCTACTTCGAGGTGCTCAAGAGCCACTGGATCGCCGGCACCCGCCGCGTCTTCCACGAGCTGCCGGCGCTGGTGTGGTGAGCGCCGCGCGGCGTCAGCGCAGGTCGTCGGTCTCGAAGTAGATCTCGGTCCTGCCCTTGGCCTTGAAGGCGCGCTGCACGGCGTCGCCCGGTTGGGCCAGGCCTTGCAGCGGCACGTCGACCTCGCCGCGCAGCGCCGGTGCGTCCAGGCGCACGATGTGGTCGAAGTCAGGCCGGCGGTCGATGCGCTTGAAGGCGAACCATTCGTTGCCCTGGCCGATCAGGCGATAGCGGCCCGCGTCGGCGGCGCGCATCGCCGTGCTCAGGCGGCGGAACAGCAACACCTCGTCGACGACGACGCGCTGGGCACCCGCCTGCGGCTTGCCGCCGCGCTCGAAATGGCCCTCGAAGAAGCGTGCCTCGAAGTCACGCAGCGGCTTGGCATGCCCGGGCGCGAAGCGCAGCAGGTCGAAGGTCTCGGGGTCGAAGGTCCACAGCCTGGGCTCGCGCGCCAGCGTGTCGCGCAGCGCACGGTCGGCGGCCGCGTCGGCCAAGTGAAAACGCAGCACGATCTGGCTGTCATGCGGCGTGTGGAACATCGGCAGGTGCGAGGCGTACAGGCCCTCGCGGCCGCCGAAGACGGCCATGCCATGGCCGCCCATCGCGGTTTCGACGGCCGCGGCACGGGCGGCGAGCGGCAGGGCGGCGAGGGCGGTCAGAAGGTGTCGGCGCGAATGCATGCGCGATTGTGGAACGCCGATTGCCATCTGGCGCTGCCGCCGGGGCCTTCAGCCCGGAGAAACCAGGGCCCTGTCATCGGCCACGGCGGGCCGCGCGTTGGCCGCTGTCACCGGCCGAAGCATTTCCGGCTGCCGCCCGCCCGACGCCTGCCACCCAGCGCCTCACGACGACGGAATAATCCCGACATGCATCGACCCCGTTCCCTGATCCTGACCCTGCTGCTCGGCGCGCTGCTGGCCGGCTGCAGCTCCCTGCCTTCGAGAGGGGAGAAGTCCAGAAAGTCGGTCTACCAGGGCGAAAGCTTCGCCGCCGAAGAAACGTTTTCGCGTTTGTTCGACGCCAATGTCGACGCCACCTGCGAGGCCGCGCGCCGCGCGCTGCTGAGCCAGGGCTATGTCATCAGCAAGGCCGACAGCGGCCTGGTGCGTGGCGCCAAGCACTTCCAGCCCGACGGCGAGGTGCATGTGGAGATTGCGTTCAACATCGTCTGCGTGGGCGATGGGCCCAAGCAGCAGGTCGCCACTGCCTACGTCAGCGCGCAGCAGGACCGCTACGCGCTCAAGAAGAACCCGCAGGCCGCCAGCCTGGGTGTCAGCGCGCTGGGCTCGATCTCCGTGCCGCTGTCATCGACCGAGGACTCCCTCGTCAAGGTCGCGTCGGAAACCATTCCTGCCGGCGAGTTCTACGACCGCTTCTTCACGCTGATGCAGCGCATGCTGCGCGAGAACACGTCGGACAAATGACAGCCACGGCCTGAATTCAACGCGCGCTTGCGGGGGCCTTTGCCGCCTGTAGGCAGGACAGCAGCCCTTTGACGCCCATGCCCGGCCCGCAACAAGCTGCGAGCACCGGAATCCCTCCGGAAGAGGAGACAGCATGAGACGGATTCTTTCAGCCGTGCTGGCCATGGCCCTGGCCCTGATACCGCAATGGGGCATGACCCAGGCCGCCAATTGCGGCCTGCCCGGCACGCCGCCCTGCCCCCTGCCCGAACCCGAGACCTGGCCGCTTGTGATGCTGGCCTTGGGGGTGCTGGCGGTGGTGAAGGTTTTCAACAAGCGCAAATAAAGCGCCTGCCACCGCAGCTCACGGCGCCGCCCTGCGGCGCCGTGCCGTTTCAGGCTGCGGCGCAAGCCCGCGGCCCAGTCAATTGGCCAGGCGCGCCGCCCGCCCCATCAGCAGCCCGCGCTGCACCTCGTTGTCGGTCAGCTCGGCCGCGCGCAGGTACGCCGCCCGCGCCTCGGTCGGCCGCCCCAGGCGCTCCAGCACGTCGGCCTGCGCGCCGGCCAGCCAGGGGTAGCGCTGCAGCTGCGGCTCCTGCGCCAGCGCTTCCAGCAGCGGCCAGGCCGCCGCCGGGCCCTGGGCGAAGCTGACGGCCACCGCGCGGTTCAACGCGATGACCGGCGAAGGGTTCAGGGCCAGCAGCCGGTCGTAGCCGGCCACGATGGCCTGCCAGTCGGTGTCCTCGACGCGCGCCGCACGCGCGTGGCAGGCGGCGATGACCGCCTGCAGCGAGTAGGGGCCGGGCTCGCCCAGGCCCAGCGCGCGCTCCAGCGCCACCAGGCCGCGGCGGATCAGCAGCGGGTCCCAGCGGCGCCGGTCCTGGTCGGGCAGCAGCACGGGGCGGCCTTGCGCGTCCAGCCGCGCGGGCAGGCGCGAGGCCTGGATCTCCAGCAGCGCGGCCAGGCCGTGCACCTCCGAGTCGCCCGGCAGCAGGTGCTGCAGCTGGCGGACCAGGCGCAGGGCTTCGTCGCACAGCGCCGGGCGCAGCAGGCTGGCGCCGCTGCCGGCGCTGTGGCCCTCGTTGAAGATCAGGTAGACGACGGCCAGCACGGCCGACAGGCGCTGTTCGCGCTCGTCGGCGCCGGGCAGCTCGAAGGCCTGGCCGTGCAGCGCCTTCTTGGCGCGCACGATGCGCTGAGCCACCGTGGCCTCGGGCTGCAGGAAGGCGCGTGCGATCTCGGCCGTCTCCAGGCCGCCCAGCAGGCGCAGCGTCAGCGCCACCTGGGCCTCGCGCGGCAACACCGGGTGGCAGGCGATGAAGATGAGGCGCAGTTGCTCGTCACCGATCTCGGCCTGGTCGCGGGCGGCGTCCAGGTGGTCGACGAAGTCGGGCACGACATGCGTGCCGGCCGCCTCGTCGTCGGCTGCCAGGTGTTCGTGTTCGCGCTGCAGCATCGCGCGGCGGCGCAGCCGGTCCAGGGCCTTGTTGCGGGTGGTGGTCATCAGCCAGGCGGCGGGGTTGGCGGGCTGGCCGTCGCGAGGCCAGGCTTCCAGGGCGCTGATGAGGGCGTCCTGGGCACAGTCCTCGGCCTCGTTGAGGTCGCGCAGCAGCTTGGCTGCCGCGCCGACGAGGCGGCTGCGCTCGATGCGCCAGACGCCGGCGGCCAGTTCAGCATGGCTCACGGCTCAGATGCCGTCGTACGCGCGCTGCAGCGCGGCGACGTCGATCTTCTCCATGCGCCAGATCGCCTGGAACACGCGCTGCACGCGGGCCGCGTCGGGGTCGCGGATCATGTCGAACCAGGCCGCGGGGATGATCTGCCAGGACAGGCCCCAGGCGTCCTCGACCCAGCCGCAGGCCTTGGGCTTGCCGCCGCCCGCGGGCAGCTGCTCCCAGAGGTGGTCGACCTCGGCCTGGTCGTCGCAGGCGACCATCAGCGAGAACGCCTCGTTGAGCTTGAAATGCGGCCCGCCGTTGAAGGCCGTCATCTGCTGGCCGAGCAGCTCGAACTGCACCACCATGACCGTGCCGGCCGCGCCGGGCGAGTTCTCGCCCCAGCGCTGCGTATGGACAACGCGGCCCTTGTCGGCGCCGAACACCTTCAGGTAATGCGCCACCGCGTCTTCGGCGCCACTGTGGTACCAGACGAAGGGTGTGAGCTTTTGCTGGATCTGCATGGTGGTCTCCTTGACCTCAGGCTTGGGGCGGCATGCCGCTCATGTAAACCAATTCCCAGATGTGGCCATCCAGGTCCTCGAAGCCGTGGCCGTACATGAAGCCGTGGTCCTGCGGCTCGCGCGGCACCGCGGCGCCGGCAGCGCGCGCCTTGGCGACGAGCGCGTCCACTTCCTCGCGGCTTTCACAGCTCAGGCACACCAGCACCTCGGTCGCGGCCTTGGCGTCGACCAGGGGCTTTGCCGTGAAGCCCTTGGCGAACTCCTCGGTCAACAGCATCGCGTAGAGGTTGTCGCCCAGCACCAGGCTGGCACCCATGTCGTTGGTGAACTGCGGATTGAAGCTGTAGCCCAGCGCCTCGAAGAAGGCCTTGCTGGCGGGCAGGTTCTTGCAGGCCAGGTTGACGAAGATCTGCTTGTGCATGGCGGCTCCTTATTGCGGAGGCAGCATCAGCGGCTGCACGAGGTGGATGAGATTGCCGCAGCCGTCCTCGAACATGACGGCCTTGATCGGGCCCATGGTGACGGGTTCGCCGCGCACGGTGACGCCACGGTCGCGCAGGCGCTGCGCCTCGGCCTCGACGTCGGTCGTCACGAAGGCGGTGGCCGGGATGTTGGCGTCGAACAAGGCCTTCTGGTAGACCTTGCTCGGCGCGAAACCCATGGGCTCCAAAGCCAGCTCGACGCCGGCGATGCCCTCGGGCGACACGACGGTCAGCCACCGGTAGGTCGGCCCCATGGGGATGTCGGCCATCTTCGTGAAGCCGAGCTTCTCGGTGTAGAAGGCCAGGGCCTTGTCCTGGTCGTCGACCATGACGCTTGCGATCTTGATCTGCATGGCGGTGCCTTTCAGTGCGTGGATTCGGCCAGGGCCTTGAGCCGCTGCAGGGCCTTGGGCCAGGTGTCGTTCAGGAAGTCGGTGAAGCCGTCGTCCCAGCTCTGCAGGTGCACGACCAGATGGGTGCCGCCACCGGCCGCGGTGTTGAAGACATAGCGCTCGTGCGCGGGCTCGTCGTGCAGCCGGCTGTCGGCCACGGGCCGGCCGTCCTTGATCTCGCCCACCAGGCGCAGCGACAGCATCTCGTACGGGCGGCTCTCGTCGACGATGGCCTCCATGCCGAAGCCCTGAGGGTCCAGGAAGCGCAGCCGGCGGCCGGCCTCCCACGAGCCTTCGAAGTAGGAACCCTCGGCGAAGGCGCGGGTCCAGTCGCGATAGGCGGTGGCGTCGAACATGCAGTCCCAGACGCGGGCGACGGGGGCGGCGATGGCGGTGCTGAACTGCAGGTCTTTCATGACTTCGCCTCCGCCAGCTGGCGCAGGTTCTGCAGGCCGTCCTCGAAGTCGCGGCCCACCATCTTGTCCATGTCGATGAAGACGCCCATCAGCTTGCTGATGAAGTTGGCCGGGCCCTGCATGCGCCAGCTCACCTCGGTAGCGCCGTCCGGCGTGGGCTGCAGTGCGAACTCGGCCTGGTTGTGGGCCTCGAAGGGCTTCACGAAGTCCAGCTTCATCCGCACCGCGCGGCCGGGCTGCTGGGCAGTGATCTCCAGGCTGCCGGAGCCGACCTTGTCGCTCTCCCAGGCGTAGCGCGAACCGATGCCGCTGGACGCGCCGGCGTACTGGCTCTTGATCAGCGGGTCCTTGCGTTCGTAGGGGTTCCAGCGGTTGAAGCCGCGCAGCTCGCTGACCAGCGGCCACAGCCGCTCGGTCGGTGCGGCGATGCGCAGGCGGCGCTCGACGCGGAACTCGTCGGGCCGCGTCGCGGCATAGGCCAGCAGCATGCCGACGGCGACGGCCAGGCAGATCAGGATGATGGAAAGGTTGCTCATGTCGCTCTCCTCACTCGCTGCGGATGGCCATGTCGCCGCCGGGGGCGAAATCGGCGTCTTCGTACAGCCGGCGCACCTCGATCTCGCAGTCTTCGCTGAGGAAGGGCTGCGGGAAGCGGCTGGCCCAGGCCTGCGCCTCTTCCACCGAGCGCACCTGGATCAGCGTGTAGCCGGCGATCAGCTCCTTGGTCTCGGCGAAGGGGCCGTCGATGCGCTCGATGCGGCCATCGGCGTGATAGCGCTGGCGCCAGCCGTCACGGCTGGGGCGCAGGCCGGCACCGTCCAGCAGCACTCCGGCGCGCGCCATCTCCTCGTGGAAGGCGCCCATCTCCTCGAACAGCTTGGCGTACTCGGGGCCGGGGGGGTCGCCGCGCTCGCTGGTGGGTCTGGCGCGGACTTGGATCATGAATCGCATGGCAGGTCTCCGGGGGGTTGGGCGAGGCAGACCGTTGTTGCTGCCTTCATCCCCACGACGATCCTGGCCGACCGGATTCGACAGACTCCGGGAAACTACCTAGCCCCCCTAGAAACCGCCGTTTCTACAGGTAGCAGGGCCCGACGCCGCGGATCTCCACGGTGGCCCACGCGGCGGCCGGGCAGCGCTCGGCCCAGGCCATGGCGACGGCCGGGTCGTCGGTGTCGAGCAGGAAGAAGCCGCCAATCATTTCCTTGGCCTCGGCGAAGGGGCCGTCCACCACCTGCACGCCGTCGCCGCGCTTGGCCAGGCGCTTGGCCGCAGTGCTCAGCGAGTTGGTGGCCAGCAGCATGCCGGTGGCCTTCAGCTCGGCGGTGAAGTCCAGCATCTGCTGGTAGACGGCCTCGCCGGCGACACGGCCGCGTTCGGCGCGCTGGCCTATGGGTTCGAGGATGAGCAGCATCTGGGGCATGGTCGGGTCCGCAGTCCGTGGCGAGAAGCGGGCATTCTGGCGCCAGTCCATGTCCAGAGATGGCAGTTGGGTCCGCGGCCCGAATGCGGCACAGTTGGGGACTTAGCGGCCGGCCCCACCATAAGGCCGCAACTCAGCGGAGGCCGAGATGGACGACATGACCCATGTCGCGATATTGCTGGTGCGGGCCACGCCCGAACTGCCCATCGTCGGCACGGCCTCCGGGCGGGCCAAGGTGCTGGGGTATGACCCGCAGGCGCTGCGCGGCATGCCACTGTCACTGCTGTGCCCGCTGCGCCAGCCCGACGGCCGACGCTCGGCCGACACGCTGGACGGCCTGCTGACGCAGCTGCAGCAAGGCGGCTCGCTGAGCCTGCCGTGGACCTTCCAGACCCGCGCCGGTGAGGCGCGGCCGCATGAGCTGCACCTGACGCTGACCGAGCGCGACGGCGAGCCCCTGGTGGCCGTCTGCATGGTGGATGTCAGCCGCATGCAGTTCGCCGAGGTGCTGAACCAGGCCAAGAACGAGCTGCTGGAGATGGTGGCCACCGGCCAGCCGCTCACGCCGGTGCTAAGCCGTCTGACAGCGCTGATCGAAGCGCAGTTCGAGGGCTTGTACTGCACCGTGCTGCTGCTGGACCTGGATGGCCGCCACGTGCACGTGGGCGCCGGGCCGCGCATGCCCGCCGCGTACATGCAGGCGCTGGAAGGCGCCGAGATCGGGCCGACGGCCGGCTCCTGCGGCACGGCCATGTTCGACGACCGCCTGGTCGTCGTCGACAACATCGCCACCCACCCGCTCTGGGCCGCCTACCGCGACCTGGCCCTGCCGTTCGGCTTCCGGGCCTGCTGGTCGGCGCCCATCCATGCGGCCAACCGCGGCGTCATCGGCAGCTTCGCGATGTACTACCGCGAGGTGCGCCGGCCCAGCCCGGAGGAGCTCAGCGCGATGAACACCGCCAGCCACCTGGCCGGCATCGCCATCGACCAGGCGCGCCGCGACGAGGAGCGCCTGCGCGCCGCGCAATGGCTGGAGGAGCAGGTGCAGGCGCGCACGCGCGAGCTGCTGGCCGCGCAGGACGAGCTGGTCAACAGCCGCAAGCTGGCCGCCCTGGGCCAGCTGCTCGCCGGCATCGCGCACGAGATGAACACGCCGCTTGGCAATGCGCTGCTGAGCGCCAGCGCGCTGCGTGCGGGCAGCGCCAGCTTTGCCGAGCGCATGGCCGCCGGCACGCCGCTGAAGCGGCAGGAGCTGGCCGACTGGGTGGCGCAGACCGGCGCGGGCACGGAGCTCGTCGAGCAGAACGTCGACCGCGCGCTGCGCCTGGTCAACCGCTTCAAGCAGCTGACCGAGGGCAGCGGCCGCGCGGTGCGCTCGCGCTTCGACCTGCGCGACGCCGTGCTGCAGGCCTGGGCGCGCGTGCAGACGCGGCTCAACGTCGACCAAGTGCAGCTCGCCTGCGAGCTGCCCGACGGCTTCACGCTGGAGGGCTATCCCGAGGTGTTGCAGCAGGTGCTGGAGCAGCTGCTGGAGAACGCCTGCGTGCACGCCTTCCGCAACAACAGCGGCGGCCAGATCCGCGTCAGCGCGCGCCGCACGGACGCGGCGCGGCTGACGCTGGAGCTGCGCGACAACGGCGTCGGCATGCCGGCCGCCGACCTCGCGCGCGCCTTCGAACCCTTCTTCACGACCACCTTCGGCCAGGGTGGCAGCGGCCTGGGCCTGTTCGTGGCGCACAGCTTCGTCAGCGGCATGCTGGGCGGCAACCTGCAGCTGGACAGCCGGCCGGGCGAGGGCACCGCCGTGCGGCTGGAGCTGCCGCTGCAAAGCGGTGCGGCGCTCGCCTTGGCGGCTTAGCGCCGGATCGGCGAGCCACCCCGCCAGGCCGGGTCGGACCAGCGCTGGAACGCGCCGAGCAGGGCCGGCTCGGGCGACTGGCGCTCGGTGGCGAGATTCGTCAGCGACACGACCTCGAAGCTGCGGCGGTACTTGCCCTCGGCGCGGAACTCGCGCGCCAGCAGCAGTTGCGCACCACCCGGCACCCAGCCGGCGAACTCGGCCACGCCCAGGCCCGGCTGGGCCGGCGCCGGCGGCAGGACTTCCACGCGCCAGGCGCCGCCCTTGCCGGGGTCCTTGATGAACAGCCACAGCTCGCGCCAGCCGTCCAGTGGCTGCACGGCCAGGGCCAGCGCGCGGCCTTCGCGGTTCAGCGACGCGGAGGCCAGCGCCACCTGGCCGAAGCTGCAGCGACGCACGACCAGCTTGGGGCCTTCCTTCAGCTCGACGCAGCGCTCACCATCGGCACCCGGCTGCAGCGCCAGCGTGACGCCGCCGAAGTCGCGCGCTGCCGTCCCCGTGCCCGTGCCCAGCCAGCGCGCGGCGTTCACGCGCATGGCCGTGTCGTTGTAGGCGGCCTGGTCGTCTTCGCTGAGCTCGGTGGGCACGATGCCGGCGAAGTCGGCCAGCGCCGGCACAGCCTCGCCGCCGGCACCGCGGCGGGCCTGCGCAAACGCCAGGCTCGCGGCCACGGCGGCGCGACGCATCAGCAGGCGATTCTTCAAATAGGCGGGCAGCGCAGCGGCGTCGACCTGCGCCAACACCTGCTGGCGCCACTGGTCGCGCGCCTCCTGCTCGCGCGGCGTCGCGCGGGGGTTGGCGCAGTCCAGCCGCGTCAGCGCCAGCACCGCGCGCAGGCGCTGCTCGGGCGCCGCCGCGGTGGCCAGCAGGCGGCGGAAGGCCTCGCCGTCGTAGCAGACCTGCACGCGGCCTTCCTCGGCATCGAACTGCTCGAACTTCAGGCCGTAGCGCGTCGCCACGTCGATCTGAGCGGCCAGCTGGCCCTCGGTGGGCTTGGCAGCCGGCTGCGAGGCACGGTCGGCGATGCGCTCGGCAAACTGCCCCATCGCCTCCAGCGCCTCGGCACCGCCGGGGCCGGCCAGCTCGGCCGGCGTGGCCGCCTGCACATAGGCCGCGGCCAGGCCCAGGCCCAGGCCTTCGGTGCCGAACTGCTGGCGCGCCAGGCGCAGCTGCGACAGAAGTTCGGCGGGTGCGCCATCGCCGCGCGGCATCAGCAAGACCTGGCTCTTGCGCAGCCAGCCACCGCGCTCGCGGCGGTAGTCCCGCACCTGCCAGTGGTCGCCGCGCTCGGCGCGGATCTCCAGCGCCTCGCCACGGCCCATCTGGGCCTGCAGCGAGGCGGTGTCGCGCGGCGCGCCACGCAGCGGCGCGTCCTGCGACACCAGGCCGGCGCGCGGGAATTCAGCGGCGGGCGCGGCCTCCGCCTTCGTGATGACCAGGGCCGCGACCGCGGCGGCGACGACGATCAGGACAAAGCGGCGCATGGCTTACTCCTTCTCCGCTTCGACGGCCGGCTGGGCCTTCGCGGCCGGCGCCACGCCGGCCAGCAACGCGCTGCCGATGAAGCCGCCCGAGCCGGGCGGCGCGATGATGACTTGCACCTTGTCCGACAGCTTGTCGGCCATGGCCTTCTGCACCAGCAGCGGGTGGCGGGTCAGCAGCTCGCCCTCGGTCGCCATCTGGCCGGCATTGGCCTTGCCAACCTGGGCCACGCGGTAGGCCTCGGCATCGGCCAGCTTCTGGCGCGCGGCGGCCTCGGCGTCGATCTCGATGCGGCGCGCCTTGGCCGCGCCTTCGGCCTGCTGGATGCGCGCGGCGCTGTCGGCCTGGGCTTCCAGCGCGCGCTGCTCGATCTGCTTTTGCTTGAAGGGCAGCACATGCTTCATGGCCTCCTCCTGCGCCTTGGCGGCGATGATCTGCTCGCGCCCGGCAGCCTCGGCGGCCGTTTCGCGGCGCACCTTGTCGGCGGCGGCCTCGAACTCGGTCTCCTTGACCTTCTTGTCGGCGATCTCCAGCGTGTAGCGCATGCGCTCGCTGGCCAGGCTGTCGGCCAACAGCCGGTCCATGCCCTTGCGGTAGTCGGCCGGCAGGTCCACCGAGCCGATCTGCACACCCTTGAGCACGATGCCGTCGGCCGCCAGCTTGGCGCGCAACTCGGCCTCCAGCGCCGCGGCGATCTCGGCACGCTGGCTGGAAAAGATCTCGCGCACCGTGTGGCGGGCGATCTGCTTGTAGACCACGCTCTGCACGGCCGGGGCGATGACGTCGGCCTCGATGTTGTCGGGCAGCCGGCGCGACAGCTCGGGCAGGCGGGTCGCGTCCACCGTCCAGCGCACGGTCATGTCCAGGCCCAGCGACAGGCCTTCGACCGACTGCAGCGGCGCCGGGCCGTCGGCCTTGGCCAGGCTCTCGGGGCGGTAGCTCTGGTCGCGCAGCGGGAACAAGCGCAGCTCGTGCAGACCGGGCAACACCACGACGCTGCCGCTGCGGAACTCGCTGGTGCCGCCGCTGAACTGGTTGGTGCGCAGCGCGGCCTGGCCGTGGGGCACGGCCTGCAGCGGCGGATGGGTGACGAGCGCATAGCCGACGGCCGTGGCGGCGGCGAGGATGAGCAGCGGCGGCAGCGCGCGGCGCAGCGAACGCGCGGCGACGGGGGCCGCGTCGAGGCTGCGGCTGGCACCGCGGCTGAAGGCGTTGCGGATGGAAGCGGCGAGGGTCTTGAGGCGTTGCAGCATGGTGGCTCCTTGGGGCCGTGTCGCATCGGGTGGTCGATGCATGGCAGCCATGGTTCCCAGTCATGCGGGAAGGGACGAGCGCGGCGCGGGGCGGGTGTCTTCCGGCGGCGCGGAAGGAATCTTCCGCAGCCCCATGCCGCCATCCCATCAATGCAGGGGAGATGTACCGCCAAGCCGGTACAGGCGGGCGGCGCCGGGCATGAGTCAATCGCTAGGCTTGACGGCTTCGCTCTTCCCGGGAGATTCAGATGAAACGCTCATTCGTCCTCAGCGCCTGCCTGCTGGCCGGCTCGGCCGCCTTCGCCGCCGAGCTCACGGTCCCGATGGCCCTGGCCGAGAAACAAGGCGACGGCGCCGCGCTCGGCACGGTGCGCATCGTCGAAACCGCCTACGGCCTGGCCTTCTACCCGGCGCTGAAGGGGTTGCCGCCCGGGCTGCATGGCTTTCACATCCACGAAAAGCCCTCGTGCGCACCCGGCGAGAGCAATGGCGCCGCCGTGCCGGCCCTGGGCGCCGGCGGCCACCTGGACCCGCACGCCACCAAGAAGCATGGCGAGCCCTGGGGCGACGGCCACCTGGGCGACCTGCCGCCGCTGTACGTGGCCGCGGACGGCACGGCCACGTCGCCCGTGCTGGGGCCCCGGCTGAAGCTGGCGGACGTGCAGAACCGCTCGCTGATGGTTCACGCCGGCGGCGACAACCATTCGGACCACCCGATGCCGCTGGGCGGCGGCGGCGCGCGCGTGGGCTGCGGCGTGATCGGCGGCTGACCCGCTAGGCCAGGTCCTCGTGGATGCAGAGGTAGTTGCCCTCGGTGTCCTTGAACCACGCCGCCTTCTCGGCGCCCAGCACACAGACATGGTCGACCGTCTTGAAGTCCGGGTAGTCGTAGTCCTCGAAGACGACGCCGGCCCGCTTCAGCTCGGCGATGCTGGCCGCGATGTCGTCCACCTTGAAGCTGATGGCCGTGTGGTCGGCCTTGGTGCCGCCGGGCTTGGGGAAGAGCGCCAGCGTGCTGCCGCCCACCTGGTAGACGAACTTGCCATCCGGCTTCAGCCCGCCGGGCACCAGGCCCAGGCTGCCTTCATAGAAAGCCCGGGCCCGGGCCATGTCGCTGACGGGCAGCATCGTCGTGACGAGAGCGGTGTTCAGCATATGCAGTCCTTTCGCTTATGCCGGTCACGCTGGAGGATGACCAGGCATCGAGCATAGGACGGTCGCTCAGCCAACACCACCACGACGAGATGGCTAGGCGTCGCCCGCCAGGACGGGTCTGAAGAAGCTTCGCTCGTAGCTCAGGAAGCACTGTGTCTCCGTCGCGTACGCGAAGGCGGCCTGGCAATCGGGGTCCTGCAGTGACCGGTTGCGGTAGTCCTCATAGGCCGCCAGAGACGGGAAAGAGAACAAAGCCAGAGCGATGTTGTTGGCGCCCTCCGACGGCAGGAAATAGCCGTGGTGCACGCCGCCGAACTTCTCGACCAACGGCAGCCAAAGCTTGCCGTACTGCTCGAATTCCTTGGCCTTGTTGGGATCGATGACGTAGCGCAGATAGCAGGTGATCATGGGGGCCTGACAGCAGTTCTATGAGCCGTTAATTCTGCGGTGCGCTCACAGGCCGACATCCTCGATATGTCGATCGAGGTTTTCCTGCCGGCGGATGGAGGCATATGCCGCACCACGCGCACGCCCTTTGGACAAGCTGAGCTGCGCCACATGAGACGCATCGTCGAAAAGCTTGCAGCCGAAGTTGAAAAGCGTTGCGAAGAACTACGGCATTACCTCCCCCACAACGTCTGGATGTAATGCCATCCGGCGGCAAGGCCCGCTTTGCCGAGAATCCCACGATGCCCAAGCCAACCGCCGCTGACACCAGCGCCGCCGTGAACCAGTTCATGGCGACACTGGATCACCCCTTCAAAGCCGAGATCGAGGCGCTGCGCTTGGACATGCTTGCCGTGGACCCGTCCATCGCCGAAGGCATCAAGTGGAATGCGCCGAGCTGGCGCACGACCGAGTACTTCGCCACCACCCATCTGCGCAGCAAGACCGGGCTCGGGCTGATCCTGCACCTGGGCGCCAAGACCCGCGAGTTGCCCGAAGGCGGCCTCGTCATCGCAGACCCCGCTGGCCTGCTGAAGTGGCTCGACAAGGACCGCGCGCAGATTGAGTTCACGTCCGCCGCAGATTTCGCCGCCAAGCGGCCGGCGCTGCAAACCCTCATCCAGCGATGGATCGCCCACGTCTGACCTCCATGCTCAAGCACCAAGCCTCCCCATTGACCGTCCTGTGCATCCCCGGCCCCTGGCAGTCCCGATCGGCGCTGTTGGAGGCCCTCATCCACGGCAACAGCGGCTACCTATTCGCGGGCCAGGTGCTGATGCACATGGAAACGAAGCAGGCTTGCGAGCTGGAGTTCCACGCCCATGACCCGCGGATGGGTGCGGCTTTCCGCGCGGCGGGGCCGCACTGGGTTGCAACACCCGACATGCAGGACATCGATGCGCACGCGTCAGTCGTCTACCTGGTGATCAACGGCGGCACGGCGATCCAGGCCGAAGCCTTGATGCAGGCCGCCGCGGCATTGCTGGACGCGGGCGGCCTGGGCGTCAAGGTGGAGAGCAGCGGCATCGCGCATTCGCCCTCGGCCTGGCGAGACCTGTGCGCCGATCTGCATCTGTTCAGCGCTCACCGCGCCTATGTGCTCTACATCACCGGGCCGCAGGTCTACTCCTGCGGCATGCACAACCTCGGACTGCGTGACGCCATCGTCGAGAACGACGGCGACACGGCCGAGGCGATCGAGCTGATCCGCGTCTTCACGCGGTACCTGTTCACCGAGTCGCCCATCATCCGTGCCGGCCAGACCTTCGGTACCGGGCGGGACGCACCGACCTACCGTCTTTCCGACGACGTCGGTCCGCACTACGAGGATGACTCGCTGTACGCCAATCCCTACGGTTTCTGGCGGCTGGTGCCCGCCTGACACCGGCGGAAGAATCCTTCCGCGATTTGGCGGGCTCGGCTCCAGATAATCCCGCCATGCCCCGCATCGCCGTCATCGAAGACGACCCCACCACCAGCGAACAGCTGGCTGGATTCGCGCCGCCCGCCCTGAGCTGACGGTGGACCAATGGTTCGACCGCGACGCCGCCGAAGCCGCGCTGCTGCGCGAGCGCTACGACCTCGTCGTGCTGGACATCGAGCTGGGCCGCGAGCGCAATGCCGGCGTGGCGCTCATCAACGAGATCAACAAGCAGGGCCTGGGCACGCCGGTGCTGGTGGTATCGGCCATGCCGGCGGCCATCTACCGCAGCATCATGAAGGCGCTGGACGCCTGGGACTATCTGCAGAAGACCACCTTCGACGAGGCCGAGTTCGTCGAGACCTTCCTGGACATCCTGCGCGCCGCCCGCCTGCGTGAACCTGCCAAGGCGGCAGCAGCCAAACCGGCAGACGACAGCCTGCAGCTCGACCCGCTGTGGCAGCGCACGCCCATGTGGCGGGGCCAGCGCATCAACCTGCCGCTGACGGCGCAGCGCATCCTCGCGACGCTGCATGCGCGCACGGGTGAGGTGGTCAGCTACGAAGACCTGTTCGACGTCGTCAAGAGCGGCCGCAACCGCGACAACGTGAGGAAACACGTGGCCACCATCCGCGACGCCTTCCGCGATGTGGACCCGGCGTTCGACGGCATCGAGAACATCCCGATGCGGGGCTTTCGCTGGTCGGGCGGATGAAGCTCGGCCGCGTCGATTTCCCGCTGCCCGACATGCCGCGCCTGGGCGTCGCGGCCTTCCGCAACCGCATCGTCTTCCACCTCGTCTTCATCGCGCTGGCGCTGGCCACACTGGCGCTGGCCGTGGCGCTGCTCAACGAGGAACGCCAGCGCAATGCACAGCGCTACGAGCAGGGCTTTCGCAAATCGCTGGCGGAGATCGTGGCGCAGCTGCGCCACCCGTCGGGGCAGCTCGCGCTGATGAACCCCGAGCCCGCGCAGGTCGAGGCCGGCTGGGTCGCGCCGCTGGTGCTGCCGTTCGCGGCCATCGATTTCGACGACGCGACCAAGGCGCAGCGCGCCGTCGACATGGCCGGCTGCGCGCTGCAATACCCGGGCGGCGCGAGCCTGTGCGCGGCCGTGGGCAGCAATGCCTATGCGGGCGGCTTCGTCTACCTGGTCGCCAGCCTGGACGGACCGCCGCTGCTGGCGCGCGAGCGCGGCGCCACCGAGCTGGCGAGCGTGCACCGCGTGCGCGTGAGCCTGAAGCTGGGCGACACCGTGCAGCACTGGCTGGCGCCGGTCGAGGCGCTGGATGCGCAGCGCGGCCAGCTGGCCGGCTTTGTCGTGGACACGGCGGACACCGCGACGCTGCCGCGACGCGCCCGTCCGCAGCGCGACTTCCGCGGCTGGGTCTGGCGCGAAGGCCCCTGCCTGAACGCCAGCAACGGCGACGACTGCCCGCGCCGCACGACGATTTCCATCCGCCTGCCGGTGGAGGCCTTCCGCGAGGCGCTGTTCCGCCCCGGCGGGCCGCAGTGGCCGCCTGCGGACCTGCCGCGCACGGGGCTGCGCCTGGCGCTGCTGGGGCCGAGCGGCGCGACGCTGTTCGACAGCGCAGCCACCGGCGCCCAATCGCCGCTGACGCTGGCCCGTCTGGCCGGAGCGCTGGCGCCGGGCGAGACGCTTCAGGTCACGCGCGGCAGCCATGTCGTCGCGCTGCTGCACGGCGCCGAGGAGGCCGGCGCGCCGCCTTCACCCTGGCTCACGGCGCTGATCCAGCATCTGCCTGCGCCCACCACGCCGCGCACGCTGCAGGCGCGCGATTCGGTGACGACGCCGGCCGGCCGCTTCGACGTCGTGTTGACGGGCGACCTGCAGGGGCTGGACCGCTCCCTGAGCGCCAGTGCCGCCCGCCTGGCCTGGCCGGTGGGCGCCATGCTGGGATCAATCGCGCTGGCCTGGCTCATCATCGAGATGGGCTTGATACGCCGGGTGGCGGTGCTGACGAAACGTGCGGCGGCGCTGTCGCACCAGCTGCAGGCGCCGGAGCGCTTCGAGCTGGGCACGCTGGACGTGGCCGACCTGCGTGGCCGCGACGAGCTTGGCATCCTGGCCGGCAGCATCTCCGACCTGCTGCAGCACGCGCGCGACAGCCTGCGCCGCGAGCAGCTGCGCGCCGAGCGCGAGCACGACCAGTGGCACGCGGTGGGCCACGAAATCATGTCGCCGCTGCAGTCGCTGATGCTGCTGCACGCGGCCGACGAAGACCCGAGCCGGCGCTATGTGCAGCGCATGAAGCAGGCGGTGAAGGTGTTGTACGGCCAGGCCTCACCCAGCGAGGCGCTGGCCGCCGCGACGCTGGCCGTCGCGCGGCTGGACCTGGACGCCTTCCTGCACCAGGTGGCCGAGAACGCGGCCTATGCGGGCATTGCGGCCGTGACCTATACGCCCGCGGCGGAGCCGGTGTGGGTGCAGGCCGACGAGTACCCGCTGGAGGACGCGATCACCCACGTGCTCAGCAACGCCGACCGCTACCGCGTCGCCGGCACGGCCATCACGCTGGTACTGCGCGTGGAAGGCGAGCTGGCGACGGTCCACATCCACAACCAGGGCCCGCACATTCCCGACGACCAACTCGCGCGCGTCTTCGACTACGGCGTTAGCGATGCCGAAGCGCTGGACGGCGTGAGGCGCGGGCAGGGCTTGTTTGTCGCCAAGACTTATCTCGCCAAGATGGGCGGCAGCATTGGGGCGTGCAATGTCAGCGACGGGGTGGTGTTCGAGATTTCACTGCGGCGAGAGACATCGAAACCATGAAGCTCAGACGCATCGCCTTCTTCGCCGCGCTGTGGATCTGCACGCTGGCAGCAGCTGCCGGCAGTGCGGTATGTGCCTACGACGTCGCGCGCTCGAGCGCGGTGGCTGTGCCGCCCAAGGCCGATCGGGCGTCGCTCGCGCTGTGGTCCTATGCAGCCAACTACTCGTCACTGGAATGGCGAGTGTCCACGGTGGACGGGCGTGTCTGCGCAAAGCCCATCGCGGCCAACGAGCATGCCCTAACCGCTGAACGGCCTGCCTTCGTGGTGGACGTGGACGGATTCCAAGACGCCTCGAAATTCGCGCGCGTCGATGACGGTTGGCTCGTCGGCTTCAACCATGGCGAGTTCGGCGCGGCGCTGTACTGGTTCAGCCTCGATGGCAAGCGTCATCACCGGATGTCCGAGAACCAGATCGATCCGCAGGTCGTCGACTTTTTCCCGCTGGGCGCAGGCTGGGGCGCCATCGAAGGGCTGGACCACCTGACCATCTCTCAAGGATCCATTGTCCGAATCGTCCGTGACGCACCACGGGGCCAATGGCGGGTCCAGAAATTGGTGAGCCTGCCGGCGGCACCCTACACGATCGCAGTGCCCAGACGCGGACCCGTGCTCGTTGTGTTGTCAGACGGCCTGGTCGCATTCGATGGCGTGAATCGGGTTGATCGGTTGATCGCCGACGCACCCTGGGAAGGCCTGGTTCCCAATTCCGCAACGCTTTCGCCCGATGAGCGCACGCTCTATATCGGCATGCGTCAGTACGTGGCCGAATTCGACCTGCGAACCCGAAAGTTGCGCATGCTGCTGCCACCGGGCGCAACGCTGCACCGACTGTCAAGGACCGAAGAGCAGCAGATTCGCGCGGCCTACGGCCGGTGAGGCCCGCGGGCCACGTGGCATCAAGCGGCCAGCAACTCAGCCGCGCCGAACACGGCCCAGCAGCTCCCGCGCCGCCAGCTCCGAACTGAGCGACACCTCCAGCGGCACCCGGCACAGCCCGGCGTGGCCGTACTGCAGGTTCTCGTAGACCTCCGCTGCGGCGGGAAAATGATCCAGCAGCGCCGGCAGCGCCTCGTGACCCTGGTGTTCGTGCAGTTCAGCCGTCAGCTTCTGGACCAGCAGCTGGTACTGGTGCGGGTCCGCCGCACGGCCCTGGCCTTCGAGGGCCTGCAGCAGGTGCGCGAGGCGACCGAGGGACAGCAGTTCGGACGGGACGGTGAGCTTGATGACGGACGGCATGAGGCACCCGGTGGGAACAATGGCTGAACGACAGATGCGTTCTCCGGCTCACATTTCAAGACGCCGGGGTGAGGCATGGCTCACGCCAGCGCCGCACAATCCGCACGCTGGAGGTGCCCGATGAAGTTCCTGCCCGACGAGACCTATGCGCTGCTCGACAGCCACGGCGCGATACGCCAGGAGCCCGGTGGCCGCGCGTTCTGGTCGCAACCGCAAGCCGCGCTGGACGCGCTGGGCCACGACTGGCTGGTGTCCGAGTTCAGCTGCGACGGCGACTGGGGCAACTGGGAGATGCACCCCCACGGCGACGAGTTCGTCTACCTGCTGGCAGGCGACATCGAATTCCAGCTGGAGACCGTCGAAGGCGTCGTCGCGCAGCGCATCACCGGCCACGGTGCCGTGGTGGTGCCGCGCGGCGTGTGGCACACGGCCAAGGTGTTCAGCCCCAGCCGGATGTTCTTCGTCACGATGGGCGCCGGCACCGAGCATCGGCCGGTCTGAAGCCAGGGAGGATCTGCCATGCCCCGCGACATCGTCTACACGCCCAAGGCCGCCAAGCCACCACCGACGTACAGCCAGGCCGTGAAGGCGGCCGGCCTGGTCTTCGTGTCGGGCACCGCGCCGACCGACCCCGAGACCGGCCAGTTCGTCGGGACCACGGTGCAGGCGCAGACGCGCCAGTGCCTGACCAATATCGCCGCCATCCTCGAGGCAGCCGGCAGTTCGATGGACAAGATCGTCAGCGTGACTATCGTGCTCGCCGACGAGGACGACTTTGCCGGCATGAACGAGGAGTACCTGCGCTGGTTCCCGACCGACCCGCCGGCCCGCCAGGGCGCGAAGCTGCCGGCGCGCGTGCCGGGACTGAAGGTGTCGATCGCAGCGATTGCCGAGGCCTGACATGGCAACAAGGCGAACCGCCACGGTCCTGGCCTGCGCCATGCTCCTCTGCGGCCTAGCCCGCGCGCAGAACGTGGCCCAGGTGCTGGACCTGGGCAACATCTACACGCCGTCGGTCTACGAGACCGCAGCCTATGTCTGTCCGCAGCGCTTCCCTGAGCTGGCCCGCCCCTGGGCCGACGCCCTGGAGGCGTGGAAGAAGCGCCACGCAGCCGCGCTGGCCGAGATGCGCGAGCTGGACGCACAGCTCATCGCCGCGCTGCAAGCCGCGCCCAAAGCCGGCAGCGGCGCGCTGACGCTGGAGCAGATGTACGCGCTGCGCATGCAGGGCGCTGCCCTGGTGCTGGGCGGGCTGGCCGCCGCCCCGGACGACAAGGCGCGCGGCCTGTGCGCCCAGCTGAGCGGCTTCATCGCCGATGACGTGCGCACGCAGCAGGTCTTCAACCGCGGCCGCGCCGCCGCAAAAGCCGCGCTGGACGCGCTGCATCAAGGGGCGCGCTAGGGCTTGAAAGCCCGCCGCGCATCGCCACATCCCCTCACTGTCCCAGCTGCTCAGCCTGCCTC
Organism: Roseateles sp. P1_C6; assembly: GCF_056406315.1. NCBI lineage: Bacteria > Pseudomonadati > Pseudomonadota > Betaproteobacteria > Burkholderiales > Sphaerotilaceae > Roseateles > Roseateles sp. P1_C6. The sequence goes on from NZ_JBFUAK010000012.1 coordinate 94,790, forward strand.
GATGAAATCCCTCGGCAAACGCGCCACCGGCCTCCGCCTCGAACGCATGCGGGCCTCGCCGCTGTACCGCGTGACCGACAAGGGCGAGGGCTTTCACAACGTCCACCCCATCCAGCCCGGCCTGCGCGACAGCACCGAGCGGCCGTCGCTGGGCGACTTCCTGTGCGCCGAGGGCCGCCGCACGCCGACCGGGCCACTGCCGGCCGTCAATCCGCTGGACGCCTGGCTCAAGCCCAGCGACACCGGTCTGCGCGCGACCTGGCTGGGCCACTCCACGGTGCTCATCGAGATCGACGGTCTGCGCGTGCTGACCGACCCGGTCTGGGGCAAGCGGGCGTCGCCGTCGCAGCTGGCCGGCCCGAAGCGATTCCAGCCCGTGCCGCTGGCGCTGAAGGCGCTGCCCAAGCTGGACGCCGTCGTCATCTCGCACGACCACTACGACCACCTGGACATGGGCACGGTCAAGGAGCTCGTGAAGCTGCAGAACGTGCCCTTCATCACGTCGCTGGGCGTCGGCGCCCACCTGCAGGCCTGGGGCATCCCGGCCGAGCGCATCGTCGAGCTGGACTGGTGGGAGCACTGGCAGGCGCCGCATGCCGAACTGCGCATCCACGCGGCGCCGTCACAGCATTTCTCGGGTCGATCCCTGTCCGACCGCAACGCGACGCTGTGGTCGTCCATCGTCATCGAGTCGCCGAAGCACCGCGTGTTCTTCAGCGGCGACACGGGGCTGACCAGCGAATACGCCACCATCCGCGAGCGGCTGGGGCCGTTCGATCTCGTCATGCTGGAAGTGGGCGCCTTCCACCCCTCCTGGGGCGATATCCACCTCGGGCCGGAGAACGCGTTGAAAGCGCTGCAGCTGCTGGGCGGCGGCGCTTTCCTGCCGGTGCACTGGGGCACGTTCTCGCTGGCACTGCACGACTGGGACCAGCCTGCGGAAACGCTGCTGGCGCTGGGGCCGAAGCAGGGCGCGCAACTGCTGATGCCGCGGCTGGGCGACGCGGTGGAGCCGGCCAAGGGTGAACCGGCGACACCGTGGTGGCGTCAGGCCGACGCGCCGACCCGCAAACGCGCCCCGCCTGCGGCGCCTGAAGATCCCGGCAAGATGCCCAAGGCCATGCCCTGGCCGCTGGACTGACGCGTCAGTTGGCCGCGCCGGACGCCGGCTCGCTGCTGCCCTCGACCTTGTCCGTCGCCTTGCGCACCGCGCCGCTGGTGGCGTCGGCGCCGCGCTTCACGCCGCTGGCCGCGGCATCCACGCCCCGCGCGACACCGCGGGCCGCCGCGCTGGCACCCTTCTCCACGCCGCGCGCCGTGGCCTTGGCGCCGCGCTCGACGCCACTCGCCGCCGCATTCACGCCGCGGGCGACGCCGCTGGCCGCAGCCTGGGCGCCGCGCGCCACGGCACTTTCAATCTTTTGCAACGTGGAGGGGGCTTCATCCGCCGCAAACGCCGACGCGCCGATTAGCAGGCCGCAGAGCAAAAGGGACTTGCGCTTCACGAGGCTTCCTTTCCGCGAAGTTTGAAAAGCCATTCTCCGCGAGACTGAGTCCGCCGATCAGCAGCACTGCAGGATGAGCCAGGCATTCGAGAAATCGCCCCTGCGCGCGGCCTCGTCCTGGATCCAGAAATAGATCATCCCGACGTCTCCCCACATGACGCTGAGGTCGTCATCGGAATCGAATTGCAGGAGCAGTCGCCAGTCCTTCGCCCCCCCTGCTCAACTCAGCAGCTTGCGAGTCTTCGTAGCCGGATGAATTGCCGCAGTACAAACCATGTGTCACCAGCTGACATTCCAGATCCATGTCGCTGCCTTGAACAGGCGATGGATAGCCGCCGACCTGATGCTTGGGCAGCCCTTGAAACTCAGCCTGCTCCACGTCGGATAGCGCATGCAACTCTTCGTCCGTCAGCTGTAGCGCGCCGATCGCGTCTCGATCGACTGGCGGGCTTGTCCAGGCGTTGCGAAATGAGCACCACCGGTGAGGAATGGCTACCGTCTTGCCCTCATCGTCACGGTCCTGCACGACGGGTGGTTCGTCCAGGTCGGTGACGTGCATGACGACGGCACCACCGCGATCCTTTGGGTCATACCCCCAAGGCTGCTCATCCAGGTCATAGAAGAAAAGCAGTGCGCCCGTGGTCGGCAGCCAGTCGATGGCCTGCACCTGCTGCAGGTCCGCAAGCGACAAACGCGCCAGGAATCCCAGGCGCCTGCCCTTGCGCTGCGGCCACGCCAGCTCGGGCGGCAGATTGGGCACGCCGCCGAAATGCGACCGCGAGCGGTCCTGGCTCAACGTCAGGTGCACGGCCGGTAGACGCAGCGGCTCGATCAAGGCGGCGACGTCCCGCATGGGCGCGAGCATTCGCGGCGGCTTCTTGCTCAGCAGACGTTCAAAGAAGTTAGCCATCAAGCGTCCTCACCTGCAAGCAATTCGCCACCCCAATCCGCCGGGTCCACGTCGGCCACGGTCTGCGTGAACACCCAGGCGTGGCCGGCCAGGTCCCTGGCACCGTACTGGCGCTCGCCATAGGGGTAGGTCGTCGGCGTACCCGACACCTCGACACCCGCTGCCAGCGCGCGGGCATGGTGGGCGTCGACGTCGGCCACGCGGACCATGACGGAGTGCGAGGCGCAACTCTGCGGCGTCACCTCACCCTGCTTGACAACCAGCGCGCCGCCGCCCGGCACGCCCATCTGCACGCGGTGGTCGCCGATGCGCAGCCGCACCGCGAAGCCGAACGCGCGGCTCAGCCAGGTGGCGGCAGCGTTGACGTCCGGGTAGGCCAGCTCGGGCAGGACCACGGCGGCGGGGATGGAGCGGTTGGCTTGCATGGCCAGCGAGTCTGCCGCCGGCCGGCCCTTTGTCAACGGCTGACGATGGGGAAGGTACCCGTGGCCTTGTCCATGAGGCTCAGGAAGCGGCCCAAGTCGATCTTGCTGCCGCTGACCTTGACGTCATCAGACATCAGCAAGTCCTTCGCCCCTGCCGAGCCGGCCATCATGCGCATGAAGAAGCCATGGGTCAGCGTCAGCGTCGCGTTCGCATCCGCGGCCGGCTCGGCGCGGCGGTGGTGCAGCACGGCGTTCTCTATCCACAGCACGTAGCTCTCCTTGGTGTCCGTCAGCACCAGGTTGATCTTGAAGTCCTTGCCCTCGGCCGCGGGGCCGTTGAGGGCGGCGGCCATGGCTTCGAGGAAGCGCTCGACGGGGGTCTGGGCCAGCATGTCCAGGAAGGCCGCACGGTTGACGCCCTGCTTGGGCGGGCCGCCGCGCAGCTCGGCCGCGGCGGTCAGGTAGCTGTTGCGCCAGGTGGAGGCCTCGGCCGCATAGCCCAGCTGGTCGTAGCTGCGCGCCAGCAGCTCGCGCGCGGCCTTGTGGCCGGCGTCGGCAAAGACGACGTGGTTCAGCAGCTCGGCGGCCCAGCGGTAGTCGCCCTGGTCGAAGGCCGTCTGCGCGGCGGCGACGGCCTTGTCAGCGCCGCCGGCCAGCGCCACGTAGCGCCTGGCCATCTCCACCGGTGGCAGCGGGTCCAGGTGGGCCGGGTTGCCGTCGTAGGCGCCCAGGTAGAACTGGTAGACGGCCTTGACGTTGTGGCGCAGGTCGCCGTAGTAGCCGCGCGTGCCGAAATGGTTCTGCAGCGACTTGGGCAGGCGGATCTGCTCGGCGATCTCGGCCGGTGTCAGGCCCGCGTTGATGAGGCGCACCGTCTGGTCGTGGGTGTACTTGTAGACGTCGCGATGCCGGGTGATGAAGTCGGCGATGCGGTCATGGCCCCAGATGGGCCAGTTGTGCTGGCCCACGTAGACCTCGGCATCGCCGAGCTGGTCCAGCGCGCCCTGCAGGTAGCCGGCCCAGCGCAGCGCGTCGCGCACCTTGGCGCCGCGCACGGGCAGCAGGTTGTGCATGGTCTGCGCCAGGTTCTCGGCGCCGCCATAAACCTTGAACGCGGGGATGGAGAAGGTCATCTCGGCCGGCGCCTCGGCGCCGGGCACGTTGTGGAAGACGACCCTTACGCCATCCAGCACGCGCTCCTCGGTGGGCTGGGTGATGAGGTCGGTGGGCGCGAGGATGCCGAACGTGCCATAGCCCACCGCCTTGCCCAGGCCCGTGTCCACCAGGCCCTTGGCGGAGCGCTCCAGGTTCTTGCCGAACTGGTAGTGCGAGCGCCGGCCCATCGCCGTGCCGACCATGACGTTCTCGCTGGTGGCCTCTTCCATGAAGCCGGCGGACGCGATGACGGGCACCGTGCGCGCCTGCTCGGCGCTCAACACGCCCAGCGCGCCGCCGAAGTGGTCGATGTGGCTGTGCGAGAACAGCAGCGCCGTGACGGGCTTGTCGCCCAGGTGCTGGCGCGCGAAGGCCAGCGCGGCGGCCGCGGTCTCGCGGCAGGTCAACGCGTCGACGACGATCCAGCCGGTCTTGCCTTCGACCAGCGTCATGTTGCCGATGTCGAAACCGCGCAGCTGGTAGACGCCGTCGACGACCTTGAAGAGGCCGGCCTGCGCGTTGAGCCTGGCGTGTCGCCACAGGCTGGGGTTGACGGTGGGCGGCGCGGCACCGTCGACGAACTTGAAGGCGTCGAAGTCCACCAGCACGCTGCCATCGGCGGCGAGGATCTTGCCCGCGGGGCGGGCGATGAGGCCACGCTTGGCGTCCTCGAAGCCCTGGGCTTCGTCCAGCGGCAGGTCTTTCGCGAACTGCGCGTTGGCCTGCACGGTCGTCGCGCTGGCGTCGCCGGAGGGTGCCGCCGCCTCGCGGCTGCAGCCGGCCAGCGAGAGTGCTGCGGCCAGCAGGGTCATCGTCGTTGTCTTCATCGCGGTCGTCTCCTCGTTGTTGTTCAGTGCCGCGCGTCGGCGCGGATCATGTCGGCCGCCTTCTCGCCGATCATGATCGTGGGGGCGTTGGTGTTGCCGCCGATCAATGTCGGCATGACGGAGGCGTCGACGACGCGCAGGCCGCCCACGCCGTGCACGCGCAGCCGCTCGTCGACGACGGCCATCGGGTCGCGGCCCGAGGGGCCCATGCGGCAGGTGCCCACCGGGTGGTACTGCGTGTCGGCGCGGGCGCGGATGTCGGCGGCCAGGGCTGCCGTGTCGTCGGCACGCACCGGGTAGAGCATGTCGCCGCGGATGCCGGCCAGCGGCTTGGACTCGATCAGGCGCTGCTGCAGCTGCGCGCCCCTGACCAGCAGCCGCAGGTCGCGCTCGTCGCTGAGGAAGCGCGGGTCGATGCGCGGCGCCAGCTGCGGGTCGGGGCCATTCAGCTCGACGGTGCCGCGGCTGTGCGGGCGCAGCACGTCGACATGGCAGGAGATGCCGTGGCCCCAGTGCAGCTTGCGGGCGTGGTCGTCGACGATGCCCAGCACGAAGACCAGTTGCAGGTCGGGCACGGTCACGTCGGCGGCCGAGCGCAGGAAGGCACCGGACTCGGCGATGCTGCTGGTCAGCAGCCCCGTGCGCTGGCGCCGCCATTCGCCCACCGCCCGCGCCAGCCGCGCGCCACCGCGCAGCGACAGCCCGAACGTGGGCGTCGCGTCGCTGCAGCGCCAGGTCTGCACATAGTCGATGTGGTCCTGCAAGTTCTGGCCCACGCCGGGCAGGTCGCGCTGCACGTCCATGCCCATCTGCTGCAGGTGCTGGCCCGGCCCGATGCCGGACAGCATCAGCAGCTGCGGCGAGCCGAAGGCGCCGGCGCTGACGATGACCTCGCGGCGTGCGCGCACCAGGCGGGCCGCGTTGCCCACGCGGTAGTCCACGCCCACCGCGCGGCCGTTGGCCAGGCGCAGCTTCGTCGCCTGTGCCTGGGTGATGACGTGCAGGTTGGGCCGGCCCAGGTTGGGTGTCAGATAGGCCTTGGCCGCGCTGCAGCGCTCGCCGTTGACCTGCGTGACCTGGTAGACGAAGGCGCCGAACTGCTCCGTGCCGTTGTAGTCGCCCACGTGGGGCACGCCCTGCAGCGCCGCGGCCGCCAGGAAGGCCTGGTTGATGGGGCTTGGGCTGCGCGGCAGCGTCACGTTCAGCGGCCCGCCGCGTCCATGCAGCGGGCAGTCGCCGAACTGCTCGTTGTGCTCGGCGCGGCGGAAGTAGGGCAGCACCTCGTCGTAGGACCAGCCGCCATTGCCGAAGCTGGCCCACTGGTCGTAGTCGTGGCGGTGGCCGCGCACGTAGAGCATCGCGTTGATGGAGCTGCTGCCGCCCAGCGTCTTGCCGCGTGGCTGGTAGCCGCGGCGGCCGTTCAGGCCGGGTTGGGGCACGGTCTGGTAGGCGTAGTTGTGGATGCGCGTGGGCACCATGGCGACGACGCCGGCCGGCGCGTGGATGAGCACGCTGCTGTCCGGCCCGCCGGTTTCCAGCAGCGCCACTGTCACGCCGGGGTCTTCGCTGAGCCGCGCGGCCAGCACGCAGCCGGCCGAACCGGCGCCCACGATCACGTAATCGAACTCCATCGGTCTTCGTCTCCTCCAGCCTCTTGCGGGTCTGGGGAGCGGAGGATGAAAGCGGGCTCGCATTACGTCCAACGCATAATTAGTCAGCATTCATTGCGCGGAGCGCATAGTGAACCTGCGCCAGCTGTCCCACTTGATCGCCCTCGCCGACGAGGGCCGCTTCGTCGCCGCGGCGGAGCGCGTGCACCTCAGCCAGGCCGCGTTCAGCCGCAGCATCCAGGCCCTCGAAGCCCATTGGGAGCTGCGCCTGTTCGAGCGCGGGCCGCTGGGCGCGGTGCTGACGCCGGCCGGCCGCACGCTGGTGGAGCGCGCCCGCCGCCTGGTTTTCGACGCCGACTGCCTGGAGCGCGACGCGGCGCTGTTGCGCGGCGGCCTGCTGGGCGACCTGGCCTTTGGCGCCGGCCCGGTGCCGGCGGCCGTGCTGGTGCCGCCGCTGCTGGCAGAGCTGAGGCGCCAGGCGCCTGGCGTCGTCGCGCGCGTGCGCTATGGCAACGTGCCCAGCCTGTTGACGCTGCTGGCCGACGAAGCCATCGAGTTCTTCGTCGCCGACCGGCGCATGCTGACCGACGCGAGCCGCCTGGACATGGCCCCGGTGGCCCAGATCCGCGGCGGCGTGTATGCCCGCGACGGCCACCCGCTGCTGGGCGCCGCGAACGTGACGACGGCGGACCTGACACGCTTCGGGCTCGGCGTCGTGTCCACGTCGCCGCAGCTCTTCGTCTACATCGCGCAGGGCCTGGGCTTCGCCAGCCCGGGCGAGCTGCCGGTGGTGGTCGAGTGCGACGACGTGGCCACGCTGGCGCGGCTGGCGGCCGACGGCGACATGCTGGCGCTGCTGCCGCGCGCCCTGCCCACGGCCCTCGAACTGGGCCTGCAGCCGCTGCGCGGCGTGAAGACCTTCGGCGACCTCTACGTGGATGCCCACGCCGTCTGGCTGCGCGGCCGCACGCTGGCGCCGGCGGCGGAGACGGCAATCCGGTTGTTCAGGTCGGTGGCGGGTTCGGGTCGCTGACGAGGGCCAGCGGCGGTTCGTCGACGCGGATGTCGCCCGTGGATGACCAGCAGGGCAGGCATGACGAGGGGTCAGGGATGCTTGAACAGGATTTCAATTTCAAGTACCGCCTGATCCGCTCGGCAGTCTCGATCGCGCGAATCCACAGGGGCTCCTGCCATCACGACCGGCTCCTGGTAGGTCAGCCCGATATCGCGCAGCCTTTGCAGGATCCCGGCGGCGCGCGCGTTAGATTCGGCCGGCCGCTCCTTTGCGCGCTCCGGCAGGTAGGTTGCGACGAGGACCGTTTCGGCGCTGCCGTAGTGCCGTTCCACGTCGCGCGCCCGGGCGACCAGTCGGCTCAAGGCGGATTGGGTGGACTCGTCGAGGCTCAGCTGCTGTTGTGCGAAACACAGCCAGGCGTTCACGGACACCTTGGCCTGCGCAGCGGTGCTACTGACCGTGATCAGCAATGCAGCCAGAAGGCGACGAACGACCATGGCTCCTCGACGTCAGTTCAACCGGGTCGCCAGCGTAGCCGACGCAGCCTCAGCCAGCCGCCGCCATCCGCTCCGCCAGCCAATCCACGAACACCCGCACCCGCGATGACAACTGGCGGGCATGGGGATAGAGCACATAGACCGGCATGGGTGGCGGCTGCCAGTCGGCAAACACCTCGACCAGTTCACCGCTGGCCAGCTGGTCCTCGAAGTTGTAGCGCGGTGCCTGGATGAAGCCCAGGCCGGCCAGGCAGCAGGCGCCATAGGCCGACGCGCTGCTGACGGTGACGGGGCCGGGCAGCGTCAGGCTGCGCGCCTCGCCGTCGACGATGAAGTCGAACGGCAGCACGCGGCCGCTGCTGCCGATGTAGTTGACAGCTTGGTGGCTGTTGGCGAACTCGTCCAGCGTGCGCGGCAGGCCGCGGCGGGCGATGTAGCCGCGGCTGGCGCAGGTGACCTGGCGCAGCTGCGCGACGCGCCGGCCCACCATGGACGAATCCTTGGGCTCGCCGGAGCGCAGCACGCAGTCCACGCCCTCGCGCACCAGGTCGACAAAGCGGTCGCCCAGGCCGATCTCCAGCTCCACGTCGGGGTAGCGGGCATGGAAGTCGCCAAGAAAGGGCAGCACGAAGCGCTGCGCCTGGTTGCCCTGCATGTCCACGCGCAGCTTGCCACGCGGCTTGAGCTGGCTGCTGCGGAACAAGTCCTCGGCCTCGCCCACGTCCTGCAGGATCTGCTGGCAACGCAGGTAGTAGGCCTGGCCGTCCAGCGTCGGGCTGACGTGGCGCGTCGTGCGGTTCAAGAGGCGCACACCCAGGCGGGCTTCGAGCTGCTGCAGCGCCAGGCTGACCGACGCGCGCGGCAGCTGCAGCTCGTCGGCCGCCTTGGTGAAGCTGGCCAGGTCGACGATGCGCATGAACAGGCGCATCGCGTCGAGTCGGTCCATGCCGCCCGCTCCTATTGTTTAGATGGATTGGATTGTGATGTGTTGATTGGCTGATTTATCAGAATCGTTCAGAACAATACATTGAACTCACAGGGCCGCTCCCCGGTCCTGCCTTCCAACCGCAACCCGATCTGGAGCACCCCGTGAGCCACTCTTCCACCATCACCTCCTCCCCCGTCGCCATCGTCACCGGCGCCTCGCGCGGCATCGGCGCGGCCATCGCGCAGCGCCTGGCGGCCGACGGCCATGCCGTCGTCGTCAACTACGCCGGCAGCGCCCGCGAGGCCCAGCAGGTCGTCGACGCCATCACCGCCGGCGGCGGCCGTGCCATCGCCGTGCAGGCCGACGTGGCCGATGCCGGCGCCGCCAGGCTGTTGTTCGACGCGGCCACCGAGGCCTTTGGCGGCGTGGACGTGCTGGTCAACAACGCCGGCGCCATGGCCAACGAGCTGCCCCACCTGGCCGACACCAGCGACGAGACCTTCGACCGCCTGTTCGACATCAACTTGAAGGGCAGCTTCCTGGCAATGCGCGAGGCTGCGAAGCGCCTGCGCCACGGTGGCCGCATCATCAATTTCTCGACCAGCGTCATCGGCCTGGGCCTGCCCGGCTACGCGGTCTACGCGGCGACCAAGAGCGCCATCGAGACGATGACCCACATCCTCGCCAAGGAGCTGCGCGGCAAGGGCATCACCGTCAACGCGGTGGCACCCGGCCCGACGGCAACCAACCTGTTCCTGAACGGCAAGACGCCCGAGCAGGTCGAGCGCCTGGCCAAGATGGCGCCGCTGGAGCGCCTGGGCCAGCCGGAGGACATCGCCGCGATGGTCAGCGTGCTGGCTGGTCCGCAAGGCGGCTGGGTCAACGGCCAGACGATCCGGGTCAACGGCGGCATCGTCTGAGGAGAACAGCATGAGCAAGAACCAAGTCATCCTCGTCACGGGCGCGTCCAGCGGCATCGGCAAGCTGAGCGCGCAGTCCCTGGCCACCGCCGGCCACACCGTCTACGCCAGCATGCGCGGCGTCACTGCGAAGAACGCGGCCAAGGCCCGCGAACTGCGCGACTGGAGCTTTGCGCGCGGGCTGGACCTGCGCATCGTCGAGCTGGATGTGCTGTCACAGCACAGTGCCGACGCGGCCGTCGCCACCATCGTCGCCGAGCAAGGCCGCCTGGACGTGGTCATGCACAACGCCGGCCACCTGGTCGTCGGGCCCACCGAGGCCTACACGCCCGACGAGATCAGCGCCGTCTTCGACACCAATGTGCTGGGCGCCCAGCGCGTCAACCGCGCGGCGCTGCCGCAGCTGCGCGAGCAGCAACACGGCCTGCTGCTGTGGATAGGCAGCACGACGACGCGCGGCGGCTTCCCGCCCTTCCTCGGTCCTTACGCGGCGGCCAAGGCGGCGATGGATTCGCTGGCCGTGACGATGAGCTTTGAGCTGGCGCGCTTCGGCATCGAGACCAGCATCGTCGTGCCCGGCGCCTTCACCAGCGGCACCGATCACTTCGCCAACGCAGGCCAGCCGAGCGACGGCGATGTCGCCGCCGCTTACGGCCGCTATGTCGGGCTGATGGACCAGATCGGCGCGCGGCTGACCGCGCTGATGCCGCCCGAGGCCGACCCGCAGGCCGTGGCCGACGAGGTCGTGCGCGTGGTCGGCCTGTCGCACGGCGAGCGGCCGTTCCGCTCGGTGGTGGACTTCATGGACGACGGCGCGGCCGCCGTCACCGAGGTGGCCGAGCGCGTGCGCGTGGACTTTGCCGAACGCATCGGCATCGCCGACCTGCTCAGGCCGGTCGTGGCCTGAGCCCCGGCGGCGCCCGTCAGAAACCGAAGTTGGTCGTCAGCGTGCCGCCGGCCGTCAGCGCGAAGGGGCCAGCCGTCTTGACCGTGCCGTTCAGGTCGGCGCTGAAGGTGTAGAGCAGCCCGGCGGTGACGTCAGCCGCGAAGACCAGGCTGGCCGACGACGGCGAATAGGGCGCTACCCAGGGCGGCGCGGCGGGCAGCGTCAGCGTGTAGGCGCCGGTGACCGAGTCCGTCTGCGTCTCGGCGACCGTGATGACGTTGCCGCCGGCCAGCTTCTGCGTCGCCGCGACACCGGCCGTGGCGGCCACGCCGGCGGCCATCACGCTGCCGCTGGCCTGGCCGTCGATGGCGGGCGCCGGCGACAGCGGGGCGGTGCTGGTGCTGATGGCCGTCACCGTGCCGGCCGTGACCGGCACACCGGTGACGACCATGCTGGCACGCGCCGTGGCCTTGATGACCAAGTCGTACTTGCCCGGCGCCACCGGCGTCAGCACGAAACGGCCGCTGGCCTCGGGCGACGTGGCCTTGAGGATGACGCCGCCCTGCTGCAGGCTGACGACGGTGTTGCCGTTGGCGACGCTGGCGTCCACGTAGCCGCTCACGCCCGACAGCAGGTTGGGGATGACGGCGATGACCGGCTTGAGCAGGATCTGCCCCGAGTTGCCGGCCGTGACGATGGACTTGCAGGCATCGAAGTCCAGCACGAAGTCGGCCATCTGGTTGGCCGCGATGTCGATGCTGGCGTTGAGCTTGAGGCCGCTCTGCTGGCCGCTGGGCGTCTTCAGCGCTACCTCGGCGCCGCCGGTGGGCACGACCGAGTTGGCCAGCGGCGTGCTGCCGCCGTTGTCGGCCAGCACCAGGCGCAGCTGCGCGTAGTGGCCGGCCGTCAGCGGCACCTGGCCCAGGCTGGCCAGCACGCCGTTGCGCAACGCCAGCAGGTCGAAGCGCTGCGTGGGGCCCACGTCGATGTCGGTCCAGCCCGCGTCGGTGGCCTTGGCGCTGGCGCTGGCGTTGATGCGCACCTTCTGCACCGTCACGTAGACATGGTCGTAGCCGCAGGCCGGCGCATCGGTGAGGCTGAGGTTCAGCGTCCCCGATGTCGTGGCGGACGGCGTCGTGACCGGCGTGCCAGCATCGCCGCCGCCCCCACCGCAGCCGCCCAACAACAACAGCGCTGCCAACGGCAGCGCCAGGATTTGCTTGCTCTTCATGATCCGCCTCCAGGGAATGACGGGATTGGGATCACGAGTCTTCGCCTGCCCGACGAAGCCAGGCATTACCAAACGCGTCGATTTGTGACGCGCTCAGCGGCGGCGTTTCGCCGCCGTCAGCTCCTGCGCGCTCAACACCCAGTCCGCGTTGCCGGCCACGCGGGCGACGGCCAGGTCGATGAAGGCGCGAACCCGCGCCGGCTGGGCCACGCGGCTGCCGTAGTACAGGTACAGGCCCAGGTGGGCGCAGACATGCTCGGTCAGCAGCGGCACCAGCAGGCCCGCGCGCACCAGCGGCGCGGCCGTCACGCCGACGAGCTGGCCTATGCATTGCCCGGCCACCACGGCATGGGCCTCCAGCTCGACGTCATTGGTCATCACGACCGAGGCCACGTCGCGCGCGACGATCTCGCCGCCGATCGCGAATTCCCAGGGCATGGCCTTGCCGGTGCTGGGGTGGCGGAAACCGCTGCAGCGGTGTTGCGCGAGATCGTCGATGCGCTGCGGCGCGCCGTGGCGGGCGATGTAGCTGGGCGCCGCGCAGACGACGAGTTGCAGCGGCAGCAGGTGGCGCGCGATGACGCCGTCGGCCGGCGGCGTGCCGGCGCGAAAGCCGATGTCGACGCGGTCCTCCACCCAGTTGCCGATGCGGTCGTCGAGCTGCACATCGGGCTCGATGTCGGGATGGCGGGCACAGAAGGTCTCCAGCACGGGCCACAGCACCGGCAGCATGATGGAGCGCGGTGCGGCGATGCGCAGCGGCCCGGCCATCTCGTCGCGGCCCTGGCGCGTGCCGTGCAGGGCGCGCTGCAGCGCCTGCAGCCCGGGCGCGGCGGCGCCCAGAAAACGCTCGCCCTCCTCGGTCAGGCTGAGCTTGCGCGTCGTGCGGTGAAAAAGGCGCACGCCCAGATAGCCCTCCAGCTGCGTCAGCGCCTGGCTGGCCGCCTGCGGCGTGATGCCTTGCGCCACGGCGGCTTGGCGAAGGCTGCCCAGCTCGGCGGCCTTGGTGAAGGTGGCGATCGCGCGCAGTTCGTTGAAGGCCATTATCAAGATTCACTTGCCAATCAATGAAGTGATTCTGGGCTAGTTGGCGATCAATCTCGAACCTAAATTTCGCTCCATCGGCCGACCCACCCTGCAACCACCTCTTCAGCCAAGGACACCCCATGACCACGACCTCCACCCCCCACTTCAAGCGCGTCTGGATGATCACCGGCGCCTCGCGCGGCATCGGTGCACGCATCGCCGCGGCGGCGCTGGCGCACGGCGACGCCGTCGTCGCCACGGCCCGCGACGCGGCCGCCATCGAGCAGCGCTTCGGCGCCCAGCCCGGCCTGCTGGCCGTCGCGCTGGACGTCACCGACGAGGGCCAGGCCGCCCGCGCCGTGGCCGCCGCGCTGGACCGCTTCGGCCGCATCGACGTGCTCGTCAACAACGCCGGCTACGGGCTGCTGGGCGCCGTCGAGGAGGCCAGCGCCGACGAGGTGCGGCGCCTGTACGAGACCAATGTCTTCGGCCTGCTGAACGTGACGCGCGCCGTGCTGCCGCAGATGCGCGAGCGCCGCCGCGGCCATGTCATCAACATCTCGTCGCTGGGTGGCGTCCAGTCGGCCGCCGGCTTCGGCGTCTACTGCTCCACCAAGTTCGCCGTCGAGGGCTTGACCGAGGCGCTGCACGCCGAACTGGCGCCGCTCGGTATCCACGCCACCGTCGTCGAGCCCGGCTACTTCCGCACCGAGTTCCTGGAGGGCCAGTCGCTGGTCACATCGCCGCGCCAGCTGGACGACTACGCGGCCAGCGCCGGTGCGGTGCGTGAACGCGCGAAGCAGATCAGCCTGAACCAGCCCGGCGACCCCGAGCGCCTGGCGCTGGCGCTGCTGACGCTGGTGGACGCCGACGTGCCGCCGCTGCGCCTGCCGCTGGGCACGGACACGCTGCAGGTGATCGCCGACAAGCACGCCTTTGTGGCGCGCGAGACGGCGCAATGGCGCGGCGTGGCAGCGTCGACGGACTTCCCGAAGGCGCTGGCGGCCTGAGTCAGCGCTGCACGTCGTAGGCCAGCATCTGGATGCCACTGGCCAGGCTGTGCGCCGACACCAGCGCCAGCCGGTGCTGCGTTCCCGGCGGCAGCAGCGGGATGCCGCGCGTCAGCAGCACCGGCATGACGGCCGTCTCGACGCGGTCCACCAGGCCGGCCGCGAACAGCGCGCCGGCCAGCTCGCTGCCGCCAAACAGCCAGATGTCGCGGCCTCCGGGTTCGGCCTTCAGCGCCGCCACGGCGGCGACGATGTCGTCACGCACCAGCGTCACGCCGTCGCCCTGGCCCGCCCCCAGCGTGCGCGACGCGACGATGACGCGCCGGCCGCGCAGCGGGTTGGCGCTGCCCTGCGCCTGCATGACGGCCCAGGTCTTGCGACCCATCACGAAGGTGTCGAACTGGGCGTACAGCGCGTCGAAGTCGATGCTCTTGTCGTCCACGATCCAGTCGTAGCCGCCGTGCGGGTCGGCAATGAAGCCGTCCAGGCTGCAGGCAACGTTGTAACGAAGCCGGCGCATGGCTCAGGCCGCCGCGCGGCGCTTGCCGCTGTCGTGCACGACCTCGCCGTCGGACTTCGTGAACGGCGGCAGCTGGCCCACCGGCAGCAGCGCCAGCACCGCCTCGGGGGGCCGGCACAGCGCGGTGCCCAGCGGCGTGACGACGATGGGGCGGTTCAGCAGCACGGGATGCTGCGCGATGGCGTCCAGCAGCGCGTCGTCGCCCAGGGCCGGGTCGGCCAGGCCCAGCGCGGCAAAGGCGGGTTCCTTGTCGCGCAGCAGCGCGCGCAGCGGCTCGCCGGTGGCGGTGGCCAACGCACGGATCTCGTCGCGTCTGGGTGGTGCCTGCAGGTACTCGACGATGCGCGGCTCGAAGCCGGCATGGCGAATCAGCGCCAGCACATTGCGCGAGGTGCCGCAGGCCGGGTTGTGGAAGATCGTGATGATGGTCATGTCGAGAGGCGTCCTCATCCCCAGATTTCGTGGAGGCTGGCGTGGAAGACGTCGTCCAATCGCGGCAGAACCTCTCCGCGCGACGAGGCCCGCGGATTCGCCTGTTCGAGGCGTTCCAGTTCCGATTCGATGAACTCGTTGATGCGACGCACCGGCGACGCCAGACCCAGTTCAGGCGACACGCGCTTGCGTGCCAGCAGCTCGTGAACATCGGCCAGTAGCGCGGGCTGGTCATCGACCAAGTGCAACAGCTTGGCGAATTCGATGGGTGCCGCGCTGCCATAACGCTCCAGCCATCGCACCGACAGCAGCGGCCGCAGCACGTAGAAGTATTTCTTCAATGGCACTTCATTGCCGCGCAGGTAGCCTCGGTAGTTGGTCTTGGCCATGCTGCGGTAGTGGTGCACGCCGCTGGCACAGGCATACACCGTCGGCATCAGTGCCCGCACGAGGGCCGCAAAGCGGCCGTTCTCGGCGTACACGATCGGCGATTGGACCCACTCGATGAACGCGGGGTTGGATTTCCAGAACAGCCGCAAAGCCTTGCGCACGTCCCAGCCGTTGAGATCGATCTCATCCACGATCGCATACTCAATGACATCGCGCTTCTCCTCCAGGCCGACCGACAGGTACCAGTCGGGTCGGTGGATGTAGATGAAACGTGCGTCGTAGTCGCTATTGGGCGACTCGAAACCCCAGGCCCGACTCCCGGACTCCACGGCCAGCAGCACCTTGACGTCGTGCTCAGCCTCTGCCTGCTGGATGCGCTGAAGGATTTCTGATCTGACAGGGTCTGGAATCATCTCGATGCGGGGTGAACGCGACCCTGACCATTCTCTCAACGTGCCCGAGCAGCTCCTCGCCCCGTGCCCCGTCGTGGAAGGCCGCCGGGCGCGGCCAGCGATTCTGTTGGCGCGCAAGGGCAATTGCTGTCAGCAGAAAGGCCGCCTGTACTCAGCCGTACACTGCAAGGCCCGTCGCGTGTCTGCTCACTGACGCGACGTCGGTGGATGGACACCGTGCGCAGCGACTGCGCACCCTCGGGCCCGCTGGCTCCCTGCCGGCCGGCTCCGGTCGTCAACCCCCTCCAAGCGGCGAGCGTCATCTGCGCCCTGTCGAACTGCCCGTCGATGGGGTCCGTCCCACGGTGTCACGACTCGTCTGCCCCATGCGGGAGTTCTCCGCGTCCGCGACGGGTCATGCCCAGGAACTGCTGACCTGGAAACCCTGATGAAGACCATTGCCCCGCTCCCCGCCGACACGCGACGCGACATGTTGCGCGACGAACTTCTGGCCACGGTGGACCTGCTCAAGCGCCGGCGCGCCGCCGAGATCACCGAAGGCCACATCGAGGGCTATGTGGCCCTGCACTGGATGGAATGGCATGGCGGCTCGCTGCGCCTGACGACCACCGGCGAGAACGTCTGCAAGCACCTGACGTCGTCGCTGAGCCGCGCGGCCGGGCGAGCTGCGCCCTGACGGCGCCGCCTCCCCGACGCGGCATGACCTCAACCCGACATGCCGCCATGCCGCTGATCGACCCGCTGCTGCTGGCGACCGTGCGCATCGCCACCTTCGACGGCCCGCGCGGGCTGACGAGCGCCAGCGGCTTCTTCTTCCGCCGCGACGAGCGGCTCTACCTGGTCAGCAGCCGCCATGTCTTCATCGACGAGGACAGCGGCCACCACCCCGACCGCATCGAGCTGGAGCTGCATGGCGACGCCGAGAACCTGGCCGACGCGATCGGCTGGTCGGTGCTGCTGTTCAGCGACGGCCTGGCCACCTGGCGCCAGGGCCAGGACGACAGCGGCGGCATCGATGTGGCGCTGCTGGAGATCGACCAGACCGCGCTGCCGCCCAGCGTGGCGCTCGCCGCCTTCACGCCCGAGAACCTGCCCGGCGCCGACGACGACGTGGCCATCGGCGAGCCGGTGCTGATCCCCGGCTTCCCGCTCGGCTTTCACGACGGGCTGCACCACTTCCCCGTCGTCCGCCAGGGCGTGGTGGCCTCGCCCTATGGCTGGCGCTTCCAGGGCATGGGCTGGTTCCTGACCGACGCGCGCACTCACCGCGGCATCAGCGGCGCCCCCGTCGTCGTGCGCGCGCCGGGCCGTGCACCACTGCCCTGGCTGCTGCTGGGCGTGCACTCCTCGCGGCTGGACATGGGCAACCGCGACCTGGCGGCCGACGAGTCGCTGGGGCTGAATGCGTCCTGGTATCCCGACATCCTGATGACCTTGACCGAGCCGGCCCCGCCCGCGCCAGCCGAGGTGCAGGACGAGGAGCCCTGAGTTCCCCCGGTCGGACACGCCGCCATGCACACGCCGCCAGACGATGACAGCCCGGACCAGCGCCGGCTCATCGCGCTGCGGCGCGAGATCGCCGCGGCCGAGGCGACGCTGCTGGCGCTGCAGGCCGCCATCCACGACGCCCGCAGCGAGCAAGGCCTCGTCGCTGCGCAGGATGCCCGCGTGGAGAACGCGCGCCTGACGGCGCAGAACCTGCTCGCCACGCAAGCCGCCGAAAGCGCGCACGCGGCGCTGCAGGTCGCCGTGCACGCCGCGCAGACCGACCCGTTGACGGGGCTGCGCAACCGCGACGTGCTGTGGGACCGGCTGGCCCACGACCTGGCGCTGGCACGGCGCAACAACCACCTGCTGACCATCTATTTCCTGGACGTCAACGACTTCAAGCGGGTCAACGACGAGTTCGGCCACGCGGTGGGCGACCTGGTGCTGCAGCATGTGGCGCGCGTGCTGCTGGCCACGGTGCGCGCCAGCGACACGGTGTGCCGCATCGGCGGCGACGAGTTCGTCGTGCTGGTGGCCACCCACCGCCGCGAGGACGCCGAGCAGGTGGCCGCCAAGATCGCGCAGGCCCTGGCCGCGCCCTGCGTGCTGGCGGGCCACGCGATGACGGTGTCGGCCAGCATAGGCTTCAGCCTGTTTCCCGATGACGGCGAGTCGCCCGGCGTGCTGGTGCACAAGGCCGACGAGGCGATGTACCGCCTGAAGCGGGCGCATGCGCGCCAGCGCTAGCCCGCCAGCTCATGTGTTCCACTTCCGCCGTGAAGTCCTTGTCTCCTGATTCCCCTGATTCCCGGCCGCCTGCGCCGGCCTTTCCCCTCCCCCAGCCCCGTCACGCCGCCCGCCTGCCCGCGGGCCTCGCGCCCGAAGACTGGGCGCGCATCCGCCAGGCCGCCCATGCGCTGCCCCAGGTGCTGGTGCCCGCCGACTTCGACGACGGCAGCGACGAGTCGCTCGACCGCCTGGGCTGCATCCAGATCTCCAAGGCCGCTGGCGGTGGCCGGCCGAGCCGCTGGATCCTGCCGGCGCACATCCCCGTCGCGCTCGCGCAGCTGCAGGCCACGCCGCAGACCAACACGCTGCGCCCGCAGCTGCAGCAGCGCATGTCGCAGCTGGAGAGCCTGGGCCTGCGCCGCGAGGGCCTGGTGTTCACGCGGCTGTGCGTGCACCCCGTCACGCTGGCCGAAGAAGGCTGGCGCATCGACTTGTCGCACCGCGTGCCGGTGCCCGAAGGCCCCGTGTGGGGCTTCTTCCGCGATGGCGACGCGGGCGCGCTGCGCGCTGCGCTGGGCCAGGCACCCGAGTACTCGTACAAGGCCGAGCTGACGCTGCACCTCAACCACCTCGTCGCGCGCAGCGCCGCGATGGGCCATGCCAGCCAGCTCGCGTCGCTGCTGCCGCGGCTGCAGGCCGAGTGCGGCGTGCCCATGCCCTACGAAGACCTGAAGGCCGCGCTGACCCGCGCCCAGGACCGCTGGGAGCAGCAGGTCGAGGAGCAGGACACGCTGGCCAGCCTGGGCCGCGAGCTGGCCTTCCAGGGCTACCCGGACAGCTTCGACGCGGCGCGCAAGCTGGGCCGCAAGGTCACGCTGTACCTGGGCCCGCCCAACAGCGGCAAGACGCACGCGGCGTTCGAGCGGCTGACGCAGGCGCTGGACGGCGCCTACCTGGCGCCGCTGCGGCTGTTGGCGCTGGAAGGGCGTGACCGCCTCGTGGGCCGCGGCGTGCCCTGCTCGCTGCTGACCGGCGAGGAGAACGTGCCGGCCGCGAACTCGCGCGTCGTATCCAGCACCATCGAGATGGTCAACACGCGCGACGAGATCGACGTGGCCGTCATCGACGAAGCGCAAATGATCTTCGACGACTCGCGCGGCTGGGCCTGGACGCAGGCCATCGTCGGCGTGCCGGCGCGCGAGCTCATCATCATTGCGTCGGCCTATGCCGCGCCCGCCATCGAACGGCTCCTGCAGCTGTGCGGCGAGAAGCCCGAGCGCCGCGTGTTCGAGCGCAAGCAGCATGTGCAGCTGATGCCCGCGCCGGTGCCGATGACGCACCTGCACGCCGGCGACGCCGTGGTGGCCTTCAGCCGCCGCGACGTGCTGATGCTGCGCGACCAGATCGCGCAGAACGGCCACGCCGTCAGCGTCATCTACGGTGCGCTGCCGCCCGAGGTGCGCCGCCGCGAGGCCGAACGCTTCGCGGTGGGCGCCAGCGACGTGCTCGTCGCCACGGACGCTATCGGCATGGGCCTGAACCTGCCCATCCGCCGCGTGCTGTTCTCGACGCTGGAGAAGTACGACGGCGTCGGCGACCGTGAACTCACCGTCAGCGAGGTGCACCAGATCGCGGGCCGCGCGGGCCGCTACGGCATGCACGACGAGGGCTTCGTCAGCGTGCTGAAGGAGGCCGAGGCCGACGCGATGAAGACGCTGCGCGAGCTGCTGCCCAAGGAGCCGCGCGCACCGCGCGACTTCAAGTGCCCGGTGGCGCCCAATTGGCGCCATGTGCAGACGATCTCCCAGCGCCTGGGCGTGAACAGCCTGCACCAGGTGCTGACCGTCTTCATGCAGCAGCTGCGCCTGGACGACGCGCACTTCGAGGTGGCCGAGCTGGAGCAGATGCTGGGCCTGGCCGAGATGCTGGACCGCCAGGCCGGCTCGCTGCCGCTGCAGGAGCGCTTCCGCTACGCGCAGGCGCCGGTGGACGACCGCCTGCCGCAGGTCGTCGAGCAGTTCCAGGCCTGGGCCGCCAGCCACGCGCGCACCGGCAAGGCCGGCACGCCCTGGTTCCTGGACGACGTCGACGAACACAGCCGCCTGGACCGCATGGAGCAGGCGCTGCGGCAATGCACGCTGTGGCTGTGGCTGGACCTGCGCTTCCCCGAGGTGTTCGGGCACGTGGAGGCGGTCATCGATCTGCGCTCGCGGTTGAACGACGGGATCGAAAGGCACCTGAAGGGGAAGAAACCGTTGTGGCAGAGGCGGGGTCGCTGAAGCACCGGTGCGCTGCACGGCAGCAGCCAGGCTCCTGGGTGAAACCCTGGTGAATTCGGCCGTGCGGACACGGCGTCCGGCCGGCGTCGCGTCGCCATAATTCGCCGCTCGTATCAGCCGTCTGCCAGGAGAGGCTTGGTTTTGCCAAGAGGGCGGCTGGTTGCAAGGCCCTAACTCGCAAACAAGATGAAGTACCCCTGGAGATTCGGCCTGCCGTTGTTGGCAGCCTGCCTGCTCTCGCCGCACGCATTCGGCGCGGATGTGGATCTGACGAAGCCGCAGCCCAAGGCCATCAACCGGACGCCGTTGCGCATGTCCGGCCCGGGGTCGGAAAGAACCATCGACTTCTCCTTGTGGCAAAGCGAACTGCAGGTCGGCGAGGTCTTCGGGCACGTCGAACGAGGCGTGTTCTGCGGCGGCGCGGAAAAGCTGCGCTACTCCAAGAAGTTCGACGAATGGCTTGTGGCAACCCTGTCCAGGAATTTCAAGGATCTCGCCGCCAAGCAGGGCTTTGCGCTGGCGGACCGGGCACGTTCAGTGTTCGAGGACAAGAAGAACGGCGCCGATTTCAAGCTGGGTGCGACGCTGCTCGCGTTTGACTACCGGGCCTGCAGCGGCGGCGAAGTCATGACGGGCAGCGCCTACGCCAAGCTGAAGTGGGAGGTGTTTTCAGCCCGCCGTCAGAAGGTGGTCTATTCGCCCGTCATCGACGGCACCTACGAAGCCACCACCAAGGTCGCGCCGGACGAGTTCGAAAACAAGCTCATGCAGACCTTGGCGGGCAACCTGCTGGCCGACCCCAAGTTCATCGAGCTGATCCGCTCCGGAGGGCTCACGGACGCCGATGCCGCCCCGGCGTTGCCGCCACTGCGGATCGCGGCAGACAAGGTCGTCGCCGGCGGCGTGGCCCAGGCTTCATCAGCGCTGGTGAAGGCCGTCGTCACCGTGGAAAGTGGCGTGAGCTCCGGCTCCGCGTTCTACATCAGCCGCACCGGGCACCTGCTGACCAACTACCACGTCGTGGCCGATGCGAAATTCGTGCGCATCAAGCTGAGTGATGGCAGGAGCCTGGTGGGCGAGGTGCTGCGCTCCGACAAGGAACGGGACGTGGCACTGGTCCAGACCGATCCGATCAGTTTCGAGGCTCTGGGCCTGCGCGCAGACGCACCCCAGGTCGGCGACGAGGTCTTCGCGCTGGGCTCGCCCTTCGGCGCGACCTTGAGCGGTTCACTGACCCGCGGCGTGCTAAGTGCCCGACGGGTGCTGGAAAGCGTGCCCTTCCTGCAAAGCGACGTCGCCATCAATCCCGGCAGCAGCGGCGGGCCGCTGCTGGACGCCAAGGGCCGCGTGGTCGGCATCGCGCAGCTCAGATCAGACTCCGCGGGCATCAACCTGTTCATCCCTATCGACGAGGCGCTGGAGAAGCTGTCGCTGACAGTCACTGCAGCACCCTGAAGGCTCAAGGGAAAGCCTTTTGACGCCGCACCGCGGCCCTGAAGCGTCGCCGGCCAAGGCCATCGAAGGCCTGCGGCTGGAGGCGGCACGGCTGATGATCGAGCACAGCCGCCAGCCGATGGAGATCGTCGCGCGCGTATCGGGCTTTCGCGACCAGCGCCATCTGCACGAGGTCTTCATCAAGAAGTGCGGCGGGGCGCCAGTGCCCCGGGCCAGCCATTGCGGGCCAACGAATGAAGGATGCGCGCCCCGCGCCGCTGGGTTGCAATGACGCTTCCTCATCCGGAGATGCCCGCCATGATCAAAGTCAGCGTCCTGTACCCGCAAGCCGCCGGCACGCGCTTCGACCACGACTACTACCGTGACCGCCACATGCCGATGTTGCAGGCGCGGCTGGGGTCGGCCTTGCTGCGCTACACCGTCGACCGCGGCCTGGCCAATGGCGCGGCACCGGACCAGCCCCCGCCTTTCGTGGCCGGCTGTGAACTGTTCTTCGACAGCGTCGAAGCCTTCCAGACCGCTTTCGGGCCGCATGCGCCCGAGATCATGGGCGACATCCCGAACTACACGGACCGCGAGCCGGTCGTGCAGATCAACGAGGTGGTGGTCGGCTAGACGGCGCCCAGCGCGATCAGGTCGTGGGCCGTCGCGACGATGGCCTCGCGCGGCGGCCGCGGCACCCAGCCGAGCTTGTCCCGCGCATGCGTGGCGTCCTGGTGCCGCGCCGTGCCCAGCTCGCTCGCCGCAGCCCGCACCGCCGGGCTGACCTTGGCCAGCAGCCGCACGGTCCAGTCCGGCATCTGCAGCGTCGGTACGCGGCTGGCCTGGTCGCCCAGCTCGGCGCGCAGGATGGCCGCGACCTCACGCAGCCACAGGAAGCCGCTGCAGGCGATGAAGCGTTCATCGGCCATGCCCGGTGCGGTCAGCGCACGCCAATGCAGGTCGGCCACGTCGCGCACGTCGACGATGCCGAAACCGATGCGGGGCAGGGCCGGGATGCGACCTTGCAGCAGGCTCTTGACGATGACGACGCTGGCTGAGTAATCGGCGCTGGCCACCGGGCCCAGCACGACGGAGGGGTTGACGGTGCAGAACTCGAGGCCGCCGCCCTCGCGCTGCACCCAGTCGCGCGCGGCGCGCTCGGCCACGGTCTTGGACTGGATGTAGGGCGGGATGCCGGGCGTCTCCAGCCGCGTCCAGTCGTCCTCGGTGAAGCGATGCTCGCCAGGGCCATGGCCATAGGCGATGGCCGCGACGGAGGAGGTCATCACGACGCGCTGCACGCCCGCGTCGCGCGCGGCCTTCAGCGCCCGCAGCGCGCCGTCTCGTGCGGGAACTATGAGTTCGTTGGCATCGCGCGGCACGCCCACCGGCAGCGGTGACGCGACATGGGCTACATGGCTGCAGCCCGCCGCGGCTTCGGCCCAGCCGGCGTCGGCCATCAGGTCGGCGGCAAAGCAGCACAGCCGCTCGCGCGCATCACCCGCGTCCGCGCCCAGCAGCTTGCGCAGCGCCGGCTCGCGCTTCAGGTCGCGCACGGTGGTGTTGACCAGCCAGCCAGCGGCCAGCAATTGGCGGATCAGCACGCCGGCGATGTAGCCGCTGCCGCCGGTGACGAGGACACGTTGGGGCGAGGTCATGCAGCCGATTGTGCGGGGCCGACCATGACCGACGTCACCCGCGGGCGAGTGCGCATTGCCAGCGCGGCCGCGGGCGTGGACAGTCGCGGCTTTCCGCAAGACCACCAGGTTCCCCCTTGACCGCCATCCCCCTGACCGCGGCCAGCGACGCCACCAGCGACGCGCGCGCCCGCCATGACCGGTCCTTCCTGGGCCACCCCGCCGGCCTGGGCTGGCTGTCCTTCTGCGAGCTGTGGGAGCGCTTCAGCTACTACGGCATGCAGGCGCTGCTGGTGCTGTACCTCAGCAACTACCTGTTCCTGCCGCAGACCATCGGCCACGTGGCCGGCATGGACGCGCTGCGCCATGCCATCGAGAACGTCACCGGGCCGCGCTCGCCGCAGCAGTTGGCGTCGGCCGTGTTCGGCCTGTACGTCGGCCTCGTTTACCTGACGCCCATCTTCGGCGGCCTGCTGGCCGACCGCGTGCTGGGACGCACCCGCACCGTCGTCATCGGCGCGCTGCTGATGGCCACGGGCCACTTCATGATGGCCTTCGAGGCGGCGCTGCTGCCGGCGCTGGGCTGCCTGCTGCTGGGCGTGGGCTGCTTCAAGGGCAACATCGCGGCGCAGGTGGGCGACCTGTACGCGCCGGGCGACAAGCGCCGCGCCAGCGCCTTCCAGATCTTCATGCTGGCCGTGCAGATCGCCGTCATCGCCGCGCCCATCGTCTGCGGCACGCTGGGCGAGAAGGTGGGCTGGCACTGGGGCTTCGGCTCGGCCGGCGTGGGCATGCTGATCGGCCTGGTCGTCTACCTGGCCGGGCGGCGCTGGCTGCCGCCCGAGGCGCCGCGCGGCGCCGCCAGGACGGCCGCCGACGTGCGCCCGCCGCTGGGCCGGCGCGAGGTGCTGCAAGTCGTGCTGCTGGTGGCCATCCTGCCGCTGCTGATGCTGTCCATCGTCGGCAACCAGCAATACAACAACGGCTTCCCGCTGTGGTCGCAGCAGCACATGGACATGCACGTGGCCGGTTTCGAGGTGCCGGTGACCTGGCTGCAGGCCGTGGACGCGCTGACGAGCACCGGCATGATGCTGGCGTCGCTGGCGTTCTGGCGCTGGTGGGCCAGCCGGCAGCGCGAGCCGGACGAGATCACGAAAATGGCGCTCGGCTGCTTCGTGGCCGCCTGCGCGCCGGCGCTGTTGATGATCCCCGCGCTGGGCATCGAGGGCGGCGGCACGCGCATCAGCATCCTGTGGTCGTTCGCCTATGCGCTGGTCAACAACGTCGGCTTCGCCAACATCATGCCGGTGGGCCTGGCCCTGTACTCGCGCGCCGCGCCGCGCGGGCTGCAGGGGGTCATGATCGGCATCTACTACCTGCACTTGTTCTTCGGCAACAGCTTCGTCGGCTGGCTGGCCGGGCTGCTGGAGACGATGCCGGGTTCGCGCTTCTGGGCTCTGCACGCGGTGTTGGTGGGCTGCGCGGGCGTCGGGCTGCTGGTGGTGAAGCTGCTGTTCGGGCGCGTGCTGGCGCCGGACGACGCACCGGCCGAGCGCTGACGGCGGCTCAGTGGTCGGCGGGCTGGGGTGTGGACACGCCCAGCGAGCGCGTCAACGCTGCCATCAGCGCCTTGTACCGGGCACGCACCTGGGCCTTGTCCACCGCCTGGCCCGGCTCGGAGAAGCTGGCCGTCCAGGCCTCGTCCCAGGCAAAGCCGCAGTCGGTGCGGCGGTCGCCGTCCGGGCCCCAGATCAGCGCCCGCAACCGGGCGTCATGACCCGGGCCGGTGTAGGTCTCGAACAGCACCTGGATGAAGTCCTGGTAGGCGTCGTAGACCTCGGGCTCGAAGACATGCCGGTAGATGTTCAGCGTGCGGTCCAGCTCGCGCTTGGCCTGGATGGCCTCGGTGGGCGAGACCGTCTTCCAGTAGCCCACCCAGGTGAAGAAGCACAGCAGCTTGTTCAGCCGCGGCGCGATCTCGTCGTAGATGGTCAGGCGCTTCTCGATGAGCTTCTGATTGGTCCAGTTGCTGAGGTCCAGCCGCTTGAGCTGGCGGCTGAACAGCCAGCCCAGCAAGGCCACGGACAGCGGCGTCAGCACGCCGACGACGAGCTTGGCGATTTCCAGTGTCGGCCAGGAACCCATGAGAAGCCCTCCCGTTTTGGCGGCACTAGCGTAGCGGGCGGTGCCCGCACACGGCAATCCCGTGCATGCCTACACTGGCCCGCATGATCACCGTCCACCACCTGAACAACTCCCGTTCGCAGCGCGTGCTGTGGCTGCTCGAAGAGCTGGGCCTGCCCTACGAGATCAAGCACTACCAGCGCGACGCCAAGACCTCGCTGGCGCCGCCCGAACTGCGCCAGGTTCACCCGCTGGGCAAGAGCCCCGTCATCACCGACGGCGGGCTGACGGTGGCCGAGAGCGGCGCCATCCTGGAGTACCTGGTGGAGCGCTACGGCCAGGGGCGGCTCAAGCCCACCGGCGAGCAGGACCTGCTGCACTACCGCTACTTCATGCACTTCGCCGAAGGCTCGGCCATGCCGCCGCTGGTCATGAAGCTGGTGTTCAACAAGGTCAAGCGCGCGCCCATGCCCTTCTTCGTGAAGCCCATCGCCAAGGGCATCGCCGACAAGGTGCTGGGCGGCTTCGTGCAGCCCACCATCGATGCGCAGCTGAAGTTCCTGGAAGCCGAGCTGGCGGCGCGGCCCTGGTTTGCCGGCGCCGAGTTCTCGGCGGCCGACGTGCAGATGAGCTTCCCCGTCGAAGCCGCCGCGGCGCGCGGCGGCGACGCCGGCACCTACCCCAAGCTGCACGAGTTCCTGGCTCGCATCCACGCGCGGCCCGCGTACCAGCAGGCGCTGGAGCGCGGCGGCCCCTACAGCCTGATGAGCTGACCGGCCCCTACACTCGGCCCCTGCCGCGCGCCAGTGCGGTCACCCGTCTTGCCCCGCCGGCCTGTCGCCCGGCCGCTGTGACCCAGCGGCGCTGACCTCCCCGTGTCGCATCGCGCTCAAACACGCAGGTCACCGAAAGGGCGCATGCCCGGCTACGACATCAAGGTCCGCACCCTCGCCATCGACGGCGCGGCGGACCTGCAGATCCGCTCCCTGCTCGACCACGACCAGTTCGCCGACCCGGCCGGCGCCGCCGCGGCGCTGGGCATTTCATCGGCGCAATGGCCGCTGTTCGGGCAGGTCTGGCCGTCGGGCCTGCACCTGGCCGCCGCGATGGCCGTGCGACCGCTGGCCGAGGGCGAGCGCATCCTGGAGATCGGCTGCGGCCTGGCGCTGGCCAGCCTGGTCTGCCACCGCCGCGGCGCCGAGGTGACGGCCAGCGACATCCACCCGCTGGCCGGCGCCTTCCTGCTGGAGAACCTGCGCCTGAACGAGCTGACGCCGATGCGCTACTGCCACGGCGACTGGAGCGAGGACGCGGTGGTTGCCGAAGGCGGCGCGCCGCGCGTGCAAGGCCGCTTCGATCTCATCATCGGCAGCGACGTGCTCTACGAGCGCGACGATGGCGGCGCGCTGGCGGCCTTCATCGAGAAGCATGCGCTGCCGAGGTGCGAGTTGTTGATCGTCGATCCCAATCGGGGCAACCGCGCAGCGTTCGGCAAGCGGATGGCAGGGCTGGAGTTTGAGTTCAGCGAGACGCTGCTGAGTGCCGCTGAGGGTGGCCCGGACTACCGCGGGCGGTTGATGCGGTTTGTGCGCGGCTGAGCATCATCCGCGCTAGCGAGCACCCAGGCCGGTGCACCACTGCTGCTCGCAAGGCACGCCGTCGCCGTTGCCGTCCATCTTCGTGCCGGGACAGTGGTTGATGAACCAGGTGGCCTCGGCGCAGGACGTCATCTGCGAGCAATGGGTGCGTCCATCGCAGCGGTACGTCGTGCCGCCCGCGGCGAGCACCGGCACCGCCGACGTGGTCGGCATGGCTGCCAGTTGCTGGCGGTGCGCATGGGCCTGATAGCGCTTGAAGCCCCACGCCGACAGGGCGACGACCAGGCACAGCACCAGGCCCTGGCCGAGCCATCCCACCCGTCTCGGCTCGGTGCGGCTCGAGCGCCGCGCGCGATCCGGCTTGAGGTCATTGCCGATCGCCGTGCGGATGACGTTCACGGCCTGCACCTTGCCGTCCTTGCCGCGGCCCAGCTCGAAGCTCAAGGTCTCGCCCAAAACAGGGCGCGAGCCGTCGCGCGGCATGGCGCTGATGTGCACGAACACCTCGGCGCCGCCCTGCGTGGGCGCGATGAAACCGAAGCCGCGGTCGTCATGCCAGGTTCGCAGGATGCCGGTCGATCTCATGGGTCTTCCCGGATCGCTCTACTTTGAATGCTTGGGCGCGTAATCCACCACCCTGCACCCCGCCCCCTGCGGGTTCTCGCAGCAGGCGGCCAGCTTCTTCAGGCTGTCGGCGAACTGCTCGTTCCACTGCGCCTGGCTGTGCAGGTTGCCCGGGCTCATCCAGTGCGATTGCGGGAACTTCCTGGACCACTCGTCGCCACCCTCCTGCGCTGCGCGGCCGGTGGACTGCTGCATGGCGACGTTGCAGGAGTTCATGTTGCCCATGCGGTGGCAGGCCGTGCAGGTGTTGCCGCGCGTCGTGATGCCGAAGGCGTTGAGCCTGGCCCAGGCGCGCTTGAAGTCCTCGCCGATGGCCTTGGGCTGGTAGTACCCGAAGGGGTCGCCCGGCAGCATGGTCGTCTGCGCGATGTAGGGGCTGTACATGAAGGGGCCGCTGTCATGGCAGTTGATGCAGGCGGGCTGGGTCGACGCGACCTGGCTGGGCGTCAGCCAGAGCTTGTCGGCCGGCAGCGCCCGCGCGCCGTCGGGGCCCGTGGGCGGTGGCTGGTGGGTCAGCGTGCTGGGCGAGGCCACCCAGCGGCCGTCAATGCCCGCGCCTTCGGTCAGCGGCGCGCGGGCCTTGGCGGTGAACCAGCAGGTCTTGCCGTCCTTCAGGCTGTGCGAGATGACGTTGATCTCGTCGAACAGCGCGCTGCCCGCCGGCCGAGCGACCTGCTTGCGGCAGATGGCGCTGATCTGCGCGGTCTTGTCGTCGCGCAGCACCAGCGCGCGCGTGCCGGGCACGCACTGGCCCTGGCTGCCCGGGTCGTTCTGCGGCAGCAGCGAGGGCTTGTCGCAGCGCGCGGGCGCGGGCTGGGGTGGCACGGGCTTTCCGTCGACGGTGATGGGAACCTCCTCGCCGGCCATGCAGCTGAAGGCGGGGACCTCGCTGATCTGCGCGGCGCATTGGCGGCCGTATTCGGCCAGCGTCTCGGCGTGGGCGCTGCCTGCCGCGAGCAGCAGGAGTAGCAATGCTTTGGACTTCATGCGGTCACCAGGCCCTTCTCCGCCAGCACCACGGCGCGTATCGCCTGGTGGTAGCGGGCATAGCCGGTACAGCGGCAGACGTGCTGGCCGACGGCGTCTTCGATGGCGGCATCGAGCTGCTCGCGCCTGACGGGTTGCATGCGCAGGCGGCCCAGCAGCATCTCGGTGGCCATGACGAAGCCGGGCGTGCAGTAGCCGCACTGGAAGGCGAAGTGGTCCAGGAAGGCCTGCTGCACGGCGCTGGGTTTGTCCAAGCTGCCGGTGCCTTCGACGGTCGTGATGGACTGGCCTTGCAGCAGCGCCACGGGCGTGGAGCAGGCGAGCATGGGCTGGGCCTGCGCTGACGGCACGCGGCGGGCCGCGACGGTGCAGGCCTTGCAGACGCCGATGCCGCAGCACAGCCGGGTGCCGGACAGGCCCAGCTCCTCGCGCAGGAAGTCGACCAGGGGCAGGTCGCTGGGCACCTCGGCCTTCACCGGTCGGCCGTTGACGTGGAATTGGATGGGGACCAGTTCGCTCATGTCCAAGCCCTCTCGATGTCGGCAGCGGTGATGGGCAGCGACCTGAAACGTTTGCCGGTGGCGTGGGCGATGGCGTTGCCGATGGCCGGTGCGATGGGGCACAGCACCGCCTCGGCAATGCCCTTGGCCGTGGGCTCGTCGGTGGGCAGCGTCGTGATGTTCAGCCGCGCGAGCGGCACGTCGGCCGACAACGCCACCTGGTAGCGGTCCAGGTTCCAGCGACCGTCGCCGGCGCCGCCCGCCTCCAGCGGCAGGTTCTCCAGCAACGCATAGCCGATGCCCATCGCGACACCGCCCTGCGCCTGACCCAGCAGCAGGTCGCGCTGCAACACCTTGCCGGCATCGACGATCAGCTCCACGGCCACGACCCGCGGCTCATGCGTCTTCGCATCGATCTCCACCGCGATCACGGCGCCCGACGGCGCGTACAGGCTGCGCCCGTACAGCCTGGCCTCGGGGTTGGGCGGGATGACGTCCTGCCTGAGCACCGGTGCCCATGCCGCCTGGCCCCCGGTACGCAGCGACAAGCCGTCGATGGGCAGCAGCAGCGCCGCGCCCGTCGGCATGGCATAGGTCGCCGACACCCAGGCGCCCTGGTAGACGCCATGCACCATCGCGCCCGACGTCAGCCTGGCCTGGTGCACATGGGCCGCCAGCGCGTGCAGTGGCAACGGCGGCAGGCCAGGCGCGACGAGGCGGCCCGCGTCCCAACGCGTCTTGCCTTGCAGTTGCGCCAGCGGCACGCCCCACAGCGCGGCGGCCGCCGGCAGCAGGCCGGCCTCGAACAGCACGCGGCTGGCCTGCTCGGTGACATGCACCTGGTGGAAGGCCGTCAGGCAGGCGCTGCTGGACATGCTGAAGCTGGCCGTCCAGCGCGGGTCGGCCCAGCTGCCGCCCTTGTCGCTGTTCAGGTCCAGCGCATTGAAGCTGCCCACGTCGCCCATGAGGATGTCGTGCGCGTTGTGGCCCAGCCAGCCGGCCGTGGAGATGGCCAGCGTCGTCGCCGAGCCGTTGCCCATGTCCACGCAGTTGCTGCGCACGGTGAGGCGCCCGTCCGGTGCAAGAGCCACCTCGGCCATGACGCCGTCCGTGCCCGTGCCATAGGCCTGGTTGGCCAGCGCAAAGCCCACGCCGTAGCGCACACCTTCGCGCGCCTTGCGCAGCTTCACCGCCTCGCGCTCGCGCCACAGCGGGTGGGCGCGGGCCAGGCGGCAGATCTCTCGGAGCCGCATGGTCTGCATCAGCGGCGCGCCGGTGATGGTGCGGTCGGCCTCGCGCAGCGCATTGGCCTCGCGCAGCGCGATGGGGTCGCGCTTCAACGCCACGGCCACCTCGTCGACCAGCGTCTCGACCGCAAAGCTGGCTTGCGGCCCGCCGAACCCGCGCATGGAGCCGGCGACGACGCCTGTGCTGGGCTGCGCCACCGCGTCCACCCAGGCCTGCTTGATGTCGTAGCCACTCAGGCCGCAGTAGCCGGCCAGCATCGCGACGAACTGGCTGTAGTTGTTCTGCCCGCCGGCGGCCAGCACCTGCGAGCTGCTGAAGGCCAGGAACTGGCCGGTCCTGGCGTCGACGGCGATCTGCTGCGTGATGCGGCTGCCGAGTTGCTTCAGCCCGCTCTGGAACTGCTCGTAGCGGTCCTGCGCAATGCGCACCGGCGCGTCGGCCAGCGCGGCGGCCACGGCCAGCAGCGGCGGGAAGGTGGACACATCGCGCCCGCCAAAGCCGCCGCCGGGGTAGCAGGCGTGCAAGGCCACGGTCTTCACCGAGATCGGGCAATCCTTGCCGAACATCGCCAGGCTGTCGCCCGCGTCG
The DNA here is from genome assembly GCF_056406315.1 of Roseateles sp. P1_C6. Classification (NCBI taxonomy): domain Bacteria; kingdom Pseudomonadati; phylum Pseudomonadota; class Betaproteobacteria; order Burkholderiales; family Sphaerotilaceae; genus Roseateles; species Roseateles sp. P1_C6. The sequence goes on from NZ_JBFUAK010000012.1 coordinate 125,729, forward strand.
CCGTTGGTGGCCTGCGTGCCCAGCACCAGGCTCAGCGTGCCGTCGCCACGGCGGTCCAGCCAGGCCAGGCCCGCCTCGGGCTCCATGAACATCGGGTCCAGCACCTGCGTCGAGTAGCTGCCGCCGAGCTTGAGCAGCGCCGGATCGGCCAGCCGCGCGGCGATGCGGCCGCGCAGCGCCTTGGCCGTCGAGTTGTAGGGCTGGCTGCTGGAGTCGGGCGCGTAGGGGTCGGACTCGACGCCCACCTGCACCTGCGAGAAGGGCGCGATGCCCGGCGCCTCGTAGCGCGTCAGGTAGGTGGTGGGCGAATAGGGCTTGGCGGGCTGGGGCGCCACGGCCGCGCCGGCCTTGACGACGCCGGGTTCGAACTGCAGCGCGCGCTTGGCGCGGCGAAAACTCGCCATGTCGGCAAACACCAGCATCGCCACCGCCTGGCCGTGGAACTGCGGCGCGCTGCCCAGCGGCACGAGCAGCTGCTGCACGCCGTCGGCGCCGGCGGTCGAAAACGGCAGCTGCAGGTTCAGCGAGGCCAGGTCCCGCTGCGGGCAGGGCAGGTCGGGCAGCGGCGTCTGCGTGATGGCCAGCAGCGGCCGCACGTCGGCGGCGACGAGGCGGCCCAGGTCCAGGCCCGCGAAGGCAAAGCCCGGCCGCGTCGCGCGCAGGATCAGCACCATGCGCTCGGCCTGGGGCCAGCCCGGCATGTCGGCGGCGCGGAAGTCGCGCGCATAGATCTTCTGGCCCGTGACCTTGGCCAGGCCGTCGATGCGAAAGCGCGCCTTGCCCGGGCCGCCGGACCAGTCCGGCGCGCCGGGCGGCATGTGCGGCTGCGTGGGCGTGTCCACCGGCTGCGGGCGCGCGCCGGGCAGTCGCAGCGCCGGCGGCTTGAAAGCCAGCGCCAGCTCGTGCATCAGCAGCGTCACCGCGCCGGCGCCGGCGCCGATGACGCGGCGGCGGGTCAGCGTGAATGGCCCGTTGGCATCACTGCTCACATCGCCGCCCGGACCAACGACCCGGATCTGCGGGTTCTTCGACACGCCTGTCTCCCTCCATGAAATGCGGGCGAGTTTGTCACCGCCGACAACAACGCGGTCATGAGATCAGGCCAGGATCGCGCTGGGATTTCCACCATGTCGCACCGCGAGGTGCTAACGCGTCAGACAGTAGATCAGGCTGAGGCGGCAAACCCGAAATCGACAAGCAATTGGCGGAATTCCGACCAGCCCGGGTCATCGTAGAACTTGATCTCGATGGGGTAGGCCTCGTGATCGGCCAGCGCGTCGTTCAGCGCAGCGATGAAGTGGTCGTGGTCGGCCGTGTAATAGACCCATTCCCTGAGGCCGTTGCCGGTGCGCGCATAGGCCCGGTACCCGATCTGCGCGTCCTCCAGCGGCACGAGCCCAGCGTCCAGGCGATAGATCGCGGCCTGCGTCGTCTCGTCCGGAAAGCTGTCCTCAAGCACGGCGTCATAGGCCCAGCGGATCACAACCATCCAAGGTCGAACGGCCAGCACCTCTTCGGCGGGTAATTCGTTCACGAAATTCCAGATCACGGGCCGACCGTCTGCCAGGGTCTTGCCAATGATCCCTCGGGCTTCGTCAGAGGTGGCTGATGCAAACATGCCGTGATTGCCCTTAACGCGTCAGCCGATAGATCAGCAGCGCCGCGCGGATGGCGCTGCGCTCAATGGAGGCGATGTCCAGGTATTCGTCCGGCGTGTGCGCGCCGCCGCCGCCGGCGCCCAGGCCGTCCAGGCTGTCGACGAACGGCGCGACGAACTGCACGTCGCCCGCGCCGCGCTGGCCGGGCGGGAAGGCGGCGACCGCGCCCAGCCCGGCGTCCTCGCTGGCGCGCGAGTAGCTGTCCAGCAGGCGCAGGTTGCCCGGCGTCGGCGCCATCGGCGGGTAGCTCTCGCTGAACGTGATGCGGGCGCGCGTGCCGGGCAGCGACTGCTCGACGATGGCCTGCATGCGTTCGCGGGCGCGGGCGCCCTGCTCGGGCGTCAGGTAGCGCAGGTCGCCGCGCGCCTGCGCGTCGCGCGGGATGACGTTGGTCTTGCCGAAGGCCGTGCCCTGGCTCTGGCCGTCGTCCCAGGCCACGCTGGTGCCGGCCACCAGCGTGGCCGCGTTGAAGGTCAGGTCCGGCTCGCGCAGCTGTTCGCGGAAGGCGTTGAGGATGCGCGCCGCCTCGTACAGCGCGCCGAAGCCGTCGCGGCCGAACACGCCCGACGAATGGCCGGTGCGCGCCGTCACCTGCAGGTGCCAGGTCCCCGACGCACGCCGCCCGACGGTGCCGGTGGGCCGGCCCTGCTCGTCCTGCGCCGCGCCCTCGAAGGCCAGCGCAACGTCGCTGAGCTTGGCCGCGTCGATCAGCGCGGCCCGCGCCACCTCGGCAGGGCTGCCGACGCGCTCCTCGTCGCCGGTGAAGACGACGCGCACCGTGCGGCCCTGCAGCGCGCCGATGTCGTTCAGCGCGCGCAGCGCGAGCAGGATGATGACGTCGCCGCCCTTCATGTCGGACACGCCCTGGCCACGCACCTTGCGGCCGTCGTTCTGCCACGGCGGCACGGGGCTGTCCTTCTCGAACACGGTGTCCAGGTGGCCGATCAGCAGCACGCGCCTGCCTTGCTCGCCCACGCGCTCGGCCACCAGGTGGCCGGCGCGCTTCATGTCGGCCGGCACGTCGACCCAGCGCGTCTTGAAGCCCAGGGCCTCGAACTCGGCGCCGAACAGCGCGCCGACCTCGCGCACGCCGGCCGGGTTCAGCGTGCCGCTGTTGATGAGCACGCTGCGCTCCAGCAGCTTCAGCGCGTCGGGGGTGTGCTTCCTGACCAGGCCGGTGAGCACCAGTTCGTCGCCGTTGAGGCCGGCGGCCCCGGCGGGGCCGGAAGCGGCGGCCGTGAGCGTGACGAGCAGCAGGGCCAGGGTTTGTCGGATAGCGTGCGGGGTCTTCATGCCCAAAGTGTCACCCGCCCCGCCATGCAACGTCGCCTGCTGCTGACCCTGCCCCTGCTCACCGCACTGCCCGTCAGGGCCGCGGTACCGTCCACGGCACTGCCCAGCGTCCAGGTGCTGCCCGAACCGTTGGCCATGCCGGGCCTGGCGCGCAGCCGCACGCTGCGCCTGTGCCTGCCGCCCAGCTACGCGCTGGCGCCGCAGCGGCGCTACCCGGTCATCTACATGCACGACGGCCAGAACCTGTTCGACGCGGCGACCGGCTATGCCGGCGAATGGGGCGTGGACGAAACGATGGCCGCGCTGGCCAAGGAGACCGGCTTCGAGGCCCTCGTCGTCGGCATCGACAACGGCAGCGACAAGCGCAACACCGAGATGGCGCCCTATGACCATGCCCAGCTGGGCAAGGCGGAGGGCCGGGCCTATCTGGACTTCATCGCCAAGACGGTCAAGCCCTTCATCGACGCCGGCTGGCGCACGCAGCCGGCGCGCGAGCACACGGCGCTGATCGGCAGCTCGCTGGGCGGCCTCATCAGTCACGCGGCCATGCTGTGGCACGGTGAGGTGTTCGGCCGCTACGGCTTGTTCAGCCCGTCGTACTGGGCCGCGCCGCAGCTGTTCGCCGCGACGGCGCAGGCCAGGCTGCAGACCGACACGCGCATCCACCTGTACTGCGGCGGCAAGGAAGGCCGCGGCATGGTGGAAGGCACGCAGCGCATGCACACGGAGCTCGCCCAGCAGATCCCGGCCGATCAGCTCAGCCTGCACATCGCCGAGCAGGCCGGCCATAACGAGGCGGCCTGGGCGGCCGAGCTGCCGGCGGCGCTGCGGGCCTTGTTCAGGCTGAGCTGACGGCGCTGTCGGCGGTGCTGCTCGCCACATGCAGGCGCGTCTGGCTGCGCCAGGCCGGCAGGCCGTCGGGTGCCTCACGCGGCAGCAGGCCGTCGGCGCGCACGGCGCCCACGTAGCCATCGCGGCCCTGCGCCTTGGCGGCGTACAGCGCCGAGTCGGCCAGGGCGAGGCAGGCGCGCCAGTCCCACAGTCGCGGGTGGCGCGGGTCGAGCGGGAAGGCGCAGAAGCCGATGGACACGGTCACGTTGACGGTCGCGCCCGGGCCGATGTCGAAGGGCTTGTCGCGCACGGCGGCGCAGACGCGCGCGGCCAGCTCGGCGGCGTCGCGGCGTTCGGTCTCGCGCGCCAGCGCCAGGATCTCCTCGCCACCCCAGCGCACCAGCGAATCGGTCTCGCGGAAGACCTGGCGCAGCCGCTGCGCCAGCTGCACCAGCACCGCGTCGCCGGCCGCGTGGCCGTGCTGGTCGTTGACGCGCTTGAAGTGGTCCAGGTCCAGCAGCATCAGCAGCAGGTCGGCGTCCGGGCCCGGGCCGTCACCGTCCGCCGTCTCGAATCGGCGCAGGCACAGGCGCAGGTCGTCGTCCAGGCGCAGCTCCAGGTAGCGGCGGTTGCGCAGGCCGGTCAGCGTGTCGGTCAGGCTCAGCTCGCGCAGCTCGGCGGTGCGCTCGTCCACCAGGCCTTGCAGCTCCGACTCGCGCTGGCGCAGCAGCCGCGTGCGCCAGCGCATCCAGCCCCAGATGCTGGCCAGCGTCAGCAGCACGCCGGCGACGCGCGCCGATGTGGTCTCCCACCATTCCGGCGCCAGCACGATGGGCAGCTGCAGCTGCTCAGGACCCCACAGCGTCTGGTGGGCCGTGGCACGCACCTGCAGCGTGTAGTGGCCGGGCTTGAGCGGGCCGAAGCTGGGGTTGCGGCCGTTGGCGTCGACGCGGGTCCAGTCGTTGTCCAGCCCCTGCAGCCGGTACTCGTAGCGCAGCCGCGATGGGTCGGCATAGTCCAGCGCCGCGAACTCGACGGACAGCGTGCGCTTGGCCGGCGGCAGCTGCAGGCCCTCGCGCGGCGTGCGCGGCTGCTCCCAGGGCTGGCCGTTGACGCGCAGGCCGCTGATGACCAGCGGCGGGCTGGACGGCTGCACGCGCCAGACGTCGGGCTGCACCCGCAGCAGGCCGCGGCTGCCGCCGAACAGCAGGCCGCCACCGGGCAGCTCGGTGCTGGCAAAGAACCAGAAGCTGCCGAAGTTGGCGCCCTCGGCGCTGCCGAAGTTGTCGATGCGGTCGGCCGCCGGGTCGTAGACGTAGATCTGGCTCCAGATGCGGCCCTCGCCGTCCTCGTGCAGGTTGCCGCCGAACACGCCCTCCACGCCGTGGCGCTCGCTGATGCGCTCGAAGCGAGCACGGCCTTGTGCGTCCCAGCCGCGCAGCCGGTGCAGGCCGCTGACGGGCGTGTCCACCCACAGCCGCCCGTCGCGGCCCCACAGCAGGCCCATGACGATGGGGCTGGCCAGCGCCTCGCCCGGCGCCTGCGGCACGACCTCCAGGCCGCCGTCGCCGGGTGCGTGTTCGCGGTACAGGCCTTGCTGGCCGCCCACCCACAGCCGCCCGTCGGGCGCCTGGGTCAGCGTGTAGATGCCGCCGTGCAGGCGCAGCCCGCCCAGCGGGTGCACGCGCTCCGGCGCCGCCGCCGTGGCGCTGGCCAGCCGGTACAAGCCCTCCTGCAGGCCGACCCAGACGCTGCCGTCGGCGCGCAGCAGCAGTTGCTGGGCACGACCGCCGTCCAGCGCCCAGTCGCGCAGCAGCTGCCCCGACGCGGCGCGGTGCTCCAGCCGGCCGGCCGCGGCCAGCCACACGCTGCCATCGCCCGCCTCGGCCATGATCTCGACGACGCTGCGCCGCTCGCGCGGCCATTCGCCCAGCGTGGCCAGCTCGCGCCCGAGGCGGCCGTCCAGGCGCACGACATGGCCGGTCTGCGTCGGCGCCAGCACCTCGCCGTTCTTCAGCGCCAGCAGCGCGCGCACATCGGCCTCGGCCAGCGGGCCGCCGATGTCGGGGCCGCGCACGGCCAGCGCCGGGTGATACAGATGGCGCTGCACACCCAGGCCGTAGCCACTGACCCACATCGCGCCGCTGCGGTCGCGCAGCAGGCCGCTGATGTCGTTGCCGGCCAGGCCCATCACGCGCCGGGCATCCTGGCGCAGCCGCACGTCGATGCTGCCGCTGGCCGGGTTGACCCAGAACAGCCCGTTCTTGCTGCCCACCCACAGCCGCCCGTCGGCGGCCTCGGCCAGCGCGTGGATGGGCAGGCCCAACGCCTGCACCCAGCGCACCTCGCCCTGCTCGACGACACCCAGGTGCCCGTCCTGCGTGCCCAGCCAGATGCGGCCGGCGCGGTCCTCGGTCAGCGCCAGCACGGGCATGCCGTCGGGCAGGCCGGGCAGGGCCACGTCCTGCCAGGCGCCACCGGCATCGCTCACACGGCGGGCCAGGCCGCGCCAGTGGCCGGCCCAGACCGTGCCGTCGACGCCCACGCGCAGCGCCAGCACGCGCGTCTCGGGCTCGCCATGCCAGCTCAGCGCCTGGGCATCGAAGCGCTTGGCCGCCGGCTCATAGCGGTACAGGCCGCGGCCCAGCGTGCCCACCCAGACGGCGCCGTCGCGGCCCTCGGCCAGCGCGCGTATGGGCGCCTGCGGGCCGGTGCCGCCCTGGGCGCTGCCATGGGACTCGACGCGGTCCTGCTCGGGGTCGTAGGCCACCAGACCCTGGAATTCCGTGCCTATCCACATGCGCCCGTCGGCCGCCGGTGCCAGCGCCCGCACCCAGCCCAGGCTGCGCCGGGCCGTCGTGTCGCCCGTTTGCTCGATGGGTCGCAGCCGGTAGCCGTCGTAGCGCGTCAGGCCCTTGTTCGTCGCGATCCACATGAAGCCGGTGCGATCCTGCGCGATGGCGGGCACCGTGTTCTGCGGCACGGTGACGCTGCGGAACTGCACCTCCAGCGGGCCCGCGCCGTCGTCGGCACGGGCGAAGCCCGTCCCGACCAGGATCAGCAGGGTGGCCAGACCACGAACTAGGGGGTGCATAGGGCCGGCATCCTAAAGGGCGGATGTAACCACCCGACCTCAGCGAGGCATCAAGGCGCCATCAAGGCCCGCAGCACACGCTGCGGATCGGCCATGAAATCGCGCGTGACGCGGTAGTGCTCGGTGTCCTCGTAGGCCACGCGCTGCACGCCGTCGGCGCTGCACTGGTAGATCCACGCGTCGGGGTAGGCCATCAGCAGCGGCGAATGCGTGGCGATGACGAACTGGGCCTGCTGCTGCACCAGCTCGTGCAGGCGCGCCAGCGCGGCCAGCTGGCGCTGCGGCGACAGCGCCGCCTCGGGCTCGTCCAGCAGGTACAGGCCCTGGCGGCCGAAGCGGTTCATCAGCAGCGCGAGGAAGGACTCGCCGTGCGACTGCTCGTGCAGCGAATGCCCGCCATAGCCGCCGATGATCGGCGGGCCGCCCGGCCCTTTGTCCAGGTGCTCGATCTCGGTCGCGACGTTGAAGAAGCTTTCGGCGCGCAGGAAAAAGCCGTCGCGCGGCCGCTTGTAGCCCTTGGCCACGCGCAGGAACTCGTGCAGTTCGGAATGCGACGCCCGCGTGCCGAAGTTGAAGTTCTTGCCGCCGCCCTCCGCGTTGAAGCCCAGCGACACCGCCAGCGCCTCCAGCAGCGTCGACTTGCCGGAGCCGTTCTCGCCGATCAGGAAGGTCACCTTGGGGTGCATCTCCAGCCGCTCCAGCGTGCGCACGGCCGGCAGGTTGAACGGGTAGCGGTCGAAGGACTCGACCTTGTCGCGCTGCAGGGCGAGGTGGAGGACGAACTGGGTGGAGAGCATGGCGCTCCTTGGACCGCAGCGCCCGCGCTAGAGGCAGATCCAGAGCAGCAGGCGCTTTCCCTGCGCGACCGCAGTCGCGGCGAGCGCGGCCAGTTCACCCAGTCTTTTCTCCACGTCGTCAGCCACCCATCGGTCGAGCTTTGCCTCTTCGATGTTGGCCCACGCGCCGGCGACCTTTGGCAGGTCCGATCCGGGCATGGTGGCCAGCAGATGGACCAGGTCCTCTGGCAGGGCATCAATCCAAGGTCCTTTCTCGCCGCCATCGACCAGCGCCTCGAAAGACTTCATGTACTCGATGACCTGCTCGTCGTCGGGAGGCAGCCCCTTCAGGATGAACCGAAGGCTGGCCAACTTGACTTGATCGACGCCTTTGGCCTCAAGGGTGGGCCAAATGCTTGCGTGTCCTTGCGCATTCAGGATGGCCGGTGCATCTTCTTCGATGGCAACGATAAGGTCGGTCAGCATGAGGCGTCGGCATCCGGATGAGATGAACGGAACTATGCCAATGAATCAGGCCACCGCCGCCACCGCATCCACCACCACCCGCCCATCCAGCAAGCGCAGCGTCCGCGACGCCTGCGCCGCATGCTCCAGCGAGTGCGTGACCATGACCAGCGTCGTGCCCTCGGCGTTGAGCTCACGCAGGATGCGCATGACCTCCGCGCCGTGGGCGCTGTCGAGGTTGCCGGTGGGCTCGTCGGCCAGCAGCAGCGCGGGCCGCGCGGCGATGGCGCGGGCGATGGCCACGCGCTGCTGCTGGCCGCCACTGAGCTGGCTGGGTCGGTGCCCGGCACGGTGGGCGATGCCAAGGCGTTCCATCACCTCGGCCACGCAATCGCGGCGGGCCTTGACCGGCAGCTCGCCGTACTCCAGCGCCAGCGCGATGTTCTCGGCCACGCTCAGGTCGTCGATGAGGTTGAAGCTCTGGAACACGAAGCCGATGCGGCCGCGGCGCAGCGTGTTGAGCCGCTTTTCGTTCCAGCCGGCCACGTTGTGGCCGTCGAACCAGTACTCGCCGCCGCTGGGCGCGTCCAGCAGGCCCAGGATGCCCAGCAGCGTCGACTTGCCGCAGCCCGATGGGCCGGTGATGGCCAGGTATTCGCCGGCCTCGATGTCGAGGTCGATGCGGTCCAGCGCGGTGGTCTCGATGTCGCCGCTGCGGAAGGTCTTGGTGAGGTGGCGGAGTTTGAACATGGCTTCTCAGTTCAGCTGAAGGGCGGTAGCGCCCACAAAGGCGCGGTAGGGAGAGACGACGACCTGCTCGCCGGCCTGCAGGCCGCCCAGCACTTCGATGACGCCGTCGGCGCGGCGGCCCAGTTGCAGCGGCCGGCGCTCGGCATGGCGGCCATCGGCGTCCAGCACGAAGGCCCAGGCGCCGCCGGTGTCGGTGTAGAAGCCGGCGTCGGGCAGCAGCAGCGCGTTCTGGGCCTGGCCCAGCGTCAGGCGCACGTCCAGGCCCTGGCCGACCTGCAATGGCGGCGGCTCGGCGTCGAAGACGAGCTCGACGGTGAAGCGGCCGTCCTTGACCTGCGGGTCGATGCGGGCGACGTGCAGCGCGTGGCTGCGGTCGTCGTGCCGGAGTTCGGCGGCCAGCCCCTCGCGCACGCGGCCGAGGTGGAATTCATCCAGCCGCAGCTCCAGCTTGAAGCGCCCCAGGCTGTCCAGCCGGGCGATGCGCGTGCCGCTGCGCACGCTTTCGCCCACCTGCAGCGCCAGGCCGGTGACGCGGCCGGCCACCGGCGCGCGCACGGCCAGGCCTTCGCTGGCAGTGCGCATCGCGGCCAGGCGCTGGTTGAGGTCGGCGACGGCGCGCTGCATGGCCTGCACGGACTGCTCGCGCGTGGCCAGCTCCTCGCGGCCATCGGCCTGCTGCTGCGTGAACAGCCGCTCGGTCATGGCCAGCTTGTCGGCCGAATCCTCCAGCGCCGCGGGCGACAGGAAGCCCTTGGCGGCCAGGTCGCGGTTGCGCTCGTGCAGGCGGCGCACGCGCTCCAGCTCAAACTGGCCTTGCGTCAGCTCGCGGCGCTGCTGGGCCTGCGCCTGCATCCACGCGGCACGCAGCGTGGAGAAGTTGGCCAGCTGCTGCGCGGCCTCGCTGGAGCGCGCCATCAACTCCTGCGCACGCTGGCTGCTGGCCAGCACGACCAGCAGCTGCCCGGCTTCGACACGGGCACCGTCCTTCACCAGCACCTGCTCGACGCGGCCGTCCTCGGTCGCGTCCAGCAGCACGGACTGCAGCGGCTGCACCGTCGCGCGGCCGACGACCACGTCGCGAAAGGGCCCGGTCTTGACGTTGGCGATCTCGACGTCGGCACGCGCCACCGGCACGCCGCGCGGCCAATGGCGCACCAGCAGCAGCGCCACGGCCAGCGCGGCCACGGCAGCCAGCCCGATGAGGCCATAGCGCCGCGGCACCGCCACGCGCCGGTCCATCGCGGCGCCGGAATTCATGCCTGCGGGCCGAGCGCGGGGGATTGGCCAAGGCAGTCCTTGGGCGAGAGGCTCCGCCATTTCACCCTCGCAAGGCCTGCAAGGGCCGCAGCGCCAGCGCCGCGTGCAGGTGGCGCGCCACGGCCAGCGCCGTCACCGCCACCAGCAGTGCCGTGGCCGCCAGCAGCACCCACAGCGAGAACGGCCCCACGGGCGCGCGCTCGACAAAGCCCGCCAGGTGCTGCTGCGACAGCCACGCGGCCACCGGCAGCGCGACCGCGCAGGCCAAGACCAGCACGCCGGCGAATTCGCGCGCCAGCAGGCCCGCCACCGCGCCGGCCCCGGCGCCGTGCAGCTTGCGCAGCACGATCTCGCGCTCGCGCCGGCGCAGCGTGTAGGCGGCCAGCCCGTAGACGCCCACGGCCGCCAGGCCCAGCGCCAGCAGGCCGGCGATGCCGATGAGCCGGCCCAGGCGCGCGTCGTCGGCCACCTTCTGCAGCAGCATGTCGCGCACCGGCAGCGCGCTGGCATCGGCGTCGGGGAAGCGCTCGTTGACCAGCGCGGTCAGCTTGGCCGCCGTGGCCTTGGCATCGCGGGTGTGCACGCCGAGCGCGCCGCCGCCGCGCTCGGCCACCGGCCGGATGGCATGCGGCTGCGGCGGGCTGCGCGGGCCCTCCAGGCGGATGTCGTCGATGACGGCCACCACCGTGGCGGGTTTGCCGTCGTCGATGTTGGGCGCCGTGCCGAGCTGCCGGCCCACCGCCTCCTCGGGGCTGGCAAAGCCCAGCGCGCGCACGGCGCTGCGGTCCAGCACGATGCCCTGTTGGGCCACCTCGGCGACATGGTCGGCCGACAGCCGCCCGGCGATGACGCGCATGCCGTAGAGCTGGAGATACCCCGGCGTGAAGCCGACACCGGTGCGCAGGCTCACCGACTTGCCGCCCGCGCCGCGGAACTCGCCATACCAGCTGGCGAAGTCGCGGCCGGGCACGTCCTCGGCGGCGGCGGCGGTGATGACCTCGGGCCAGCTGCGCACGCGCGCCAGCAGCGCGGCTGTCTGCGCCGGCTCGGCCTCCCAGGGCAGGTCGATGGCCACGCGGTCCTGCAGCTCAAAGCCGCGCGGGATGGCGCCGGTGTGCTCGGCCTGCCACAGCACCGTGAGGGCCAGCGACGCGAACACGGTGGCGGCGCCAAACTGGATCGTCGTCATCAGCAGGCGCAGCCAGCGGCTGGCCGCGCCCTCGCTGTGGCTGCGCCCGGCCAGCGATTCGGCCGGCCGCACGCGCAGCGCGATGGCGCTGAGCGGCAGCGCGCTGATGGCGGCGATCACCACGCACAGCAGCACCGTCAACACCACCATGCCCGGCGCCAACACCGGCGCGTGGAACTGGCGCTGCATCAACACCTGCGCGGCCGGCGTGGCCCACCAGGCCAGCAGCAGGCCCAGGGCGCCGGCCGTGCCCGCGACGACGGCGGCCTCGCAGAAGAACTGCCACGCCAGCTGCGGCGCGCCCGCGCCCAGCGACTTGCGCAGGCCGATCTCGCGCTGGCGCTTGAGCGTGCGCACGCTCCACAGGTTGACGAAGTTGATGACCGCCAGCGCCAGCACGCCGGCGGCGGCTGCGGCCAGGCTGCCCAGCTGCAGGCGGCGCAGCGGGCTGCCGGCGCCATGCAGGCCCACGTCCTTCACCGGCAGCGCGCGAATGTAGGCCGCCTTGCCGCCGCCCTTCAGAAAATTCATCGGGAACCCGGGCGGGAGGGGCTGCTGGTCCATCAGCCGCTGCGCCAGTGAGCTCAGCTGCGCGGGCTGCGCGCCGGGCTGCAGGCGGGCGTACAGGCGGCCCGACGGCTGGTACCAGCTGTCCGACATGGCCAGGTAGGCCTTGGCGGCCGGCGCGTTGAAGCCGGCGATGGCGTCGAACACCAGCGCGCCGTTCAGGTTGGGCGTGGGCAACACAGCCTTGACCGTCAGCGTGAACAGGTGCGCCGGTGCGCGGCCCTGGGGGTCGGGCGGCAGCGCGAGGGTGAAAGTGCGGCCCAGCGCCTGCGTGGTGCCGAACAGCTTCTCGGCGGACGCCGCGCTCAGCGCGATGCCCTCGGGCGTGGCGAGCGCCGCGGCCAGGTCACCGGCCAGCGGACGCAGCCCGAGCATGGCCTGCACGTCGGCATCGGCCAGCGCGATGCTGAGCCGGGTGCTGCGCTGCACGCCCTGGGCATCGGCCGAGCGCGCCGGCAGACCCGTGAACAGCACGCGGCTCATCGCCTCCACCGGCGCGCCGTTGGCGCGCAGCTCGCGGTGCAGCGGCACGATGGGCACGTCGCCGAACCATTCGGTGGTGATGCCGCCCGGGCCGCGCGCCTGGAACTCGAACGTGACCAGGCGGTCGCGCTCGGGCAGGTCGGCATCCGGCCACAGCACGTCCTGCAGGAAGCTGGCGGTCAGCAGCGTCAGCGCCAGGCCCAGCGCCAGCCCGGCGATGACGAGGGCGGCCGGGCCAGGTTCGGCACGCAGCTGGCGCCAGGCGCTGCGCCAGGTGGAGGTGGTGAGGTTCATGTCGCTTGTTTTGCAAGAGGTGGGCCAGCGGCTTCTGCCTGGGAAGGCGGGGCCGGCATGACCGGTAAGCGTTCGCTTGCGGACACCCCGACTGTCCGGTTCCGGACACCGTCTTGCCCCGGTGGACAACGGGCGCCTACAGTCGCGCCCTTCCATGGCCGGCATCCTGATCCTCGACGACGACCCCGACGTGGCGCTGGCCGCGCGGCTGGCGCTGCGCCGGCTCGGCTCCGTGGTCGTGCGCAGCGACCCGCGTGACCTGGCCGCGGCGCTCGACGAGACCCGGCCCGATGTGCTGCTGCTGGACATGAACTTCACGCCAGGCGCCAGCGACGGTGCGGCCGGCCTGACGCTGCTGCGCGAGGTGGTCGCGCGCCGCCAGGCACCGGCGGTCGTCGTCATGACGGCCTATGCCGAGGTGGAGCTGGCCGTGCAGGCGTTGAAGGCCGGCGCGGTGGACTTCATCACCAAGCCCTGGCCCAACGAGCGGCTGGTGGCGTGCGTGCAGGCGGCGCTGGCGCGACGCGCGCCCATGCAAGGTTCAACGGCGGTGGGCGAGCTGCTGGGCGAGTCCGCCGCGATGCGGGCCTTGCGCGCGCAGATTGCGCAGGTGGGCGCCAGCGAGGCCAGCGTGCTGATCCTGGGCGAGAACGGCGTCGGCAAGGAGCTGGTGGCGCGCGCGCTGCATGCCGCGTCGCCACGCGCGCAGGGCCCGCTGCTGGCGGTCGACATGGGCTCGCTGCCCGAGGCGCTGGTGGAGAGCGAGCTGTTCGGCCACCGGCGCGGCAGCTTCACGGATGCGCGCGAGTCGCGGCCCGGGCGCTTCGTGGCCGCCGCCGGCGGCACGCTGTTCCTGGACGAGATCGGCAACCTGCCGCTGGCGCAACAGGCCAAGCTGCTGGCCGCGCTGGAGCGCCGCGAGGTGACGCCGCTGGGCAGCGACAAGCCGGTGGCCGTGGACGTGCGCGTGCTGGCCGCCACCAACGTGGCGGAGGCCGAGCTGTTCGATGCGCGGCGCTTCCGGCCCGACCTGCTGTACCGGCTCAACACCGTGGTGCTGCGCGTGCCGCCGCTGCGCGAGCGCGGCGCGGGCGACATCGCGCTGCTGCTGCGCCACTACCTGGCGCAGTTCGCCAAGCGGCCGGTCGAGCTGACAGCCGATGCGCTGGCCAGGCTCAGCGCCTACCGCTGGCCCGGCAATGTGCGCGAGCTGCGCCAGGCCTGCGAGCGCGCGACGCTGCTGGCCACCGGGCCGGTGCTCGCGTGGGACGACTTCGGCCTGGGCGCATCAGCCTCGCCCGCCGCCGCGGCCGCGCCACCCACGCTGGACCTGGACCAGCGCGAGCGCGAGGCCGTGCAGGCGGCGCTGGCGCAGGCGGAAGGCAACATCAGCCGGGCGGCCAGGCTGCTGGGCGTCAGCCGCGCGGCGCTGTACCGGCGGCTGGACAAGCATGGGCTTTGATCGCGCCCGCGTCGCTGCCGCCGCCGTCGCGCTGGCGGCGAGTTCAGCGGGTGCCGTCGCGTCGCTGGCCTCACCGCGCCTGCTTGTCGCCTGTGCGCTGGCCGGCCTCGCCGCCGCGGCCTTGGGCTGGGCCGCGCTGGGCCGCCTCGCCCACCGCCCCGCGCCGCTGCCGCCCGACCCGCCGCCCGCGCCGCGCCCGGACCTGGACGCCGCGCTGGAGCACGCCCCGCTGGCGCTGTGGCGCCTGGTGGCCGGCAGCGCGCCGCTGGCGTTGAACGTCGCGGCCCGCCGCCTGATCGCGCCCGGCCGCGCCGTGGCGCCCGCCGACCTGCTGGCGCTGCTGGACGCCCAGCCCGGCCGGCGCGTCGTCACGCTGCCCACCGAGCATGGCCAGGAACGCGCGGTGCTGGCCGTGGCGGCGCTGACCGTGCAAGGCGAGGCGTGGCGGCTGGCGGCGCTGGCGCCCATCGAGTCGGAGCTGGAGACCGAGACGCTGGCGGCGTGGCGCCAGCTGGTGCAGGTGCTGACGCACGAGATCATGAATTCGCTGACGCCGATCGCATCACTGGCCGCCAGCGCGCCGGCGCTGCTGGACGCCGGCGAACACGAGGAGCTGCAGGCGGCGCTGACCACGCTGGCGCGGCGCGCGGCGCATCTGCAGGGCTTTGTCGAGCGCTACCGCAGCGTCAGCCAGCCGCCCGCGCCCACGCTGGCCGACGTGGCATTGTTGCCGCTGCTGCAGGCCGTGCAGCGCCTCGTGGCCCCGGCCTGGGGCCAGGCGGGCGGCACGGTGGAGATCGCCGCCGAGCCCGAGACGCTGGCGCTGCGCACCGACGCGGCGCAGCTCGAGCAGGTGCTCATCAACCTGGCGCAGAACGCGCTGCAGGCCTGCGCCGGGCGGGCGCAGCCGCAGCTGCGGATCGAAGCGTCCTTGAGCCGCGGCGCACGGCTGCGGCTGCGCGTCAGCGACAACGGCCCGGGCGTCGCGCCGGGGCTGGAGGGGCGCATCTTCACGCCCTTCTTCACGACGCGTGACGGCGGCAGCGGCCTGGGCCTGGCCGTCGTGCGCCAGCTGGTGCACGGCCTGGGCGGCACGGTGCGCTACGCCAAGCGGCCCGGCGGCGGCGCCTGCTTTGTGTTGACCTTCTGACGACAAGTTAGGGGGTGACGGGTCACGGCCCTGTCACCGCGGCTGCCTAGCCTGCGACGCTCTGCCTTCCCTGCATCCGACTGGAGCACCTCGCATGTTCAAACCCCTTCGCTGGGCCGGCGTCTGCCTGCTCGCCGCCGCTTCGCTGAGCGCGAGCGCGCACGACCACTCCCGCGCCCGTGCCGAGAACGCGCCGCTGGTCATCGGCCACCGCGGTGGCGCCACGGGCTACCTGCCGGACCACACGCTGGAGAACTACGCGCTGGGCATCGCGATGGGCGCCGACTACGTGGAGCCCGACCTCGTGGCCACCAAGGACGGCCACCTGATCGCCCGCCACGAGCCCAACCTGATCGCGACGACCAACGTCGCCTCGCTGCCGCAGTTCGCGTCGCGCAAGCGCACGGCCGTCATCGACGGCGCGCCCGAGGTCGGCTTCTTCGCCAGCGACTTCACGCTGGCTGAGATCAAGACGCTGCGCGCCATCCAGCCGCTGGCCGACCGCGACCCGTCGTTCAACGGCCAGTTCGAGATCCCGACCTTCGAGGAAGTCATCGCCTTCGTGAAGCGCAAGTCGGCCGAGGAGGGCCGGCGCATCGGCATCTATCCCGAGACCAAGCACCCGACCTACCACCAGAGCATCGGCTTGGCCCTTGAAGACCGCCTGCTGCGCGTGCTGACCCGCGCCGGCTGGAACCACCGCGGCGCACCGGTCATCGTGCAGTCCTTCGAAACCGCCAACCTGAAGTACCTGCGCAGCAAGTCCAGCCTGCGCCTGGTGCAGCTGGTGGATGCCGACGACGTCGACGCCGACGGCAGCCTGGCCTTCAACAAGCCCTATGACAAGCCGTACGACTGGGTCGTGTCCGGCCGCGCCGGGCTGTTCAAGGACTTGCTGACGCCCGCCGGCCTGGCCGAGGTGCGCAGCTATGCCGACGGCGTCGGCCCGTGGAAGGTCTACCTGCTGTCCAGCGCCTGCAAGACGGTCGCGGCCGGCGGCGGCTGCGCCGACAGCAACGGCGACGGCCTGGTCGACGAGCGCGACCGCAAGCTGCTGCCCGCCACCGACATCGTCGCCAACGCGCACAAGCTGGGCCTGATGGTGCACCCCTACACCTTCCGCAGCGAGCAAAAGCGCCTGGCCAGCGACTACAAGGGCAGCCCGGTGGCCGAGTACCTGGCCTTCTACGAGCTGGGCGTGGACGGCGTCTTCGCGGACAACGCGGACGCGGCCTTCGCCGCGCGCGCGATGTTCCTGCTGAAGAACGACCCCGGCTACGCGCGCTGCCTGGTCAACGGCCGCGGCTGCGTCAACAGCCGCGACTGAGATGTCTGCCCCTCGCCCAGCCTTGCCGCGCTGAACGCCGGCAAACCTGATCGGTCCCCCGGGGAACGACGATGCTTGCGGCATCGAGCCGCAAGCACATCGCCTGCGGGCCGGCTTGGGGCGGCCCGGCGCTGGTCCGCCGTCAAAAAGCGCGGTAAAGGCGGGCAATGTCCGGCATGTCGTGCCGTGATGCCGGCTTTCCTCGGTGGTGACGCCGGGCGGCGGGTGTTAGGCTGCCCGGTCTGATACCCCGGGGATGGAGATGTTTCACGAGTTGCAGGAGTTGTTGGGCGCTTATTTGATGCCGGTGCTGATCGCGATACCGCTGGCGATCATCGTGCTCATTGCCGCCTTCAAGCGTGACGACTACCGCCCCCCGCGCGAGTACACGCCCCCGCCGCGGCCGCCCGAAGGCGCGCCACGCGCGGCCCAGCCGCCCGTCGTGCTGCCACCGCTGCCCGGCTCGGCCGGTGCCGGCCGCTCCATGGCCAGCGCCTTCGTCACGGCCCCCACGCCCATGCAGCCGCCGGCCCCCGACGCCGCACCGCAGGCGCCCGAAGGCCCGCCCACCGTCCTCATCGCCGACGACTCGGCGGTCGTGCGCACCAAGCTCAGGCGCCTGCTCGAAGGCGCGGGCCTGACGGTGTTGCAGGTGAACGACGGCAACGAGGCCATCGCCCAACTGGACGCCAACCCCGAGATCGCCGTGCTGATCACGGACCTGGAGATGCCCAACAAGGACGGCTTCGAGCTGATCGCCGACGTGCACGGCAGCCTGACGACCGAGGACCTGCCCGTCATCGCCATCACCGGCCACGACGAGCTGCACGGCCGCGTGGGTCAGATCGAAGGCGTCTACGGCATCTTCAAGAAGCCCTGGAACGACCGCGAGCTGCTCAAGCGCGTGGAGTCGCTGATGCACCTGCGCACGGCCGCCTCGCGCCGCGGCCGCCGGGTGACGGACCTGCGGGCGCCGCCGAGCGCCTGAGGCGCCGCCCCGGCCTCACGCCGGCTTGAAGCTCCACCTCATCTTGATCTCCGCCTGACCGGTGCCCGCCGGCAGGCGCGCCTGGTCCTGGCCGTCGGCGCTGAGCTGCACCAGGCGCTGCTGCAGCCAGGCCTGGGCCTCCAGCCACTGCAGCGGGAGTCGACCCTCGTGGCGTTGCGCGCGGCGGTTGGTTTCCTCGCGGGTGCGCACGCCTTGCACGTCCTGCGGCACCGTCGCCAGCGCCGTCCAGACTCGGCCGTTGCGCGTGTCCAGCACGGCCTGCAGCGTCGGGCAGGGCAGGTCGTCGCGGCGGGTCTCTTGCCCCAAGGCCGTCTCGGTGTAGGTGACGACGCCTTGCACGTCGTTGAAGCGGCCCTGCACGCGCTCGTCCAGCTTCGCGCTCAGCTGCAGGCCACAGGCCATCACGCCGGTGAAGAGCAGGTAGGGCGTGGCCGGGCCGCTGTCCTCGGGCGCGTCAACGCCGCCGCCGGCCTGGCGGCGCGCCTCGGCGCGGCAGGCCTCGCGGGCCTTGCCGGCGGGCTGCTTCTCGCAGGCAGCCGCAGCATTGCCATAGGCCTGCAGCCGGCCCTGCGAGCCCGGGTTGACGCCCGGCATGGCCGCCGCACTGAGGGCCGAGGCTTCGCGCATCAGGCAGGCGCTGTCCTGGCCGCAGCGCGCC
The DNA here is from genome assembly GCF_056406315.1 of Roseateles sp. P1_C6. NCBI lineage: Bacteria > Pseudomonadati > Pseudomonadota > Betaproteobacteria > Burkholderiales > Sphaerotilaceae > Roseateles > Roseateles sp. P1_C6. The sequence continues at coordinate 143,992 of NZ_JBFUAK010000012.1, forward strand.
TGCAGCGCCTGGGCCTTGGCCTGCATCGCGCCGATGTCGGGCATGGCTGCCATCGGTACGCCGGCGGCCATCCGTTGCGCGCCCTGGGCGGCCTGCAGTTGGCGGCGGTGGTCCTCGGGGTCCAGCGGGTTGTAGGGGATGGGCGTGCCGTCGCTGGCCAGCAGCGCGCTGAGCTGCCAGCGCTGGTTCAGGCGTTGCTCGCCGCGGTCGCCGCCGGCCTGCACGGGGCCCTGACGCTGCAGTTCGATGTCCAGCACGAGACGGCGCTGCTGCGCGGACTGGGCAAGGGTCACGTCGGTCAGCAAGCAGAAGGCGGCGAGACCCAGCAGCAGCGTCAGCACGGTGCGCGGGGCGGTCGGGTAGGTGGTGGGCATGCAGGGCTCCGGCGGGGAAAGGAATGGCCGGCATCGTCGGACGCGCGCCGCGCCGGCGCATCGCCCGCGGAGAGCCATGCCGGGCGGCGCGGGCCATGGCTCTTGTGTGGCTCCTCTCGACCAAACCCATGGCGCGGTGGGGTTGACGCCCACTGCAGCCGTTAGGCCCACGCCGGCTGCTGCTACGCTTGGCCCCAGCTTCCAGGGAGGGTTGCATGCGATCCACTGTCACTGCTGTCGATCCTGTGCGTCGAATGCTGGTCTGGGCGCCCGTCGCCGCCGGCGCGCTTTACCTGTTCGCCCGGTCAGACGACCAGGCCAGCACGCCAGCCTTCAACGTCAAGGAAGTCCTCGTCGAGGAAGCCAAGGCGCTGATGGCCGCGGGCGCCTGGGTCGTCGACGTGCGCGAGCGCGCGGCCTATGAGGCGCGACACCTCCCGGGCGCCTTGCTGGCACCGCTGTCCACGCTGGAGACGGCCATCCCGGCCGCACTGCTGGCGGTGCGGGAGCAGCCCCTCGTGGTCTATTGCGGCGACGGTCGCACCATCGGCCCCAAGGGCACGCACCTGCTGAATGCGGCCGGGTTCGCCCAGGCGGTCAACCTGAAGCCGGGCATCCAGGGCTGGGCCTCGGCCGGCCAGCCCGTCGAGCACGGGGCCGGCAAGCTCGCCTGAGTTGCCGTCGACGCCGCTGCGGGCTCAGGGGAGCACGCGCACCTTGATGCTCCTGAAATGCACCTCGCTCTCTGGGTCATGCCCCTGCAGCGCGAACGTGCCGCTGGCCAGGAAGCGCTGCTCCAGGCCCTTCTTGCGCACGATGGGCGACTCCTCGGTGTAGTCGGCCGTCTTCTCCGCGCCGACGAAGGTGGTGACATGCTTGCCTTCGACACGCACGGTCAGCGTGAACCAGCTGCCGTCGGGGGCGATGACCTTGGGAAAGTCCTGCACGCCCCACAGGCCGCCGGTGCGGCTGGGGTCGGTGTGGGAGTTGTTGACCTGCACCTCGTAGCCCAGGCTGGGCCAGCCGACCTCCTGCCAACGGGTGTGGAAGTAGACGCCGGAGTTGGCCTTGGCGAAGGTCATCACGTCGGCCTTGAACTCGAAGTTCCTGAACTCGTGCTGCTGCACGGGGCCGACGTAGAACAGGTGCGAGCGCGGGCCGCGCACGACGATGGCGCCGTACTTGACGCTGAACGTGCCGGGCGCGTCGCTGGCACGCCAGCCGTCCAGCGTCTGGCCATCAAACAGCAGCTGCCAGCCAGCGGCTTTTTCTTCGGGGGTGAGGGCGTTCATGTCGGCGGCGTGGGTGGTGGCGGCGAGGACCAGGGCGGTCAGGGCGAAGAGCTTGCGCATCAGGAGACTCCAACGATCTGCAGGACTTTGAGGGGCGGGCCGTCAAACGTGACGGAGGGCACGTTGCCGACAAAGCCGAGGTCCTGGCTGCCCTCGGGCGTCGTGTAGAAGCCGCCGGCGGTCAGGTCGCGAAAGCGTGCGAAGAAGCTCGCGGCTTCGGCGAACTCGGGCCTGGCTTTCTCGACCCAGCAGATGTCATCGGCGATCTGCGCCTGCTGGGCCGCGGCGAGCTGGTCGAAGCGCTGGCCGGCAAAGCGGCGGCCGCTCTCGGCGTCCAGCCAGGCCAGGCCGGCGACGATGCGGGCCTTGTCCTTGGCCTGGGCCGGGTAGGGCGCGCTGACCCATTCGTCGATGAAGAGGTGCACCTTGAGCTGCGCGGCGCTGGGCGATTGCGCGTCGGCCGGGATGATGAAGCCGCACAGCGCCTGCGCGCAGCGGCGCTGCTCGGGCGTGAAGGTCAGCGGCCACAGCTCACCGCTGCGGTAGGACAGGGTCAGCTTGGGGTCGGTGCCATAGCCGTTGCCACCCTTGCCGGACTTGCGCGCAGGCGTCGCACCGGCGGACCGATCCACGCCCAGCGCCGCGCTGGCGGCCAGCATCCATTGCAGAGTTTCTCGGCGGTCCATGCTCAAAGTTCCTTTCGGCGCAGCCGGTCGACGATGTGATCGGCCGTGCGCCAGGCCAGCGCCATGATGGTCAGCGTGGGGTTCTTGTCGGCGTTGGACGCGAACGGCGCGCCGTCGGTCAGGAAGAGGTTGGGCACGTCCCAGGTCTGGCCCCAGCCGTTGGTGACCGAGGTCCGTGCATCCGCGCCCATGATGGTGCCGCCCACCTCGTGGATGATGGAGCCGCCCGGCGCGATGGCCTTGGCGCCGTCCAGCTCGGGGCCACCGTTCACTCGGCCACCCATGGCCGTGACGATGTCGGCGAAGGTCTTCTGCATGTGCGCGGCCTGGCGCGTTTCATGCGCGGCCCATTGCCAGTGAAAGCGCAGCACCGGGATGCCGAAGCGGTCCTTGACCTGCGGGTCCAGCTCGCAGAAGGACTGCTCGTTGGGGATCATCTCGCCGCGGCCCGACAGGTAGACGAAGGAGCCGTACAGCCGCCGCACGTCCTGCTTGAAGCGCGCGCCGTAGCTGCCCTGCGTCAGCCACTCCAGGCCCGCGCCGGTGCCCGAGGTGGGCATGCGACGGCCGGTGCTGATCTCGATGTGATAACCGCGGGGGAAGCCCAAGCCCTTGTTCTCCCAGCCGGCACCCTGCTGGCCGTACAGCCACCAGGGCACGTAGGCATGGCCACCGCCGGCGCCGTCCTCGTTGTGCGGCGGCAGGCCTTCGAGCTGCGGCACCTGGCCGACGAGGTCGCTGCCCACCGTGTCCATGATGTAGCGGCCGACCTTGCCGCTGCTGTTGGCCAGGCCGCCCGGCTTGGAGTTCAGCAGGATGCGCACCGACTCGCAGGCGCTGGCCGCAAGCACGACGACACGGGCCTTGGCTTCGATGTGCTTGCCGCTGGTGCGGTCGACGAAGCGCACGCCGCGCGCCTTGCCGTTCGTGGTCGTGACCTCGTACACCATCGCGTCGCACAACACGTCCAGCTTGCCGCTGGCCAGCGCCGGCGGCAGGTGCACGGCCGGGCTCTGGTAGGTGGCGCCGATGGAACAGCCCCGGCCGCAGGGTGTGGCCCAGAAACAGGCGGCGCGCTCGCGCATGGCCTGGGCGACCAGCGCCTGCGCGCGCGGGTTGCCCGGGTGCAGCAGCGCCGGGATGCGGGCGTCGTCCAGCTTCCTGGTCAGCACCGCGCGGTGGATGGGCACGACAGGGATGCCCAACCTGGCCGCGTGCTGCTTGATGAGGCGCTCGCCGACGCGCATGGCTGGCGGCGGCAGCAGGCAGCCGTCGGGCGAGTCGGGCGTGTTCTCCAGGCCGTCGTTGCCGCCGTAGATGCCGACCAGCATCTCGACCTTGTCGTAGTAAGGCGCCAGGTCGTCGTAGGCTATGGGCCAGTCAAAGCCCAGGCCGTCGCGGCTGTGGGGCTTGAAGTCGTAGGGGCCGTTGCGCAGCGCGATGCGGCCCCAGTGGTTGGTGCGGCCGCCCAGCATGCGCGCGCGCCACCAGTCGAAGCGCTGCGTCGGGTCGTCGGACGCCTGCGTGTAGGGCTCGCCGGGCACCTGCCAGCCGCCGTCCACCGTCGCGTCGTAGAAGCCGAAGGGCTTGTCCGGCGTGCCGGCACCGCGCAGCGGCGCGTCGGCGCTGGTCTGGAACATTGGCGTCTCGGTGCGGAAGTCGTAGTGGCGGCCGGCCTCCAGCATCAGCACCCTCACGCCCTCCAGCGCCAGCGTGTAGGCCGTCTGGCCGCCGCCGGCGCCCGAGCCGACGACGATGACGTCGTAGTCCCGCGCCAGCGTGCGCGGTGTCACAAAACCCATGCGCCCTCCCAAAGAAGTGGCCGCAGTGTGCCACCCCGGGAAAGCGTTTTCAGCCCTTGCTGGGCAAGGCCCGGGGGCTGACGATGGCCGCGGCCGCCGCGAAGGCGAAGGCCAGCAGCAGCACGGGCAAGACCTGGCGCGTGTCGGGATTGAACAAGAGGCCGGCACCGCCCAGCGCGGCGCTGCTGACCAGCGCGTCGCTGAGCTGCAACGCCGACGTGTTGCCGCCCTGCTGCTCCGGCGGCGACAACTTGAGCAGCAGCACGGACAGCATGGGGAAGGACAGGCCGATGCCCAGCCCCACGGCGATCCAGCCGAGCAGCGCCAGCCAGGACGGCAGCGCAGCAAAGACGATGGGCGTCATGACCCCCAGCAAGCCCGCCGCCGCGACGGCAAACCCGGTGGGCAGCAGCCGGCGCCGGGCCGCGTCGCCCGTCACCCGCGCCTGCACGGCGCTGCCGATGCTCCAGGTGACGGCGCCGGCGCTCAGCGCGATGCCGGCCTGCGTCAGGCTCCAGCCGAAATGCTGGGTCAGCAGCAGCGGCAGGAAGGCCTCGGCGCTGGCAAAGGCCGCGGCAATGAAGCCGCGCAGCAGGATGACCGACGGCAGCCCGGGCGCGGCCGCCAGCGTGCCCACCGGCAGCAGCCGTCGGGCAGCGAACCCCGCGGCCACCAGACCCGCCGCGAACAGCAGGCCCGCACGGGCGCCGGCCTGCTGGCTCGCGCCGTGCAGCATCAGCGCGCCGGCACTGGCCAGCAGCGCCCAGCGCATCGCCCCCCAGCGCAAGGCCTCGCCGGTGCCGCCACCCGCGCGCTTGAGCGCCGGCAGCATGGCCGCCGCGGCCACCGGCACGGCCGCCGCCACGGCCAGGAAGACCGAGCGCCAGCCCATCAGCGCCACCAGCCCCGACGCCAGCGCCGGCCCCAGCAGGCCAGGCAGCACCCACGCGCCCGCGAACATCGCGAACAGCTTGGGGTGCAGCGGTGCCGGCACGACCTGGCCCACGCCCACGTACAGCGCCACGCCCAGCACGCCACTGCCCAGGCCTTGCAGCGCGCGACCCAGCACCAGCACCCACATGGACGGCGCAAAGCCGGCCAGCAGCAGCCCCATCAAAAAGGCCGCCAGTCCCACCAACGACGCGCGGTAGGGGCCGCGCTTGTCGCACAGCTGGCCGGCGGCCGTCATGCCGATCACCGAGGTGGCCAGCGTCGCGCCAAAGGCCAGCGCATACATCGGCAGACCGTTCAGCGCCTCGGCCACGGCCGGCATCGCGGTGGCCACGGCGATGGCCTCGAAGGCCAGCATGGAGATCAGCGCGATGGCGCCGACGCAGGCGGCGCGACGACCGGGAGCGAAGAGGCTGTCGGACGCGGCCGGCGGCGCGGCTATGGGGTCGGCAAGATTCATGTCAGTGGCGCCCGGCCGCTCGGCGGCAGTGTGCAACGCGAGCGTGGGGGGAGTTGTTTCTTGGAGCGTAAAAGTTCAAGCCCACTTCAAGTCAAGCAGGGTTTTGGAAGCCGGCGCGACAATCGGGGCCATGTCTGTTTCCGTTCTGCACTGTGCCTCGGCCGGCTTCGAGTCGGCCTGCCGCATTCCCGCCCTGCCCGCCTCGCACCGCAGCCATGGCCTGCATGGCCACAGCTATTTCGCGACCGTGCGCGCGGCGCTTCCCGGCGGCTGGGCGCCGTTCACCGGTGGTGAAGTGGAAAGCCTGCGCGCGCGCATGACCGAGACGGTGGCGCCGCTGGATCATGCCCTGCTGAACGACCACCTGGCCGAGCCGACCGACGAAAACCTTGCGCGCTGGGTGCGCAGCCGCCTGGCCGCCGACGTGCCGGGCATCGTGCAGGTGGGCGTGCAAAGCACCCAACACAGCGGTGTCGACCTGGACGGCGCCGGCCACGCGCATGTGTGGCGGCGCTACCGCTTCCAGGCGGCCCACCAGCTGCCCAACGTGCCGGCGGGCCACCAGTGCGGCCGCATGCACGGCCACGGCTTCGAGGTCATCCTGCATGCCAACGCGGACCTGGGCGAGCGCGACCTGTCCATCGACTACGACCATCTGGACGAAGTCTGGGCGCCGCTGCACTTCGAGCTGAACTACCGCTGCCTGAACGACATCGCCGGCCTGCAGAACCCCACCAGCGAGAACATCTCGGCCTGGCTGTGGCAACGGCTCAAGCCCGTGCTGCCGGAGCTGAGCTGGATCACCGTCTACGAGACCGGCTCCTGCGGCGCCAACTTCAATGGCCAGAGCTACCGCATCTGGAAGGAGATGACGCTGGACAGCGCCGTTCGCATGAAGCACGCGCCCGCCGGCCACCCGCTGGCCGGCATCCACGGCCACACCTTCACGCTGCGCCTGCACCTGGCGGCGCCGCTGGACCAGGTGATGGGCTGGACGGTGGACTTCGGCGACGTGAAGACGCTGTTCAACCCCCTCTTCAAGCGGCTGGACCACCACCCGCTGTACGAGATTGCCAACCTGCCCGATGGCGACGCCGCTTCGCTGGCCGCCTGGGTGCTGCGCGAGGGCGGCGCCGTGCTGCCGCAGATCGACCGCGTGGACTTGTACGAGACGCGCGGCTCCGGCGCCATCGTCAGCCGCGCCGACTCCGAAGAATTGATCCCGGTATGACTTACGCCGTCAAAGAGTTGTTCTTCACACTGCAGGGCGAAGGCGCCCAGGCGGGCCGCGCGGCGGTGTTCTGCCGCTTTGCCGGCTGCAACCTGTGGACCGGCCGCGAGCAGGACCGCGCAACGGCGGTCTGCACCTTCTGCGACACCGAGTTCGTCGGCACGGATGGCGAAGGTGGTGGCAAGTTTGCCGATGCCGGTGCGCTGGCGGACGCCATTGCCAACGCCTGGCCGCGCGGGACCGAGGGTCACGCCTCACATGACCGCGGAAAGCCCTACGTCGTCTGCACCGGCGGCGAACCGCTGCTGCAGCTGGACACGCCGCTGATCGACGCGCTGCACGCCCGCGGCTTCGAGGTGGCCGTCGAAACCAACGGCACGCAACCCGCGCCGCCGGGGCTGGACTGGATCTGCGTCAGCCCCAAGGCCGACGCGCCGCTGGTGCTGACCTCAGGGCATGAGCTGAAGCTGGTCTACCCGCAGCCGCTGGCGCAGCCTGAGCGGTTTGCCGGCCTGGACTTCCAGAACTTCTTCCTGCAGCCCATGGACTCGGTGCTGCAACGCGAGCACACCAAGGCGGCGGTGGCCTACTGCATGACGCATCCGCAGTGGCGGCTGTCGGTGCAGATGCACAAGGTGGTGGGGATCGCCTGAAGTCGACCGGCCTTCAGCGCATGCCGCCGGCGACGCTGAAATCCACGTCTTCGGCCGCCACAGTGGTGGTCTTTCGCCCCGGGTAGCTGAGCCAGGTCATGGCGATGTTCAGATCTTCGATCAGGTCGGCCGCCTCGATCCGCGCGCCGTTCTGGAGATCGATGCTCTTCGTCGTGTGCGCATCCTTGATCAGCGTGAGGTCGTAGCCGCGATCCAGCGCACCGTAGGCCGTGGCACGGATGCACCAGTTCGTCTGGGCACCGGCCAGCACGATGTGCCCTGCGCCCACGCGGGCCAGTTCCGCCTCGAGGGCTGTGTCTTCGAATGACGATTCGTAGCGCTTGAAGACCCGTGCCTCTCCTGCGGCGGGCACCAGCTCCGGCACCAACTGCCAGGGCGCGGAATCACGCACGAGGTCGCTGTCCTCGTGTTGCACCCAGATCACCGGGACGCCCTTCTCGCGCGCACGCTCAACGGCACGCGCGACGTTGCTGACGACCCGGGTTGTCTCCCACGCCGCGGTCACGACGCCGACCTGCACATCGACAACCAACAGGGCGGCTTGGTTTCCGGGTCGTACGGTACTCATGGGTAGCTTTCTGTCGGGTGGAGGGTTGCATCATGGGCTTCAGCGATGACCAGGGCATGGCCAGCACCAGGGGGAGCAGCACGCGATGCGTCAGCCGCGGCAATAGCCTTCGCCGGTTTTCACCACTAGGCAGTCGCGCTTGTCCGCCAGCCACTTCATGCCGGTGTCGGTGCCGCTGCCCGTGCGGATGGTCTCTATGGTGCCGTCGCGCACGAAGACGAGGGTGCCGGTGCCGGCCTTCGCGTCGAAGCTGCGCGCGCCGTCCAGGTTCTGCACGGTGACGCGGTAGGTCCCGCTGCCACCGGTGATCTCCAGCCACGTGCCTTCCGGGCCTTGCCATTTGCCCAGCCAACCGACCGGCACCTCGGCGGCCGAAGCCGCGGTGGCTACCGGGGGCTCCATCACAGCCGCCGATGCCGTGGAAGCCGCAGCGGGCGGCGGCTCCGGCGGCGGCGTCTCGCTGCAGGCGGTCATCGCGACGGCCGCAGCCGTCGTCCACAGGGTCTTCCAGGCTGGCATGGCGGTGGGGGAGAAGTGTCCGGGCCACCAGTCTGACCGGAGCGCCTGGCAGGCCGTGTCGGAGGAAGGCGCTACTTGGCGGGCGCGTAGCCGCGTGCCTTCATGCATTCGTTGGTCAGTTCGATCTGCTTCTCGGCGATGACGATGCCGTCACCGATGGCCGCGCCCATGGCCGCCGATTCACCCGGTTTGGAAGGCGTCGACTTGTAGCTCGCCGTGGCCGCCTTGGCTTCATAGCTGCATTGCGCCTTGTCCTTGTCCAGCTCGGACATGGATGAGCCGCTTTTCTGCCAGCCCGCCGGCGCGTGAGCGCAGGCGCTGCAGAGGACGGACGCGATGAGGCACAGGCTGACGGATGTTTTCATGGTCGACGCTTCTCGTGGGGGTGGAGAACGAATGGCCGACGCAGCGTAGCGGAGCGCGCGCGGCGCAAACCGCAAACCACCCCCCTACAACGAAGAAGGGAGCCACGCAGGCTCCCTTCTTTTCTGCCGACGCGAAACGCCGGAACCCACGCGGTCGTCAGAACCGGTAGCCCACGCCGAACTTGATGGACACCGGGTCCAGCGTCGTCTCGATGGTCTGGCCCGTGGACAGGCTGCCGGTGGTCTTGATGAAGGTCTTGGTGACCGACAGGCTGGCGGACCAGTCCTTGGTGATGTTGTAGGCACCGCCCAGTTCCATCGTCGCGCCGAAGCGGCTCTTCATGGACAGCGTCGTCGGGTTGCTGGGCGTGCCGCCGGTGATGCCGGACAGCGTGGCCGTGGACTTGGGCTTGAAGAAGTAGCCGTAGGTCACGCCGGCACCGACGAAGGGGCGGAACGTGCTGTTGGCCTCACCGAAGCGGTACTGGGCCAGCAGCGTCATCGGCAGCGACTTGACGGTGCCGAGCTTGCCGACGCCGTCGATCGCGCCGGCGCCGACGACGTCGTGCTTGAACGGCAACGCGATCGGCAGGTCGATGCTGATGTTGTCGGTCCAGTAGTAGGTGATGCCGCCGACGAAGGAGCTGGCCTTCTTGACGTCGACCTTGGTGCCGGCCAGGCTGGGTGCGGTGAGGTCACCGCTCTCGACCTGCGGGCTGATCTGCGCGGCACCCGCGTAGACGACGATGCTGCCGGCCGATTGCGCGAAGGCGCTGCCGGTGGCGATGAGGGCGGCCAGCGCACCGAAGAGGAACTTGGTTTTCATGAGTGGTCTCCGAATCAGGTGTGCCGCGGTTTACAGCCAGCCCTTGGTGGCCAGGGCCTTGGCGATCAGCTGCTGCGTCAGCTGGTGGCCATAGGGCGTCGGGTGGAAGCTGTCGGAGAAGGCATAGCTCTTCCACCAGTCGGCGCCACCGCTGACGCCGGCGGGCGGCGCGGCGGACAGGGCCGTGGCCGTGCAGGCCGGGAAGTTGTAGGTGGGCAGACCGTCGCCGCCCACGCCGGCGATCGGGCAGGCGGGCGTGGCCACGTTGGTCAGGCCGAACTGGGCCGGCGTGGCGACCTGGTCCTGGAAGGCCTTGTAGAAGTCGATCAGCACGACGCGGTCGTCGCTGGCGATCTTGGCGGCCAGCTGGGCGTTGTAGGCCGCCATCCAGCTCTGGAACAGCGCCTGCGACTGGGCCCGCGCGGTCGCGCCGGCCGTGCCGCCGCCGCTGGCCGCGGCGATGCTGTCCAGCACCATCTGGAAGCGCGGCGTGAAGGTGATGTCGGGGATGTTCATGACCACGACATGGGTGGCGCCCTTGTCGAGCACGCTGGCCTTGATGGACGCGTAGAACTTGTCGGCCAGCGCCGTCATGTAGGTCGCGCCGATCTGGGCCGTCGTCGTCGCGCCGCCGGCCAGCGCCGTGCCGATCTGCGTGGGCGTCAGCAACGTGCCGAGCAGGGCCGAGTAGCTCGCTGCACGGTCCTTGGGGATGGTCAGGTAGGCACCGACCAGGTCGGCCGAGTCATTGCCGCCGCCGTCGATGATGACCAGGTCGGTCGCGGCATAGCTGGCCAGCGACGCGTAGGTCGCCATCTGCACGCCGACGTTCAGCGGGTTGGTCGGGCCGGCACCGGCGCCGGTGTAGGTGATGCGGCCGCCGCCGATGGAGAAGTTCGTGCAGCCCGCCTTGCTGTTGGCCGCGAAGGTCGTGCCGGTGAAGACATAGAAGTTGCACAGCGTCTGGCCGTAGTTGGCCGCGATGCGCTCGGCGTAGATCAGGTTGTCCGCGCTCTGGACGGTGAACTTGTAGCCGAAGGTGCCGCTGTCCTGGATGCTGTCGCCGAAGACCTTGACCGAGGAGATGCTGATCTTGGGCGTCGTGTCTGCCGTGGCACCGCCGCCGCAGCCCGCCACCAGCAGGCTGCCCAACAACGCCGCCGAGGCCGCGGCGATCCGGTTGAGGAAGGGTTTCATCGTTGTCTCCTAGGCGACACCGCAGGCGCGGCGCATTCAAATTCGGGGAGCGCAACTCTAGCCGCTGCTTTTTAGTACGGTCGTTCGTTTTTCCCCTCAGTTCGCGTAAAGAAACGACAGCGAAGGGCTGGAGCAAGTCTGTGGATGGTTCCGGGACAACCGGGCAGATATCCACAGGCCCAGGCCCGTTTGCGAAGTTGTGCCCAAACGCGAACGCCGCCCTCCGATCTGGCTGCACAGGCTTGTGCGGTCGCCAAGCGCTTGCTGCGCCTGGACTTTTTGCCCTTGTCCACAGCGCGGGCCGGCCTCTACTACGACTACTAATTTGAAATCTTGAATACCGTTTGGAATACATAAGACACTGCCGACATGGATATCTCAGCGCTGCAGCGCCGCTTGCGCCAGTTCGCCGCCGACCGCGACTGGCAGCCCTACCAGACCCCCAAGAACCTCGCGATGGCCATGACGGTCGAGGCCGCCGAGCTGCTGGAAATCTTCCAGTGGCTGACACCCGAGCAGTCGCTGGCGCTGAGCGACGACCAGCGCCGCCACCTCGGTGAAGAGTTGTCCGACGTGCTGCTCTACCTGGTGCAGATCGCCGACCACGGCGGCGTGGACCTGGACGCGGCCGTCGAGCGCAAACTGGCGATGAACGCGGTCAAGCACCCGCCCAAGAAGTCTTGAAGGAGGTCGGCATGGAAACCATCGCCGTCATCGACTTCGAGACGACGGGCCTGGGGCCGACCAGCGGTGGCCGGGCCACCGAGATCGCCGCCGTGCTGGTGCGTGGCGGCTGCGTCGTCGACGAGTTCAGCAGCCTGATGAACAGCGGCGCCTGGGTGCCGCCCTACATCCAGGCCTTGACCGGCATCAGCAACGAGATGCTGGCCGACGCGCCGGATTCGGCGAGCGTCATGCGCGAGCTGGCCCGCTTCACCGAGGGCTGCCCGCTGGTGGCGCATAACGCGGCCTTCGACCGGGGCTTCTGGCAGGCCGAGATGACCCGGGCGAGCCTAGAGGCGGACCCGGCGCACGAGTTCGCCTGCACCGTGCTGTTGTCACGCCGGCTCTGGCCCGAGGCCCGGAGCCATTCGCTCGGCGAGATGACCCGCTTTCACGACATCCGCTTCAGCGGCCGCGCCCACCGCGCGATGGCCGATGCCCGCGTGACGGCCGAGCTGTTGCTGAAGGTGCGTGCCGAAGTGGCGCGGCGCTTCGCGATGGACCTGGGGGACGCCGACGTCGACCACGCATTGCTGGCGCAAATGCAGCGCACGCCGCTGCGCTGGCTGCGCCGCGGCCTCGTCGAGCACGTGAAGAGTCAACGCAAAGCTGCCTGAGGTCAGGAAAAAATTCTGTCAAGGCCCCACCTTGCGGCGTTGGGCAAGGACAATCGCGCCCTTTCGTCCCAGCGCCATTGCTCAAGAGTTCCATGTCCGTGATCCAGGTTCGCCCCGCCACCCTGCGCGATGCCAAGGCCATCGCCGAGATCCACGTCGCTTCCAGCCAGGATGCCTACAAGGCCTTGCTGCCTGCAGCGGCGCTGGATGCGATGTCGGTGCAGAAGCGCCAGGCCTTCTGGCGTGAAGCCATCGACCTCTGCGAGCCGCAGGTCATCGTTGCCCACCTGGACAACAAGATCATGGGCTTCGCCGGCTTTGACCGTTCGCGCGACAAGGGCACGCCGGCCACGACCGGCGAGGTCTGGGCGATGTTTGCTGACCCCGTGCACCTGGACAAGGGCGTGGGCCTGGCGCTGTGGGATGCCACGCGCGACGGCCTGCAGGAAGAAGGCTGCACCAAGGCCACGCTGTGGTGCTACCTGCGCAATGAACGCGCGCTGCGTTTCTTCGAACTGGCCGGCTTCAAGCGCGAGCTGGGCAGCGCCCGCACGACGGAAGTCGGCGGTGCACGCGTCGAAGAGATCCGCCTGCATCGCTCGCTGGTCTGAAACGAAGGAAGCGCCCCACAGGGCGCTTCTTGGCGAGACCGCGGTGAAGCGGATCAGCCGCGGCGGCGACGGGCCATGAAGCCGACGCCAGCCAGGCCGGCCAGCATCAGGGCGTAAGTCTGCGGCTCGGGCACGGCGCTGACGCTGAAGACGGTCGTGTTGGGCACGCGCGAGGCGTAGCTGCCGTCATCCGGGTTGCTGGTCCAGTTGGCGATGTTGCCGACCAGCGGCTTGTAGGCCGCGAAGTTCGCCTGGCCCGAGCGGCTGCCGAGGTACTCCTCGTACTCGGCGCCACCGCCCAGCGCGATGGCGCCGGCACCGAGGCTCAGGCCCGTGTTGGTCAGGCTGCCGGCGGCGGCGCTGCCAAAGGCGGTGGTCGTGATGGCCGCCAGGAAGGTCGGCGTGCCGGTCACCGCACTGGCGAGGTAGGCGTAGACCGAGTCTTCGCCTGCGCTCAGGCCATAGTTGGTGCTGCCGCCGACACTGGCGCGGCTCAGCGTGCCCAGCGTCGACGACAGTGTGGTGGCGTCGATGTTCTGGAAACGGATCACCGAACCGGCAGCGATGGTCGCCGCACCGCTCTTCCACTGGTGATAGCTCTCACCGGTGTTGAAGGCGGAACCGTTCCACTCGTTGTCGGTGAAGAAGACCGTGGTGTTGGGCGCGATGTCCACAAACGTGACCAGGGCCCAGCCGTCTTCATCGGCGTTGAGGGCGGTGAAGGCGACATCACCGGCGCCCAGCGCGGCAACGGCGCTTTGCGAAGCGATAGCCGCGGCAGCGGCGGCGAACAGGGCGAGAGACTTTTTCATGGGGCTCCAAGGTCAGACCGGCGCACTGTCCGGCCCGGCGGTGAAGGGCTCGTGACAGCCTCGCACCGCTGCACCCCGTGACTGAGGGGAGGCTCAAGCCGTGTAGCCGCCGGTGGCCAGCGCCCAGCCATCGGTCGCGTCGTCGTGGCGCTGCACATGCACCGGGCAGAGCTTCTTGGCGGCGGCGCGTTCGACCAGGTTCTCGGCCTGCTCGGGCGTCAGCTGCAGCGCGAAGCGCGTCCAGCGCTTTTGCACCAGCGGCAGCGCCCAGGCGTCTTCCAGCGCCCAGCGGATCTCGTGCGGCTGCTGCAGCTCGGCGGCGGCCAGCACGCGCGGGGCCAGCGCGAGCAGGAAGCGGTTGAAGTCGCTGCGCAGCGGGTCGGTCGGCAGCAGTGCCTCAAGGCGGCTCAGGCGGGCGCTCCAGCCCGGCGTGGCGAGCTGGCGCGTGACCAGCGCCTGTAGCGCCTGGATGGGGTTGAACAGGCGCAGGCGGTTGGGCGGCAGCATGCGCAGCGGGATCTGCGCCGCTTCTTCGTGGCTCAACGGCGTGACGAAGCTGGCCAGCACGGCCAGGCGCTGCCATTCGCCCTCCGCCAGGCCGCCGATGCGGGTGATGGGGCCGGCCGCGCAGCTCGCGGCCATGTCGACGAGCGCACCGTGCTTGCGCGAGCCCTTGGCCCGGTTGGCGCGGCCGCTCATGACGGCGAGGTTGCCGGCCGCGTAGCCGGCGTCGTCGCGGACGCGGTCGATGCTGCGGTTGTCGTCGTCCAGCTGCTCGCGGGTGACGGGGCAGTGGCTGGTGTCCAGCTGGGCCAGGTGATGGGGCGTGAGCTGGATGTCCTCGAAGCTGCGGCCGCGGGCCCAGGCGTGGGTGCGCAGGGCCAGCCACAGCTCGACCTGCACGCTGGCGGGCGCGCGCACCGGGCGGCCGCGGGCGGCCAGCCAGCCGCGCTGCAGCGGCGATTGCGGGTAGAGGTGGGCGATGGGCGGCGTGATGCCGTGCAGCGCGTAGTCGCGGCCCAGGGCCAGGCCCGTGCGCTCGTGGGCGCTGATGGGGGCGGGCGCGGCGTCCATGTCCAGGTCGAACTGGACGAGGGCGGGGCGGGTGCTGATCGGGCTGTTGAGGACGGCTTGCATGGTCAGGCTCCTGGGATTGAGAGGCACGCCGTTGAATTCGCGGGCCTTGCAAGCAGTCTCGTGAGCCAGTAGCTCATGAGATGATCCACCCAGAAAACCACTGTAAATATTTTCAGGGACCGGCTCCATGGACCGCACCGAACGCTTCTACAAGATCGAGCACCTGATCCGCTCCCGCGGCTGCGTGTCCTTTGCCGACCTGATCGCGGCGCTGGAGGTGTCGCCCGCCACGCTGAAGCGCGATCTGGCCTATCTGCGCGAGCGGCTGGACGCGCCCATCGAATATGACGCCGCCGACAACGGCTACCGCTTCGGCCAGCAGTGGCGCGGCGGCAAGCACGAGCTGCCCGGCGTGTGGTTCAACGAGGCCGAGCTGCATGCGCTGCTGACGATGCAGCAGATGCTGGCTGGGCTGGATGAGCAGGGCGTCGTCGGGCGGCACCTGCAGCCGATGTTCGACAAAATCACCGGCATGCTGGGGGTGGACGCGGCGGAAGCCGAGGAGCTGCGGCGTCGCGTGAAGCTCATTGGCACGGCACGCCGGCGCGTCGCCAGCGATGGCTTTGAAACCGTGGGCAGCGCCGTCGTGAAACGCCAGCGCCTGCAGATCCGCTACCGCAAGAAGACCGGCGCCGGCGGTGTCAGCGACCGCGAGGTGTCGCCGCAGCGCCTGGTGCATCACCGCCACGCCTGGTACCTGGACGCCTTCTGTCACCAGAGCCAGGGCTTGCGTCGCTTTGCGCTGGACGGCATCGAGGCGGCGACGCTGCTGGACACCCCCGCCCAGGCGCTGGCACTGGACGAGCTGGAGGCCGCGCTGGACCGCGGCTACGGCATCTTTGCCGGCGGCACGCCGCGCGAGGCCGAGCTGCTGTTCAGCCCCGAGGCGGCGGCCTGGGTGTCGCGCGAGGAATGGCACCCCGCGCAGCGCAGCGAATTCCTGCCCGACGGCCGCTGGCGGCTGCACCTGCCTTATGTGGACGACACCGAGCTGCTGATGGACTTGCTGCGCCATGCCGGCCAGGTCGAAGTCGCCGCGCCGGCGGCGTTGCGCGAGGCCTATGCGGCGCGGCTGCGGCAGGCTGTCGCCGCGTTGTAGGACAAGTGCGCTTCATTCGTGGTGGGGCGTGCCAGGCCCTTGCCAATCGCGTTAGGCTTGATGCGTGTTTGATATCCCACCGAGGAGCTAGCGATGAGTGACGCAACCCAGGCGAAGGAAAAACTGGCGTCGGATTTCCGTGCGGTGATGCAAGACATCGATGCCTTGATGACGGCCACGACGAACAAGGCGGATGGCGAGGTCAAGGCCTTGCGCTCGCGCATCGTTGACCGCCTCGACGGGGCCAAGGAGAAGCTGCTGGACGCCCAGCACGAGGCCATCCAGCGCGCCAAGGATGCCGCGACCGCGACCGACGACTACGTGCATGCCAATCCCTGGCAGGCCATCGGTGCCGCGGCCGCTGTCGGCTTGGCGCTGGGCGTGCTGATCGGCCGCCGTTGAGCCTCGCCACTTGAGCGACGCCAAAGAACCCGTCTCCGCGCCGCTGCGCCGGCTCGGGGTCTCGCTGTTGACGCTGAGCCGCATCCGGCTCGAGCTGTTCGCCATCGAGGCCCAGGAGGAGAAGGAGCGCATCGCCAGCCTGCTGCTGTGGGCCGTGCTGGCTGCGCTGCTGGCGGGCTTTGGCCTGCTGATGCTGCTGTTGCTCGTCACCGTGGCGCTGTGGGACAGCCACCGCATGCTGGCGCTTGGTGGCGGCACCGTCGTGCTGGTCGTGGCGGCCATCGTCGCGGTGCTGAAGGTCAAGGGGCTCATCGAGCAACCGGCCAGCCTCTTCCAGTCCAGCATCGGCGAGTTGCGCGAGGATGCCGAAGCGCTGCGGCGCCGGGCGGGGCCATGATCCCCAGGATCCCGGCCGACCCGGCGCAGCGCGCTGAGCGCAAGGCCAATCTGCTGCTGGCCTCCGGGCTGCTGCGCGGCCAGGCCGCGCTGGCGGTGGACGACCTGGGCCAGCGCGCCGACGGTTGGGTGCGCCGCGTGGTGGCCTGGCGTGACCTGCTGACCAACCCCATCGTGCTGGCCGCCGCGGGCGCCGGCGCGACCTTCTTTGCCGCATCGGGCCGGCAGGGGCGAGGCAAGCTCGGGCGCGGGATGCGCTTGGCCTGGCTGGCCTGGCGGCTGTGGACGGCGCGCAGGCGCTAGGAAGCCGCCGGCTTCTCGACGAGCGGGCTGTCCCGCCCACGGCTGTGCGCCGGAATGCCGCCCAGCGTGGGCAGCCAGGGCATGGCCGAGTCCTGCCAGACCTGCACCGTGGGCACCAGCGCGGCGCGCTCGTTCACGCAGCCCAGGCGGATGTTCAACGCCTTGGGCTCGTCCGCTTCGGTCGCGAACAACTGCGAGCCGCAGTCACCGCAGAAGGCCTGCACGCGCCGGTTGCCGCTGGCGGCCACCTTCACGTAGCGCTTGGGCGAACCCTGCATCTCGACCTGGTCGACCGGCACCTGCACCACGGCGCGGAAGGGCCCGCCCGAGATGATCTGGCAGTCGGCACAGTGGCAGACAAAGACCTTGTCGGGGTTGACCATCGCGGTGAAGCGGATGGCGCCGCAATGGCATTGGCCGGTGATCTTCATGGTGGAGCCTCGCGTTGTGCAGGTCAGTTGTCGGCGGCATCCAGGCGCTTCATGCGCTCGCTCTGCCAGTAGACGTCGTCGCCGCCCAGCCCGTCGAGGTTGGCGCGGTTCAGCACGCGGGCCAGCACGAACAGCAGGTCGGACAGGCGGTTCAGGTACTGGCGCGGCGCAGCGCGTATGGGCTCGGTGGCCGCCAGCGTGATGACGGCACGCTCGGCGCGGCGGGCAATGGTGCGGCAGACGTGGGCGATGGCCGCACTGCGCGTGCCGGCCGGCAGGATGAATTCCTTCAGCCGCGGCAGCGCCGCGTTGTAGTGCTCCAGCGCCTCGTCCAGGCGCAGCACGGCAGCATCCTTCAGCAGCTCGCCACCGGGCCAGGACAGCTCGCCGCCCAGGTTGAACAGCTCGTGCTGGATGACGACGACGAGGTCGCGGATGTCGTCCGGCAGCGGCTCGGCCAGCAGCAGGCCGAGGTTGGAATTCAGCTCGTCGACGTCGCCCATGGCCTGCACGCGCAGGTGGTCCTTGGGCACGCGGCTGCCGTCGGACAGGCCGGTGGTGCCGTCGTCGCCGGTGCGCGTGGCGATCTGAGAAAGTCGGTTGCCCATGATGACGGGATGCGTGTCGGTGGT
Organism: Roseateles sp. P1_C6; assembly: GCF_056406315.1. Lineage (NCBI taxonomy): Bacteria > Pseudomonadati > Pseudomonadota > Betaproteobacteria > Burkholderiales > Sphaerotilaceae > Roseateles > Roseateles sp. P1_C6. Next base: position 162,100 of record NZ_JBFUAK010000012.1, read on the forward strand.
CGGACCCGCATCCTGCCTGAAACCGCCGCCTCAGTGCCGCGCGGTCGGCATGCGGAAGGTGTTGACCAGGCCGGACAGCTTCTCGGCCTGCTGTTGCAGGCTCATGCCGGCCGCGGCGGTCTGCTCGACAAGAGCGGCGTTCTGCTGCGTGAGCTGGTCCATGTGCGAGACGGCTTCGCTGATCTGGCCGATGCCGGTGCTCTGCTCGCTGGACGCGCGGCTGATGCTGGTGACCAGTTCGGCCAGCGAACGGATGGCGTCGACGGTCTCGCGCATCGTCGCGCCGGCCCCCTGCACGAGGCGGGCCCCGTCCTCGACCTGGCCCACGCTGGCGGAGATCAGTGCCTTGATCTGCTTGGCCGCCTCGGCCGAGCGGCCGGCCAGCGCGCGCACCTCGCTCGCGACGACGGCAAAACCGCGGCCTTGCTCGCCGGCCCGCGCGGCCTCCACGGCGGCGTTCAGCGCCAGGATGTTGGTCTGGAAGGCAATGCCGTCGATGACGGCGATGATTTCCTCGATGCGCCGGCTGCTGGCTTCGATGTCGCCCATGGTCTGCACGACTTGCTCGACAGCAGCGCCGCCCGAGATGGCCACGGTGCAGGCGCGCTGGGCCAGGCTGCTGGCGTCGCCGGCCTGGTCGGCATTGCTGCGCACCGTGGCGGTCAGCTCTTCCATGGAGCTGGCGGTTTCTTCCAGCGCCGAGGCCTGCTGCTCGGTGCGCTGCGACAGGTCGCGGTTGCCCGAGGCCAGCTCCTGGGAGGCCTGGGCCACCTCGCCGGCGTTGTCGCGCACTTCGCCGATGACGCCGCACAGGCTGTCGCGCATGGCCAGCAGCGCGGTGGTGAGCTGGCCGATCTCGTCGCGGGCATGCACGACGACGTCGCCGCTGAGGTCGCGCGCGGCGATCTGCTGGGCAAGACCCGCTGCATGCGTCAGCGGCCCGGTGATGCTGCGCGAGATGCCGCGGGCGAACAGGAAGACAAAAACCAGCAGCACGGCGAGCAGGCCGAAGACGATCCAGCTGCTGCGGCGCAGGCCGGTGACGCGCTCGTTCAGCAATTCGTCCAGAGCCGTCATGGCCTCGTCGGCGACGGCGTACATCGCGTCGATGGTGCGCGTGTAGCTGGCGATGTAGTCGGGTGCGGCGTAGGCGAGTTCTTCCTTGGCGATGAGCTCGTCACGCGTGAGCTTCAGCGAGCCGCGCACCTGTTCGTCCAGCGCCGCGATCTTGCTGCCCAGCCGGCTCTTCAGCGCCGCGTTGACGGCGAAGCTCTTGTCGAAGGCCGTGCCCATGCCGCGGTGCTGGTCGTCGGCCTGCTGCACGAGGCCGGCCAGCAAGGTGCGGCCCTCGGGGCCGATCTTGCCCTCGGCCAGGAAGCCTGCGCCGCGCGCCCGCGCCTGGCCCAGCGCCTCGGTTGCCATCGGCAGGCGCGCAAGCGTCGCGCTGATGAGGAAATAGCTGTCGGCCTCGGGGTCGAGGATGAGGCCGGACTGGTCCACGAGCTGGTCCAGCAGCTTGAAGTAAACGGCGATGAGCTGGGCGTGCAGCGTGCTGCTCTCGGCGGCCTTCAGCGAGCCGGCACCGACCTGGCCGGACAAGGCGCGCCAGCGCTGCTGCGCGTCCTGCCAGGTCTGGCGCATCGCGTCGGTGGTGGCGCCGGTCTTCAGCAGCGCGTCCAGCGCGGCGAACTGCTTCTCGACCTCGGCGTTCTTGGCCTCGCGGCCGGCCTGCACCGAGGCGTTGCCGCCCAGCTGAGCCGCCGACAGGCCGCGGTGCTGCTGGGTCAGCTGCGTCAGCCGCACGATCTGGCGCGCGGGCGCCAGGCCGTCGACCTCGCCCTGCGCCGCCTGGGACAGCTGGTGGGCCTGGCGCACCTGGAAGGCCGACGGGATGCTGATGGCGACCAGCACCAGCAAGGTCAGCAGCATCAGCTTGCGGCTGATGGTCAACGTGGTCAGCGGGCTCATGTCGTTCTCCTTGTTCGGCGTGGGCCCCTGACGCCAGTTCAGTGCCGGCGGCCGCTGCGGTGGAAGGCGGGCTTGTGCACCGGCGCGTCATGGGGCTTGAAGCCCTGGGCCGGCGTCCAGCGCGGCGCCGGTGGTGCATCGTGTGGCGGCGGCGGGTCGCCGAAGACCTCGCGCCAGCGCGCGGCCAGCAGGTCGAAGCGCACCGCGCCAAAGGCGATGAGGACGACGGCGGCGATCAGCAGCAGCCACGTCAGAGTGGGGTCCATGCAGGTCTCCCGGATTCGCTGTGGGGACATGCTGTCACTGCGGCCCAGGCACTGCAAGACAATCTTGTATCGACCACGGAGCCGCCCATGAACGCGCCCGAACACCACCTCGCCCCTGCCGCACCGTTGCCGCCCGCCTTGCTGGACGCGCTGCGCGCCGGATTCGCCGAGCGTTGCTCGACCGCGTTGGCCGTGCGTGAGCAGCACGGCCGCGACGAATCCGTCTTCGACGTGCCGCCGCCGCAGGCCGTCGTGTTTGCCGAGAGCGAGGCCGAAGTGGCGCGCGTCGTTGCGCTGTGTGCCGCGCACGGCGTGCCGGTCATCCCGTATGGCGCGGGCTCGTCGCTTGAAGGGCATCTGCTGGCCGTGCAGGGCGGTGTCAGCCTGGACGTGTCGCGCATGAACCGCATCCTGCGCGTGGACGCCGAGGACTTGACGGTGACCGTGCAGCCCGGCGTCACGCGCAAGGCGCTGAACGAGGCGCTGAAGCACGAGGGCTTGTTCTTCCCCATCGACCCCGGTGCCGACGCTTCACTCGGCGGCATGGCCGCCACGCGCGCCAGCGGCACGAATGCAGTGCGCTACGGCACGATGCGCGAGAACGTGCTGGCGCTGCGCTTCGTCGCCGCGAACGGCGAAGTCGTGCGCACCGGTTCACGCGCGAAGAAAAGCAGCGCCGGCTACGACCTCACGCGCCTCATCATCGGCAGCGAAGGCACGTTGGGCGTCATCACCGAGTTGACGGTGAAGGTGCACCCGCTGCCTGAGGCCGTGTCGGCGGCGGTGTGCTTCTTCCCCAGCATCGATGCGGCCGTGCGCACGGCCATGCAGGTCATCCAGATCGGCGTGCCCATTGCGCGCTGCGAGCTGCTGGATGCCAACGCGATCAAGGCCGTCAACGCGCACGACAAGCTGGGGCTGAAGGAAGCGCCCATGCTGCTGATGGAGTTCCACGGCAGCGAGGCCGGCGTGGCCGAGCACGCGGCGGTGGTGCAGGACGTGGCGGCCGACCATGGCGGCGAGGCCTTCGAATGGGCCACCACGCCCGAAGCCCGCACGCGGCTGTGGACGGCGCGCCATCACGCGTATCTGTCAGGCCTGCAGATGCGCCCCGGCTGCCGCGCAGTGACGACGGACACCTGCGTGCCCATCTCGCGGCTGGCCGAGAACATCGAGGCCTCCATCGCCGAGGTCGAGGCCGCCGGCCTGCCCTACTTCATCGTCGGCCATGTGGGCGACGGCAACTTCCACATGGCCTATCTGTTGGACCCGGTCGATCCCGAGGAGCTGGCGACCGCCGAGCGGCTGAGCGCGCAGATGGTGGCGCGGGCGATTGCGCTGGAGGGGACCTGCACGGGCGAGCATGGCATCGGGTTGCACAAGCAGGGGTTCCTGCTGGATGAGACGGGCGAGGAAGCGGTGGCGCTGATGCGGGCGGTGAAGGCGGCGCTGGATCCGTTGGGCATCCTCAATCCGGGGAAGATCTTTCAGCAGTGAATCTGCTGATTCGACTTGGGGTTTGGATAAAGAAGGGTGTTCTTCTGACCTTGATGGTCGCCTGCTTGGTCGCCATCTTCTGGGGCATCCTCTACAGGATGTTCTTGCCCTTCACCCCGCCGTGGCTGGACGAAATTGCTTTCGTTGCAGTCCCGCTCGCTCTCCTTGTTGCCTGGTTGGTGGGCAGATCGGACACGAGGCAAGACGCCGATGAGAAAAGTGTCAAACCTGTGCGGGGAGTGCCCGATGCGGCGGCCCGACTTGCGCACGAAGATGAGCCTTCGTCTCTTGCCGATTGATCCCGTGATGGGCAACGCCCATCCGAGCATGGCGGTACACCGCTTCGCCTCCACAAACTGAACGGTGCGGCCCGCCGTCCGGCCTCCTAGACTGGCCCGATGGACACCACCACCGCCCCGCCCGCCGGCGCGTTGCGCCGTTTCGACGACCTGCCCGGCCCGCGCGGCGTGCCGGTGTTTGGCAACCTGCTGCAGTTGGACTCGACGCGGGTGCACCAGCAGGTCGAGGCCTGGTGCGAAACCTATGGGCCGATCTTCAAACTGCGCCTGGGCAAGCGCCGCCTCGTCGTCGTCGGTGACCACGAGCTGATCAGCACGGCGCTGCGCGACCGGCCGGACGGTTTCCGGCGCACGGCCAAGCTGGAGCAGGTCGGCAGCGAGATGGGGCTGAACGCGGGTCTGTTCGCGTCGAACGGCGAGACCTGGAAGCGCCAGCGCCGCATGGTGATGGCCGGCTTCGACCCGGTGCATGTGAAGCGCTACTACCCGTCGCTGCTGCGCGTGGCCGAACGCCTCATCGCCCGCTGGCAGATCGCTGCGCGCGATGGCAGCCGTATCGAGCTGCAGGCCGACCTGATGCGCTACACGGTGGACGCCGTCGCGGGCCTGGCCTTTGGCGAAGATGTCAACACGCTGCAGTCCGACGAGGACGTCATCCAGCAGCACCTGAACCGCATCTTCCCGATGCTGTTCAAGCGCATGTTCTCGCCCTTCCCCGTCTGGCGCTGGTGGCCATCGGCCGAGGACCGGGCGCTGACGCACAGCGTGGCCGAGATCGATGTCGCGGTGCAGGGCTTCATCGCCAAGGCGCGCGCTCGCCTGGCGGCCGACCCGGCCTTGCACGACCAACCGAGCAACCTGCTGGAGGCCATGCTGGTGGCCGCCGACGCGCCGGACAGCGGCATCGACGATGCCCAGGTGGCCGGCAATGTGCTGACCATGCTGTTGGCCGGCGAGGACACGACGGCCAACACGCTGGCCTGGATGATCTGGCTGCTGTGGCAGCACCCCGACGCGCTGGCCCAGGCGCGCGCGGAGGTGGACCGCGTGCTGGGCGACGCGACGTTGCCGGACCTTGCGCAGCTGGCCGCGCTGGACTTCGTCGAGGCCTGCGCGCACGAGACCATGCGGCTGCGACCGGTTGCGCCCATCAACACCATGCAGGCGTTGCACGACACGCGCGTGGGCGATGTCGAGATCCGCCAGGGCATGATCGTCATGGCGGTCATGCGGCGCGACGCCACCAGCGAGCGCCACCTGCCCAACGCCGCGGCCTTCGACCCCGCGCGCTGGCTGGCCGATGCGCGCCAAGCCGGCGCGGCCAAGCGGCTGTCCATGCCCTTCGGTGCCGGGCCGCGCATCTGCCCGGGGCGCTATCTGGCGCTGATGGAGATCAAGCTGGCCATCGCCATGCTGTTGCGCCATTTCGACATCACGGCGGTGGACACGCCCGACGGCCAGGCACCGCGCGAGCTGCTGCAGCTGGCGATGGGGCCGGTGGGCTTGGCGATGCGGCTGCGATCGCGCGACTGAGCGCTTCGCCGCGCGGTTGGCCACAATGCCGCGCTTCGCACCCCTTCCTGAGGAGACACCCATGTTCAACCACATCATGGTGGGCACCAACGACATCGAGCGCAGTAAGCGCTTCTACGACGCCGTGCTCGCCACGATCGGCGCGCCCGAAGGCTTTCGCAACCAGGCGGCCTCGGGGCACCAGCGGCTGTTCTACCGCCATGCAGGTGGCACGTTCTGCGTGAGCCAGCCCATCAATGGCGAGCCGGCCTGCCATGCCAATGGCGGCACCATCGCCTTCAAATGCGAATCGGCCGAGCAGGTGAAGGCCTTTCACGACGTGGCAGTGGCGCAAGGCGGCCAGTCCATCGAGGAACCCCCCGGCCTGCGTGACAGCAACCTGGGCCCGATGCACCTGTCCTATGTGCGCGACCCGGATGGCAACAAGCTCTGCGCCATCCACCGCGTCAAGGCGGCCTGAGCCGGTCACCCGGCGCCATGAAAAACGCCGCCCGAGGGCGGCGTTTCTGTCCTCAGCGGGCGTTCCTCAGAACATCGCCTTGAACTGCACGCCGTACGTGCGCGGGTCGTTGATGAACCCGGTCAGGTTGTTGAAGTCGATGGCGCCCGTCACGCGGATCTGGTTGGTCACGTTGCGCACGAAGCCGGCGGCCTCGTACTTGCCGTTGCCCCACAGGTAGCCCACGCGCACGCCGCCTTCGGTCAGGGCCTTGCCGGTGAACTCGGTGGCCTCGTACAGGAAGAAGTTGACCTTGGAGCGGTAGGCCCAGTCGGTGTAGACGTAGACCTCGTCGCCGCTGGCCAGCGGGATGCTCCAGCGCGCCGTCAGGTTGTAGGTCCACTTGGGCGCGTTGGGCAGCGCGTTGCCGTCGACCATCGCGTTGCCGCCCACGACCGGGTCCAGCACGGTCGGGAAGGCGCCGTTGACCTTCAGCGAGCCACCCGGCGGCACGCCCAGACCGGGGTCCTTGAGCTTGGTGTTGTTCAGCGAGCCACCCATGGTGACCGTCAGGTCGGGCGTGATCAGCGCCTCCAGGTTCAGCTCGGCGCCGTTGCCGGTGGCTTTCCTGGCGTTGAGCAGGCGCGTCGCGTTGACGCTGCCGCCCACGGCGGTCAGCTGCAAGTCCTTGACGGTGTAGCTGAACAGCGAGCCCGACAGGCGCAGCGTGCGCTTGAGCAGTTCGCTCTTGAAGCCGACTTCGTAGCTGTTGATGCTCTCCGGGCCGGCCTGCGACTGCGGGCCGAAGGCCGACGCGTTCTGGATGGACGAGGCGCGGAAGCCGTTGGCGTAGCGGGCGTAGAGGTTGGTGTCGGCGTCCAGCTTGTAGCTGACCGACAGGTCGCCGCTCCACTTGCCGTCGCTGGTGGCGGCCGTGGTGCCGTTGGCGGCGTTGACGGTGCCAGTGGTGACCAGGTTCTTCTTGTCGTGCGTGTAGCGCAGGCCGGCGCGCAGCTGCAGCTCGCGGCTCAGGTCGTAGTTGATGGAGCCGAAGCCGGCATAGGCCTTGTTGCTCTGGCTGGTCAGGATCTCGCTGCGCACGGCGTGCGTGGCGGGGTCGTAGTCGAGGTTGTCGATGACGTACTTTTCATCGAACAGGTAGACGCCGGCCTGCCAGCGCAGCGGGCCGGTGGCGTTGGACTCGACGCGCACTTCCTGCGACAGCTGGCGGTGGCCGTCCATGCGGCTGGCCGTCTCGCTCTGGAACGGGATGAAGCCCGGGCCCGCGGGCGTGGTGCCCACGGCCGCGTGGCCGCCGTCGATGTCGCCGCGCGAGAAGGGCTTGACCTTCTCGTAGCCGCTGATCGAGTAAATGTTGATCTCGGGCAGCGACCACTTCAGGCGCAGGCTGCCGCCGGTCTGCTTCAGCGTCTGCTCGTTGACGCCGCCGATCTCCATCTTCTCGCGGTCGAACCCGTCGACCAGGTCGTTGGTGCCGCGCTTGATGATGTTGGCGCGGAACAGTCGCGGGCTGCCGTCCAGGTCGCGCACGTGCAGGTTGGCCAGCGCGCTGAACTGCTTGTGCGGCTCGAACAGCACTTGCGCGCGCACGGCGTTGTCGCGGTAGCCCTCGGTCTTGGGCGTGGGCTGGCCGTCCAGCGTGTTCTTGGCCCAGTCGCTGCGGCGCTGGCTCTGCGCGGAGATGCGCGCGGCCCAGTCGCCGCTCAAGGGCAGGTTGGCCGCGCCTTCGAGGTTGACGGTGCCGTAGTTGCCAACGGTGACGCTGGCGTAGCCGTCCTGCTTGTGGCTGGGCTTGACGGAGTCGAACTTGACGACGCCGGCCGGCGTGTTGCGGCCGAACAGCGTGCCCTGCGGGCCGGCCACCACTTCCACCGCGGCGGTGTCGAAGATGGGGAAGCCCTTCAGGATGGGGTTCTCCTGGATCACGTCGTCGACGACCACGCTGACGGGCTGCGACGCGTTCAGGCGGAAGTCGGTGTTGCCGTAGCCGCGAATGTAGAAGCGCGGGAAGGCGCGCCCGAAGCTGGACTCGATGTTCAGGCTGGGCACGCGGCCCGACAGGAAGCGCAGGTCCTGGCCGCCGGAGGCCAGCACGTCGAGCTTGTCGCCGCTGATCTTGGAGACGGCGTTGGGCACGTCCTTGATGTTCTCGGCACGGCGCTCGGCCGTGATGACCACGGTTTCAAGCTGGCTGCGGTCCTTGGCCGGGGCTTCCTGGGCCAGGGCGGGCAGGACGGTGCTCAGGGCGAGGGCCATGAGGCTGAGGCGGGGTGCGTTCATCAAACAGCGGCTCCAGAAAGGAAAGCGGCCCCAACTGCAGGGCCGGCGGCGATTGTGCGGCGCAGCATGCGAGCTGCCGGCTGTTGCGGCGCCGGTGTTGCGCAAGTCTGACGGGGTAGTCAGTTTGCAGACGGGCGATGCTGGTGCCCCTGCACCGGTGCCGTGCCGCGGCGCACGAGAATGCGGCGCATGCAACGCCGCCCCCTCCTTGCCGGCCTGGCCTTCGCGCCCCTGGCCACCCGCAGCCTCGCCGCCTCGCCACCCGACTTCGCCGCGCTGGAGCGCGGCGTGCAGGGCCGCCTGGGCTTCTTCGCCGTCGACACCGCCACCGGCCGCTCGCTGGCGCACCGCGCCGACGAGCGCTTCGCCATCGCGTCGACCTTCAAGATCCTGCTGGCCGCGCGTGTGGCCCAGGGCGTGGAGGGCGGGCGCTGGCAGTGGAACGACGAGGTCGCGCTGCACAAGAGCGAGCGCGTGCCGCACTCGCCCGCGTTCGACCGCTTCCTGCCCCGTGGCCGCGCGACGCTGGCGGAGCTGGTGCAGGGCATCGTCGTGGAGAGCGACAACCCCTGCGCCAACGTGCTGCTGCGCCACTGCTGCGACTCGCCGGCCGGCCTGACGATGTGGCTGCGCCAGCAGGGCGACGAGGTCACGCGCCTGGATCGCTGGGAGACCGAACTCAACGAGAACGCGCCCGGCGACGCGCGCGACACCAGCACGCCGCGCGCGTTCGCGAAGACGCTGCAGCACCTGCTGCTGGGCAGCGGCCTCACGCGGCCCAACCAGGCGCGGCTGTGGGCCGACCTGCAGGCCTCGCAGACGGGGCTGAAGCGCTTGCGCGCCGGTGTGCCGGGCGCGGACTGGCGCGTCATCGACAAGACCGGCACGGGCTTTCGCGGCGCGGTCAACGACGTGGCGCTGGTGTTCCCGCCCGGGGGGCGCTCGCCCTGGGTCGTCGTGGCGTTGCAGTCGGACGCCAAGGCCTCGACGGACGACTTGTCGGCCGTGCACGCCGACGCGATGCGCCTGCTGGTGAAGGCCTGGGCCTGACATGAGGCCCCCACGCTCGCTTTGCGCGCTCCCAGCGGGGCGCGTCAGCGCCTTCGGGCGGCCGTGAGGCGCTGACCCGTGACCGCCAACGCCAGCCGCCGCCAGTACGAGGCGCGCATGCACCGCGTGCAGGCCCACATCGACCGGCACCTGGACGCGCCGCTGGACCTGGAGGCGCTGGCCGCCGTGGCGCACTTCTCGCCGTACCACTTCCACCGGCTGTTCCTGGCCTGGATGGGGGAGACGCTGGGTGACTATCTCGCGCGCCGCCGGCTGGAGAAGGCCGCCCAGCGGCTGCGCGGCCAGCCGGGCTCGACGGTGCTGAGCATTGCGCTGGGCGTGGGCTATGGCTCGGCCGAGGCGTTCTCGCGCGCATTCAAGGGGCGCTTCGGCTGCTCGCCGACGCAGTGGCGCAATCTCGATCAGGGCGACAGCAATCTGGATCAGGGCGGCGCCTGGGAGGCGGCGGAGCATGGCTTCACCCGCAACCCCGACTCAGGAACTCCCGTGAACGTCCGCCTCATCGACCACCCGCCCGTGCGCATGGGCTATCTGCGCTACCAGGGCCCGTTCGGCCCCGCCCTCGGCCGCTTCTGGGCCGAGACCTTCAACCCGTGGCTGGCGCAGCAGAACCTGGGCCCGGTGTCGCGCTTCGGCATCGGCCACGACGACCCCAGCCTCGTGCCGCCCGAGCAATGCCGCTACGACGCCGGCGTGGCCGTGCCCGAGGCCTGGGTGCCCAACGGCGGCGCGCTCGTCACCGAGCTGCCCGGCGGTCGCTACGCGGCGCTGGACTTCGAAGGCACGGCCGCCGAGATCGGCGCGGCCTGGGCGGCCATGCTGGGCCAGTGGCTGCCGTCCAGCGGCCTGCAGCTGGACGCGCGGCCCTGCTTCGAGCACTATCGGCCCACGTCGAAATTCGACTACCGGACGGGCGTGTTCGATTGCGAGCTCTGCATCCCCGTTGCGCCGCTGTGACGCGGCCCGCTCTTGCGGGCCGAGACTGGGCGAGGGGTCTCATAGCTGCGCGAACTCGCTGACCGTGCGGTCGCGCCCGCCCTGCTTGGCCTTGTAGAGCGCACGGTCGGCGCGGTCGATGGCCAGGTGCAGGTCCTCACCGGGTGCGCACTCGGCCACGCCGGCCGAGAAGGTGATGTGCAGGCCGGGCACGACGGCGTCGAAGGATGTGGCGGCCAGGGCCTCGCGCAGGCGCTCGACCAGGGCCGCCGCCGTGTCGGCGCTGTCCCGCGGCGTGACGACGAGGAACTCCTCGCCACCCCAGCGGCCGGCGAAGTCGGTGCTGCGCAGCGCGGCCTGCAGCGTGAGCGCGAAATGACGCAGCACGGCGTCGCCCGCCGCATGGCCGTGGTTGTCGTTGACGGCCTTGAAGTGGTCGATGTCGATCAGCACCAGGCTCATCGTCTGGCCGCTCTGGCGCTGGTTGAGCTGCTCCGCCGCCAGCCTCTCGCCGAGGTGGCGGCGGTTGCTGATGCGCGTCAGTTCGTCGTGGTGGGCCAGGTACTGGATGCGCTCCAGCGCCGCGTGCAACTCGGCGGTGCGCTTGCCGAGCTTGGCGCGCAGCCGCGACATGTTGGCCGACAGCACCGACACCGCCGTCATCAGGATGGCCGCGAACGTGAAGTGCAGCGCCTCGACCGCCGGCGGGAACTGCGCCGGGTCGGTGACGGCGCCATAGCCCATCGCCGCGCCCAGTGCCGCCAGCCCGAACAGGTAGAGCCCGAAGGCCTGGCGCTGCGACAGCACGAACATGCCCCAGACCAGGTTGAGCAGCATGATGGCGATGATGGCGCCGCGCAGCGGCGGGTCGATCGCATAGCCCCAGGCCGTGATGAGGGCGCCGAAGACGGATTGCGACAGCGTCAGCGACGAGTCGGCCCCCAGGTGGCGGCTGAGGCCACTGCGCACGAGCAGGTAGAAGGCCGTGATGCCGGCCAGGCTGACCCCGCACAGCCACAGCGCGGGCGCGGGCCGCATCAGGCCCAGCATCACCTGCACCGCCACGTTCAAGGCGAACAGGCCGTACACCGTCAACGCCAGCAGCGTCAGCTTGACCGCGCCGCGTCCCTGGCCCCCGCGGCCGAGCAGCCAGTCCGTCCAGCGTGAGGGCGCTGGCGAGAGGTGGGGTGCGGGCTGGGGCACGGCGTGGGTTGGGCGATGAGCGCCGGCGAGGATAGCGGCCGGCGTGCCGCCGTGGGGCCGGGACACAGTTCGTTGCACGGCGAAGCATGGCAGTGCCCGTGCCGCCCAAGCTGAGGGCATCCCATCACTCACGGAGCACCGCCATGGCCCACATCACCTGCTTCATCCGCTACGAACTTGACCCGGTCCAGCGCGAGGCCTTCCGCGAATACGCGCAGGCCTGGGGCCGCATCATTCCGCGCCTGGGCGGCCGGCTGCTGGGTTACTGGCTACCGCACGAGGGCACGAACTACGAGGCCTGGGGCCTGGTCGGCTTCGACTCGCTGGCCGCCTACGAGGACTACCGCACGCGGCTCAAGGCCGACCCCGAGGCGCGCGCCAACTTCGCGTTCGCGCAGGCGCAGCGCTTCATCCTGCGCGAGGAGCGCACTTTCTGTGAGGATGTGCAGCCATGATCGCCGTCATCTTCGAAGTCCAGCCCACCGAGCCAGGCCGCCAGGCCTACCTGGACCACGCCGCCGCATTGAAGCCGCTGCTGGAGCGCATGGATGGCTTCATCTCCGTGGAGCGATTCCAGAGCCTGACCGAGCCGACCAAGCTGCTGTCACTGTCCTTCTGGCGCGACGAGGACGCGGTGCGCGGCTGGCGCGAGATGGAGCGCCACCGTGAGGCGCAGGCCGCGGGACGTGGCGGGCTGTTTCAAGACTACCGGCTGCGGGTCGCCCATGTCGTGCGTGACTACGGGCTGAACGAGCGCGAGCAGGTGCCGCGATGAGCGGCGAGCCGCGCCTGGCCCGTGTCGCCGCCGCGATCGCCGACCCGACGCGGGCGCGCACGCTGGCGCGGCTGCTCGACGGCCGGCTGCACACGGCGGGCGAGCTGGCCACGCACGCCGGCGTGGGCGCGGCGACGATGTCGGCGCACCTGAAGCTGCTGGTCGACGAAGGCCTGGCCCGCGTGCGGCCGCAGGGGCGGCACCGCTACTTCGGCCTGGCGGACGGCGACGTGGCGCATGCGCTGGAGGCGCTGCTGCGCGTCGCCGATGGCCGCGACGCCGGCCCCGCGGCCGACGTGAAGCGCTGGCAGAAGCCGCAGATGCGCGGGCTGCGGCATGCGCGCAGCTGCTACGGCCACCTGGCCGGCGAGCTGGGCGTGCAATGGCGCGAGGCCTTGCTGGCCAAGGGTTGGGTGACGGCGGCGCCGGACGGGCGGTATGAACCGAGCGACGCCGGCCGAGAGGCGTTGGCGGCGCTGTCGCCAGAGGGTGTGGCCCTGACGGGCCGCGTGCTCTACGACTGCGTCGACTGGTCCGAACGCCGCGATCACTTCGCCGGGCCGCTGGCGGTGGCGTGGCTGGAGGCGATGGTGGCCAGGGGCTGGTTGCAGCGCGTTGCCGAGACGCGGGAGCTGGCGGTGACGCCCGTCGGGCGCCTGGCGCTGGTGGATGCGTTGTTGCGCTAAAACTCCGGCCCATGAGCACGACCCCCCGCACCCGACCCGCCACGCTGGCCGACCTCGACGTCCTCGCCACGCTCTTCGACGCCTACCGGCAGTTCTACGAGCAGGCGCCCGACCTGGTCACGGCCCGCCGCTTCATCCGTGACCGCTTGGAGAAGTCGGAATCCGTCATCCTGCTGGCCTTGGACAATGCCCAGCAAGCCGTTGGCTTCTGCCAGCTCTACCCGGTTTTCTGCTCCATCGAGGCCCGGCGCACCTACCTGCTGTCCGACCTGTTCGTGACGCCGCAGGCCAGGCGCGCGGGTGCCGGGCGGGCACTGCTGCTGGCGGCGGAACGCCACGCGCTGGAGAACGGCCGGGCCAAGCTGGAGCTGACGACCGCCCGGACCAACAAGACCGCGCAGGCCGCCTACGAGTCGCTGGGCTGGCAGCGGGACGAGGTCTACCTGGCTTACAGCAAGCGTGTGGCGGCCTGACATGCTGGCGATGCGCCCAACCGGCGAAACGCCGCCGCGACCAGTTCGTCGGCCGCTTGACCCTGCTGGAGAATGCGGGCCAAAGGGAGCGTACCGATGAAGAAGATGATGTGTGTGGCGGCGCTGTGCCTGGCGGCACTGCAGGCCGTGGCGGCCGACGCGACGGCGCCTTACCCGGTGTCGGTGTGGACGCGGGTGTTGTTTGGCGTGGACGGCAAGCCGGCCGAGTACACGGTGGTGGACGAGGACAAGTACCCCGCCAAGTTCGTGGAGAACGTGAAGTCGCGCGTGGCGCAGGCCAAGATCCAGCCACCGGTGGTGGATGGCAAGCCGGTCACGATGCGGTCGGGCGTGGAGATGCGGTTCACCGTGACGCCCAATGCCGACGGCGGCGGCTCCGTGCGGGTCGACGGGCTGTCGGTCGGGCCCATCCCCCTCAACAAGTCGCTGGCCAACTACCCGGCCGACATCGCCGCCAACGGCGGCTGGGAAGGGCAGGTGCTGGGCATCTGCACGGTGGGCATCAACGGGCGCTGCAAGACCGTCGACGTGGTGGCGCAGGCGGGCATGCCGGACAGCGTGCGCCGCTATGCCAAGGCCTCGCTGGACGGCTGGGTGTTCGAGCCGCAGCTGGTGGACGGCAAGCCCGTCGAGTCCGAATACCGCCTGCTGATGTATCTCAACACGCTCGATTCGACGCCGGAGGATTTCCGCCAGGACAAGTTCGAGCGGCTGCTGAAGAAGAAGTGAGAATTCAAACCATGGCTTGGCTGCTGCTCGTCATCGCGGGCCTTCTGGAAGTCGGTTGGGCCATCGGCCTGAAGTACACCGAAGGCTTCACCCGCCCCTGGCCCACGGTGCTGACCGTGGGCGCCATGGTGCTTAGCGTGGGGCTGCTGGGCGTGGCGATGAAGACGCTGCCCGTGGGCACGGCCTATGCGGTCTGGGTGGGCGTGGGCGCGGTGGGTACGGCGGCGCTGGGCATCGTGCTGTTCGGCGAGCTGGCCAGCGTCGGCCGCTTGCTGAGCCTGGGGCTGATCGTGGCCGGCATCGTGGGGCTGAAGCTGGCGTCGTGAACTAGCGCTTGGGCTTGGGCGGCACGAGCAGGGCGCCGCGCTGGTTCGGGCCGGCCAGCTGCAGCGTAATGCGGTGCGCGATGAGGCGCAGGCAAGCAGGGCCGCGACGGCGAGGCCGCGCCCCCTACACGGCCTGGGCCGGCACGTTCCACCGCCGCGTCACGTCGCCACGCTGGTTGACGCTTTCCAGCTGCACGCCAAAGCCCCACAGCCGGCCGACATGCTTGAGCACTTCCTGCGCGCTGTCGTGCAGCGGGCGGTTGAGGTGTTGCACGTGGCGCAACGTGAGGGACCGGTCGCCGCGCAGGTTGACGTTCCAGACCTGGATGTTGGGCTCGCGCGTGGACAAGTCGTACTGGCGCGACAAGGCCTGGCGCAGGTGGCGGTAACCGACCTCGTCGTGGATGGCGGAGATCTCGTACTCGCTCTTGGTCTCGTCGTCGAGGATGGAGAACAGGCGGAAGTCGCGCATGATCTTCGGGCTCAGGTACTGGCCGATGAAGCTCTCGTCCTTGAAGTTGCGCATCGCGTGGTCCAGCGTGGGCAGCCAGTCGCTGCCGGCGATGTCGGGGAACCAGTCGCGGTCCTCATCCGTCGGGTTCTCGCAGATGCGCTTGATGTCGGTGTACATCGCGAAGCCCAGCGCATACGGGTTCAGGTTGGCGCCCGGGTGCTGGTAGACGACGTTGGTGTGGGACTTGAGCCACTCGATCATCATGCCGTCCGACAGGTAGCCGTCGTCGTACATCTGGTTCAGCAGGCGGTGATGCCAGAAGGTGGCCCAGCCCTCGTTCATGACCTGGGTCTGGCGCTGCGGGTAGAAGTACTGCGCGATCTTGCGCACGATGCGCACGACCTCGCGCTGCCAGGGCTCCAGCAGCGGTGCGTTCTTCTCGATGAAGTACAGCAGGTTCTCCTGCGGCTCGTCGGGGAAGCGGCGGGTCTCGGCGGCTTCGTCGGGGCGGTCGGCCTTGCGGGGCAGCGTGCGCCAGAGGTCGTTGATCTGCGACTGGGCGTGCTGCTCGCGGTCCTTCAGGCGGGCACGCTCTTCGGCCAGCGACAGTTTGGCGGGGCGGCGGTAGCGGTCGACGCCGTGGTTCATCAGCGCGTGGCAGCTGTCCAGCAGCGTCTCGACGGCATCGACGCCGTAGCGCTCCTCGCAGTCGGCGACGTAGTTCTTCGCGTAGACCAGGTAGTCGATGATGGACGAGGCATCCGTCCACATGCGGAACAGGTAGTTGCCCTTGAAGAAGCTGTTGTGGCCGTAGCAGGCGTGGGCGATGACCAGGGCCTGCATCGCCAGCGTGTTCTCCTCCAT
This sequence comes from Roseateles sp. P1_C6, assembly GCF_056406315.1. Lineage (NCBI taxonomy): Bacteria > Pseudomonadati > Pseudomonadota > Betaproteobacteria > Burkholderiales > Sphaerotilaceae > Roseateles > Roseateles sp. P1_C6. The sequence goes on from NZ_JBFUAK010000012.1 coordinate 177,941, forward strand.
CAGGTAGGCGATGCAGGGGTCGGAGTTGATGACGATCTCGTAGGCCAGGCCCATCTGGCCGCGCTTGTAGCCGCGCTCGGTGGCGATGAACTCCTTGCCGTAGCTCCAGTGCCGGTAGTTGACCGGCATGCCGACGGACGCATAGGCGTCCATCATCTGCTCGGCGGTGATGACCTCGAGCTGGTTGGCGTAGGTGTCCAGACCGAAGCGCTCGGCCGTGTCCTTGATGACGGTGTGGTACTCGTCGATGAGCTCGAAGCTCCAGTCATTGGGAGACGGCAGCGGTTGGCTGGGTCGCTGGGCCAGCGGCCTCATGCGCTGCAGCGGCTGGCGCTGGCGGCGCTCGGGTGTGCCACGCGGCGGGGTGGCGGCGCGTTCCGGATGGCGACGGTCCTCTTTACAGCTCATGTTTGCCCCTCGTCCAACGGGTCCGTCGGCCGATCCCCCGAGGGGATACGGTCCGGCCTGGGAGCGGCCCGGCGCTCGGACCTCATGCCGAAGCCCCTTCCTTTTTGAACAGGTCACGGAAGACCGGATAGATCTCCGACGCTTCGACGGCCTTGCGCATCGCGAAGTGGCGCGCATCGTCGGCAAGCTTCTGGTATTCCTCCCAGAGGTTCTGCTCGGGCTCGGCCACCTGCACGTAGGCAAAGTAGCGGCACAACGGCAGCAGCTTCTCGGCCAGCAGCTCGCGGCAGCGGCCGCTGTCGTGGTGCCAGTTGTCGCCGTCGCTGGCCTGGGCGCCGTAGATGTTCCATTCGGTCGGCGAGTAGCGCTCCTTGATGATCTGCTCCATCAGCACCAGCGCGCTGGACACGACCGTGCCGCCGGTCTCGGTGGCGTGGAAGAAGTTCTGCTCGTCGACCTCCTGGGCCTGCGTGTGGTGGCGGATGAAGACGACGTCGATCTTCTCGTAGTGCCGCGTCAGGAACAGGTACAGCAGGATGAAGAAGCGCTTGGCCAGGTCCTTGCGGCCTTCGTCCATGGAGCCGGACACGTCCATCAGGCAGAACATGACGGCGCGCGTCGTCGGGACCGGGATGCGCACGCGCGAGCGAAAGCGCAGGTCGATAGGGTCCAGGAAGGGGATGGCGTTCAGGCGCTCGCGCAGGTGTTGGATGCGCTCGCGCGTTTCCAGCAGCAGGCGCGGGGTCTCGGGGCGGTCTTCCTTCAGCAGCTCGGCTTCGCGGGCTTCCAGCTCGTGCAGCTCGCGGCGCTTGTCCATGCCCAGCGCAATGCGCCGGCCTAAAGCGCCGCGCATGGAGCGCACGACGTGCAGGTTGGTGGGCGTGCCGTCGGACACGTAGCCGGCGCGCTGGCTGCGCCACTCGGGCGTGTCGGCCAGCGTCGTGCGGGCGAGGTTGGGCAGGGCCAGGTCCTCGAAGAAGACCTGCATGAACTCTTCCTTGCTCAGGTGGAAGACGAAGTCGTCCTCACCCTCGCCGGAGTCGCTGGCTTCGCCACCACCGCCACCACCACCCTGCCCGCCCTTGGGCTTGGCGATGCGGTCGCCCTTCACATACTCCTGGTTGCCTGGCCGCACGACCTCACGGATGCCGCCGTCGCCATGGCCGAAGACGGGCTCGTTCAAGTCCTTCTTCGGGATGTGCACGTCTTCGCCGCGCTCCATGTCGCGGATGCCGCGGCCGTCCACCGCGCGCTTGACCGCCTCGCGGATCTGCTCCTTGTGGCGGCGCAGGAAGCGCTCGCGGTTGCCAATCGACTTGTTCTTGCCGGAGAGGCGCCTGTCGATGATCTGTTGCAGGGACATCAAGCGACCTGCTTTCTTAGCTGGACTTCCTCACGCGCAAATACCACTCGCACAACAGCCGCACCTGCTTGGCCGTGTAGCCCTTGTCCACCATGCGCTGCACGAAGTTCTCGTGCTTCTTGGCGTCCTCGGCACTGGCCTTGGCGTTGAAGCTGATGACGGGCAGCAGCTCCTCGGTGTTGGAGAACATCTTCTTCTCGATGACGGTGCGCAGCTTCTCGTAGCTGGTCCACAACGGGTTCTTGCCCGCGTTGTTGGCGCGCGCGCGCAGCACGAAGTTGACGATCTCGTTGCGGAAATCCTTGGGGTTGGAGATGCCCGCCGGCTTCTCGATCTTCTCCAGCTCGGCGTTCAGCGCCACGCGGTCGAACACCTCGCCGGTGTCGGTGTCGCGGTACTCCTGGTCCTGGATCCAGTAGTCGGCATAGGTCACGTAGCGGTCGAAGATGTTCTGGCCGTATTCGCTGTAGCTCTCCAGGTAGGCGGTCTGGATTTCCTTGCCGATGAACTCGGCATAGCGCGGCGATAGCTGCTCCTTGATGAAGCCGACGAACTTCTCTTCAAGCTCCTTGGGGAACTGCTCGCGCTCGATCTGCTGCTCCAGCACATACATCAGGTGCACGGGGTTGGCCGCCACTTCCGCCGAGTCGAAGTTGAAGACCTTGGAAAGGATCTTGTAGGCAAAGCGCGTGCTGATGCCGCTCATGCCCTCGTCGACGCCGGCGTAGTCGCGGTACTCCTGGAAGCTCTTGGCGCGCGGGTCGGTGTCCTTCAGGTTCTCGCCGTCATAGATCTGCATCTTGGAATACAGCGACGAGTTCTCGGGTTCCTTCAGCCGCGTGAGCACGGCGAACTGGCTCATCATCTTCAGCGTGCCGGGGGCGCACTTGGCCTCGGCCAGCGACGAGCCGCGGATCAGCTTCTCGTAGATCTTGACCTCCTCGCTGACGCGCAGGCAGTAAGGTACCTTGACGATGTAGACGCGGTCGAGGAAGGCCTCGTTGTTCTTGTTGTTGCGGAAGGTCTTCCACTCGCTCTCGTTGCTGTGCGCCAGCACGATGCCGTCGAAGGGAATCGCGCCGAAGCCCTCGGTGCCCTTGTAGTTGCTTTCCTGCGTGGCGGTCAGCAGCGGGTGCAGCACCTTGATGGGCGCCTTGAACATCTCGACGAACTCCAGCAGGCCCTGGTTGGCCAGGCACAGGCCGCCGGAGTAGCTGTAGGCGTCGGGGTCGTCCTGCGCATAGGTCTCGAGCTTGCGGATGTCGACCTTGCCGACCAGCGAGCTGATGTCCTGGTTGTTCTCGTCGCCCGGCTCGGTCTTGGCCACGCCGATCTGCTTGAGCACGCTGGGGTAGCGCTTGATGACCTTGAACTTGCGGATGTCGCCGCCGAACTCGTCCAGGCGCTTGACGGCCCAGGGGCTGAGCACGCGGTTCAGGTAGCGGCGCGGGATGCCGTAGTCGCGCTCCAGCAGCGGGCCGTCTTCGACGGGGTCGAACAGGCCGAGCGGTGACTCGTTCACCGGCGAGCCGGCCAGCGCATAAAAGGGCACGTGCTCCATCAGCTGCTTGAGGCGCTCGGCGATGGAGCTCTTGCCGCCGCCCACGGGCCCCAGCAGGTAGAGGATCTGCTTCTTCTCTTCCAACCCTTGGGCCGCGTGCCTGAAATAGGACACCACCTGCTCGATGGCTTCTTCCAGGCCGTAGAACTCGGCGAAGGCCGGGTAGATCTTGATGGTCTTGTTGGCGAACAACCGCGAGAGGCGCGGGTCGTTGCGCGTGTCGAGCATCTGCGGCTCGCCGATGGCCTGCAGCATGCGCTCGGCGGCCGAGGCATAGGCCAGCGGGTTTGACTTGCACTCGGCGAGGTAGTCCTCCAGCGAGAGCTCCTCCACCTTGCTGCGCTCGTAGCGCTTGGAAAAATGGCTGATGACGTCCATGCCGACCTCCTGCGGTTTGAACCCACGGGGCCGCGAGCACGATCCGTGCCCGAGGGAACTGGGGGGTTCTGATCGCGCCTCAACTGCAAGGCGTCATCAGAACTCTCCACTCGTCATGTCCGCAGCTTGATGCTGCCGACCGCTGCTTGATCTCAAGAATAAGCCGCCGTACGACCACCAACAAACAAGCGACGTTTTTCGTTGACAGGGTGCCGGTCCAGCATACGCCGGCGGATCAGGCAAGACCTGGCACTTTTCGGGCAAACCACACGAACATGGGGGCCTTGTGGCGGGCTGCTGACAAGCTGCCGGTGAAGAACTGTTGCGATCGCAGCAGCTGCGCCAAACGCCTCGGGCCGAGCGTGCAAACCATGCGGCGCCCTTGCCGCGTGCCCTAGTGTTGGATGCTTTGTCCGCGGCCTGTTGTCAGACGCCGCCGCATTGCGCGGCACCCGCCCGGCGCACCACGCGTGAGTGCCGCAGGACGACCCCGCGGTTCAGCCGGCGCGCAACTTGTCGAGGATGCCGGACAGCGCGTCCAGCGAGTCGAAGTGGATGGCCAGCTCGCCGCTCTGACCGCCGCGCTTGCCGCGCTTCTTCACACGCACCTCGACGGTGGCGCCGAGCGCATCGGCCAGCTCTTCTTCCAGCCGCAGCACGTCGCGGCTCTTGTCGCTCTTCACACGCAGCAGCGGCGCCTGGCGGGCGGCGCCCTGGTGCTTGGCGACCAGCTTCTCGGCTTCGCGCACGCTGAGCTTCTTGGCGGCGATCTCGCTGGCCGTCGTGATCTGCGTGGCGCCGTCCAGCGGCAGCAGCGCGCGGGCATGGCCCATGTCCAGGTCGCCGGCCATCAGCATGTTCTGCACCGGCGCTGACAGGTTCAACAGGCGCAGCAGATTGCTGGCCGCGCTGCGCGAACGCCCGACGGCCTGCGCCGCCTGTTCGTGCGTCAGGCCGAACTCGTCGGTCAGGCGCTTCAGGCCTTGCGCTTCTTCCAGCGGGTTGAGGTCTTCGCGCTGGATGTTCTCGATCAGCGCCATCGCGGCGGCCGACTCGTCGGGCACCGCCTTCACCAGCACCGGCACCTCGCGCAGGCCGGCAAGTTTTGCGGCACGGAAGCGCCGCTCGCCGGCAATGATCTCGTAGGCCACGCCGCCGTTGGGCGTGATCGGCCGGACCAGGATGGGCTGCATGATGCCCTGGGCCTTGATGCTCTCCGCCAGCTCGTACAGCGAGCCCTCGTCCATGCGCGTGCGCGGCTGGTATTTGCCGGCCTGCAGCTGTTCGAGCTTCAGCGCTGAGGGCAAGTCGGTGGCGGGTGCCTCACTGACTTTGGGGCCCAGCAGGGCTTCCAGGCCGAGGCCGAGGCCTTTGGGTTTCTTCGTTGCCATGGGCGCGGATTGTCCTTCAGCGCTTGGTGAGGTCGTCGAGCAGCGCGCGCCCCTCGGCCCAGTCGCCCAGGCCGGATTCGGAATTCAGATGACCCCGCGGCCCGGCGATGACGACGCTGCTGCCCCAGTCGGCCGCCATCTGAGTGCTGCGCTCGGCCGCGCCAAAAGGGTCGTCGCTGCTGATGACGGTGATGCTGGGGAAGGGCAGGCGCGGGCGGCGGATGGGGCGCCAGCCGTGCAGCTGGGGCGGCATGTCATCGCGCTCGGTGTCGGGTGGAGCGACCAGCAGGGCGCCCTTGACGCGGCCCGTGTGCTGCGAATGCTCGGCCCAGGCGGCCACCAGCTGGCAGCCCAGCGAGTGGGCGACCAGCAGCGCCGGCGCGTCGTTCTGCAGCAGCACCTCGTCCAGCCGGGCCATCCAGTCGCCGCGCCGGGGCCAGTCCCAGTCGTGCTGCTCGACGCGCTGGTCGCCGTGCAGGCGCTCCCAGCGGCTTTGCCAGTGGTCGGGGCCGGAGTTTTGCCAGCCGGGGAGGAGGAGGATGCGCGGCGTTTTCATTGCCGCTGACTTTAGATCGGGGTGCGCGGCGTGACGGCCGCGCCACCCCGTGGCGGCCTTACTTTTTGGCCAGGGGCACGTAGCTCAGCTTCTCCACCTCGGCCTGTGCCTTGGCGGCGTCCTCGAGCTGCAGCACGATGCGGCCGACCAGCAGGCCCATGCTGGGCGAGGTGCGCACGTACTTGGTCTCGCCGGCGTCCAGCGTGAAGGACAGGGTCTTTTCGGTTTCGGTGGAAGCCGCGGCCGAGAAGCTGCCCGCCGGGCGGTCCACGTAGAAGAAGCCACCCGGCTTGGACGAACCCACGACTTCGTTGTTCAGGCGGATGTCGGGCTGGATGGCCGCGCCGAACATCGAGTCGGAGCGGAAGAAGTAGACGCGGCCTTCGCCGGCCTTGATGACCGGGATGGTCTTGGACATTTCGGCAAACTTCGGGCCGGACGCGCAGCCGGAAAGGATGGCGGTGGCGGCCAGCGCGCTGGCGAGAACGAAACGACGAATCACAGGGTATCTCCGATAGCTAAGGGGACGGGGGCATCGAGGGCGGCGTAGTTGGCTTCGCCCGGCAGGTAGAAACCCACCAGCTTGCCGCCCGAGATCACGAGGTAGGCCTCGTGCACTTGACGGCCCTCGATGGTGAGGACCGAATCCAACGGGCGGAAGACTTGCCCCTGGGCGATGCTGCCCACCTGACGCCAACGGCTGTCGGGCTTCAGGCCGCGCTTGTAGCCGGTCGGCAGCACGATGAGCGCTTCTCGCTCCAGCCGGATGACCTTGGCGGGCTGTTCGACGACCGGGCTGAGCTTGCTGCTCTCGGTACGCACCGCGCTCGCGCAGCCGCACAGCAGCGCCATGGCGACGCAACCCGTCGCCCAGCCCATGCGTGGGAACGACATATCAACCTCCCTGTTCATTTTTTTCGGGCGCGAGGATAGCCGCCGTGGTGAGGCGCCCCGACCCCCGGCGCGGTAATTCCGCACCGTCTATGCTTCGTACTTTCCCGGGGGGCGGGCCCCCAAGCAAGGAAGTGGCGATGACTTATCGAGTGTTTGTTGACGGCCAGGAAGGCACGACGGGCCTGCGCATTCACGAGTACCTCACGGCGCGGTCCGACATCGAGGTGTTGAAGATCGACGCCGACAAGCGCAAGGACCCGGCCGAGCGTTCGCGGCTGCTGAACGCGGCGGACGTGGCCTTCCTGTGCCTGCCCGACGTGGCCTCGCGCGAGGCGGCGTTCATGATCAACAACCCCAACACCTGCCTCATCGACGCCAGCACCGCCCACCGCACCGCACCGGGCTGGGCCTTCGGCCTGCCGGAGCTGGCCCGCGGCCAGCGCGGCGCCATCCAGGCCAGCAAGCGCATCTCCAACCCGGGCTGCCATTCCAGCGCCTTCATCCTCGGCGTGCGCCCGCTGGTGGACGCCGGCCTGCTGCCGGCCGACGCGGCCGTCACTGCGACGTCCATCACCGGCTACTCGGGCGGTGGCAAGTCCATGATCGCCGAGTACGAGCAGCAGCCGCTGCCCGCGCACCTGCAGGCGCCGCGGCCCTACGGCCTGGGTCTGAAGCACAAGCATCTGCCGGAGATGAAGGCCCACACCGGGCTGGCCAACCCGCCGGTGTTCATGCCCATCGTCAGCACCTTCTACAAGGGCCTGGCCGTCAGCGTGCCGCTGCACCTGAGCCAGTTCAAGCCCGGCACGACGCCGGAGCAGATCCAGGCGGCGCTGGCCGCGCACTACGACGGCGAGCGCTTCATCAGCGTGAAGCCGCTGCGCGACGCGGCGACGCTGGAGACGGGCTTCTTCGACGTGCAGGCCTGCAACGACACCAACCGCGTGGACATCTTCGTGTTCGCGTCCGACACCCAGGTGCTGGTCGTCACACGCCTGGACAACCTCGGCAAGGGCGCCAGCGGCGCGGCCGTGCAGTCGATGAACGTGCACCTGGGCATCGAAGAAAGCCTCGGCTTGGTCTGACCATAAAACATGGCGTTGCGCGGGAGCGCAGCGTCGCGATACTCCGCGGTCTTGATGAAGGCCGACAGGAGGACTGCCCGTGAGCACATCCGGCAGAGCGCAGAAGAGCAAGCCGCCGCCCGAGCATGAGCGGCTGCTGCAGGGCGTGCACATCGCGTCCATGGGCGACGCGCTGGGCGTGCCGCTGGCCAGCGTGGACGTTCGCTCGCGCCAGAGCATGGCGCAGCAGGCGCTGCGCTGGACCTATGTGCTGCGCTCCCGCCAGCGCTGGGTGCGCGAGGCCAAGGTGCGCGAGCAGCATCAGACCGACGCCGCCCAGACGCTGCAGATCCTGGGCCTGAGCGACGACCAGCTGCAGGCGCTGGGCGAGGCCTCGACGCTGGTGGTGCGCGTGCCCTACCAGCACGAGGCGCTGTGCTGGGAGGGGCGCATCTTCCCGTGGGAATACGTGCTGGCCGCGGCCACGCGCGAGCAGCGCCGCAGCGCGGCCAAGGGGCCGAGGCCGCTGACGGTCATCCGCGAGCTGCAGGTGCAGCACGAGGTGGCGGGCGAGTGGCAGCCGGTGCCGCGCGGCGCCGTCGTCTTCCCGGCGTGGAAGGACTTGCGCGTGCTGATCGTCAACGCGCTGCCGACCGAGCTGTGCGAGCGCTGGACGGTCGACGCCGAGGTGAAGAACCTGAGCGCGGCGCTGCCGGCCGACGTGCCGGCGCCGCGCGTGCTGAACTACCCGAGCCTTGAGGAGCTGACCGCCGAGCTGGCCGCGCGGCCGCCGCATCTGCTGCACTTTGCGGGCATGGACAGCCACCAGGGCCTGCGCGAGCTGGGCACGGTCATCGGCAAGACGGCGCTGGTGGAGGCGCCCGATTCGGACGAGGCCGGCGCGGCCAGCCGCGTGCAGCTGGTTGACGACTTGCTGGCCGATTCGCGCCGCGTGCTGGACGGCCTGCTGCTGCGCGGCGCGCAGGGCTATCCGCGCCTGGTGCATGCCCAGGCGCTGGCCCAGGCGTTTGCTGTGGCGGTCGGTGAGACGCCGCCGTACCTGACGACGCTGAACGTGTGGAACAGCGCCGCACGGCTGGCACCCATGCTGATCGCCGAGGGCGCGTCGCGCGCCGCGCTGGGCTTTCAGGACGCCTTCGACGACTCGCTGGCCGAGTACACGCTGACGCAGCTGCTGCGCCACCTGTTCGCCGGCGGCTTCAACCTGCCCGCGGCCTTTGCCAGCGTGTGGGAGGAGGTGCGGGCGCTGCCGGAGTCGGTGGATGCGACGGGCGTGACGCTGTGGCTGGACGGGCCGGTGTTCGTCGACCCGGGCACGCAGGCGCTGCACCAGGCGCGCGCCCGCGAGTTGGTCGAGGCGGCTGCCGAACCGGCCACGCCAGCGCGAGCCTCGGCCGAGGTGCGCTGCGAGATCGAGCCGTTCCCGGAGCTGAACTACGCGGTGCTGCACAACGCCCAGCCGCTGTTCCGCCGCTTCGTGCTGAGCTGCGAGGCGCCGCTGCGGGCCGAGCCGCTGGACGTGGAAGTGGCCGTGCACATGGGCAACGAGGAGGCGCGCTACGAGCGGCGTGTCGTCATGCGCCATGAGCGCGAGAACCTGACCAAGGACATCCACGTGCCGCTGACGGCCGACGTCGCGCGTGGCGTGCATGAGGCCATCAACACGAGTCTCCAGGTGCGCGTGCGCCAGGGCGACAAGCTGCTGTATCACGACAGCCACCGGCTGCGCCTGCTGCCGGTGGACCAGTGGCGCGACAACCGCCGCGATGGCCAGTGGCTGCCGTCCTTCGTGCTGCCGCGCGACCCGGCCGTGGTGCGTGCGCTGTCGCAGTCGCAGCGCTACAACCGCGTGCTGCGCGATGACCCGACGGCGGGCTTCGAGGGCTACCAGTGCGTGCCCGACAGCGCCGTGCCGGCCAGCGGCCGCATCGCCGAGGAGCTGCTGCGCGGCGTGGACCGGCAGGTCGAGGCCATCTGGGCGACGCTGCTGCACGACTGGCAGCTGGGCTACATCAACCCGCCGCCCAGCTACAGCAAGCAGCTGGACTCGCAACGCCTGCGCATGCCGTCGGCCGTGCAGGCCGAGCGCGCGGGCACCTGCATCGACCTGGCGCTGCTGTTCGCGGCCTGCCTGGAGCTGGTGGACATCTACCCGGTCGTGTTCCTGCTCGAAGGCCATGCGCTGCCGGGCTGGTGGCGCCACCCGTCCTTCCGCGAGGAGTACATGCAGATGACCGGCAACTACAGCGGCGCCGTGCAGGCGGACGCCAGCGGCAGCTCGGCCGCCAATGCGCAGGCCGTGCCCTGGCACGCCGGGCGCGCCAGCTGGGACGAGGTGCGCGGTCTCATCCTGGACCGCAAGCTGGTGCCCATCGAGACCGTTCGGCTGACCGAGCACTGCGGCTTCGTCGAGGCCATCGAGGCCGGCGTGGAGGCGCTCAGCGACCGCACGGACTACGACTCCATGCTGGACATCATCACGGCGCGGCAGCGCCAGATCACACCGTTGCCGTTGTTGAGGGACCTGCCATGAGCAGCGCTGCAAGCCAGGCGCTGTGGGCCGAGGTCGGCGAGCAGCTCGAGGTCGCCGCGCCCGGAGGCGAGGCGGCGCGCGCGCCCATCCAGCAGCGCCGCCGCCGCGGCTTCGACGCGCAGGCCGGCGACGGCCGCGCCGCCGTGCGGCTGCTGCGCGACGATGGCCTGCTGCGCTGGGTCTACGAGCCACCGGTGCGCCAGCTGGGCGTGCAGGGCCGGCGCAGCTGGCGGGCCTTCAGCGCCGACTCGCGCGAGACCGTGCAGCGCATCGCCTTCCCGGAGCTGGGCGAGAACGCCGTCACCACGGGCCTGGTCAAGCTGGACCGCCACCTGAACCCGGTGCTGGCCGAGCTGGCCGCGCCAACCCAAGGCCTGCGCCGCTGGGACGGTCAGGCCTGGGCGCCGCTGCCGGCCGGCTTCCTGGCCGCGCTGAAGGGCCGCGTGCTGGTGCTGGTGCACGGCACCTTCAGCGCCAGCGCGATGTACGCCAAGGAGTTCGCCGCGACGGCCGATGGCGAGGCCTTGTTCGAGCGCCTGAACGACACCACCGGCACCTACGCCGCGGTGCTGGCCTTCGACCACCCGACGCTCAGCGTCGCGCCGTGGCTGAACGCCTTGGCACTGCGCGACGCGCTGGCCACCTGCCCGGCCGAGCTGGACTTCGTCGGCCACAGCCGCGGCGGCCTGGTCATCTCCTGGCTGCTGCGCATGGCGCCGGAGCTGCGCGCTCGCCAGGCGCTGCTGGTCGGTGCGCCGCTGGCCGGCACGTCGCTGGCCGCACCCGACAAGCTGCGCCAGGCGCTGGACACGCTGGCCAGCTTTGCCGACGCGGTGGCCGAGGCCGCGTCCAAGGCCGGCAAGGTCGCGCCGCCAGGGCTGCAGCCGCTGGCGCTGGGCGTCAGCGGTCTGGCCTGCGTGCTGGGCAAGGTGCTGGAGCTGGGCGCCCGCACGCCGCTGGCCGACGCGGCCGTGGGCCTGGTGCCTGGGCTGCTGGCGATGGGGCGTGTCGGCAACAACCTGGAGCTGGCCCAGCTCTACCCGCTGCCGACCGGCGCCGAGGTGCGCGCCATCGGCGGCAGCTTCATGCCCAGCGAGGTCAACGAGCCGCTGTGGAAGGTGTGGAAGCGCGTGACCCACCTGAAGGGCCAGGCGATGTACTACGGCGCCGACCTGATCTTCGACCAGCCGAACGACCTGGTCGTCGACAGCGCCGCCATGAACCGCCTGGGCGACCTGACGCTGGCCGCACCGCATTGGGAGGATCTGGGCGTCAGCGCGGAGACGCATCACACGAACTACTTCCAGGATCTGCGCGTGCTGAGCTGGCTGGATGGGCGGCTGCGCTGAAACGGCGTCGTCACGCAACGCCAGAACGGTTCAGGGAGGCCATGTGATCGCATTTCGAATCACCCTCAACGGGCAACATCTGGCAACGGCGGGACTGCAGGACGAGCACGTGCTCAACGCCATCGTCAACTCGGTCGCCGGCGTGAGCGCGGCGGGCGACGCGTTACAGCATGTCTGGATGCATCTGGGCGGCCTCATTCGCGGGGCGGTCTCGCGCGATGGCCGGCATGTCAGTTGGCTCGAAGGCGGCCGTCTGGACTTGTCGGTGGGTGACCAACTGTCCATCGAGGTCGTGGAGGTCGAGGCCGCCGACCCGCCGATCGAGGCGTAGGCGGCTGCGCCGCGTATTTCAGGAGAGCAGATGTTTGACCACGTCAAATTCGGCGTCAGCGACTACGCCGCGAGCAAGGCCTTCTTTCTCCAGGCCCTCGAACCGCTGGGCATCAAGGGCGGCGCGGAAGGCGCGCCGTCATACGGCATCGAGCTTGTCGTGAAGGGCCAGGTGGCCACGCTGTGCCTGTTTCAGACCGAGGAGAAGCCTGCACACCTGCACCTCGCGTTCATGGCCCAGACGCGCGAGCAGGTCGACGCCTTCTATCGCGCAGCGCTGGCGGCGGGCGGCCAGGACAACGGCCCACCAGGGCTGCGCTGCAAGTACCACGCGAACTACTACGCCGCGTTTGTCATCGGGCCGGACGGGCACAACATCGAGGCGGTCTGCCACGCGCCGGCGGGCTGACAGCTCCCCGCCTGCTGTGTCAGCGGCGGCCCTGACACAGCAGCACGCGTAGCAGCATCCGCTGTGCCTTTGCGCCGGCGTGGGCGGAACCTATCGTGACCCCATCGCGTCACGAAGAGCCCGCCATGCTGCGCACCATCCGCTGGATTCCGAGACCCGCTGTCGAGGGCGTGGTCCCTCGCTGGGGCGCATGGCTGCGGCGCGTATGGGACGAACGCGGCGTGGACGACGACGAGCGCTTGCTGCGCGAAGCCAGGGATCTCGCCGACCTGGAAAGGCGGCTGCGACGCCAGGAGCGTGGCCGGCCCGAACGCTTTGGCCCGCTTCCGCCCACCCCTTGAACGCGCCCTGGTCAGTACGCCTGCGAGACCAGGTCGCTGTCCCGCATCACGCGCGCTGCCGGCTGGGCCACGGGCCACAGTGCGCGCAACCTTGAGAGGGCCGCCGCTTCGTGCAGGCCTTCGGCGAGCAGCGTGGCCACGCTGGAGAGGAACTCGGCGCGGGGCACGCCGCCAGGCTGCGAGGCCCGCACCGGGCTCTGGCGCTCCGTGCGCGACGGCTGGGCGACATCCAGCACTTCGATGGCGGCGCTGGCCCATCGCTTCCTGACCGACATCGTGCAGGCAGGCATGCCGCCGTCGATGACCGGCCTTCCCCGTGGTGCATTTGGTGGCGCCAGCGTCGGCCCGGCGGAAACGTTGAAGACCGCGCCGCCGTCCCGCTTGCGAAGGTGGGGCAACAGCGCGCCCGTCAGATGCTGCAGGCCCAGCCGGTGGGCTTCCAGCTTCTCGTCGGTGTCGTCATCGGCCAGCAACGCCTGCAGCCCGGGCAGGTGCCTCACCGGGAAGGCGATCGACAGGGTGACGAGCATGTTCAGGCCCGGGCAGGTCGCCGCGATCTGCTCGCAGAAGCCGGCCACGCTCCACGGGTTGGCCAGATCAAGGTCGACGGCATGCATGCCGGGGTTGGCGCGGGCCACGGCCTGGGCGGCGCCGGGCTCGCCGCCGAAGACGATGACCTCGTTGCCCAGCCGGCACAGCAGTTCGGCCAGGCCGCGACCGATGCCGTGGGTGGCGCCGGCGACGAGTATGGTGTTGCCTGTCATCTTCATCATGCGACCTCCTTGAGCGAAGGCCCGCATTGAATCGGCTGACGGCGAAATCGAGCAGCCAATTCCGGTCGTGTGATTGCACGATTCGCCCATCGTGAAGACGACGCGGGCTGGACCGTGCTCCCGCCCCCGGGCCGATAGCCCAAAACCGCCAGGCTCTTGCACGATTCCGTCATTCGACGCGCGGTCCCCTTGAGCCGGCCCGGCACACCGGGTACGGTCACGGCATGGGTTCACTCGAGACATTGCAGGCGCTGATCCAGCGCCACGCCAACGCGGGCGACCGCAGCGCGGGCGATGTGTTCGCGGCGGCGGCGCAAGCCCCCACGGACATGCAGCACCACGTGATGGAGCCGACTTTCGTCGTCGTCGCCCAGGGCGCCAAGCGCGCGATGCTGGGCGACGAGGTGTTCGAGTACCGCGGCGGCCAGTTCCTCGTCGTCGGCGTGGACCTGCCCATCGCCGGCGGCGTCATCGAGGCGAGCCCCGAGCGGCCTTACCTGGCCGCGAAGCTGACACTGCAGGCGGCCACGATCTCGTCGCTGCTGCTGGAGATGGACCCGGCGGACATGCCCGCGGCCGAGCCGGCGGGCTTTGCCGTCAGCGACGCGCCCGAGGAATTGCTGGACACCGTCGTGCGCATGCTGCGGCTGAAGGACTCACCGCGCGACGCCGCCGTGCTGGGCCCGCTGCTGGAGCGCGAGCTGGTGTGGCGGCTGTTGCACGGCGCGCAGGGCGCGATGGTGCGGCAGATCGGCCTGGCCGATAGTCGGCTGTCGCAGATCGGGCGCGCCATCCGCTTCATCCGCGCCCACCACACCGAAGCCATCTCCATCCCGAAGCTGGCCGACATGGTGGCGATGAGCGAGTCGTCCTTCCACCGGCACTTCCGCGGCGCGACGACCATGAGCCCGCTGCAGTACCAGAAGCTGATCCGGCTGCAGGAGGCGCGGGCGCGCATCATGGCGGACGCGGGCGACGTGGCGGCCATCGGCTACAGCGTCGGCTACGACAGCCCCTCGCAGTTCAGCCGCGAGTACAGCCGCCTGTTCGGCGCGCCGCCGGGGCGGGACAAGCTGCGGCTGGGGCAGAGGGCGGTCGGGGCTTAGGCGGGCCGCGGGCGGCACCGCTGCTGCCATTTCCAGGATCGGGCACGCCGGACGCTGCCCTAGCATGGCGCGGATGAATCGCCCCCACCCCATCTCGTGCCGCTGCGGCGAGCTCCGTGGCCAGGTCGAGCATCCGGGCTTGGCCACCCGCCTCGTTTGCTACTGCCGGGACTGCCAGGCATTCGCGCGCTTCCTGGGCTCGCCGCCAGGGATGCTGGATCCGATGAATGGCACCGAGGTGATGGCGGTGCGGCCGGGCAATGTGTCGTTCAGCCAGGGCACGGAGCGCCTCGCGTGCATGTCACTGTCGGACACGGGCCTGCTGCGCTGGTACGCAAGCTGCTGCAAGACGCCCATCGGCAACACGCCGCGGGACTACCGGGAGTCCCATCTCGGCCTGGTCCACAGTTGCCTGGGCGCTGATGCCGCTCGGCGCGCCGAGGTCTTTGGCCCTGTGCGTATGCGGGTGGCCACGCAGAGCGCCAGCGGCCAACCCGAGAAGAACGCGGTGATCGGCTTCGGCGCGGCGCTCGTGAGGCATCTGGGCGCGCTCGCCTGGCGGCGCCTGAGCGGCAGCTACCGGGTCAATCCGTTCTTCGGGGCGCCCGGGGGCACGCCGATCGCCCAGCCCCAGGTCGTCAGTGTGGCTGAGCGCGAGGCGCTGCAGCGCTGACTACTGCGCCACCAGCTCCACGCGCCGGTTCTTCGCCCGACCCGCGTCGTCGCCATTGCCGGCCACCGGCGCCAGTGATGCCAGGCCCTTGGGTGACAGCCGCTTGGCATCGACCTTGTACGGTGCCGCCGTCAGCGCGGTGACCACGGCCTGGGCGCGTGCCAGGCTCAGCGTCTGGTTGGCCTCGAAGCCGCCCACGTTGTCGGTGTGCCCGACGATCCAGGCCTTCAGTGCTGGCTGGCTCTTCAGCAGCTCGGCCATTGCCTCCAGCTGCGCCTTGGACTCGGGCTTCAACTCGGTCTTGCCGGTGTCGAAGAACAGGCCGGTCAGCGTGACGCGACCTTCCGCCGTGAGGCCCGCCTGCAGCGCCGCCGGGTCCACGCTGACCTGGCCGGTGGCCATGGCCTTGGGTTCGACGACTTGCAGGTAGGTGGCGACCAGGCCGGTCGTCGCGTTGGCCGCCAGCGAGGTGTAGAGCAGCACAGTGGCCTCCTGGCCCGGCTTGCCCAGCGTGCCGACCAGCATGCGGCCCTCGTCGTGGGAGATTGCCGAGGTCAGGCTGTAGCGGCTGCCGGTGGGCGTGTCGACGTCGCCCTTGGCCCAGACGAAGCCCTTGGTGGGCTGCAGCTGGCGGGTCCAGGCGAAGTAGAGGTCGGTGCACTCGCGCTCGCAGACGAAGCGCGGCTTGAAGCCGGCGGCGTTGAGCGCCTGCTGGTAGTTGCGCCAGACCTCCAGCGCCGCCTTGCCACGCGGCGCGATGTAGACGGTCTGCGTGACCTTGCCTTCCAGTTCGAGCAGTTCCTCGAACTTGTACTTGTCGGCCTTCTGGACCTTGGGCGCGGCCGGCACGGCGGCGGCGTCCCATTCCGAGACGCGCTGGCCGGCCAGCCAGGAGCCGGCAAAGCGCTTGATCAGCGGGTGGTCGGCGGCGCCGGGCACGTCGGTGCCGCGCTCGGCCTGGGCGGTGACGACGGTGGCGGCCAGCAGGACGGCCGTGAGCAGGGGGCGAAAGCGCATGGGGCTCCTCGTGAGGTTCATTGCAGGACCATCTCGACGCGGCGGTTCTTCGCGCGGCCGTCCTCGCCGGCGTTGGACGCGACCGGTGCGAAGTTGGCGACGCCGCGAGCCTGCAGCCGGCCGGCGGCGATGCCGCGCTGTGTGAGCGCCGCCACCACCGCCTGCGCGCGGCCCTGGCTGAGCGCGAGGTTGGCGTCGATGACGCCGACGTTGTCGGTATGGCCGACGATGAGCACCTTCAGCGCCGGCTGCGCCTTCAGCACGGCGGCCATCTGGTCCAGCTGCGCGGCACTCTCGGTCTTGATGTCGGTCTTGCCGGTGTCGAAGAACAGGCCGTACAGCGCGACCTTGCCTTCCGCCTGCAGGCCCTGGCCGATGGCCTTGGCGTCGACGGTGACCTGGCCCGTGGGCATGGCCTTGGGCTCGACGATCTCGATGTAGGTCGCCGCGCGGTTGGTGTGCTCGTTGGCGGCCATGGACGTGAACAGCATCAGCGTCAGCGTGCGGCCGCCGCTGGTCAGCGTGCCGACCGTCATGCGCGCCTGCTCGTAGCTGATGGACATCTCCAGCGGCCAGGCACTGCCGCCGTGCTGGCCGCCCGCCGCGGGCAGGTCGCCCTCGGCCCAGCGCATGCCGCGGGCGCGCTCGTAGCCGTCCAGTGCGAAATAGGCCTTGGTGCAGCCCTGGGCCTCGCTCTCGCATTGCCAGGTCGTCTTGAAGCCGGCGGCGGTCAGCGCCTGCTGGTAGTTGCGCCAGACCTCCAGCGGGCTCTTGCCCAGCGGCGCCAGGTAGAACAGCCGCGTGACCTTGCCTTCCAGGCTGACCGGCTTGGCGAACTTGTCGTTCTCCGTCTTGGACACGCCGCTGGCGTCGGGGAAGCTGCGCTGCTCCCAGTCCTGCTGCGCGTAGCCCACGAGCACGCTGCCGGTGAAGCGCTTGAGGACCGGGTGGTCGGCGCTCTTGGCGACGTCGGCCTTGGGAGCGTCGGCGTGCGCGGTGGCGAGAGCCAGGGAGGCGAGGAGGGCGAGGAGGGTGAGCGCGGCGCGGGTGAGCGTCATGGGTGGCGGCGTGGTGAGGAGGCGCGATGTTGACGCAGCCAACGCGCCGGCTCGTCGCGCGGCCGACCTGCAAACGTGGGAGGCGGGCGCATCAGGCCCCAGCAATTTGTGACGAAACCTGACGCGGGCCGGCGCGAATCAGGTCAGCTCGTGCTCGGGGCTGCGGTAGTGGTAGCGGTAGGCGAACACAAAGCCCATGCGCGTGTACAGGCGCTGGGCGACGTCGTTGTCGCTGCCCACCTGCAGGTAGGCCTGGCGCGCGCCCTGCGCGTGGGCCAGGGCCAGCAGCGCGCGGCACAGGCGGTCGCCATGGCCCTGGCGAGGGGCCGCGGAGGCGATGTCGTACAGGCCCACGATGTCGCCATCGACGACCATCTGGCCGCAGGCCAGCAGCGCGCCATCGGCGTCGTTCAGTGCGAAGCCCTGGTAGGTGACTGGGGCGTTAGCGATGCGCTCGGCATGGGCAGCGATCGCGGTGCTTGGCGAGCCGCGCAGCGTGCCGACGGTGGCCGCGTAGGCGGCGGCGTCCAGGGCCTGGAGGGCGACCGGTGCGGGGTCGGGCACCAGCGTTTCGAGCACCATCACGTCGGCCGCATCGAACGTGCCCCAGCCCTTGGCGGCGAGGCGTTCGTCCAGATCGGTCGGCTGGCTCCAGGGCGTCACGCGCACGGCCAGCGGCAGGCCGGCGGCGTCATAGGCCTGCTTGCAGCGGGCGAGCAGGTCATCCAACGGCAGCGTGCCCTGGCGCAGAGCATTGATGCAACGCGAGCGCTTGGCCTTGCCCGGTGACAGGCGGATCAGCCAGCCGTCGATGTCGGCTTGCTGGGGTGGGGCGCTAGCGTCGAGGCCGGCGAGTTCGGCCCGCAGGGCGAGGGCTTCAGACATGATCGAGCAGGGTGGACGGGGTGCGCCACACGCAGCGCCACACCCGATGCTGCTCGCCGGCTAGCGAGTCGTCGATGCGCTGTTCGGCGAACTCGGCACCCAGGCGGGCATAGAAGCGCTTGGCGGGTTCGTTGGCGTCCAGCACCCAAAGGTGAAGCGGGCGGAGGGGCTCGGTCGGCAGTTGCGATGCGACGGCCTGCATCAGCCGCTTGCCCAGGCCTCCACCCTTGAAGTCGGGCGCGACGTGCAGGTTGTCGATGTAGTGGCCCCAGTCCGCGTCGTGCTCCGGCAGCACGTAGGCAAAGCCGACCATGCGGCCGTGCCCATCCTCGGCGACCACGCCCCAGTCGGTGCTGGACGGATTCACCTGCAGCCGTTCGCGCCAGGCCTGCCGGCGCTCCTGGGCGACCTCATGGTCCAGGAATTGATCCGAGAAGATGCCGCGGTAGGCGCTGCGCCAGCTGGCGGCGTGGAGGGCGGCGACGGTGTCGGCATCCGTGGCGCGCATGGGACGCAGCACGACGGCATTCACCGCATCGTCTCGATGCGCCTCACCATCTCCTTGGCGAACTCCACAAACGCCACGGCCCCCTTGGAGCTGGGGTCGAACACCACGCCCGGCAGCCCGTAGCTGGGCGCCTCGGCCAGCCGCACGTTGCGCGGGATGACGGTGTCGAAGACCTTGTCGCCGAAGTGCGTCTTGAGCTGGTCGCTGACCTGCTGCTGCAGCGTGATGCGCGGGTCGAACATGACGCGCAGCAGGCCGATGATCTGCAGGTCGGGGTTCAGGTTGGCGTGAATCTGCTTGATGGTGTTGACCAGGTCGGTCAGGCCTTCCAGTGCGAAGTACTCGCACTGCATTGGCACGATGACGCCGTGGGCGCTGCACAGGCCGTTCAGCGTCAGCATGGACAGCGACGGCGGGCAGTCGATCAGCACGAAGTCGTAGTCGGCGGCGACCTCGGCGATGGCCGTCTTGATGCGTTTCTCGCGCCGCTCCAGCGCCACCAAGTCCACCTCGGCGCCGGCCAGCTCGCGGTTGGCGCCCAGCACGTCGTAGCCGGACTTCTCGGCCTTGACGCGCGCTTCGGCGATGGACGCGGACTCCAGCAGCACGTCGTAGACGGTCAGGTCCAGCTTGCGCTTGTCGATGCCCGAACCCATGGTGGCGTTGCCCTGGGGGTCCAGGTCAACGACCAGCACGCGCTGGCCGATCTGTGCCAGGCCGGCGGCGAGGTTGACGGTGGTGGTGGTCTTGCCGACGCCGCCCTTCTGGTTGGCGATGCAGAAAATCTTGGCCATGGGTTCCAGTTCTCGGACTGCCGGCATCGTACCGGGCACAGGGCGGGTCGACCCTCGGGCGCGACCCGTGAAGTGACCTCAGCGAGGCTTCATCCAGATGATGCAGCGCTGGGCATCCAGGCCCGGGACGGCCAGTTGTTCCACGTGAAACACGTCCACGTCGGCGGGCAGGGCGGCGATCTCGTCCGCGGGGTGCTGGCCCTTCATGGCCATCCAGACCCCGTCTTTGGCCAGGAGCTGGCGGGTCAGGCTGGTGAAGTCGACCAGGGAAGCAAACGCGCGGGAGGTGATGACGCCGAACGGCTCAACGTCCAGCTGCTCGACGCGGCTGTGCACGCCGTGAAGGTTGGGCAGCTTCAGCTCGGCCGCGACCTGCTGGATAAAGGTGGCCTTCTTGGCGACCGCGTCCACGCAGCTCACATCGGTGCCCGGGCAGCAGATCGCAATGACCACGCCCGGCAGGCCGCCGCCGGCGCCCACGTCCATCAACCGGGCTGGCGCGCCGTGGCGCTGCAGCGGCGAGATGACGGAGAGGCTGTCGATCAGGTGATGGCTCAGCATCTGCGCCGGGTCACGCACGGCGGTCAGGTTGTAGACCTTGTTCCACTTCTGCAGCAGGGCCAGGTAGGCCAGCAGCTGGTCCAGCTGGGCATCAGAGAGCCCGAGCCCCAGCGCGGTGACGGCGGTTTGGAGGTGTTCTTTCACGTGGAAGCCTCAGGCAGTCGAACTTCGCTAAAGCGCCATTGTTCGAGGTCACCGGCTGCCTCCAGCTTGCCGTCGTCGACAAGCGCGGCGATGCGCTCTGCGATGGCGTCCATCCGGTCCTCTGTGTCGATACCTGCAAGGCGGGCGTCTTGGTCAGCGTCACCGATCACGCGCGCGACTTTGAGCCAGCGCGGCAGGCAGAGGGACAGGATGACCTCGTCCAGCAAGGCGTCCCTCATGCCGCTTCGGGCTCGGCCGTGAACCCTTTGAACTTGCCCTTCTTCAGGTGCACCAGCAGCAGCGAGATGGCGGCCGGCGTGATGCCGGAGATGCGCGAGGCCTGGCCCAGCGTCTCGGGGCGGTGGGTGTTCAGCTTCTGGCGCGCCTCAAAGGAGAGGGCGTGGACGAGGCCGTAGTCCAGGTCTTCGGGCAGCTTCAGGTGCTCGAAGTGGGCCGCGCGCGCGACATCATCGACCTGCTTGTTGATGTAGCCGGCGTATTTGGTGCTGATCTCGACCTGCTCGGCGACGAGGTCGGCCAGCTCTGGTCCAAGCTGAGCCGACAACGTTTCACGTGAAACACCCGCCTCGGGCCGTGCAATCGCGGCGACCTCGGCGATGGTGTCGAAGCCTACGCCCGGCCGGCGCAGCAGGTCGGCCAGGCTGTACTCGCGCTCCAGGGCCTTGCCGACCAGCCGCTCGGCGTCCGCCGCCGGCAGGATGCCGGGGTGCACCCAGGTACTCTTCAGCTTCTCGGTTTCACGTGAAACAGCGTCACGCTTGCGGTTGAAGGCCGCCCAGCGGGCGTCGTCCACCAGGCCCAGCTGGCGGCCGGTTTCGGTCAGGCGTGCGTCCGCGTTGTCCTCGCGCAGTTGCAGCCGGAACTCGGCGCGGCTGGTGAACATGCGATAGGGCTCGGTGACGCCCTTGGTGATGAGGTCGTCCACCAGCACGCCCAGGTAGGCCTGGTCGCGCGCGGGCGTCCAGGCGCCGTCGCCGCGCACCTGCAGCGCGGCGTTCAGGCCGGCGAACAGGCCTTGGGCCGCGGCTTCCTCGTAGCCGGTCGTGCCGTTGATCTGGCCGGCGAAGAACAGGCCCTGGATGACCTTGGTCTCGAAGGACGCCTTCAGGCCGCGCGGGTCGAAGTAGTCGTACTCGATGGCGTAGCCGGGGCGCAGGATGTCGGCGTTCTCCAGCCCGGGGATGCTGCGCACGGCGGCGAGCTGGATGTCGAAGGGCAGGGAGGTGGAGATGCCGTTCGGGTAGAACTCGTGCGTCGTCAGGCCCTCGGGCTCCAGGAAGATCTGGTGCGAGTCCTTGTCGGCGAAGCGGTTGACCTTGTCCTCGATGCTGGGGCAGTAGCGCGGGCCCACGCCCTCGATGACGCCGGTGAACATGGGGCTGCGGTCGAAGCCGCTGCGGATGATCTCGTGCGTGCGCAGGTTGGTGTGCGTGATCCAGCAGGGCACCTGCTGCGGGTGCATCGCCGCGTTGCCCATGAAGCTGAACACCGGCACCGGGTCCAGCTCGCCGGGCTGTGCCTCGCACTTGCTGAAGTCGATGGTGCGGCCATCCAGGCGTGGTGGCGTGCCGGTCTTGAGCCGACCCTGCGGCAGCTTCAGCTCCTTGAGCCGTGCCGACAGCGACACCGCCGGCGGGTCGCCCGCGCGGCCGGCGCTGTAGTTCTCCAGGCCGACGTGGATGCGGCCGTCCAGGAAGGTGCCGGCCGTCAACACGACGGCGCGGGCGCGGAAACGGATGCCGGCCTGCGTGACGGCGCCGACGACGCGGTCGCCTTCCACCATCAGGTCGTCCACCGCCTGCTGGAACAGCTGCAGGTTGGGCTGGTTCTCCAGCATGCGGCGGATGGCGGCCTTGTAGAGGATGCGGTCGGCTTGTGCCCGGGTGGCGCGCACGGCCGGGCCCTTGCTGCCATTCAGGATGCGGAACTGGATGCCGCCCTCGTCCGTGGCCAGCGCCATCGCGCCGCCCAGGGCGTCGACTTCCTTGACCAGGTGACCCTTGCCGATGCCGCCGATGCTGGGGTTGCAGCTCATCTGGCCCAGGGTCTCGATGTTGTGGGTCAGCAGCAGCGTCTGCGCACCCATGCGGGCAGCGGCGAGCGCAGCCTCGGTGCCGGCATGGCCGCCGCCGACGACGATGACATCGAATTCCTTGGGGTAGAGCATCTCGGTCCGATCAAAGAACGGTGCCCGCGCGAGCGCTCGGGCAAACCTCGAATTTTACGAAGTGGCTGTGGATAAGTCACCCCGTTCGGCGCGGCTGCGAAGGGACAATTCAACGATGCAATGCCGCCCCCACTGCGCCGCCTGCTGCATCGCGCCGTCGATCAGCTCGCCCATCCCCGGCCACCCCCAGGGCAAGCCGGCGGGCGTGCGCTGCGTGCAGCTGGATGACGAGCTGCGCTGCAAGATCTTCGGCCGGCCGGAGCGCCCGGCCGTCTGCGGTTCGCTGCCGCCGCATGAGGAGATGTGCGGCGACAGCCGCGAGCAGGCGATGCGCTGGTTGGGCTGGATGGAGCGCGAGACGGCGCCGGGCTAGAGTCGGTTCACGCCGACTTCCTCACCCGCTGCCATGACCGACCTGCAACGCCGCCTGCTGCTGCTGTCCACCGGTGCCTTGGCGCTGCCCAGCCTGGCCGACACGTCCTGGCCCAACCGCGCCATCCGCCTGCTGGTGCCGTTCGCGCCAGGCGGCAGCAGCGAGATCGTCGCGCGCACCGTCGCGGCCGAGCTGACCAAGTCGCTGGGCCAGACCATGTACGTCGAGAACAAGCCCGGCGGCGCCGGCAATGTCGCGATGGCCGAGGTGGCCCGCGCCGAGGACCAGCACACCCTCGTGCTCGGCCACATCGGCACGCTGGCCGTGAACCCCTACATCTTCGACAAGCTGCCCTACGACCCCATCAAGGACTTCCGCCCCATCACGCTGCTGGCCAAGGTGCCCAGCCTCTACGTCGTCCACCCCGACCTGCCGGTCAAGAACCTGCGCGAGTTCGTCGCCTATGCGCGCCAGCGGCCCGGCAAGCTGAACTACGGCTCGGCGGGCAACGGCAGCGCCGGCCATCTGGCCATGGAGTACCTGAAGATGGTGGCCAACCTCTTCATCCTGCACGTGCCCTACCGCGGCACCGGGCCGCAGCTGACTGACTTGCTGGCCGGTCGGCTGGAGGCCGCGGCCGTCGGCGCGCCGGCCATCCTGCAGTTCATCAAGGCCGGCAAGCTGCGCTGCATCGCCACCGGCTCCAAGGAGCGCCTGCCCCAGCTGCCCGACGTGGCGACGGTGGCCGAGCAAGGCTTCCCGGGCTTCGAGATGACGCAGTGGTACGGGCTGCTGGCGCCCGCGTCGCTGCCCGCCGGCGCGGTCGACAAGCTGGCCACCGAGGCGGCCAAGGCCATCCGCTCGACGGGCGCCAAGGAGCGCCTGGGCGCCGACTCGGCCGAGGCCGTCGGCAACACGCCGGCCCAGTTCGCCGCCTTCATCGCCCAGGAGCAGCAGCGCTGGAAGCCGGTCATCGAACGCGCCAAGTTCAAGCCGGACTGAGCGGCGCCCGGCGCTTCGCGGCCAGCCGCGTGCGCCAGGCCTCGAAGCGCGGGTGGTCCCAGTACTTGTCGAAGAAGTAGTGCAGCACCGTGTTGGCCACCGGCTCGATGAAGGTGACCGCGCCGGCCACGCTGAGGCTGCCGGTCAATGCATAGGTCACGCTGAACGAGGTGCCGAGGTGCAGGACGCCGAAGCTGATGGTCTTGGCCATGATGTCTATGGGCTCGCGGAGATCAATAGCCAAATGGTATTGATTCTCGTTGCCGCCGGCCAATCACTTGCGGCTATCGCGGCGATGGCCCATTACGCTGGGCAGGCAACCTGCGACTGACATGACACCCTTGGACACCCCTCCGCCGCCCGACAGCCTGCTCGCCCGGCTGGCCCAGGCCCGCGGCGCCTTTGCCGATGCCTACGCGCTGCAGCTGCCGCGCGCCGTGACGCTGCCGGCGTTCGTCGAGGCCTTCTACACGACGCGGCTCTTCAAGCTGGAGCGGGCGTTGCTGTCGCTGTTCGGTCGGCCGTCCAGCGATGCGGCGGCGCGGGCATTGGCCCGTGGCGAGGGCCAGCGCTTCGCGGCCTGGACGGTGGAGGCGCGTGCCGGTGATGACGAGCTGCTGATGCACGAGGACAGCGGCGCCACGCGCTCCTGGTTCAAGGTCGAGGCGGCCCAGGGTGGTGGCACGACGCTGTGGTTCGGCTCGGCGGTCGTGCCGCGCCGCCGCGGGCCCGGCGGCGAGGCGCGCATGAGCTGGGTCTTCCATGCGCTGCTGGGCTTTCACCGCTGGTACTCGCGCGCGCTGCTGGCCGCGGCGGCGCGCCGGCTCTAGGACTTCGTGCCCTTGCCGCTGACCTTGTCGGTCACCGGTTGCCGTGTCGCCAGGTCCTCGATCCAGACCTCGCACACCTCGGCCGTGATGCGCCCCGCCACGCGGTAGGCCTTGCCTGCCTCGGGCGTGAAGGCCACGTCGCCCTGCACCTGGCAGGTCGGCCGGGTCAGCGCCAGGATGGGCGCGGCGTACTGCGTCGCCACCTGCAGCCGCACGCGCGCGGCGCGCAGCGGCAGCTCGTTTGTCAACGCCACCGGCGACACGTTCAGGCCGCGGCCCTGGTTGGCCCGCAGCGTGGCGATGCTGCTGGGCGACAGCCGCCGGCCGTCCACCTGCAGCATCTCGAACACGTGCAGCATCTGGCTGCTGACGGGCAGCGCCTGGTCGGCCACGTTGGCCGTGGGGCCGGTGTAGTCGGGCGGCGTCGCGGCCTCGAAGCCGGCGCAGCCGGCCAGGGCCAGGACGCCGGCCAAGGCAAGGGCGGCCCTCATCGCGCCACCGCCGCGCGCATCGAGCGGGCGACATAGAAGAGCGCCACGGCCGTCAGCGCGATGCCGACGACGACGCCTGGCACGACCTGGCTCCAGCGCAGCGCCTCGCCCTTCAGCACGGCCAGCATCAGCGTGTTCTGCGCCAGGCCCGGCACCCACAGGTACCAGGGCGCGTCACCGCCGGGGTTGAGCAGCGTGACCATGGGCATCAGGCTCACGGCCGTGATGACCAGCGTGCTGCCGGCCTGCGCTTCCTTGAAGGTCTTGGAGCGGATGGCCAGTGCCATCAGCAGCGCCGACAGCCCGGCCGCCAGCGGGATCTGCAGCAGCCAGAAGGCCAGCACCTCGCCGGGCCCGAACTGGAACATCGCCTGCAGGCTGTCGCTCTTCAGCAGCCACTGCGCCGGCACGAAGCTCAAGCTGGACAGCAGCGCCACCGCCATGCTCAGCAGCGCCACGGCGCCCCATTTGCCGGCCACGATGGCGCCGTGCGGTGCCGGGTTCATCAGCAGCGGCTCCAGCGAGCCGCGCTCGCGTTCGCCGGCGGTGCTGTCCAGCGCCGCGGTGAGCGCGCCGTAGAGCACGGCCATGATGATGAACATCGGGATGATGCTGGTCAGCCGCGCGGCGCGGGCCTGCACGCTGGCAAGGTCGCGCTCCTCCACGTCGACCGGCTCCAGCAGCTCGATGGACACGCCGCGCATCGCCAGGTTCAGCGACGAACGCTCGCGGTTGAAGCCCCACAGCAGGCCTTTGATGGACCCCACGCCGGCGTTGGCGCGCTGGTTCGCGCTGTCGCTGACGACCTCCACCGTCGGCGCTTCACCGGCCAGCAGCTTGGCCTCGAAGTCCTTGGGCACCACCAGCACGGGCTCCAGCAGCGTGGTCGCGCGCAGCTGGGCTTCGTAGTCGGCCGGGGCGGTCTTGATGGTGTAGGTCTGGCGTTCGATGAAGTTCTTCAGCGTTGGCGCGGCCTCGATGCCGACGGCCAGGATCTCGCGCCGGTCGGCACGCTCCTCCAGCGACGCGATCAGGCCCGACAGCGCCATCAACAGCAGCGGCCCCATGAGCAGCGCAGGGATCAGCAGCCGCAGCAGCGTGCGCCGGTCGCGCAACGCGTCGGACAGCTCTTTCACAAAGACGATCAAGGCCTGTTTCATGCGGCCACCTCTTCGGGGAATGCAAGCTTCACAAAGGCGTCCTCGAAGCGCGTCTCGCCCGCCTGCTCAAGCAGCGCCGGCACGCTGCCGTGCGCCACGCTGCGGCCGTGGGACACGACGACCACTTCGTCGCACAGCTGCTCCACCTCCTGCATGATGTGGGTCGAGAAGACGATGCACTTGCCGCCGCCCTCCGGGCTGCGCAGCCAGCGCAGCGCCTCGCGCAGCGCCCGCGTGGCCAGCACGTCCAGGCCGTTGGTGGGCTCGTCCAGCACGATGTTGGCGGGGTCGTGCACGAGGGCGCGGGCCAGCGCCGTCTTCATGCGCTCGCCCTGGCTGAAGCCATCGGCGCGGCGGTCCAGGATGGCCTGCATCTCCAGCAGCCTGGACAGCTCCTCGGCGCGCGCGTTCGCGGCGTCCGGGGTCATGCCTTGCAGGCGGCCGTAGTAGACGATGTTCTCGCGCGCCGACAGCCGTGGGTACAGGCCGTGCGCGTCGCCCAGGATGCCCATGCGCGACAAGGCCTTCAGCGGCGCGTCCTTCACGGCGATGCCGTCCACGGCGATGTGGCCCGCGTCCGGCGGGAACAGGCCCGCCAGCATGCGCAGCGTGGTCGTCTTGCCCGCGCCGTTGGCGCCCAGCAGGCCGGTGATGCGGCCGTTGGCGGCCGCCACGCTGACGCCCTGCACCGCGTGCACGATGCGCTTGCTGCCGCGCTTGAACACGCTGCCGCCGGCCTGGGCGACGAACTGCTTGTGAACGTCTAGGATCTCGATCATTGCGCCGCCCCTCCCTGGACGGGCCGGAAGGCCGGGGGCCGCGGGATGCGCGTCGCGCAGGCGGCGTCTTTCATGAAGGTGTCGGGCAGCGCAGCGGCATCGGTCTTGGCATCGATGAAGCGGAACAACAGGTCGCGCACGCAGCCCACGCCCATCACGCCATGGCCGGCTTCCGGCGCGACGAGGTGCTGCACCCGCTCGGGATGGCCCACGGCCAGCGCCTTGGCGACGCGCTCGCCGTGGCGCGCCGGTGTGGCCGGGTCGGCGCCGCCGCTCATGACCAGCACGGGGCTGGGCGCGGGCGGGATCTTGTAGAAGTCCGCCGCCACGTCGCCGCGGGGCCAGGTCTTGCAGACGCGGGCGTACATGTCGGCGTCGACGCGGCCGAAGTCGGCGCCCGGCGCATCGGTGGCCTGGGCGATGCGCGGCACGTCCTCCGCGCAGATGACCGAGAAGTGCATGCCCATCGCCAGCTTCATGCCCTTGCCGCCGCCGAAGGCCGAGGTCAGCCCGAACAGGCCGCCGAAGCGGCCTTCGGCCGCGGCCGCGTGGATGGCGGCCGGCAGCGCGGCGGCGAGCGCCGGCTGGTACAGCGGCGGGCGCACGGCGCGCAGCAGCAGCTCACGGTCCACCGTGAAGGTCTCGGGCACGCCGGTCAGGGGCTGCTGCACGGTCACGGCGCGGGGCAGGGAGGCCAGCAGCCGGGTCCAGTCGGCGCGCAGCTCGGGGTGGGTCTTGGCGTTGGCGTCGAAGAGCTTGTCCAGCGCCGCCTGCGTGTCGGGCGAGAAGCTGACCGGCAGCACCATGTCCGGCGGCGCGACGCCGTCGATGACCGTGCGGCGCACCTGGGCTGGAAACTGGCGCAGGTACTCCAGCGCGGCGCGCGTGCCGTAGCTGCCGCCGATGAGGTTCCACTGCGGTACGCCCAGCGCCTGGCGCACGGCCTCCATGTCCTGCATGGCGATGGTGGTCGTGAAGAAGCGCAGGCCGCCGTCCTGGCCATAGGACAGGGTCTCCAGCGACGCGCGGCAGGCGTCCAGGCGGCGCATCTGCGCGGCGGTGTCCAGCTGCTCCGTGATCGGCAGCTTGCTGTCGTCCGGGCAGTCCAGCGGCGCCGACTTGCCGGTGCCACGCTGGTCGATGAAGACCAGGTCGCGCCGGTTGTTCAGCCGCGCCAGCCGCGGCAGCACGCGCTGGGCCACGCCGATGGCGCTCTGGCCGGGGCCGCCGGCCAGCATCAGCACCGCGTCGGGCTGCTTGTTGCGCGCCATCGCCGGCACGACGAGGTAGTGCACGGCGATCTTGACGCCGTCCGGGCGGGCCGGGTCCAGCGGGCGCTGCAGGCTGCCGCATTGCAGCTCGTTGGGAATGCCGTCGATGCGGCAGGGCGTCAGCGGCGTGGCCGCCTGGGCCAGCGGCGCGCTGAGCAGCAAGGCGGCGGCGAGCGCACAGGCGCGCCGGACGGGAAGGGGCATGGCGAGGGCTCCGGGGATCGAATGGCCGCGAGTATCCAGGCCGCCGCATGCGCCGCGACGCTGTCGGTGCTGGCCGGCAGCCCGGCGCGGCGAATGGCCTCAGGCGCGTGATGAATGGCGGCCTGTGTTGGAATCGCGTCAGGCGCCGCTGGCACCTGTTCGACCCCGACCTTGCGACCAGCGGCCCCGCCGCGATGAAAGGCTGTGCGTGCAGACACTCGACGAGATGCGTGACCGTTGCCTGCTGACGCATGAGCAGCATGCCGAGATTGGCGCCTGGGTCAGCCAGGCACGCACCCCCGAGGCCATCCTGGCCATGCCCGAGGGGCTGTGGCGCACGCTGGAACTGGCCAGCGTGCTGATGGACGTGGATGCCGACCTGCGGCGCGAGCCGCTGCTGTCCGATTCCTAGCCTGCTGCCAGCACGCCGGCCGCGACCAGGGCGGCCAGGCCCAGGCCCAGGATTACCCAGTGCAGCATGGCCAGCAGGCCGGCGCGCAGCAGCGTGGTCCACCAGCCCGCCGCGTGCACCCGCTTGAGCGCCACCACCGGATAGATGCCGGACCACGCCCACACGGCGAACCCGACCACGCCCCAGGGCAGCAGCACGGCCAGCAGCAGCATGGCGTACCAGGCGGCGTGCAGATGCATGGCGAAGACGAAATGCGCGCCATACGCCTGGCGCCAGAACAGCAGCTTGAGCAGGCCGGCGAAGAAGGGCAGCGAGCACAGCACTGCATAGGGCGCCAGGCCGAGCATGGTGGCGCCGATGGCATTGGCCGTGCCCTTGGGGTCGGCGCGCCATTGGGTCTCGGCGCGGTGTACGCGGTCCTGCACCGCCTCGGGCCGCCCCGTCTCGCCCGTCTCGCCCGTCTCGCCCGCGGATGGCTTGCGCTGCTTTGCGGAGGCCGCGGGTGCGCTCGCCACCACATCCTCGTCGTCGAAGAATTCGCCCAGCGCGGCGGCCTTGGAGCCCCCGGGCGCGAACTTCAGCGCCAGGAAGAACAGCAGGCCCAGCGTGAGCAGCAGGCGCAAGGGCAGCACATAGCGCTGCTTGCGGCCCGCGAGGTATTCACGGGTCAGGAAGCCGGGCTTGGCCATCAGGCCCCACAGGCTCTTCCACAGCGTGCCCTCGACGGCGATGTAGTGGCTGACGAACTCGTGCACGAACTCGAACAGCGAGGGCGGGTGATTGGCCGTGTCCTGGCCGCACTGGCTGCAGAACCGCGCCTGCGGCGTGAGCGCCGTGCCGCAGTTCAGGCAGGTGGTCGACGCGCCATGCCCGGCGCCAGCGTGCGTGCCGTCCCCGGCCGCCAGGCTGGCGAGATCCGCCGAGGCCACCGCCGCAGCCGTGCTGCCGGTCAGGCCGGCCACCAATCCGTCGTCCACGCGCTCAGGCCTTCTTGGCGGCGGGCTTCATCAGCCCATCGCAGGCCGACTTCGCTTTGGCGTCACCGGCATCCAGCTTGCCGCAGACGCCATCGAGCTGGGCCTTGAGGCGACCGACGGCAGCGGCCTGGGTGGGGCTCTGGTTCCATCCCGCGAGCAGGCTGCCCACCTTCTTCAGCGAACGCTCGCTGCGTTCATAGAAGGCACCGGGGTCCTTCTCGGCCTCGGCGAACAGCTGGGCCGCGGCCTTCTCGATGCGCGGCGTGTCTTCCGGGCTTATCTCGATCAGCGCGGCGAAATAGTTTGAGCCCCACTGCAGCCGCGTGGCCGGGCCCTCGCTCTTGTTGAAGGCCTCTTCATACCAGCGCAGCGCATCGGCCTTCTTGCCCTGCTTCTTGGCGTTGCCGCCCAGCTGGCTCATCAGGTAATAGGGCGAGTGGCTGCGCGCGAGGGCCGACTTCAGCAAGTCATCGCTTTCCTTCCACAGCCCGGCGCGGCCCAGCAGGTGGGCGGCCTCGGTGACGACGGCCTGGCGCTCGTAGCCGTCGGTGATCTCGCGGTTGGCCTTGCTCGACTGGTCACGCGCCTCGGTCAGCAGTGCGGCGGGGATCTTGGTGGGATGCGGGTCGTCCTTGGCCGAGTCCAGCCGCGCCAGGTCGATGCGACCTTGCAGCGCGTTCAGTCGGTCGGCGCGCGACAGCGTGGTGTCTTCGTTGAGCCGCTTCAGCGCGGCGTCGAACTCGGCGACCAGCGCATTGCGCGCATCACCGGGCGTCGGGGCGAGGGCCTTGACCAGGTCCGGCGCCTCGTTGGTCAGCACGTCCATCTGCGCGTGCGCCTGCGCCGGGTCGGCCAGCACGGCGCGCAGGCGCGGCAACTGGGCCGGGTCGGCCGCCTTGCCCTCGGCCATCGCGCCGATGGACTTCAGCCACAGCCGCGTGGTGGTCTCGGCGTCGACGCCTTCGCTGGCCTTGGCCAGCTGAGCGAGCGTGGTCGCGCGCTGGTCGGCCGGCAGCAGTTGCTGCTCATCGGTCTCCCAGCCGTAGAAGCCCAGCAGCCGCCACTCGTTGGCGCCCAGCTTCTTGCCCGCCTTGGCGTCCGCCAGCACGGCCTTGACCGGGCGGCCGCTGGACAGGCCCAGCTGCAACACCTTCATGACCTGGGCCGCCTCGGCCTCGCCGGGCAGGCGGGTGATTTCCTGGCCGTTGGGGCTGAACAGAATCATCGTCGGGTAGCCACGCACCTTGAAGCGCGTGCCCAGCTTTTGCGCGCCGGGCGCGTCACCGTCGATGCCCACTGCGACGAAGGCCTTGCTCTGCTCGATGAAGTCCGCGCGGTTGAAGAGGGTGGCCTTCAGCTGGTTGCACGGCGGGCACCATTTGGCGCCCCAGTACAGCAGCACGGGCTTCTTCTCGGCCTTGGCCTGCACGAAGTGGCGGTCGATGTCGGCATCGGCCGCGGCGGCCTGCCAGGACACGCCGGGGCCGGTGCTGGCGTGGGCGGCCGGTACGGCCAGGGTCAGCGCGAGGGCCGCACTGACGGATGCGGTGAGCGCGAGAAGGCGGAGTTTCATGAAGCTTGGGTTCGCAGCGGCGATAGCCTCAATTGTGCTCGGTCGCTCCTGCGGCCTCTTCATAAGGTTATGACGCCGCTGGCGGCTCCCCCAGCACGCGGCAGGCCAGGTCGGTGTCCATGTACTCGGTCACCGACTTCAACTGTCCGTCCGCGACGCGGTAGACCATGCAGTAGTGGTTGTCATAGGCCTCGCCGCCCGTCGTCTGCACCTCGCCACGGCATTGCACGACGACGGTGTCGCCGTCGGCCACGAAGTGCTCCGCGCGATTGCGGTAGCGCGTCGCGAAGCGTTGGAACAGCGGCGCCAGCAGGTCGCGCTGCACGGCCTCGCGGCCGCTCCAGCGGCGCGACCAGGCCGACTGGCCGGCGATGGTCCAGCTGAAGTCCTCGGCCATCGCGTCGCGGAACGGCCGGCCATCGCCGTCGGCCAGCGCGGCGTAGATGGATTGCAGCAAGGCCTTGTTGTCGATTGCGGCGGTGTTCATGTCGGTCTCCTGGGGTGCAGTGATGAATCCAGTGGGTCGCGGGCCGGGCGCTCACCGGTGGCGATCCAGTCGTCATAGAAATCCAGCTTCTGGTCCAGCGCCGCCAGCGCCTCCTGCCAGCGCGAGATCGTCGCCAGCACGTCGGCGCGGTGGGCGGCCAGCATGTCGCGGCGCTGGGCCAGGCTCTTGCGGCCCTGCGTGACCAGCTCGGTGTAGCGGCGCATCTCGGCGATGGACATGCCGGTGATGCGCAGCCTCTCCATCAGCGCCAGCCAGGCCACGTGCTGCTCGCGGTAGCGCCGCCGGCCGCCGGCGTCGCGCGCCACGCCGGGCACCAGGCCCTGGGCCTCGTACCAGCGGATGGCGTGCACAGATTTGCCGCAGCGCACGGCCAGCGCGCCGATCAGCAGCAGGGGAGGGTCGTCTCGGGGTGCCATGCAGCCATTGGACGGCCTAGAGTGCACTCGAAGTCAAGCGCCCCTGTCATGAGCCACCCTCGCCTCGACCTTGCCCTGCAACGCCTGCGCGCCGCGGCCCGCCCGGAGGCGCTCGAAGCCATGGCCCGCTTCGGCCTGACCGGTGACGGCCGCCTGGGCCTGGCCGTGCCGACGTTGCGCGCGCTGGCCCGCGAGTTCAAGCGCGACCACGAACTGGCGCTGGCGCTGTGGGACACAGGCATCCCCGATGCGCAGATCCTGGCCGGCATGGTGGCCGACCCGGCCAGGCTGACCGTCGAGCAGATGGACCACTGGGTGGCCGGCATGCGCGCCTGGGACGTCTGTGACCAGGCTTGCACCAACGCCTTCGTGAAAAGCCCGCTGGCTTGGGGCCTCATCCCGCGCTGGGCGGCGCGCGAGGCCGAGTTTGAAAAGCGCGCCGGCTTCGCGCTGCTGGCTGTCGCCGCCGTGCACCAGATGACCCGGGCCGACGCCGATTTCCTGGCCTGCCTGCCGCTGGTCGAGGCGGCGGCAGAAGACGAGCGCAACTTCGTCAAGAAGGCCGTCAGCTGGGCGCTGCGGCAGATCGGCAAGCGCAGTCAGGCGCTACGTGAGCCTGCGCTCACTGTGGCGGAGCGGCTGTGTGAGCGCAAGGAGAAGTCGGCGCGGTGGATAGGCGGCGATGCCCGGCGCGAGCTGGGCCGGGTGGGGTCTTAGTCGCCCAGCTGCTCCTCGATGGAGCGTGTTTTCTCGTTCGGCGTGTCGCCACTGTGCAGCGTCGTCTTGCGCTCGATCAGCATCAGCAGGCATTCCTCTTCGGCAACCGGACAGTGCTCCACGCCTCGGGGCACGACGAACATCTGGCCGGTTTCCAACAAGACGGGGCCATCCCGCAGCTCGATGCGCAGCCGCCCGCGCAGGATGTGGAAGAGCTCGTCCTCGTCCGGATGGCGGTGCCAACCGAAAGTCCCTTGCACCTTGGCGACCTTGACGTAGTTGTCGTCGAAGGCACCGATGACGCGCGGCGACCAGAGCTCGGTCAGGCTGGCGGCGATGTCGACGGGGCTGGTGGCGGAAGCGGTCATGGCTGGGCGCGAAGCGAAGACACCGCAGCGTAGCGCAGCCGCACACACCACGGAAATCGACTCCGACCCCATTTTTCATCCCCCTTTCGGGGGAGGGATGGGGGTGGTTCGGGGGGTGTGCCGTCTTGGCATCCCCCCTCACTCCACCCTCTGGGTGATGTCCGAAAAAAGACTCGGCGCCGATGCTGAGGGTGTGACGTTCTTCACGACGTCGAACCCCTCAAAACCCGGAGCCTGCCATGCAATTCTTCAGCTCTTCACAGCATCCCTGGTCCAACTCCAAGCTGCCGATGGCCGTGCCGACGAAGCCGGGCGCGACGACGGCCGGCAAGAAGCCCGAGATATGTGGCTGGTACGACTCCAGCTTCGACCTCGCCACCGGACTGGAAGTTTCGGAGCAGGACAACGACACGCTGTATCAGCTCTGGGAGCTGTCCCAGCGCTGAGTCGGGGCGTGCAAGGCACGATGGTGTGCCAAAGGGGCCGGCCTCGTCGTGATCTCCCAGCGAACAATTGCATGGAGCTCGCCAACGGGACGGCGCGCATCGTGAGAAGCGGCCACGAGGCGGTGTGGCACTTCTCGTAACATCGATTGGATCAGGAATCACTAGGTCGCCGCACACCGCTGCTATCCGAAAGCATGACTGCAAATAAGCAGCACGTCCCCACGCTCCGACTCGATATCCAGGCACTGCGCGGCGTGGCGGTGCTTATGGTTCTCTTCTACCACGTCAAGATAGGTGGCGTTGCGGCGGGCTACCTCGGTGTGGATATGTTCTTCGTCATATCCGGATACCTGATCACGTCGCTCGTGGCGGCCGGTATTGAGCGCGGTGACTTTCGCCTTGCGGACTTCTACTTTCGGCGAGCCAAACGACTGCTGCCAGCGGCATATGTCACCATACTGGTAACTGCCTCATGTGCCCCGTGGTTTCTCAATCAGCAGGACCTCAAGGATTTTGGGCTTCAGGTGATTGGCGCCATCACCTTCACCGCGAACATGGTGCTCTGGCAGCAGACGGGCTATTTCGAAGGGGCCAGCGACTTGAAGCCGCTGTTGCATACTTGGTCACTCTCGCTGGAAGAGCAGTATTACTTGTTGCTGCCGGCCGCGTTGCTGTTGCTGCGGCGCGGTCTGTGGCTTAAAGCTGTATTGGCGGCGTTGCTGGTCAGTTTTGCATTGTGTCTATTGGGTGGGGTTTTCAAGCCTGTCGCCACCTTTTATCTGCTGCCGACACGTGCATGGGAATTACTGATCGGCTCGGCGGGCGCGTTGATCGTTCGCACGGACGGGGGATTGTTGAATCGCCAGATTGGCAGATCTCTGGTGATCCGGGCAATGTTCTATCCGAGCTTGGCTTGCGTGTTGCTGCTGGGAATGTTTCCTGTGATTGGAAGACATCCCGGAAGCTCAGCATTGCTGATCTGTCTCGCAACACTCGTCGTCATCCTGCGACGTCATGACGGCCTGGAAGGAGCTCTCGCCACCAAAGTGCTTGCGCGCGTCGGCGACATCTCCTACTCCTTGTACTTGGTTCACTGGCCGATCATCGTTTTTCTCAAGCATGCCTGGGTGGGACATGGATCGGAACTGCCGGCCTCGCTTCGCGTCGCAGCGCTTGGCCTATCGCTTGTTTTGGCTTACTGGCTGAATCGTTTCATCGAGGATCCGCTGCGCAAGGCGCCATTGCGTTACTCCCCAGCCCTGCTGGTGAAGACGGGTCTCGTTTCGGTCCTGTTGATGGCCATCGTGCCCGTCACGGTGCAGGCCACCAAAGCGGAGCAGGACTTCGCAGGAATCCGGCGAGTCAATCTAGGATTCGGTGGTGCATGCGAATACACAACCCCCTTTGTCTTGAAACCTGAATGCAGCAGCAAGGGACAGCCAAAAACACTGGTGTGGGGTGATTCATACGCAATGCATTTGGTCCCCGGGTTGGTGAGTCAAGCCCAAACGGGTGGCATTGTCCAGGCAACACGCAGTGCCTGCGGACCATTCCTGAATTTCTCGCCCAAGCGTCTGAACAATGCGGGAACTGGCCCGGTCTACGACACGACCTGGGCGCAAAAATGCATTGAATTCAATCAATCGGTTCTCGACTACATTCGCGAATACAAGAATATTGAGGTTGTGGTGCTGTCCAGCCCACTGGTCCAGTATGTCGATGAAGAATGGGCGCACGTTTCAACAACTCCCGACGGATTGACGGAAACGCCGGCTTCGATCGAAGGGGCGGCTGCGGCTCTGAAGCGAACAGCGGCTGAAATTCGTGCCACTGGCAAAAAGCTGGTGTTTTTCTCGCCCCCGCCGGCGGCCGACTTCAATGTGGGCGCGTGCCTGGAGCGCCACATCACGGGACTGATCACGCTGGGCGGTGAAGTTGAATGTGCGGTCCCGCTGGATGTTTATCACAAACGGCGCGCATCCGTCCTGAAGCTGATGGACGCCATGGAAAGCGGCGGCGTTCCCGTTATTCGGCTGGCGGATTTTCTGTGCAGCGCGCGCAGCTGCGTGACGATGATCGACGGCACGCTGGTATATCGGGATGAAGGCCACTTGTCCTACGACGGGTCGCGCCTGCTCGCGGCCCGGATGAACTGGGCTGAATTGATCCAGCAGCGCGCCCGGTAGTAGGGCTGGTACGCCAGTTTGCGGCCGTCCGACCGCTCGACGGACCTAAGCTCCGTCGGTCACAGCCGTGCTGCCAGCGTCGTCCCCTGCAGGATGGCCCGCTTCGCATCCAGCTCGCCGGCCTCCAGCGCGCCGCCGATCAGGTGCACGCTGACACCGGCGGCCTTCAGCGGCGCCTCCAGTTCGCGCAGCGGTTCCTGGCCGGCGCACAGCACGATGCTGTCGGCCTCGATCAGCTGGGTGTCCGCCCGTTTTTCGCCATAGCTGACCCACAGGCCCTCGGGCGTGATCTGCTCGTAGTTGACGCTGGCCAGCATGTCGACGTTCTTCATCTTCAGCGCCGCGCGGTGGATCCAGCCGGTCGTCTTGCCCAGGCCCGCGCCGGGTTTGCCGGCCTTGCGCTGCAGCAGCGTGATCTGACGCGTGGGCGCGTCCGGCGCCGGCCGCAGCAGGCCGGCGCGCACCTCGCTCGGGTCGCCCACGCCCCAGTGCTTGCGCCACGCGGCCGGGTCCAGCGTCAGCGAGTGGCCGGCCTCCAGCAGGTACTCGGCCACGTCAAAGCCGATGCCGCCCGCGCCGACGATGGCCACGCGGCCGCCCACCGGCTTCTCGTGCCGCAGTACGTCGATGTAGCTCAGCACCTGGCCGCGGGCCATGCCCGCGTCCTGGCCCTTGATCTTCGGGTCGCGCGCGCTGACGCCGGTGGCCAGCAACACCTCGTCGAAACCTTTCAGCGCGTCCGCATCGGCGCGCGTGTTCAGCCGCAGCGCCACGCCGGTGACCTCGATGCGGCGGCGGAAGTAGCGCAGCGTCTCGCTGAACTCCTCCTTGCCGGGGATGCGCCTAGCCATGTTGAACTGACCGCCGATCTCGTGGGCGCCGTCGAACAGCGTCACCGCATGGCCGCGCTCGGCCAGCGTCGTTGCCGCCGCCAAACCCGCCGGGCCCGCGCCGACGACGGCGATGCGCTTCTTCGCGCCATTCACAGGACGCAGCACGATCTCCTGCTCGTACGCCGCGCGCGGGTTCACGAGGCAAGTCGAGATCTTCTGCGCGAAGGTGTGATCCAGGCAGGCCTGGTTACAGGCAATGCAGGTGTTGATCTCGTCCGCCCTGCCCTGGCGGGCCTTCTTGACGAACTCCGAGTCGGCCAGAAACGGCCGTGCCATGGACACCATGTCGGCCGAGCCGTCCGCCAGCACGCCCTCGGCCACCTCCGGCGTGTTGATGCGGTTGCTGGTGATCAGCGGCGTCGTGATGCCCTCGGCGCGCAGCTGGGCCCGGAGTTTTGCGGTGACCCACGCGAAGCCCGCGCGCGGCACGCTGGTCGCAATGGTCGGGATGCGCGCCTCGTGCCAGCCGATGCCGGTGTTGATGAGGGTCGCCCCGCCCCGGGCCACGCGCCGGCCCAGCTCCACGACCTCCTCCCAGCTGCTGCCGTTGGGCACCAGGTCCAGCATGGACAGGCGGTAGATGATGATGAAGTCCGGCCCCACGGCCTCGCGCATGCGGGCCAGGATCTCCAGCGGCAGCCGCATGCGGTTCTCATAAGCGCCGCCCCAGTCGTCGTCGCGCTGGTTGGTGTGCTTGACGAGGAACTGGTTGATGAAATAACCCTCGGAGCCCATCACCTCCACGCCGTCGTAGCCGGCCTCGCGGGCCAGCCTGGCGCAGCGGATGAAGGCGCGGATCTGGCGTTCGACGCCTCGCGCGCTCAGCTCGCGCGGCGTGAACGGCGAGATCGGGCTCTGGATGCGCGACGGCGCCACGCACAGCGGCGAGTAGCCGTAGCGGCCCGTGTGCAGGATCTGCAGCGCGATCTTGCCGCCCTCGGCATGCACGGCGTCCGTGATGATCTTGTGGCGCCGCGCCGCGCCCGAGGTGGCCAGCGTGCCGGCAAACGGCTTGGCCCAGCCCTCGATGTTGGGCGCAAAGCCCCCGGTCACGATCAACCCCACCTCACCGCGTGCCCGCTCGGCAAAGAACACCGCCATGCGCTCGAAATGCTTGCGGCCGTCCTCCAGCCCGGTGTGCATGCTGCCCATCAGCACGCGGTTCTTCAGCGTCGTGAAGCCGAGGTCCAGGGGGGCGAGGAGGTGGGGATAGTTCATGCGGCGCATGCTAGCGACGCGGGGCCGCATAAATTGGAGTGTTCTCCTCACCCCAGCGGTGAGCGCGCAGCAACAGTTCTTCACCCGCTGCTAGATGGTGGAAATCGCAGGATCTCCGGCTTGGGTTCTAATCGCGAGTCCGCGTTCATGGCCGCACTTGTCAATGGGTGCCCGGCGGTTTGGTTTTTTCGGAGAGTTCTCGATGCGATTCACCCCCTGGGCCACGCGACTGGTCCTGACGCTGAGCCTGTCGGCCACTGCATTCCTGACCGCCTGCGGCGGCGGCGGCGGCGGCGGCAGCAACACGCAGGTTCGCCTGCTCAATGCCACGCGTTCCTACGCCCAGCTGGATCTGACGGTCAACGACAAGACCATCAACAGCAAGGTGGCCTACGCCACCGCCGGCGAGTACGGCTCCGTGGACACCAACGCCACGGCCACCAAGGTGCTGGAGAGCAGTGTCGGCACCAGCATTTCGGCGACGACGCCCACGCTGAAGGGCGGCACCAACTACACCTACATCAGCTACGGCTTCGCCGGTGCCATCCGCACGTCGCTGCTGGAGGAAGGCGAGACGGTGCCCGAAGCCAACAAGGCCAAGCTGATCGTGCTGAACCTGGCCCCGGATGCTGGCGCGCTGGACGTCTATGTGACGACCGCCACCGAAGACATCAACACCGCCACCGCGCTGACCACCAACCTGCAGGGCGGCGCCGGCAGCGGCTACGTCCAGATCAACTCGGGCACCTTCCGCGTCCGCGTGACCGGCTACAACAAGCGCACCGACCTGCGCCTGGACATCCCGGCCATCACGCTGGATTCGGCCAGCGTCAACACGCTGGTCCTGACGGCTTCGGACGGCGGCGTGCTGGTCAACGGCATCACGCTCGTGCAGAAGGGCGCGGTCAAGAACTTCGCCAACACGCAAAGCCGCGTGCGCACCGTCGCCGCGCTGACCAACGGCGGCACCGTCGGCTCGTCCATCAACGGCCAAGCCATGTTCGGCAGCCCCGCGATCAGCCCGCTGATCAGCGAGTACGTGACCACCGCCTCGGGCGCCAGCACGCTGGCCGCCACCGTCAACGGCGCCAGCTTCAGCTTCACGCCCCCGACGCTGGCCGCTGGTGGCGACTACACCCTGCTGGTCTGGGGTGACGCGGCCGCGCCCAAGATGTCCGTGATCAGCGACGACAACCGCCTGCCCACTGTCAGCGGCAACGTGAAGATCCGCCTCGTCAACGCGCTGCCCACCGTCAGCTCGTCGCTGAACGTGGACTTCAGCGCCCTGGCCTCCAACGTGGCGCCCGGCGCGGTCTCCGCCGTCGGCAGCATCTCGTCGACGACGACCTCGCAGGTTGACGTCACGGTGCCGACCTCGGCGACGTCCATCTACACCAACGCCACGCTGGCCTTCCCGGCCAACAGCGTCTGGACCTTCTTCGCGGTGCCCAGCGCCACGGCGGCCCAGGGCATGACCGCGCTGCCCAAGCGCGAGCGTCCGTAAGCTCCGGCGCTCTCCGCAAAAGCCCCCGTGCCCACCGGCCGGGGGCTTTTTTCATGGCCGGCTGGCGCGAAGATGGCGCCATGTCCACGCCCACCCGCTTCCACCTGCAGCGCCTGCGCCTGCTGTGGCGCAGCGCCGGCTGGCCCAGCCAGGATCTCGTCGAGGTGGAGCTGCTGGCGGCCGGCTGGGTCGAGCGCCTGCAGGAGCCCGACGGCCGTGAACGCCTGCGCGTGACCGATGCCGGCGTCGCCGCACTGGCCGCGTCGCTGCAGAAGAACCGCGCCATGCGCGACGCCCACGAGACCCTGGTCGAGCGCGTCGCCATCGAGATGCAGCGCGCCGGCCGCATCGCCTGGCGCGGCCTGAGCCTGCGCGCCGGGCTGCCGCAGGAGGACGGCAAGATGCTGTGGGTCAACGCGATGCCCGACGTCTATTCCATCCGCCACAGCACGGTGGAGGACTACCTCGAACCGGCCATCCACGAAATCAAGGTCAGCCGCGCCGACCTGCTGGGCGAGCTGCGCCGCCCGGCCAAGTCCGCCGCCTACCGGGCGCTGTGCGGCCAGTGCTGGTTCGTGCTGAAGGCCGGCATCGCCGAGCCCGATGAGATCCCGCCCGAGTACGGCGTGCTGATCGGCCACGCCGGCCATCTCGAACTCGCCCGCCCGGCGCCCAGGCGCGCCTGCAAGCCCGACTTCGCAACCTGGATGGCGCTGGCGCGCGCGACGCCGCTGCCGCCGCCCGACGACGATCCACAATCGCCGCTCTAGCCTGCCGCAATCGCCATGGCCGCCGCCAACAAGACCGTCCCGACCGACACCGATGTCGACGCGCACTTCGATGCCCAGCCCGAGGCGCGCGCGACGGACTGCCGGCAGCTCGCGGCGTTGATGCAGCGCGTCAGCGGTCATCCGCCGCGCATGTGGGGTCGCATGGTGGGCTTTGGTGACCACCACTACGTCTACGACAGTGGCCGCGAGGGCGACATCTTCGAGATCGGCTTTGCCAGCGGCGCGGGCGGCAAGGGCGACATCAGCCTGTACCTGAACGTCGGCTGCCTCCCCGCCGAGTGCGAGGCCTTGCTCGCGCGGCTGGGCAAGCACCGCCAGGGCAAGGGCTGTGTCTACGTCAAGCGCCTCGCGGATGTGGACCTGGGCGTGCTGGAGCAGCTGTGCGTCGCCGCACTGCGCGAGGCGCGCGCATGAGCGGCGCCCTGCTGGACGTCCGCTGCCCGCGCTGTGGAGGCGGCTTCGAGTGCGGCGTCAATGCGGGGCACTGCGACTGCTTCGGCATCCGCCTGACCGATGCGTTGCGCGCCGAACTGGCCGCGCACTACCCCGACCGCTGCCTGTGCATGCGCTGCCTGCGCGACGTGATGGCCAGTGCCAGCGCCGAACCGCTTCAACCCGTGATCGGTTCTGCCAACGCCTCGGGCTGACCGGCCGCCGCCACCTGGGCCAGGTAGCCCGCCAGGCGGGCCGTGTCGCAGTGCACCGTCAGCGCGCTGACGCGGCCCCAGCGCAGCTCGAACTCGTGCATGCCGACATTGCTGCCCTCGGCGCCGCCCGGCAGCTGGAAGCGGTCGCGCCAGCCGACCACGGCGCGCGTGCGCCAGGGCCAGCCGCTGACCCAGATGCCGTCCACCTCGAAGCGCAGCCCCGGCAGCAGCCGCTGCAGCCGGCCGTACCAGCGCGTGGTCGCGGCCAGGTCGCGGCGCTCGCCGCCCAACGCATGGCTGCCGACCATGCGGTGGCGGTGCTCGGCGGCGAACTGCGCGGGGATGCCGTCGTAGCGGCCGGCGTTCAGGTCGGCGAACGCGGCCAGCAGCTTGCGGCGAACGATGGCGTGGTACATGGCGGCTCCTCGAGGCTGACTGATCTTGACGATGTCAAGATTGCGCAAGTATCAGCCGCGATCTTGCGCGTGGCAAGATGCCGCGCATGCCCAAGCCCGCCACCGACCGCGCCCCGCGCCCCCGTGCCAAGCCGGCCGGCGTCTATCACCACGGCGATTTGCGCGAGACCTTGCTGGACGCCGCCGAGGCGCTGCTGGCCCAGCGCGGCGCCGCGGCCTTGAGCCTGCGCGACGTCGCGCGCGGCGCCGGCGTGTCGCATGCGGCGCCCTACCATCACTTCGCCGGCCTGCCCGAGCTGCTGGCCGCGTTGGCCGAGCGCAGCTTCCAGCAGCTGGGCGCGGCCATGCAGGCCGGCGTCGATGCCCACCCGGCCGATGCGCGCGAGCAGCTGCTGGCCATTGCCACCGCCTACGTCGAGTTCGCACGCCGCCGGCCGGCGCGTTTCCGGCTGATGTTCGGCCCCGTGCTGGCCTCGCGGCGCCAGCACCCGGGCCTGGACCGTGCGGCCGAGGCGTCGTTCCGCGTGCTGCTGGATGCGGCCACGCGTCTCGATGCCGCGTCCGGCCCGCTGATCGCGCTGACCGGCTGGAGCCTGGCCCATGGCCTGTCGCACCTGAGCCTGGACGCCGCCTTCGACGGCCTGCCGCTGCCCGGCCCGCTGCCCGAACCCGCCGAGCTGGTGCGGTTGATGAGCGCCAAGGTCCTGGGGGCTTAGGCATGATGGCCGGATGTCCGCCCTCGACCGCATCGCACCGCCGCTGTTCATCTTCATCTGGGCCACCGGCTACATCGTCGCCAAGCTGGCGGCGCCCTACGCCGACCCGCTGACCTTCCTGAGCTGGCGCTACGCCGGTGTCGTCGTGCTGATGCTGGGCCTGGCGCTGGCGGCGCGCGCGCCCTGGCCCACGCGGCGCGACATGCTGCACCTGGCCCTCGCCGGCATCGCCATCCAGGCGCTGTACCTGGGCGGTGTCTGGGTCGCCATCCGGCAAGGCCTGCCGGCCGGCACCGCGGCGTTGATCGTCAACCTGCAGCCGGTGCTGGTGGCCGCGCTCGCGCCGCTGATCGGCGAGCGCGTGTCGCCGCGCCAATGGGCGGGCGTGGCGCTGGGCCTGGCGGGCGTGGTCCTCGTCATCTGGCACAAGCTCAACCTGGGCAGCAGCTACGGCGCGCCATTGCTGCTGTGCCTGATGGCGCTGCTGGCCATCACGGCCGGCACGCTGTACCAGAAGCGCTTCGTGCCGCAGTTCGACCTGCGCACCGGCCAGGTGGTGCAGTTCGCGGCCTCGCTGGCGGTGACGCTGCCGCTGGCCTGGGCACTGGAGCCCATGCGCATCGAATGGAACGCGCAGGTCTTCGTCGCCATGGCCTGGAGCATCCTGGTGCTGACGGCGGGTGGCATCAGCCTGATGTTCTACATGCTGCGCCACGGCCGCGTGACGGCCGTGTCAAGCACCATGTATCTGGTGCCCTCTGTCACCTCGGTGATGGCGTGGTTGCTGTTCGGCGAGACACTGGGCGCACAAGCCATCGCCGGCATGGGCGTGACGCTGCTCGGCGTCTACCTGGTCGTCGCGAAGAAAACGGAGACCCTGTCATGACGCGAGCACATCACAAGTTCTGGCCGGTGCGCGTGCCGCACGCGATCAGCCCGCCGGCCACCGCGCTGCCGGACAACCTGCTCGTCAGCGCGCGCCGCTTTCCGCAGCGGCCGGCGTTGGTCTTCCTCGGCCACACGACCACCTATGCCGAGCTGGCCGCCCAGGTACAGCGCCTGGCCGCCTGGCTGGCGGCGCGCGGCATCCAGCGCGGCGACCGTGTGTTGGTGGGCCTGCAGAACTGCCCGCAGCTGGTCGTGGCCCACTACGCCATCCTCAGCGCCAACGCCGTCGTCGTGCCCGTCAACCCGATGAACCGCGCGGCCGAGCTGCGCCACCTGATCGAGGACAGTGGCGCCGTGTTCGCCATCACCAGCGCCGACCTCAGCGCCGAATGGCTGGCCGCCGGCATGCCGGCCAAGGACTTGCTCGTGACCCGCTTGGCCGAGGTGCTGCCCGACGGCCGCAGCGATGGTGCCGGCCTGCCGCCGAGCTGGGCCGACTGGCTCAACGCCGACATCGCCCTGCCCGCCGGCACGCCCTGCTGGGCCGAGGCCCTGGCCTGCACGGCCACGCCGCCCACGCTGGAGGTCGGCGCCGATGACCTCGCGCTGCTGCCCTACACCAGCGGCACCACCGGCAACCCCAAGGGCTGCATGCACAAGCACAGCAGCCTGCAGCACAACATCTTTGCCGGCGGCCTGTGGGCCAACGTCTGTCATGAGGACGTGGTGCTGGGCGTCGTGCCC
The DNA here is from genome assembly GCF_056406315.1 of Roseateles sp. P1_C6. Taxonomy (NCBI): domain Bacteria; kingdom Pseudomonadati; phylum Pseudomonadota; class Betaproteobacteria; order Burkholderiales; family Sphaerotilaceae; genus Roseateles; species Roseateles sp. P1_C6. Next base: position 221,776 of record NZ_JBFUAK010000012.1, read on the forward strand.
ATGTTCCACATCACCGGCATGGTCGTCGTCATGCACGGCACGCTGGCCGCCGGCGCCAGCCTCGTGTTGATGCCGCGCTGGCAGCGCGAGTACGCCGCCCGCCTCATCGCCACGCACCGCGTCACGCGCTGGACCAACATCCCCACCATGGTCATCGACCTGCTGGCCAGCCCCGAGGTGGACAGCTTCGACTTGAGCAGCATGGCCACCATCGGCGGCGGCGGCGCCGCCATGCCGCAGGCCATCGCCGAGCGGCTGTGGCAGCGCTATGGCCTGCGCTACATGGAAGGCTATGGCCTCACCGAGACGGCCGCGCCCAGCCACAGCAACCCCTACGACGCGCCCAAGCAGCAATGCCTGGGTGTGCCCTACCTGAGCTGCGACGCCCGCGTCGTCGACCCCGACACGCTGCGCGAGCTGCCGGTCGGCGAGCCCGGCGAAATCATCGTCTGCGGGCCCATGGTGTTCGACGGCTACTGGCGTCACCCGGACGCGACGCGCGCCGCCTTCATCGAGTTCGAAGGCCGGCGCTTCTTCCGCACCGGCGACATCGGCTTCGTCGACGCGGACGGTTATTTCTTCATGACCGACCGCCTCAAGCGCATGATCAATGCGAGCGGCTTCAAGGTCTGGCCGGCCGAGGTCGAGAACCTGATGCACGCCCACCCGGGCATCGCCGAGGCCTGCATCATCTCCGCGCCCGACGCCTACCGCGGCGAGACCGTCAAGGCCGTCGTCGTGCGGCGCGCGGGGCATGAAGCGTTGACGGAAGACCAGCTGCGCGACTGGTGCCGCGCCAACATGGCCGTCTACAAGGTGCCGGCCCTCATCGAGTTCGTCGACACCCTGCCCAAGAGCGGCGCGGGCAAGGTCATGTGGCGGGCGCTGCAGGATCGAGAGAGGGCCAGGGGCTGATGGACGCGGCGCGCTGGCAGCGGGCCTGGCAGGCGCTGGGCGCCCGCGGCGGCGACGCGCTGCATGCCGAGCTGCTGGCCCGTTATGCCGAGCCGCACCGGGCGTATCACGCGCAACAGCATCTGGCCGAATGCCTGGCGCTGTTCGACGAGGCGCGCCACCTTGCCCGGCGACCGGCCGAGATCGAGGTCGCGCTGTGGTTCCACGACGCGATCTATGACGTGCACCGCCATGACAACGAGGCATTGAGTGCCGACTGGGCGCGCGCCGCGCTGCTGGCGGCCGGCGCCTCGGCCGATGTGGCCGCGCGCGTGGAGGCGATGGTGCTGGCCACGCGCCACAGCGTCGCGCCGCAAACCGCCGATGAGCAGCTGCTCGTGGACATCGACCTCGCCATCCTGGGCGCGGCGCCGGCTCGCTTCGCCGAGTACGAGGCGCAGATCCGCCGTGAGTACGCCCACGTGCCGCCAGCGCTGTTCAACGAGAAGCGAGGCGCCATCCTTGCGGGCTTTCTTGCCCGCCCGGTGCTGTACGGCACCGAGCCCTTGCGCCGGCGCTTGGAGGCGCCGGCTCGGCAGAACCTGCGACTCGCACTTGCCGGCGTGGCGCCCGGCCGCTGAGGCTGCTCAGGCCGTGGCCTGCTGGCGGGCGCGGCCCGGGGCCGGGGCCTTGGCCAGCAGCAGGTACAGCAGCGGCCCGAAGGACCCGGCGGCCACCGTCAGCAGCGCGAACGGCCAGACCGTGCGGCCCGTGTGCCGGGCATCGCGCCAGATGAAGCCCAGCGCGATGAAGGACATGAGGACCAGGTCCAGCAGCACCTGCCAGGCGCCCAGGCTGCTCATGCCCGCCTGCCAGATGCCGAGGTAGCCGACCTCCCACATCACGTAGCTTGAAAAGGCACCGAAGGCGGCGAGAGCGAGGATCAGAACGGTTCGCATGGTGATCTCCTTTGCGGGTGGTTGAAGCGTTGGGGTGGCGTCATGGTCGGCAGCCGGGCGCATGGCCGCAATGACCTGGCAGGTCATAGCCGCCGCGTGGGTGCGCCCGCAGAATGGCCGCATGACGACCACCCTCGCCGCCCTGCGCAAGTCGCGTCGCGTCAGCCAGCTGGAGCTGTCGCTGCGCACCGGCGTGTCGCAACGCCACCTCAGCTGCATCGAGACCGGCCGCTCGCGCGCCGGCCGCGAGACGCTCATCGCCCTGCTCGACGCCCTGGGCGCGACGCTGGAGGAGCGCAACCAGGCCTTGCTGGCCGCCGGCTACGCGCCGGCCCACACCGAGCGCGCGCTGGACGCGCCCGAGATGGCGCCCGTGCGCGCCGCGCTGGCGCAGCTGCTGCACGCGCACGACCCCACGCCCGCGCTGGTGCTGGACGGTGAATACAACCTCGTCATGGCCAATGCCGGCCTGGCGCGGCTGCTCTCGCTGCTGGGCCTGCCGGCCGAGGCCATGCTCGGCCAGCCGTTGAACCTGCTGCGTGCCATCTTTGCGCCCGAGGGCCTGCGTGCGCTGTGCGTCAACGAGGCCGAGCTGTGCGGCGAGATGTGGGCCCGCGCCAGCCGCGAGGCCGAGCACCTGCCGCGGCTGCGCGCGTTGCTGGACGAGTTGCGGCCCACGCTGCGACCCTGGGGCGCCGTCGAGGCCAGCGGCCTGCCGGTGCTGGCGCTGCGCCTGCGCGCGGCGGACGGGCGGGTGCTGAGCTTCTTCTCCGCGTTCACGAGCTTTGGCACGCCGCTGGACATCACGCTGGCGTCGCTCAAGGTCGAGCATCTGTTCCCGACCGACGAGCTGACCCGCCAGGCGCTGCTGGCGACGGTCCAGCCGGGCGGCGGTCTCGCCGCTTCGTAGACGGGCCGGGAGGCTCTGTCCGGCCAGCCGTCCGGTTGGGCGGGTTGTGGACTTTGGCAAAACAAGTGCGGACTGAAGCCCGTATTCCGTCCGGCTCGGGCTGCCTATCGTTCAGTCACCGCAACCCACTTTCTGGAGTCCCCATGAAAACCGTCCTCATCACCGGCTGCTCTTCCGGATATGGCCTGGCGACCGCTCGCCACTTCCACGCGATGGGCTGGCAGGTCGTCGCGACCATGCGCCAGCCGCGCGCCGATCTGCTGCCCCGGTCGGAGCGCATGCGCGTCCTTGCGCTGGATGTGACCGACGCCGAAAGCATCGCCGCAGCCGTCCGGGCCGCAGGTCCCATCGACGTGCTGGTCAACAACGCCGGCATCGGCGTCGTGGGCGCGTTCGAGGCCATGTCGGCGGCGCTGGCGCGCGAAGTGTTCGACACCAACACTTTCGGCGTCATGGCGCTCATGCAGGCCGTCATCCCGCAGTTCCGCGAGCGCGGTGCGGGCGTCATCGTCAACGTGACGTCCAGCGCCACGCTGGCGTCCTTCCCGCTCGCGGGTGTCTACACGGCCAGCAAGACGGCGGTGGAGGGGCTGACCGGTTCGGTCGCGCCCGAGCTGGCGGCCTTCGGCATCCGCGTGAAGCTGGTGCAGCCGGGCTACGGGCCCAGCACCCGCTTCGCCGAGAACGGCGGCCAGCGCATGCAAGGCCTGATCCCGGACGCCTACCAGCCCTTTGCCGACCCTATCTTCACGGCGTTCGCCAACCCGGGTGCGGTGACCACCGAGGCCGATGTCGCCCAGGCCGTGTGGCAGGCCGCGAACGACGCGACCGAGCGGCTTCACTTCGCCGCCGGCGCGGACGCCGTCGCGCTGGCCCGCGCGCTGGGGCGGCCGTGAGGGCGGGCGGCGCGCTCTACCTCGGCGTCGTCCTGCTGAGCCTGCTGGCGTCGGCCTGCGTGGTCCACGCGCCGCCGCACCCGCCGGCCGCACAGAATGCGGCCAGCGAACCCGCGAGGAGCCAGGCCCGATGAACCCGCGAGCCCTTCACCCGACGTGCAGCCCATGAGCGACCCGCTGACCGAGGTGGTGCAGCTGCTGCAGCCGCGCGCGGTGTTCGCCAACCTCATCAGCGGCAAGGGCGCCTGGGCCGTGCGCTTCGCCGAGTACGGCCGGCCCAGCTTCTGCATCATGCTGGCGGGGCACTGCCGCCTGGCCGTGGACGGCCACGAGCCCGTGACCTTCGCGGCCGGTGACTTCGTGCTGCTGCCGGCCACACCGGCGTTCACGATTTCCAGCAGCGAGCCGGCGATGCCTGTGCACCTCGATCCGCACAGCATCGGTGGCAGCGGCGAGGTGCGCTATGGCGCCGTGGGTGGCGAGCCCGACATGCTGTCGCTGGGCGGGGCCTTTCTGTTCGATGCGGCAGACGCCGGCCTGCTGGTATCGCTGCTGCCGGGCGTGGTGCACGTGCAGGGCTCCGCGCGGCTGGCCCAACTGGTGCGCCTGGTGGGCGAGGAGCATGAGCAGCAGCAGCCCGGCAGCGAGTTCGTGCGCGCGCAGCTGGTGGCCTTGATGCTGGTGGAGGCCATGCGCTCGACGACCGCCGGCAGCGCGCCGCCGGGCCTGCTGCGCGGCCTGGGCGACGAGCGCGTGGCCGTCGCGCTGCAGCAGATGCATGCCCGGCCCGAGCAGCCCTGGACCGTCGAGCAGCTCGCCGCCGCGGCGGCGCTGTCACGCTCCGCGTTCTTCGACCGCTTCACGCGCAAGGTGGGCGTCGCGCCGATGGAGTACCTGCTGCGTTGGCGCATGCAGATTGCCAAAGGCTTGCTGCGCCGCGGCGACCTGGGCATTGCCGCAGTCGCCGAGCGCGTGGGCTACGCGTCCACCAGCACCTTCAGCACGGCCTTCCGGCGCCAGCTGGGCCAGTCGCCGCGGCAGTTCATGCGCTCTTCATGACGCGTGCTGGTGCCGCCGGCCGGCTATCGTTGCGGTCCCGGAAAGACGCTGACCTGCCATGCCATCCATCCGTGACTGGTTCACCCGCCGCCTCTACGTGCAGCTCTCGCCGGCGCAGCTGTCGGTTCGTGATCCGCGCGCCGGCATCACCATCGCTGAAGTGCCCGAGATCGCGCTCCAGTCGGTGCCGGGGCAAAAGCTCAACATCGTGGGCGTCGGGGCCGAGGCGCGGGCACATGCCGCGCAGCCGCACGTCAATGTGTTCAACCCGCTGGCCCACCCGAGATCGCTGGTGTCCGACTTCACGCTCGCCGAGCAGCTGCTGAAGGCCTTCATCCGCCGCCTGGCCGGCAGGACATGGTTCATGCCGGCGCCCGAGGTGATCATGCATCCGCTGGGGGAACACGAGGGCGGGCTGACGCAAGTGGAGATCCGGGCGCTGGGTGAGATGGCGCTGGGCACCGGCGCCGCCCGCGCGCGCATCTGGCAAGGCCCCACGCTGACGGACGATCAGCTGCAGTCGGGGCAGTTCCCCGCCACCGGCAAACTCTTCAGGATCTGACCCATGCCCCGTTACGTTGCCCTGCTGCGCGGCGTCAGCCCGATGAACTGCAAGATGCCGGAACTCAAGCGCTGCCTGGAGGACGCCGGCTTCACCGACGTGAAGACGCTGCTAAGCAGCGGCAACGTCGTCTTCTCCACTGCGCGCGCCGCATCGGCGGCGGCATTGCAGAAGCGCGTCGAGAAGGCCATGCAGGACGGCGCGGGCTACGGCTTCGCCACCGTCGTGCGCTCGACCGCGCATCTGCAGCAACTGCTGGCCGCCGACCCGTTCGCCGAGTTCAAGCTGCCGGCCGGCGGCAAGCGCGTGCTGACCTTTCTGCGCGAGCCGGACAAGGTGGACGAGGTGGCGCTGCCGATCACGCTGCACGACGCCAGCATCCTGAAGCGCATCGGCGGCGAGGTGCTGTGTGTGTACGTGCCCAACGAGAAGGGGCCGGTCTTCATGCATCTGCTGGAGAAGACCTTCAGCAAGAACATCACGACGCGCACCTGGGACACCGTCGCCAAGTGCGCCAAGGCCTGAGGAGCTGCCATGCCCATCGTCCTCGACCACCTGCTGATCCCCGCCCGCGACCGCCGTGCCGCGGCCGAGCGGCTGGCCACCATCCTCGACGTGCCCTGGTCGGCCCAGGCCGCCGTGGGGCCGTTCAGCGCGGTCTATGTGTCGGACGAGCTGACGGTGGACTTCGACCAGGTCGCGGCCGACGCGCCCGTGCCCTTGCAGCACTACGCCTTCCGCGTCAGCGAGGCCGAGTTCGATGCGCTGCTGGCACGGCTGCAGTCGCTGGGCATCGCCTGGCGCAGCACGCCCGTCGGGCCGGACGACTTCCAGGTCAACACCTCGGTGGGTGGGCGCATCGTCTACTGGCGCGAGCCCGACGGCCATGCGTGGGAGGCGCTGACGCAGAGCTACGCGCGTGCGCCGAAGACGCCGTGATGGCACCCATGACGGACTTGCACGGCCGGCTGTGCGGCATCGTCGCGGGTTCGGCGCCCTTCATGGCCGCGTTGCGGGCCGGGCGTGCGCTCGGGCTGGCGCAGTGGTGCGTGGGTGCCGGCGCGCTGCGCAACCTGGTGTGGGACGCGCTGCACGCCTTCGACCGGCCCACGCCGCTGGCCGATGTGGACTTCGCGTTCTTCGACGCAGCCGACCTGTCGGCCGAACGTGAACGGGCGCTGCAGGCACGGCTTGCCGCGCTGTGCCCGGGTCTGCCCTGGGAGGTGGTGAACCAGGCCGGCGTGCATCGTTGGTTCGAGGCCTGCTTCGGCCATGCAGTCGCGCCGCTGGGTTCACTGCACGAGGCCGTGGCCTCGTGGCCCGAGACGGCGACGGCGGTGGGCGTGTGGCTGGATGCGGCCGACCGGCTGCAGCTGATCGCGCCACACGGGCTGGAGGACTTGTTCGCGATGCGGGTGCGGCGCAACCCGGTGCGGGTCAGCGTCGAGACCTATCGCCAGCGTTGCGCCAGCAAGCGCTACGCCGAGCGCTGGCCGCGTGTGGTGGTCGAGCCCGCCTAGCCCTGGTCGAACAGATGGCCCAGGTCGTGGTGGCCCATCTCGTTGGCCTTGGTGCGCAGGTAGCGCTCGTTGTCCGGGCCCGGCTCGGTCAGCGACGCCTCGCGCTCGACGACGTCGATGCCGAACTCGGCCAGCGCGGCCATCTTCAGCGGGTTGTTGGTCAGCAGCCGGATGCGGTGCACGCCCAGTGCGCGCAGCATGCAGGCGGCGGCGTCGTAGCGGCGCGCGTCGATGGGCAGGCCCAGCTGCGCGTTGGCCTCGATCGTGTCGGCACCGGCGTCCTGCTCGGCGTAGGCGCGCAGCTTCTGCACCAGGCCGATGCCGCGGCCCTCATGGCCGCGCATGTAGACGATGGCGCCGCGGCCCTGGCTGGCGATGCGCTGCATGGCGCCTTGCAGCTGCGGCCGGCAGTCGCAGCGCAGCGAACCGAACACCTCGCCGGTCATGCATTCCGAATGCACGCGCACCAGCGGCGGGTCGTCGCCGGTGAGGTCACCCATGCTCAGCACGACATGCTCCTGCCCACCCTCGGTCTCGCGGAAGCCATGGATGGCGAAATCGCCATAGGGCGTTGGCAGGCGGGTGGAAACGATGCGTTCGATCTTCATGATGTCGGTCAGCCAGGGTGCCATTCTCGCCCCCCGGGGGAAACCCCGTGTCGCGCAGGTTAGGCTGCGGCCTCCAACCGTTTTTGCAGGAGCCCGGCATGGCCCAGACGATCCAGTTCCAGCGCCCCGACGGCGCCACCGTGTCGGGCTATCTCGCCGAGGCCGCCCAGCCGCTGGGCGCCGTCGTCGTCATCCAGGAATGGTGGGGCCTGAACGACCAGATCCGCGGCGTGGCCCAGCGTTTCGCGAGCGCCGGCTTCACGGCGCTGGTGCCCGACCTGTACCGCGGCAAGAGCACCGTCGAGGCCGAAGAGGCCAGCCACCTGATGACAGAGCTGAACTTCGGCGACGCGGCATCGCAGGACGTGCGCGGCGCCGTGCAGCACCTGAAGGGCCTGAAGCTCGGCAGCGGCAAGGTGGGCGTGACCGGCTACTGCATGGGCGGCGCGCTGACCGTGCTGGCTGCCACGATGGCACCCGAGGCCGACGCGGCGGTGGTCTGGTACGGCATGCCGCCCTTGGCGTACGTGGACGCCGGCAAGATCAAGCTCCCGCTGCAGGCCCACTGGGCCACGCAGGACGAATCCTTTCCCATCGCCGGCGTGGACGGCCTGGAGGCCAAGCTGCAGGAGGCTGGCGTGCGCTACGAGGGCCATCGCTACCTGGCCCATCACGCCTTCGCCAACGAGACCGCGCAGGGGCCGGGCCGCATCGCGAAGACGCAGTACGACGCGGTCTGGGCCCAGCAGGCCTGGGACCGGACCATGCGCTTCTTCGGCCAGCACCTGGCCTGAGCTGTTGTGGCGGGCGGCGCCCGTGCCGTCAGTGCGGCAGCGGGCTGGCCGCCTTGACTTCGCTGCGCCGCACTTGCAGGCGCGGCTCCTTCATCCAGGTCTCGGTGTCGGGGGCCAGCTCGTCGGGCCGCAGGCCGTCGGCGCGCAGCACGCCCACGTAGCTGTCGCGGCCCTGGCCCTTGGCGGCATAGAGGGCGGCGTCGACCAGGCTCAGCGTGGCGTCCCAGCCCCAGGCGCGGGGCGCCTCGGGATCCAGCGGGAAGACCGCGAAGCCGATGGAGACGGTGACCCACAGCGTGCGCCCGTCGGGCAGCGTGAAGGGCTGCTCGCGCACGGCGGCGGTGAAGCGCGCTGCCAGGTCGGCCGCGCCGGTGCGCGCGCCGCCGCGGGCCAGCGCCAGGAATTCCTCGCCACCCCAGCGCACCAGCACGTCGCTCTCGCGGAACACCGTCCGCAGCCGGCGGGCGAACTCGATCAGCACCAGGTCGCCCGCGGCATGGCCGTGGCGGTCGTTGATGCGCTTGAAGTGGTCCAGGTCCATCAGCATGACGAGCAGGTCGGCCTCGTCGTCCGGGTTGCGGTGGCGCGGCTCCGTGTAGTGGCGCAGGCACAGCTGCAGGTCTGAAGTGACCCGCGAGTCCAGGTAGCGGCGGTTGCGCAGGCCGGTCAATGGGTCTGTGGTGCTGGCCTCGCGCAGCTCCGCGGTGCGCTGCTCCACCAGCGCCTGCAGCGCCGCCTCGCGGCGGCCCAGCTGCTCGGTGCGCCGCGCGACGCCCCAGCGCAGCAGCGCCCAGCTGAAGGCCAGCAGCGCCAGCACCGCGGCGGCCTGGGCCCAGCGCGTCTGCCACCAGGCCGGCAGCAGTTCGATGCCCAGCCGCAGCGGCCGGTCGCTCCACAGGCCGTGGTGGTTGGTGGCGCGCACCTCCAGCGTGTAGCGGCCCGGCTGCAGGCCGCCGTAGCTCGCGAAGCGGGCGCTGGCGTCGGTGGGCGTCCAGTCGGCGTCCCAGCCATCCAGTCGCATCGAGTAGCGCAGCTTGGCCGGGTCGGTGTAGTCCAGCGCGGCGAACTCGACGGCGAAGCTGCGCGTGCCCGCCGGCAGCTTCAGGCCCTGGGCCAGGTCCTGGTCGGGGTGGAAGAGCTGGCCGTCGCGGCGCAGGCTGCTGATGACCACCGGCGGCGCGTAGCGCGACGGCGTGAAGGCCAGCGGCTCGACCACCAGCAGCCCGCGGCTGCCGCAGAAGAGCAGGCGGCCGTCGGCCAGTGCGGCGTCGGCGAAGAAGCGCGGCGTGCCCATCGGCGGGCCCTCGGCGCCGCTGAGCTCGTCCAGCCGGTCAGCGGCCGGGTCGTAGACCGACTGCTGGCTCCAGACGCGGCCCTGGCCGTCTTCGTGCAGGTTGACGCCGAAGGGCCGGCCCGGTGCGCCCAGGCGCTCGCTGATGCGCTCGAAGCGCGCGCGCCCCTCGGCGTCATAGTCCTTGAGCCGGTGCAGGCCGCTGACGGCGGTGTCCACGTAGAGGGCGCCGTCGCGCGTGTGCAGCAGGCCCAGCACGGCGGGGAAGCCCAGCGCCTCGCCGGGGGCGCCCTGCACCTCTGTCAGCCGCTGGCCGTCCCAGCGGAACAGGCCGGCCAGCGCGCCCACCCAGAGCCGGCCGCTGCCGGGCTCCACGCGCAGCGCATGCACGCCGCCGCRCAGCGGCTCGCCGTCGGCACGGCGCACGCGCTCCACGCCCGCAGCCTTGGTTGAGGGCAGGCGGTACAGCCCGTCCTGCATGCCCACCCAGACTTCGCCGCCCTCGCTGTTCGGCAACACCAGCAATCGGTGCGCGCGGCCGCCCTCCAGCGCCCAACCGGCGAGCAGGCGGGCGCCGCGCGGCTCGCGACGCTCCAGTCGGCCGTTGGCCACCAGCCAGACGCTGCCGTCCGGCCCTTCTGCGAGGTTGTCCACCGGCGTGTCGGCCTCGCGCGGCCAGCGGCCGACGGTGCGCAGCTGCGCGTCCAGCAGCGCCACCGGGCCGCTGTGCGTGGCCACCATCAGCAGGCCGTCGCGGCGGGGCAGCAGGCCGCGCAGGTCGCTGCCGGCCAGCGGGCTGCCCGGGTCGGCGTCGGGGCCGCGCACGGCCAGCGCCGGGTGCTGGTGGTGGCGCTGCAGGCCCACGCCGTAGCCACCCACCCACATGGCGCCCGTCTGGTCGCGCAGCAGCACGTTGACGTCGTTGCCGGCCAGGCCGCCGGGCAGGTGCGGGTTGTGGCGCAGCTGACGCAGCAGCGCGCCGCTGGCGCCGTCCAGCCAGGCGATGCCGTCGTTCAGCCCGGCCCAGACCGTGCCGTCCTGCCCTTGAGCCAGCGCCTGCACGCCGCCCTTGAAATGAGCCGCAAGCCAGCCCGCCTGGCCATCGGCCTCGATGCGGCCCACGCGGCCGTCCACCGTGCCGAACCACAGCCGGCCGGCGCGGTCCTCCAGCAGCGTGCTGATGCCCACGGCACCGCCGGGCAGGGCCACGGCCGTCCAGCCGCCCTGCGTGTCGCGCCGCGTCAGGCCGCGCCAGTGGCCGACCCACAGCGCGCCGTCGCGGCCCACGGCCAGCGCCAGCACGCGGCGCTCCGGCTGGCCGTCGACGACCAGCGGCTCGGTGCCGAAGCGGCCCGTCTTGGGTTCGTAGCGCAGCAGGCCCTGCCCCAGCGTGCCCACCCAGACCCGGCCGGCACCGTCCTCGGCCAGCGCGCGGATGGGCGTGGGGCGCTCGCTGCCGCTGCCCAGCATGCGCACGCGGTCGAAGGCGGGGTCGTAGCGCGCCAGGCCGTTGACCTCGGTGCCTATCCACATGCCGCCGTCGGCGGCCGCCGCCAGCGAGCGCACCCAGCCGAGGTTGCGCTGCACGGGCGTGGCGCCCTCGCGCTCGATGGGCCGCAGCCGGTAGCCGTCAAAGCGGGCCAGACCGTCGCTGGTGCCTATCCAGATCAGGCCCTGCCGGTCCTGGGCCAGGCTGCCCACCACGTCGCGCGGCACGGGCACGGTGGCGAATTGCGGCTCCAGCGCGCTCGGGGCGGGTGGCACTGGCTGAGCCAGCGCCACCGAGGCCAGCGCGGTGAGCAGGCAGAGGGCCAGCGTCAGGGTGCGGCAGATCATGGAGGGCGCGCGGTCTTCAAAAACTGCATTGTCCGAGGCGGGCGGGCGTCTCTTGCGCCCGGTTTACCCGGCCTTAGTACGCCGGCGGAAGAAGGCATCGGTCCAGTGCACGTACGCCTATTTGTTGCGAGGGCGGCAATGCATCATGCGCATGCGTTCGCGCACTCGGTCCGGCACCTGACGCACCTGGCAATGCGCGTCGGGCAGCCGGTTATGGCACAAGGGGAGGTGTTATCGGCACTGCCTGTCGCGCTACAACACATTAAGCCCCACAAATCTGGGCGTGAAGCAACATGCAAACGGCGCACATCGGTCCTTGGGAGTTCAAGCTCCCCGATGGCTGGGCATCCCAAGAAGACGATGCAGCCAATGGCTATGTTGAAGCACCCGACGGATCAAAAGGTGCCTACGTCAAGTGGATAGAGCTAGCGGAGCCCAGGGTGTCGCCTCAGGCGCTGGCTGACCACCTGCAACAAGTTCACGAGGAAAGCTTCTTCGAACTTGAGGAAAGCACTTGGGAAATTGTTGAGTGCAGAGGCCAGTCTGATGGTGGCCTTTACAGGTCCGCGTTAGATTTGTATGACGTCAACGCCTCCTACAGAGTCTTGTCGTTGGTCGTTAGCAATACCGCTAGCGCAATTCAAATCACCATTCACGACTACTCCTGCGGGTCCTGCGAGTCCATCTTTGCCGATGTCGAGCGGTCAATCGTTCGCGTACCGAGCGCGGCCTGATCCCATCCGTCCGGTGCCGCAAGCCCGCCACCCGTTCAGAACGGCAACGCATTCGTCGCCTTGACCTCTTCCATGACCGCATAGGTCCTCGTCTCCCGCACCCCGGGCAACGACCAGATCACGCTGCCGATGAACTCCCGGTATGCGCCCATGTCGCGCACCCGCGTCTTCAGCAGGTAGTCGAAGCCGCCGGCCACCAGGTGGCATTCCAGGATCTCGGGCCGGGCCTGGACGGCGCCCTTGAAGGTGTCCATCACGTCCTGCACCGTGCGGTCCAGGTGCACCTCGATGAAGACCAGCATGGCCGCGCCCAGCTTGGCCGGGTTCAACCGTGCCTCGTAGCCCAGGATGTAGCCGTCGCGCGTCAGCCGCTTCACGCGCTCCAGCACGGCGGTGGGCGACAGGTGTACGGTCTCGGCCAGCTTGAGGTTGGAAATCCGGCCATCGGCCTGCAGCACGCGCAGGATGCGCTCGTCGATCTTGTCGAGGGTGTCGGTCATTGGATTTATCTCGGCTGTTTGGTCGATCGTTGGAATTTAATCCAAGAGCATCGTCGATAAAGTGCCAATCCTCACCAGGAGCCGCCATGACCACGCCCTTCGCCGCACCGATCGAACAGCCCCGCCTGCCGCACCCCTACCGGGCTGAACATGGCGTCGTGCAGGCGCTGGCCGAGCGCGTCGGCGGCGCGCTGGCCTGGCCCGGTGTCATCGCCATGGCCGCGCCCTGGGTGGAACAGGTGCGCAAGAACCCGGCGCCGTTCTGGGCGATGGAGTCGCTGCTGCGCGAGTACCCCATCACCAGCGCCGAGGGCCTGGCGCTGATGCGCCTGGCCGAAGCGCTGTTGCGCGTGCCGGACGCCCCCACGGCCATCGCGCTGACGGCCGACCAGCTGGGCCGCGCGGACTTCGACGGTGCCAGTGAAGGCAGCCCGCACAAGATGCTGGCCGCGCTGTCGGCTTCGGCCATCTCCATGTCCAAGCGCTTCCTGCCCGGGGCTGACGACGACGGCGGCCTGTTCAAGCGCCTGGGCGCGCAGACCGTGGTGGCGGCCACCGTGCGCGCCATCCAGCTGCTGGGCCGGCAGTTCGTGCTGGGCCGCAACATCGGCGAGGCGATGAGCGAGGCCGACGCGGCCCGCAAGGCGCAGAAGCAGCTGCGCTTCAGCTACGACATGCTGGGCGAAGGCGCCCGCACCGAGAACGACGCGCGCCGCTACCAGGCCGCCTACGTGGGCGCGATCAAGGCCATCGCGGCTGGCCAGCGGGCCGATTCGCCCGAGGCCTCCGACGGCATCTCCATCAAGCTCAGCGCGCTGTTCAGCCGTTACGAGGTGCTGCAGCGCGACCGCGTGTTTGCCGAACTGCTGCCGCGCGTGTGGCAGCTCATCGAGCTGGCTGCCGAGGCCAACATCAACCTGACCATAGACGCTGAGGAGGTCGACCGCCTGGAGCTGTCGCTGGACGTGCTGGACACGCTGGCCGCCAAGATCGCCGTCCTCTACCCGCAGTGGCGCGGCTTCGGCCTGGCCGTGCAGGCCTACCAGACGCGCGCGTTGGCCGTCGTCGACGAGGTCGCGGCCATCGCGCGCAAGCACGGGCTGCGCTTCATGGTTCGGCTGGTCAAGGGCGCCTACTGGGACGGCGAGATCAAGCGCGCCCAGGAGCTGGGCCTGACGCACTACCCGGTGTTCACGCACAAGCAGCACACCGACGTGAGCTATCTGGCCTGCGCCCGTGCGCTGATCCAGCATGCCGACGTCATCTACCCGCAGTTCGCCAGCCACAACGCCGGCACGATCGCGGCCATCGTGCAGATGGCGCGCGCCACCGGCGCCAAGTTCGAAATGCAGCGCCTGCACGGCATGGGCGAAGGCGTCTACCGAGAGGTGCTGAAGGACGGCGCCATCCCCTGCCGCGTCTACGCCCCCGTGGGCGAGCACCGCGACCTGCTGGCCTACCTGGTGCGCCGGCTGCTGGAGAACGGCGCCAACTCGTCGTTCGTGCACCAGCTGGCCGACCCCAGCGTGCAGGTGCCCGAGCTGCTGGGCTCGCCGCTGCTGGACGTGCGCAGCGCCAGCGCGCTGCCTCTGCCGCCCGCGCTCTACCTGGACGAGCAAGGTCGCGGCCGCGCCAATTCCACCGGCGCCGACCTGACCGACCCGGCCCAGCGCGCGCCGCTGCAGGCCGCGCTGGAGGCCACGCCGGTGCGCGCCGTGCCCGAGGCCACCGCCGCGGAGGTGGACGCCGCGATGCAGCGCCTGCACACCGGCTTCACCGACTGGAACGCCCGGCCCGTGCCGGCCCGCGCCGCCATCCTGCGCCGCGCCGCCGACGAGCTCGACGCGCGCCTGGCCGAGTTCTGCGCGCTGCTCGTCAAGGAGGCGTTCAAGACCCAGGGCGACTGCGTCGCGGAAGTGCGCGAGGCGGTGGACTTCCTGCGCTATTACGCCGACCAAGCCGAGGCCGAGCCCGACCTCATGCAGGGCCGCGGCGTGTTCGTCTGCATCAGCCCGTGGAACTTCCCGCTGGCCATCTTTGCCGGCCAGGTCGTCGCCGCGCTGGTGGCCGGCAACGCGGTTGCCGCCAAGCCGGCCGAACAGACCCCCTTCGTGGCGCTGAAGTTCGTCGAGCTGCTGCACCAGGCCGGCGTGCCGGCCGATGCGCTGGCGCTGCTGCACGGCCCGGGCGAGACCGTCGGTGCGGGGCTCGTGGCCCACGCGCACACGGCCGGCGTCTGCTTCACCGGCTCCACCGTCGTCGCGCAGATCATCAACAAGGCGCTGGCCGCCAAGCCCAACTCGCCCATCCCGCTGATCGCCGAGACCGGTGGCCTGAACGCGATGGTGGTGGACTCCACCGCGCTGCCCGAGCAGGTCATCGACGCCGTCGTGCAGAGCGCCTTCCGCTCCGCCGGCCAGCGCTGCTCGGCGCTGCGCCTGCTGTGCGTGCAGTCCAGCATCGCCGACGGCGTCGTCGAGATGCTGCGCGGGGCGCTTTCGCAGCTGCACGTGGGCCAGCCGGCCGACCTCGCCACCGACGTGGGCCCCGTCATCGACGACGAGGCGCACGCCAACATCAGCAAGCATGTGGAACGCCTGAAGCGCGACGCCCAGCTCATTGCCGAGGCGTCGATTGCCCAGGCCATGCCGCGCCAGATCCGCCCCGTCGCCTTCGAGCTGCCGCGCGTGTCGCACCTGGGCGAGGAGATCTTCGGCCCGGTGCTGCATGTCGTTCGCTTCGACGGGTCCGTCGACGAGGTCATCCAGGACATCAACGCGCTGGGCTACGGCCTGACGCTGGGCATCCAGACCCGCATCGACAGCCGCGCCCAGCGCCTGGCCGACGAGGCACGCATCGGCAACGTCTACGTGAACCGCAACATCATCGGCGCCGTCGTGGGCGTGCAGCCCTTTGGTGGCGAAGGCCTGTCCGGCACGGGTCCCAAGGCCGGCGGCCCCGACTACCTGCGCCGCTTCTGCGCCGAGCCGCACATCGATGCGCCCGCCCCGCCGCTGGCGCTGGACGGCCGCAGCGAGGCGCTGGCCGTCGGCACCGACGCCGCCTGGCGCGACACGCCACTGGCCGAGCGCATCGCCACGCTGCGCCGCGCGGCCGACACGCTGGACGCGCCCGCGGCGCTGGCGCTGCGCGGCTTGTTCACGGCAGCGCAGACGCTGTTCGCCGAGCTGACCCTGCCCGGCCCCACCGGCGAGAGCAACACGCTGCGCCACCACGCCCGCGGCGTCTTCGCCGTGCTGGGCCGCGCTGAGGCGGGCCTGGCGGCCGTCGTCAGCGCGCTGCTGGCCGGCAACAGCGCCATCTGGCTGGGCGGTGACGAACGCGCACGCCAGGCGCTGCTGCGCGCCGGCCTGCCCACGAGCGCGCTGACGCTGCTGCCCGACTCGGCCCTGCCCGGCCTGCTCGCCGCGCCGCAACTGGCCGGCGTGGCGCTGGCCTCGTCAGACCCGGCCGCCGCGCACACGCTGGCGCAGGCCCTGGCCCCGCGGCCCGGCGCCATCCTGCCGCTGGTCACCGCCGCCGGCCACGTGCGCCAGCTCTACCGCTTCACGGCGGAGCAGACGCTGACGGTCAACACAGCCGCGGCGGGGGGGAATGCGGCGTTGCTGGCGGGGGTTCACTGAGGCGTCCTTGCTCCTGCAGCACGGCTGAGTCACCATCCCGCCACACGCCTGCTGTCCCGGCGTGCAGGGAGAGATGAGATGTTTCCATGGTTCTGGCTCTGGGCGCCGCAGCTGCGCCTGCCCTTCAGCGGTGACGTGGCGCAGGACATCGAGCCGCGCCTGGACTGGTTCTTCGCCGGCATCAAGCCCGAGGCCGGCAATGCGCGCATCGAGGCTCGCGCCTTTGACGTGGCGAGCTACGGCGATCAGCTGGGCGTGATCACCCGGCTGTTGATCGAGATGGCCGAACGGCAGCCGGCCGATGTGCAAGCAGCGTCCGCGCCGTTGCAGGAGCTGCGCCGCATCCACGAGCGCATCGAGGCAATCAAGGATGCCGAGCATGAACGCGAGCTGATCGAGCTGGAGGCGCGCATCCAGCACCTGCGCGCGCGGCGCGCGCTCAGCGCCTGAGTCAGAAGAAGCTGCTCAGGAAGGCGGCGGCTTCGTCGCTGAGCCCGACGATCTTGTTCGTCGCCTGACGATAGAACTTGAAGTTCAACTCGGTCTCGGGCCGGCCGTCGTCCCAGTGGGCAAAGGGCTTGAGCTCGGCGCGGCCGAGGCGTCGCCTCACCAGCGCGCTGCGCTTGACCGCGATGCTGACGCGCGGTGTCTGCCGCGCCACGCCCGGCAGACGCGGCGTGGCTGCGGCCGCCGTGACGACGCCGCGCGCGACCAAGCCCGGCCCGCCCTCGTTCTCGCTGGCGAAGACGTAGATGACGTCGCCCACCGCGATGCGCTTGCCGTCGTACATCGTCTTCTGCGCGGCAAAGATCCAGGCGCCGGCCTGCGTGTCGGCGATCTCGGCCTTGATGGCGTAGCTCGGGGGGTCAGCCCTGCGGATCATGTTCATAGCGGCGTTCGCCGGTGCCGGGGTTGTAGAACACCCGCATCGTCCGCCCAGACTCGGGGTCGACGACGCGTTCCTCGGTCTGCTGCCAGTCGCCACCCGGCGGCGTTGCGCGGGAGCGGTAGCGCCAGCGCTCCACCAGCACGGCCGCGGCGATCAGGCAGCCCCAGAGGGCGAACGGCGTCGCGTCGCGGTGGCCGGCCAGGCGAGCGCCCAGGCCGATCACGCCGACCGCCAGCGCCACGACGAGCAGCAGGGTGCGCAGCATGGCTCAGGCCGGCAGCCGTTCGACCACGACGGCCGTGCCATAGGCGACGATCTCGCTCATGGTCTGGCCCATCTCCGACGAGTCGAAGCGCATCATGACCACGGCGTTGCCGCCCATCAGGCTGGCGTTCTTCACCATGCGGTCGATGGCATGGCGGCGGGCTTCCTCCAGCAGCTGCGTGTACTCGGTGATCTCGCCGCCGATGATGGAGCGCAGGCCCGCCAGGATGTTGCCCGCCAAGCCGCGGCTGCGCACGACGACGCCAAACACCTGGCCTTTGACTTCGACGACGCGGTGGCCGGCGAGGTTTTCCGTGGTCACGATCAGCACGCTGTTCTCCTTGTGATCTGGGGTGGCGCAATGCTAGGTTGGCGGGCGTTAGCAATTCGTTAGGACGCTCCCGGAACAATTCCTCCGGAAAGCCGGGACGGGCAAGACAATCTGCCGTGATGACTGAAGCGCCCGACCCCGACCCCATGCCCCAGCCGCCGCCGGAGCCCGACCTGGACGCCTGCTGCGGCAACGGCTGCGACCCCTGCATCTTCGACCTCTACGACCTGGCTAATGATGACTACCGCCGCGCGCTGCGAGCCTGGCGTGAGCGGCATCCCGACGCGCCGTGAAGAAAGGCCCCGCCATGTGCCGCAACATCCGCACCCTCTTCAATTTCGAGCCCCCCGCCACCGAGGTCGAGATCCGCGACGCGGCGCTGCAGTTCGTGCGCAAGCTCAGCGGTTTCAACGTGCCGTCGCAGGCCAATGCGGCGGCGTTCGACCATGCCGTGGCGGCCATCGCCGACGAGGCGCGCACGTTGATCGCGTCGCTGGTGACGACGGCCGAGCCCAAGAATCGCGAGATCGAGGCCGCCAAGGCCAGGGCGCGCTCGGCCGAACGCTTTGGTCACGGGGTGTGACGCACAATCGCCGCGCCCCGTCTCTACCCACACCGCCATGCGCCTGAAGATCGCCCTGTCCGTCGTCGCACTGCTGCTGCTCGTCGCGGCCTGGTTCGCCTTCGCCTGGCGCTGGAGCTATTCCGACGGCGAGCGCGCCGGCTGGGTGCAGAAGTTCTCGCGCAAGGGCTGGGTCTGCAAGACCTGGGAGGGCGAGCAGGCGCTGGTGTCGCTGCCCGGCACCAGCACGGTCGAGAAGTTCCAGTTCACCGTGCACGACGAGGCCACGGCGCAGGCCATCAACAAGGTCATGGGCCGGCGCGTGAACCTGCACTACGAGGAGAAGGTCGGCCTGCCGGGCTCCTGCTTCGGCGAGACGCGCTACTTCGTCACCGGCGTCACGCTGGTCGAGGAGATCTCGCTGTCGCCGGGCGTCACGGTGCCGGTGCCGCCGCCCGCCGTGGCCTCGGCGGCCAGCCAGTAAACCGCATGGCCATCGAACTGGCGCGCACCGAACGCGAGCAGGCCGTGGCCTCGCTGCAGCGCTACCTGGAGGCGGAGCTGGACGAGCGCGTGGGCAACGTCGCGGCCGGCGCGCTGCTGGGCTTCTTCCTCGAAGAGATCGCGCCGCTGGTCTACAACCAGGCCGTGGCAGACGTGCAGGAGCGGCTGACCGCACGCGTGGCAGAGGTGGACGTGGACGTTCACGAGGACGCCTTCCAGTACTGGAGCCGGCGCGCCGCCAGGCCGGCCGGGCGGCGCTGATGTCGTGACCCGCAACGTTGTCCGGCGAAACTAGCCGGATGGCTTCGCTGTTCCAACCGTTGGTCGCGCGCTTCGAGCGCCTCGTCGACCCTTATCCCGAGACCGCCGGCCACGCGCCGCCGACGCGCTTCTTCGCCTTCCTGTGGCGCTGCGCCGACGGCGTGCGCCCGCATCTCGCGGCGGTCACGCTGTTCACGGCCGGCATCGCGGCGGCCGAGGCGTTGCTGTTCAGCCTGATGGCGTCGCTGGTGGACTGGCTGTCCACCGTCAAGCCGGGCGAGCTGTGGGCCAGGCCGCAGCCCGTGGTCGTCGCGCTGGTGGCCGTGCTGGGCGTCAGCGTCGTGCTGGCGGCCGCGCAGGCACTGCTGAAGTACCAGGGCGTGTTCGGCAACTTCCCGATGCGCTTGCGCTGGCTGTTCCACCGCCGCATGCTGGCGCAGAGCCTGGCCTTCTTCGGCGACGAGTTCGCCGGCCGCATCGCCACCAAGGTCATGCAGACGGCGCTGGCCGTGCGCGACACGTGGCTCATCGTCGTCGACATCCTGGTCTACGTGGCCGTCTACTTCGGCACGCTGGTGGCCATCGTCGCCAGCTTCGATGCCTGGCTGATGGCGCCGTTCGCCGCCTGGCTGGCGCTGTACCTGGTCGCGCTGCGCTACTTCGTGCCGCGGCTGGGCAAGGTGGCCCAGGCGCAGGCCGATGCACGCAGCCTGATGACCGGCCGCATCACCGACGCGTACACCAACATCGCCACCGTCAAGCTGTTCGCCCACGGCCGCCGCGAGGCCAGCTTCGCCAAGGCGGCGATGCAGGACTTCATGCTGACGGCCTATGGCCAGATGCGCCTGGTGACGGGCTTCGAGATCGTCAACTCGCTGCTGTCGGCGCTGCTGGTTGGCAGCACGGCGCTGCTGGCGTTGTGGCTGTGGGGCGTGTCGGCCATCGGCGTCGGCGCGGTCGCCGCGGCCACTGCGATGGCGATGCGCCTGAACGGCATCTCGCATTGGGTCATGTGGGAGATGGCGTCGCTGTTCGAGCACATCGGCACCGTGCAGGACGGTCTGGCCACGCTGTCCAAGCCGCAGGCGATTGCCGACGCGAACGACGCCACCGTGCTGACCGTGCCGCGCGGTGAGGTGCGCTTCGAGAACCTGCACTTCGCCTACCCCAACGGCAAGGTCGTCGTGGACCATCTGGACCTGGCGATCAAGCCCGGCGAGAAGATCGGCCTGGTGGGCCGCAGCGGCGCGGGCAAGAGCACGCTGGTGAACCTGTTGCTGCGCCTGTACGACCTGGCGCCCGACGGTGGCCGCATCACCATCGACGGCCAGGACATCGCCCGTGTCACGCAGGACTCGCTGCGCCGCCACATCGGCATGGTCACCCAGGACACCTCGCTGCTGCACCGCTCGGTGGCCGACAACATCCTCTACGGCCGGCCCGACGCGAGCCGCTCTGACCTGGAGCGCGCCGCCGAACGCGCGCACGCCGACGAGTTCATCGCGACGCTCTCCGATCCCAAGGGCCGCACCGGCTTCGAGGCGCATGTGGGCGAGCGCGGCGTCAAGCTGTCGGGCGGCCAGCGCCAGCGCATCGCCATCGCCCGCGTGATGCTGAAGGACGCACCCATCCTGCTGCTGGACGAGGCGACCAGCGCGCTGGACAGCGAGGTCGAGGCCGCCATCCAGCAGTCGCTGTACACGCTGATGGAAGGCAAGACGGTGGTGGCCATCGCCCACCGGCTGTCCACCATCGCGGCGCTGGACCGCCTCGTCGTCATGGACGCCGGCCGCATCGTCGAGCAGGGCTCCCATGCCGAGCTGCTGGCGCAGAACGGCATCTATGCGCGCCTGTGGGCGCACCAGAGCGGTGGCTTCCTGGGGCTGGACGACTAAGTGCTCTCCATGACCGTCCAGCGCCCGTCGCGGCGGCGCAGCAGGCCCTGGAACAGCGCGCCCTTGGCATCCGGCCCGATGCGCGCGCTGGCTGCGCGCAGGGCCGCGATGCCCTCGGCGGAGTTTGCGTCGCAGAAAGCGAGCACGTCGCGCGACGGGATGGCGACGATGGCGCCGTTGGGCGTTTTGTCGGCGAACAGGTGGTCCCAGAGCCCGTCCAGCAGCACGAGACAGGCCTCGTGGTCGCCGTCCAGCAGCAGCCCGTAGTAGGGCGGGTGGTCGACCAGCCGCAGGCCCGGCTGACCCTTGACGAGTTTCATCATGTTGGAGAGCGTCTGGCGGTGCAGCGCGTTCAGGCTCAGGCCCGCCGCGCGCAAGTCGTCGCGGCTCACCGACGTCCAGTGCGACCCGGCATCGACGTGATAGCCCACGGCGAACACGCCGCCCGTCCCCCGCGTCGGCGGCATCATCTCGGGCGTGGCCGTCATGCCGGGCGGCAGGCCTGAGACCTCCAGCTTGATTTCCTCGCCCTCCGCCCAGCCACCGTTGGCGACGGCGCGGAGCACGGGCAAGGCCTTCAGCGTGGGCGCGCGCGGCGTGCGGGGCGTGGCGGCAGCACCCGCAGGCGAGGGCGCGCGGCGTCGCTCGCGCACCTCGGCCTGGCGGATGTCAGCCTCCAGAGCGGCACGGGCCGAGCGCGCGGCCAGCCACACATAGACCGGCGCGGCCAGGCTCAGGAAGGGCACGGCGCAACCCACGAAGAGCGGGTACTTCACGAGGGCAGGCGTGCGCAGCGGCGGCGCCGCGCGGCTGACGACCCATGGGCCGACGAACCAGCCGCCCACCCAGCCGACGACGCTCAGCGTCGTCTTGTGGCCGAGCATGCCGACCACGGCCGCCACGGTCACCCCGAACAAGATCCAGACCGGCAGTGCCAGCGCCTTGAGCTGCTCATCGCGCAGCAGCAGTTCATCGAGGTCGGCGGTCGGCGCGCCCATGCAGTTGCTCGCCCAGGAATTTGAATGCGCGCGAGTGTAGGCATGCCTCGGCACGCGCGGAGGGAGCGTCTAGCGCGCCGTCAGCAGGGGGCTTGCGGGCATCGCCGCGCCGCGCAACTTGGCGTCCAGGAAGGCGGCGCTCAGTTGCATGGCCTCGGCCAGGTCGGCCTGCGCCGCCTCGGTGGCGCTGCCGCTGCGCGGGCCACGCGGTGTGCCGCCGGCCGGGCCGTGCTGGCCGCCCTGCCCACCGCCCATGCCGCCGCGCTGCCCGCCCATCATGCCCGGGCCTCCGCCGCGGTGCTGGTCCTGCGCATGCCAGCCCTCGGGCGCCAGCGTGCCGGACAGCGCCGCGTGCGACATGACGGGCAGCGCCAGCAGCCAGCCGGCGCCGGGGCGCAGCGTGTCGAAGGCGCGGCGGCGCTCGGCCGGGCGCGTGACCAGGCCCAGCGCGTCGCCATCGGTGTCGCTGGTGATGAGCAGCGCGGGGGGCGTGGCCGGCGGCGCGTCCATGGCCGGTGGGCTGATGGCCAGGATGGCCCGTGGCTGCCAGCCGGTGCCGTCCGCGCTCACATCCAGCGCCGTCTGCGCGCCGATCTCGTAGCCGGCGATGGCCGCGCGCTGCCAGTCCAGCGCCACGCCGGCAGCCGTGGGCTGGGCCTGCAGCGCGGCGACGAGTCGGCGCAGCGCGGCCAAGCGGGCGGTGCGCATCACGGCGCCGTAGTGCAGCTCGCCCAGCGCGCGGAACTCGCCCGTGCGCGCCAGCGCCGAGCGCCAGGCCGCGGCGTCGTCCTCCAGCGGCTGCACGGCCAGCACGGCATAGCCCGCCTGCGCCCAGGCGGCCGCCCAGCGCTGGCCGGCGTCGCTGCCCTGGCCGATGCCGGGCAGGTAGACAACGACCGGCAGCGGCCCCGCAGCGGCGCTGCTGCGCGTGACGCTCACGCGCCGGCCCTGCAGCTCGAAGCCGCTGACCGACAGGTTCAGCTCACGCGCGGCTGTCTCGGCCCAGGGGCGCGGCGTGGGATCACCCGCGCAGCCCGCCAGGGTCAGTGCGAGCAGCAGGGCGGACAGGCAGGCGGTGCGGCGCATGGTCAGAACTTGCCGAAGAACGAGGTGATATCGAAGTAGACCGACAGCTCGCGCCCCTCGGCGGTGGTGATGTCGAGCCTGTCGTAGCTTCTGCCATCCTTGTGCAGCAGCGCCTGCAGCCGGCGCTTGTAGCCGGGGTAGCGCTGCGACAGCCAGGCGTATTCGGACTTCACGCCGGCGCTGCCTTTGAGCTCGGTCTGGATGACGACGGCATTGGCCTGGCTGCTGCCGTCGCTGCCTGCGTAGACGACGCCGGGCGGGGCTTGCACGGCAGGCGCTGGCGGCACCGTCTGGCAGGCGGCGAGGGCGAGGCTGAGAAGCAGCGCGACGGTGAGACGCGACGTGGTCATGGTGCGGGTCAGCAGTAGCGGATGCGCAACCATAGCCGCAGCCTGTCGCTGATTTGTGTCCCGCAGCTTGCGCAAAACGCGGCGCTTAGACTTCCGCCCATGACTGCAGAAGTGATCGCCTTCATCGGCGGCGGCAACATGGCCAGCGCCATCATCGGCGGCCTGCTGCGCGCCGGCCTAGCGCCCGCGCAGCTGCGTGTCGTCGAGCCCTTCGAGCCGCAGCGGCGCAAGCTGGTCGGCGAGTTCGGCGTGGCGGCACTGGCGGCGGGCGACGCCAGCCTGGCCGATGCCGCCACCGTCGTCTGGGCCGTCAAGCCGCAGCTGTTCGCCGAGGCCGCCGCGCCGCTGAAGGCCTGGGTGGGCGGCGCACTGCAGCTGTCCGTCATGGCCGGCATCCGTTCGGACGCGCTCGTCAATGCCACCGGCGCTGAGCGCGTCGTGCGGTCCATGCCCAACACGCCCGCGTTGATCGGCCAGGGCATCGCCGGCCTGTTCGCGCGGCCGGCCGTGTCCGCTGACGAACGCGCCACGGTCGAGCGCCTGCTCGCGCCGACCGGCCAGACGCTGTGGGTCGCGCGCGAGGACGATCTCGACGCGGTGACGGCGCTGTCGGGCTCCGGCCCGGCCTATTTCTTCTTCTTCGTCGAGGCCATGATGGCCGCGGCCGTGGACATGGGCCTGACGCCCGAGCAGGGCCGCCGTCTGGCGCTGTCGACCTGCGCCGGTGCCGCTGCGCTGGGCCTGGCGTCGGACGAGTCGCCCACCGTGCTGCGCGAGCGCGTGACGAGCAAGGGCGGCACGACGCATGCGGCCATCACGTCGCTGCAGGCGGACGCCGTCGATGCGGCCATCCACCGCGCGGTGTTGGCGGCGCAACAGCGTGCCGCGGAACTCGGCAAAGAGTTCGCCTGAGTGGGCATTGCGACCAGAGACAGCCTGCGCGACTGGCTGCGGGCGCCGGGCTCGTTGAGCCGCCGCCTGGCCCGTCTGGGTGAACGCTTCGACGTGCAGGTGTTGGGCCAGGGCGTGGCGCCGTTTCGCGCGCTGGAGCGGCTGGCGCTGGGCCTGCCGCCGCGCGGCCTCACGGTGGTGCGCGAGGTCATCCTGCGCGTCGACGGCGAGCCGCTGGTCTGGGCCCGCTCTGCCGTGCACCAGCGCGCCACCATCGGCCCCTGGCGGGCCCTGAAAGGCCTGGGCACGCGGCCACTGGCGCATCTGCTCTACGACGACCACCGCATCAGCCGCAGCGAGCTGCAGCCGCGCCGGCTCTCACGCCATGGCCACACGCGCCGGCATGCCGCGCGCCAATGGGAGCTGGCCACCGGCGAGGCCGTGTCGCCGCAGATGCTGTGGTCGCGCAACTCCGTGTTCAGCCGCAGCGGCGCGCAATTGCGCGTGATGGAGCTGTTCGCGCCGGGTCTGGCCCGCCAGCGTCCCGGGCGGCAAAGCCGCTAGCTGTCGCTGAGCTGACGGGTTTTCATGGAACTGTTTTCATGGCGTCATAAATTCGCACCGCGCCCATAAACCCCCATAAACTCAGTCCGTATCAGAGGGGCGTTAGTAGACCCACCGCGCGAAGACGTAGGCGGGCTGGATGACTGGGGGCGTTATGAACACGCGAGACGTGGTGATCTTCAGCGGCGAGCGCTTTGTTGTGCCGCAATGCATTCAAAGAATCGACCATCTGTCGACACATGGCTGGCAGCTGCGCTATGGCGGCACCAAGCTCTTCTCGGACCACAGCCAGGACGGCACCGGCGCGCGGCGCGCGCTGGCGATGGCGACCAAGGAACTGCTCAAACGCATTGCCACGCTGCCGGCGCCGTCGCGGCTGCGCCGCACGCCAAGCCGCAAGAAGCAGAGCGACCTGCCGTCGGGCATCTCCGGCCCCATCGTGCGCCAGCGTGCCGGCAGTCGTGTCCGTGATTGCAGCTTCGCGGTAACCCTGCCGCGCTTCGGCGATACGCCGCTGGCGCGCAGCGTCTACATCGGCACCGAGAACACCTACACGGTGGAGCGCTACCAGGAGGCGCTGGAGCGCGCCGTGGCGCTGCGCGAGAAAGCCGAGGTCGCCTACCAGCGCGCCGCGACCAAGGAGCGCCGCGCCCAGGCCCAGGTGCTGAAGGTGCAGATGAGCGGGTTGCTCGGCAGGGCCTGATCGCCGGGACTGGCTGGCTGAGGTCGCGCTGGTAGCGCGATCCTGAAACCGCGCGTACCGCGCGCGGTCGCACAATCGGCGCCCGCACCGGGTGCCTGTTGCCCCGGTGCGCCCTTGCCGACCATGTCCTCTGCCAACCTGTCTGAGCGGGCCTTGGGCTTGCTGCATGCGCTGCGGCCCGCGCCGCTGAATGTCGACGCGCGCGAGCGCCTGCGCGTGGTGCTGGGCGCCTGCCTGGGCGTGCTGCTGGCCGGCCTGCTGAGCCGCTTGACGATGGGCCCTGCCGGCCCCTGGCTGGTCGCGCCGCTGGGCGCCAGCGCCGTGCTGGTGTTCGGGCTGCCCGCCAGCCCGCTGGCCCAGCCGTGGGCCGTCGTCGGCGGCAACACGGTGTCGGCGCTGGTCGGCATCGCCTGCATGCACTGGCTGCCGCTGCCGCCGCTGGCGCTGGCCGCCGTCGCCGTGGCGCTGGCCATCGGCATGATGTTCACGCTGCGCTGCCTGCACCCGCCCGGCGGCGCGGCGGGCCTGCTGATGGTGCTGACGGCGACCCACGACTGGCAGTTCGCGCTGGTGCCCGTGGCGCTGAACTCGCTGCTGCTGGTGCTGGCCGGCATGGCCTACAACAGCCTCACCGGCCGCCGCTATCCGCATGCCCAGCATGCGCCGCCGCCCGCCGCGGCAGCCGCGGGCGCGACCGTCGCGCCGCCGCGCTTTGGTGATGCCGAGCTGGACGCCGTGCTGGCCCGCTACAACCAGGTGCTGGACGTGCCGCGCGACGACCTCGCCGGCCTGCTGCACGAGGCCGAGCTGCTGAGCTACCGCAACCGCC
This sequence comes from Roseateles sp. P1_C6, assembly GCF_056406315.1. Lineage (NCBI taxonomy): Bacteria > Pseudomonadati > Pseudomonadota > Betaproteobacteria > Burkholderiales > Sphaerotilaceae > Roseateles > Roseateles sp. P1_C6. Next base: position 248,110 of record NZ_JBFUAK010000012.1, read on the forward strand.
TGGGCGGCCTGCGCTGCGCGGACATCATGTCCACGCCCGTCATCACGGCCGAGTTCGGCACGCCGCTGGCCGAGGCCTGGGCGCTGCTGCAGCAACACCACATCAAGGCGCTGCCGGTGGTGGACCGCGTGCAGCGCATCGTCGGCATCGTCACGCGCGCCGACTTCATGCGCGCCGCCGAGGCGGAGCAGCGCGAGGGCCTGGCCGGGCGGCTGCAGACGCTGCTGCGGCCTTCGCCGACGACGCACTCCAGCAAGCCCGAGGTCGTCGGCCAGATCATGAGCCGCCAAGTGCGCGTGGCCAGCGCCGAGCGCGCCATCGCCGAGCTGGTGCCACTGTTCTCGGCCACCGGCCACCACCACATCCCCATCGTTGGCGAGCAGGCCCGGCTCGTCGGCATCCTCACGCAATCCGACCTCGTGAAAGCACTCAGCCATGGCCCATGACGACGCAACGACTTTCCGCTGGGGCGTCATCGGCCCCGGCGGCATCGCCAACCGCTTTGCCGGCGCGCTGGCGGCGGTGCCCGGCGCCCGCCTCGCGGTCGTGTTCGCGCGTGATGCCGCCAAGGGCCAGGCCTATGCCGCTCAGTGGCCCCAGGGCGGTGAGGCCGCCCGCGTGACGACCGACCTGGCCGACCTGCTATCGGACGCCTCGGTCGACGCCGTCTACATCGCCACGCCGCACTCCAACCACGGCGAATACATCCGCGCGGCGCTGCAGGCCGGCAAGCCGGTGCTGTGCGAGAAGCCGCTGGTGACGACGCAGGCCGAAGGCCAGGCGCTGGTGGAGCTGGCGCGTGAGCGCGGCGTGTTCCTGATGGAGGCGCTGTGGACGCGCTTCCTGCCCGCCTATGACCTGGCCGCTCGCATGCTGCGCGACGACGCGATCGGCGAGCTGCGCGCGATGCAGTCCAGCTTCTGCTTCGCGTCGACCTACGACCCGCTGCACCGGCAGTGGAACCCGGCACTGGCCGGCGGTTCGCTGTGGGACATCGGCATCTACAACCTGGCCGTGACGCGCTGGGTGTTGCAGCAGATGAACGGCGGCGTCTGCCCCGACCTCGTCGCCATCGACGTGCAGGCGAAGATGGCGCCCACCGGCGTGGACGCGGCCGTGACCGCGACGCTGCATTTCCCCGGCGGCGTCACGTCCCAGTTCCGCTGCGGCTTCGACGGGGCCTCGGTGAACGCCTTCGAGGCGCTGGGCAGCAAGGCCGCGCTGCGTTTCCCGGTGGACTTCTGGCAGGCTGAAAGCGTGGAGCTGGTCACCCGCAAGGCACCGGTGGCGCGCACCGAGGCGCCGTTCGTCATCAACGGCTTCGAGGGCGAGATCGCCGAGGCCCAGGCCTGCATCCGCCAGGGTCTCGCCGAGAGCCCGCGCATGCCGCACGCCGAGACGCTGGCGCTGCTGGGTTGGATGGACGCGATCCGGGCCCGCTTCCCTTGAGCCCCTCGTCCAAGGAATACCTTGGCCAGTCCTCCTAGGGGACGGCTTGGGCGCGGCCCGGCGCTCGGCCCGAAAATCGCGCCGCCGCCCGCTGCTCAGCGCGGCACCAGCAGCCGGTTGCTGCGTGCCGGGTGGCGCTTCAGCGTCAACGCGGCGCCGCCTTCGCCCCATGCCGCGCTCTGCGCGCGGACGCTGGCCGCTGCACCCGGCAGCACGGGGCAGCTGCCGATGTCCACGTGGCCCAGCGCCGAGGCCAGCATGGCTTCGGCCGGGTCGCCCAGCGCGTGGCCGGTGTCGTCGGCCACGCTGCAGCCCTTGACGAAGCGCGTGCCGGCGCTGCCGCTGAGGCTGGGCTCGAAGCCGTCCGCATAGTCGCCAAAGCCCTGCGCGTTGACGCCCGCGAACTCGATGGGGAAGTAGCTGATGCCGCAGTTGTCCTTGGCCGTGAAGCCATAGGGCTTGCCGCAGGTCTTGCCGCCGATCAGCACCACGTCCACGCCCACGCCGCGCAGGCCGTTGACGACGGCTTCGCTGGCCGAGCAGGTGCCCGACTGCGCCAGCACGTAGACACGCGTCAGGTTCAGCTCCGGCAGTGGCTGCACGCTGGTGCAGTTGTTGCCGACCAGCATGCAGGACTGGGTGTAGAACGGCGTCACTTCGTTCTCGGCGCTGCGCTTGGCGCTGTACTTCAGCGTCTCGAAGGCCTGGCCGGCCGTGCGCGTGCTCCCGGCGATCATGGTGGCCAGCTCGCTGGCGATGTAGAGATAGCCGCCGCCGTTGTAGCGCATGTCCAGCACCAGCTCGCGCACGCCCTGGGCCTGGAAGCCCTGCATCGCCGTGATGAGCTGGCCTTCCGCCGGCGCGATGTGGTCGTTGAACAGCATGTAGCCCGCGCGCGTGCCCAGCGGTGTCGTGACGATGCGGGCAATGGGCACCGGCGTCTTGGTCACCGACGCGCTCGTCAGGCTGCGCGTGACCGTCGCGCCGCTGGTGCGCGTGAAGACGAAGCTGTGCGGCGCGTTGATGGCCGCCGGGAACATTGCCGCGTTCAGTGCATCCACGCCGGCCGAGTCGGCCACGTCGGCGCTGGTGCCGTCCGCGCTGACGAGCTGGTCACCGCGCACCAGGCCGGCCAGATCGGCCGGGCTGCCCGGCTCCACGTAGGCGATGCGGATCTGCCGCGGCGGCGTGGTGTTGGTCAGCTTCCACTCGATGCCGTAGCCAGCCTCGACGGCGTTCTCGACCAGCGCCTTCCACTTGTCCGTCGCGTAGGTGAAGCTGAAGCGATCGCGCAGCGCGCCCGAGTCGGTGCGCTGCGTCGTCTTGAGCGCCTCGAAATAGGTGTCCATCGCGATGTAGGTGTCGGCCACGCTGTAGCCCGCGCCATTGGGGTCCACGCGCGGCACCTCGTCGCGCCACAGGTAGGCCTCGTCGAAGTAGGCGCGCAGCCACTTCTTCTCGCTGTCCAGCGTGGACGTGCGCAGGTTGCTGGCGGCCAGCGTGTTGGTGGCTGCACATTGCTGCGCGAAGCTGGACGACGGGCCGGCCGGGTCGGGCGACAGGCTGCCGCTGCTGGAGCCGCTGCCGGACGAGCCCGAAGAGCCCGAAGAGCCCGAAGACCCGGACGACCCCGATGACGACGAGCCCCCCAGCACCGGTGTGCCGGCCCGCCCGCCGCCGCCGCCGCAAGCGGCAAGCAGGGTCAACAGCAGCAAGGCCCACGCGGCGCGGTGGCGGATCGGGTTCGACATCGACAAAACTCCCTGATTGATCGGACTGGCGATCTTCGCCGCCCGCCGGGAATGTAGCGCGCCGTCAGCGCACGTAGCGCTTCTCGATGCGCGTGATGCTGCCGTCACGCTGCATGCTGGCCAGGCCCGCGTTCATGGCCGCCAGCGCCGCCGCGCCGCGCGGGCTGACCTTGGCGAAGGCCATGAAGGACGGCTCGGCATTGAAGTGCTCCAGCGGCTGGCGCTCCAGCGCCTCGGCCACGCCCAGCTGGCGGATCTCCCAGGTGCCGGCCAGCGCGCTGACGATGGCGACCTCCGCGCGGCCGCGCTCCACCAGTTGCACGGCGCCACCCACGTCGCGGCCGTACTCCACCTGGCCGGCGGCCATTTCCAGCACCGCCTTGGGGTAGATGAAGCCGGCGCTCACCGCCAGCCGGTGGCCGCGCAGGTCTTCGAGCTGCTGCAGCTTCAGGCCCGCGCCTTTGCGGGTGTAGAAGTGGTAGTTCACGCCGGCGCGGTAGGGCGTGCTCCAGCGCAGGAAGCGGTCACGCTCGGTGCTGAAGTTGGCCGTCGTCGTGAAGTGGGCGGTGCCGTGCTCCAGCATGAAGAGCACGCGCTTCCATGGCACGTACTGCACGTCGATGGCGCCGTCGAAGCCGCCGCGGCGCAGCGCCTCCCGGGCGATCTCTATGTCTATGCCTTCGCCGCTGGCATGGCCCTGCGGATTGACCAGCGGCGGGTAGACGGCGTTGGCCAGCACCAGCGTGTGCGCCGCGGGCTCGGCACGCACCCAGGCCGGTGTCAGCGCCGCGGCGCCGAGGGCAAGGATGCGGCGCCTGCTGGCCATCAGCGCAAGGCCAGGTCGACCACCGTGCCGGCAAACACCGCGAAACCCAGCCAGTGGTTGGCGCGGAAGGCCGTGAAGCAGCCCGCGCGATGGCGCCGGCGGATCAGCGTATAGTGCCACAGCGCCTGAGCCGCCGCGGCCGCGATGCCCAGCAGGAACCAGCGCCCCAGCCCCAGGCGCAGCCCCAGGCCCGCCCACATCGCCAGGTAGGTGGCGTAGAAGACCATGATGCCGGCGACATCCCAGCGGCCCAGCGCGATGGCCGACGAGCGCACGCCGATGCGCAGGTCGTCGTCACGGTCCACCATCGCGTATTCGGTGTCGTAGGCCAGCACCCAGAACAGGTTGGCCAGCAGCAGCGCCCAGGCCGACAGCGGCACCGAGCGCAGGTTCCACTCCGTGCCACCCAGCGCCGCGGCAAACGCCATCGGGATGCCGAACGAGAAGGCGATGCCCAGCACCGCCTGCGGCATGGCCAGCACGCGTTTGGCGAACGGGTAGGCGATGGCCACGGCCAGCGCCGCGAAGCTCAGCAGGACCGCCGGCGGGTTGGTCGTCAGCACCAGACCGAAGGACACCAGCGACAGCACGGCGCCCAGCAGCAGCGCCTCCTTCACCGACACGGCGCCCGTCGTCACCGGCCGCTGCGCGGTGCGCTGCACGTGGCGGTCGAACTCCCGGTCGGCCACGTCGTTGACGCAGCAGCCGGCCGAGCGCATCAGCACCGTGCCCAGCGTGAACACGGCCAGCAGGTGCCAGCCCGGCCAGCCGTCGGCGGCGATCCACAGGGCCGACAGCGTGGGCCACAGCAACAGCAGCCAGCCGGCGGGGCGGTCCCAGCGGATCAGCTGCAGGTAGAGCGCAAGCCGCGACGGAGGCGTGGCGGCGGGAGCGGCGGTCGTCATGGCGAGCATTTTCGCGCGCTGCGGGGGTGGTGGTTTGTTGGCATAGTGCGCAGCCTGGTTCGCCCATCCATTGCCATGGTCACCCTGGTTCATGTTGCCGACGAGCGCGACGCCGCTGCCATCTTGCGGTCGGGCCTGTCCTTGCCGAAGCGGCGCCTGCTGGATGTGCAGAGCGAGCAGCGGACATACGGTGTCTTCGCGATGCCCGTCATCGACGATTTCCTGCTGACGCATCAATGGGTCAGGGAGCTGGCGCGCCGTGGGCACCGCAGCGCGGTGGGCGTGTACTTTCGCGTGCCCGACGACGAGCTGGTCTGGACCGGGCGCTACAACGCCGACAAGCGACCGTGTACCGCTGCCGCCGCCGCGGCCGAGCTGCGCAGTCAGCGGCTGCTGGGCTACGAAGTCATCATCCCGCGCTCGATCCGGGCGACTGAGATCACCGCCGTTCGACCTCTGCCGCCGGTGGGTTGGCGGTTCTATCCGGAGGCCAAGGGCCAGCGGCCGTTTTGCCCGTGCAAGTTCTGCACGCGGGGCGACATCAAGGCCAGGCGACTGCGCAGCCGCCTGGACCCCGAAGGCAGCTACGCCTAAGCTGGGGACCGTCCTATGAGCCATGCCACGCGCGACCTCGTTCACCAGCACTGGCAACTCGCCAACGCACGCGACTGGGCCGGCCTTGCCCGACTGCTGCACGCCGACTTCGTCTACGAGGCGCCGCAGAGCCGCGAGCGCATCCGCAGCGCGGCGGGTTACGTGGACTTCTACGCGACCTGGCCCCAGCCCTGGCGGGTGGAGGTGCTCAAGTGCATCGCCGACGATGCCAGCGTGCTGACGCAGATCAACTTCATCAGCAGCGCGCCGGCGATGACGGGGCTGACGATCTTCGACCTGCGCGACGGACTCATCGCCAAGGTGACGGACTACTGGCCCGACCCCTACGAGCCCGGGCCGCGGGCGTCGGTGCACGTCGAGCGGTATTGATGGCCATGAACACGTCCCGGTCAGCCGGCGCGCTTCTTCTTCTGGCCTCGTTGACCTGCTGGAGCGCTCCGGCGCCGTTGCCCAAGGAGGTGCAGACCTTCGTCGATTTGCGCGGCGCCTGCGACCACTGGCGTGGCGAACGCGGGTTCGACGCCGAGCGCCAGAAGGACATCGACTGGTCGGTCTGCCAGAGCTGCCCAGGCACGGACGCCGAGCTGGCGCGGCTGAGGCAGAAATACCGCGGCAATGCACGCGTGACGGCGGCGCTGGCGGATTTCGAGCCGCGCGTCGAGCCCGACGACAAAGCCGCCACGGCCCGGTTCTGCCAGGCGACCCGCAAGCCGGCCGGGGTGCGGTGAACCGCAGCTGCCCGGCATGCCCACCACACCCTTGCGCTTCGGCCTCGGCGCCGCGCTGCATGCGCTGGCGCCACGCCAGGTGAGCGTCCTTGCCTTCTGCGCGGCCAATGTCGTCATCGACGTCGATTCGCTTTGCAACCTCGTGCACCCCGACATCCAGCCACTGGCGCCCTTCGGCGCCGGCCATGCGCTGCAGGGCGCCATCTCGTTGCAGGCGCTGCACTGGGCCGCCTCGCGTCAGCGCTGTTCGCGCCGCTGTGGATGGGCGCGCGCCGCCTGTGGTCGTCACGTTCGCGCTGAAACCCTCGGCGGCAGCAGGTCTTGCAGGCCGCGCCTAAAGTCCGCGCTCCTGCCCCACGGACCTCGTCATGACCGACCTCAGCCAGTTCCCCATCACGAAGAAATGGCCCGCCCAGCACCCGGAGCGCCTGCAGCTGTATTCGCTGAACACGCCCAACGGGGTGAAGGCGTCGATCGCGCTGGAGGAGACCGGCCTGCCCTATGAGCCGCATCTGGTGCGCTTCGACACCAACGACCAGCTCAGCCCCGAGTTCCTGTCGCTGAACCCGAACAACAAGATCCCGGCCATCATCGACCCCAACGGGCCGGGCGGGAAGCCGCTGGCGCTGTTCGAGAGCGGTGCCATCCTGGTCTACATCGCCAGCAAGACCGGCCAGCTGCTGCCCACCGACACGGCGCTGCGCTTTGAAGCACTGCAATGGCTGATGTTCCAGATGGGCGGCGTGGGGCCGATGTTTGGCCAGGTCGGCTTCTTCCACAAGTTCGCCGGCAAGGACTACGAGGACAAGCGCCCGCGTGACCGCTACGTGGCCGAATCCAAGCGGCTGCTGGGCGTGCTGGACGGCCACCTGAAGGGCCGCGAGTGGCTGGTCAACGACGAGTACGGCATTGCTGATATCGCCACCTTCCCCTGGATCAACAACCTGGTCGGCTTCTACGGCGCGGGTGACCTCGTGGGCTTCGACGACTTCAAGGAAGTGGGCCGCGTGCTGAAGGCCTTCGTCGCGCGGCCGGCCGTGCAGCGCGGGCTCAAGATTCCGTCGCGCGGCTGATCCGAGGCGACAGACGGGCCCAGCGCCGGCCCCTAGGTGGACCGGCCGAGTTGCGCCTCGGACGAGGGGCTCACAAGCCTTGCCCGTTGCAGCGAATCGGCCACGATGCGCGCCGCCGTCTGCGCCAGCGCCGGCGTGTGGTCGGCCATCACCTGCATGCGCAGCCGCGCGCTGTTCAGCGACACGGCCGGGTACTCGACCAGGTTGGCCAGCAGCCCGGCCTGGCTCATCTCGCGGCAGGCCACGCGGGCCAGCGCGTCCGGGCCCAGCATGACCGGCACGATGGGTGACGGGTGGCCCAGCACGGTGATGCCCTGCTCGGTCAGCGCGCCGCGCAGCCCGAGGATGGCGCGCATCAGCCGCTCGCGCCGCTCGCCGCCCTCGCTGGAGCGCACGATGGCAAGGCAGGCCCGCACGACGGCCACCTGCACTGGCGACAACGCGTTGGAGAAGGTGTTGGGTGCGGCGTAGAAGCGCAGGTATTCCTTGATCGCGCGGTCATGGCTGGCGACGAAGCCGCCGTTGGACGCGAAGGTCTTGGAGAACGAGCCCATCACCAGGTCCACCTGGCCCAGCATGCCTTGCAACGCCAGCTGGCCGCCGCCGCCCGTGCCCAGGCAGCCCAGGTCGTGGGCCACGTCGACCATCAGCAGCGCGCCGTGGTCGCGCGCCAGCGCCTGCAGCCGCTTCAAGTCGGGCGAGTCGGCGTCCATCGAGAAGCAGCCCTCGGTGACGACCAGGATGCCGTTGTGCGGGTCGCGCTGGCGCACGCGCTTGAGCAGGCGCTCGACATGGTCGACGTCCAGGTGGCGGTGCAAGTGCACGTTGGGCGTGGACGCCCGGGCGCCCTCGTGCAGGCAGTTGTGGGCCAGCTGGTCGATGACGATGTGGTCGGCCTCGCGCACCAGGCCCTTGATCGCGCCGAAGCCCGCGGCCCAGCCGGTGGGGAACAGCAGCACCTCCGGCATGCGCAGCAACTCGCCCAGCTCGGCCTCCAGCGCCGTGGCCTCCTCGACATTACCGGCCAGCGCCGTCGAGCCGGCGCTGTGCACGCCGTAGCGCTCCATCGCCGCCTGCGCGGCCGCGCACACCTTGGGGTGGCGGGCCAGCGACAGGTACTCCTGCGACGAGAAGTTCAGCCCCACGTGGCGCTGGCCGTCCAGCAGCGTCAGCTCGGCCGTTGCGCCGGGCCGCCCGCCCAGGCGCTTGGCGTAGGGAAAGACACCATGCGCCAGCCTTGTCTGCGCCCAGGCGTGGAAGGCCTGTGCCTTGGCCGCCAGGTCGGTGCCCGCGCAGGTCAGGTAGTCGAACGACGAGCCACGCAGCTCGGCGCCATCGGTGTCCATCTCGGGGGCCGCCTCGGCGGCCCGGTCCAGCAGTTCGTCCATCTGAGCCCCCAGAACGTGATCTTGTGGGGGCGGACTGTGCGCAAGCGCGGCGCGCCTGGCATCCGCAGTTCTGTCGAGTCGTGATGCGATCAGGTCGGCCGCCGCACGCGCTGCTGGGCGGACTGGGCTTTGACGACGGTCTTCAGCGGCGGCGCCGCGGCAAAGTCTGCGGCATGTGGCGCCAACGCCAGCTCCAGCAGCCGACGCACCGCCGGCGTGTCGAGGTCGTCGGGCGACGCCAGCCGCATGCTGCGCACGCGCGCGCCTTCGCCTTCCAGCAGCCCCTCGGGGTCGGGCAAGTCCTTGCCGTACAGGAAGAACAGCGTCACCCAGCGCGGGTAGCCGGCGATGGACACGAGCGCCGCGGCGGCCTGGTCCGCATGGGCATAGCCGATGGCCAGCGCGTTGTCGTTGTCGTAGACCAACTCGAAGCCGCGCGGCACGCGCGCGCAGAGCTTGCGGCGGCAGGCGGTGATGGCGTCGGCCATCTGCGGCGTGTAGCGGGCGATGAAGTCGGCGACCTGGCGGGCGGTGGCGTCGGGCATGCGCTGGCCTCAGTTCAAGGCGGTCACGTGGTCACCCTGCTGCGGCACGCAGCCGGCCGCCAGCGCCACCCCGCCCCCGCGCTGCACGACGCCCTGCGGCCCGTGGCAGAACTCGATGCGCCGCGCCGCGGGCCAGCGCTGCAGCGCGAAGGCCTCCAGGCTGGTGGGTAGGCTGGTCTGCACGGCGCCGGCATTGAGCTGCGCTTCCGGGTGGTCGTCGAAATGCAGCCAGGGCACGAAGCGGCCGGCCAGCAGCAGCCAGGCCGACGCATGCACGGGCTCGGGCGCATAGCCTTCGGCCTTCAGCCACGCCTGCGCGTCCTCGCGCGCCGTGCTGCCGGTGGCGGCCGCGGCGAGCAGCTCGGCGACCCACTGGTTGCAGTTCTGGTAACTGGTGCTGAAGGGGTAGGCGTTGGCGCTGTAGCGCGCGTTCAGCAACCCCAGCGCCACGCCGTTGTCGCGCGTCACGGCGGCCAGTGGCGCGGCGGCCTCGGCAGGCAGCAGCAGCACGCTGACATAGCCCACATCGGCGTCATCGCTGCCCGTCACGAAGCCGGCCAGGCCCTGGTCGAACAGGCGCGGCGCGCCTTCGGCGCAGGCGTAGTACAGCTGGCGTACGGCCCAGGGGGTGTCCAGGCCGTCGGCCAGCGCGACGCCGGCGTGCGAGTAGCGCAGGCCGAAGCGTGACAGGTCCGTGCCCGAGCGGGAGATCAGCGCGGCCTGGGCGCCGGAGGCGGCCAGCGCCTGGCGGATGACGGCGGCAAAGCGCAGCAGGTGGTCCTGCTGCGTGGCGGTGATGGGAATGGCCCGGTCGCAGCCGCGCGGTGGCAGGCCGGCCTGCGCGGCGCCCGCGGCGGCCAGCAGCGCCGCCGCGACGGCGGCCCGCCTCAAGGCTTGACGACGCGCGCGGCCAGCTCGCGGTGCCAGGTGTCTTCCAGCACGAGGAAGAAGGCCTGTCCGGTGTCGGCATGCGCGAAGGCGGTGCCATAGGGCTGGGGCGTGGCCTGCACCTCGTCGCCGACGTTGACGGCGCGCGCGGCCAGCGCCTGCTGCGGCAACGTCAGCTCGACCGTGTCGTTCGCATTGGCGGCGCCGTCGCGCGCCAGCGTCAGGCGCAGCTTGCCGGCCTCGGCCTGGGCGACCTCGGTGACGCGGTAGCGGCCCTCGGCGCGGCGGTCATCGCCGGCGCTGCTGCCGGACGAGGCCTTGAAGGAATCGGACACGCTGCCCGACGAGGCCGAGCCGGCGCCCGCGGCGGACGAGGCGAAGGAGGCGGCGTGGCCGGCCGAGGCGGCGGTCAGGGCCAGGGCGGCGAGGAGAACGAGGCGCATCGTGAGGCTCGCTGTGATGAGAGGATGGCCAACGATAGCGCGGATGTGCTCAGGCTTTGTTAACGCCGCCGCTTTCCAGTGTGTCGAGGATGGGGCAGTCGGGCCGGTCGTCACCATGGCAGCTGTGCACCAGCTGCTGCAGCGTCGCCTTCATCGCCTGCAGTTCGGCCAGCTTGGCGTCCAGTTCCGCCAGGTGCCGCTGCGCCAGCGCCTGCACGTCGCGGCTGGGCCGGGCGCGGTCTTGCCACAGGCCCAGCAGCGCGCGGATCTGTTCCAGCGAGAAGCCCAGGTCGCGCGAGTGGCGGATGAAGCGCAGCGTGTGGACCTCGCGCTCGCCGTAGGTGCGGTAGCCGGCGTCGGTGCGCACCGGCTGCGCGAACAGGCCGATGCTTTCGTAGTGGCGAGCCATCTTGGCCGACACGCCCGCCGCGCGCGCGGCCTCGCCGATGTTCAGGCGCGCGCTCATGGCCGCACCTCGGTGGCGGCGCCGCGCCAGCGCTTGAGCGTCAGCGCGTTGGCGACGACGCTGACGCTGCTGAAGGCCATGGCCGCGCCGGCGATGACGGGGCTCAGCAGCCCCAGCGCGGCGAGCGGGATGCCCACCACGTTGTAGGCAAAGGCCCAGAACAGGCCCTGGCGGATCTTGGCGTAGGTGCGCCGCGACACGTCCAGCGCGTCGGCCACCAGGCGCGGGTCGCCGCGCATCAGCGTGACGCCGGCCGCCTCGGTGGCGACGTCGGCGCCGCCGGCCATCGCAAAGCCCACCGACGCGGCCGCCAGCGCCGGCCCGTCGTTGAGGCCGTCGCCGACGAAGGCCACCACCGCGCCGCCTTCGCGCAAGCGCTGCACCAGGGCCGCCTTGTCGCCGGGCAGCACCTCCGCATGGACCTCGGTGATGCCCAGCGTGCGCGCCACGCCGGCCGCCGCGCCGCGGCTGTCGCCCGTCAGCATGACGGTGCGGATGCCGCGCGCCTGCAGCTGCGCGACGGCCTGCGCGGCCGTGTCCTTGACGCGGTCGCCAAAGGCCAGCAGGCCCAGGGCGCGGCCCTCGGCCATCAGCCAGGAGACGGTGTGGCCCTCGGCCTCCAGCCGCTGCGCTTCGTCGCCGAGGCCGGCCTGATTCACGCCCAGCTCCTGCGCCAGCCGCGCGCTGCCCAGCGACAGCAGCCGGCCCTGCACACGGCCCTCCACGCCCCGGCCCGGCAGCGCGCGGGCGTCGCTGACCGGCAGCGTCGCCAGGCCCTCGGCTTGAGCCTGGGCCAGCACGGCGACGGCCAGCGGGTGGCTGCTGGCGCGCTGCAGCGCGGCGGCCAGCTGCAGCAGCTCGGCGCGGTCCATGCCCGCTGCGGGCACGAGCGCCGCGATGGACGGCTGGCCCACCGTCAGCGTGCCGGTCTTGTCGAAGGCGACGACGGTGACCGCATGCGCCAGCTCCAGCGCCTCGGCGTCCTTGATGAGGATGCCTTGCCGCGCCGCCACGCCGGTGCCGGCCATCAGCGTGGTCGGCGTGGCCAAACCCAGCGCGCAGGGGCAGGCGATGACCAGCACGGCCACCGCGTTGATGAGGGCTTGCTCGGCGCCAGCGCCCTGCAGCAGCCAGCCGACAAAGGTCAGCGCCGCGATGGCCAGCACCACCGGCACGAAGACGGCGCTGACACGGTCGACGACGCGCTGGATGGGCGCCTTGGCCGCCTGGGCGGACTCGACCATTCGGATGATGCGGGCCAGCGTCGTTTCGGCGCCGATGGCCGTCGTGCGCACGGTCAGCGCGCCTTCGGCATTGATGGCGCCGCCGGTCACGCGCTCGCCCGGCGCCTTGGCCACCGGCAGGCTCTCGCCGGTGATCAGCGACTCGTCCACATGGCTGCGGCCGCTGACGATCTCGCCGTCCACCGGGATGCGGTCGCCGGGCCGCACGGCCACCAGGTCGCCCACCACCACGGCCGAGACCGGCACCTCGATCTCGCTGCCGTCGGTGCCCACCACGCGGGCCGTCGAAGGCCGCAGCGCGTTCAGCGCGCGGATGGCGTCGGTGGTCTGGCGCTTGGCGCGCTGCTCCAGCCACTTGCCCAGCAACACCAGCGTGATGACGGCGGCGGAGGCCTCGAAGTACAGGTGCGTGTGGCCCGGGTGGCGCGCCAGCAGGTAGACCGACAGCCCGTAGGCCGCCGACGTGCCCAGTGCGACCAGCAGGTCCATGTTGCCGCTGCCGGCGCGCAGCGCGCCCCAGCCGGCGCGGTAGAAGCGCGCGCCCAGCACGAACTGCACGGGCGTGGCCAGCAGCAGTTGCAGCCAGCCGGGCAGCATCCAAGCGATGCCGAACAGGCCCAGCAGCATCGGCGTCACCAGGGGCAGCGTCAGGACGGCCCCCGCCGCGACGGGCCACCAGCCGGGCAGGGCGGGCGGGTTGGCCACGGCCGCCGGCGAGCCCGCGGGCGCGACCGCGCTGGCCGGGTAGCCGGCCTTGTCCAGCGCCGCCGTCAGCGCGGCCGCGGGCACATTGGCCAGCGCCTGCACCTGGGCGCGCTCCGTCGCCAGGTTGACCGACGCGGCCGTGACGCCGGGCACCTTCAGCAAGGCCTTCTCGACGCGGCCGACGCAGGACGCGCAGCTCATGCCGCTGACCTGCAGCGTGATGTCGTTCAAGGTGGTGGAGGGGTTCATTGCGAGCCTCGCGAATTCAGTGATGAGGCGATGCTCAAGCTTCCCATGATGGCAAGGTCAAGGGGTTGATTGGGGTCAATCCAGCGTCAGTGCCGCGGCCAGGTGGCTGTAGACGGTGTGCACGCGCTGCAGGTGGCGGGTCTCCGGGTGGGTCAGCAGCCAGAGGTCGGTCTCGGCCCCGTCCAGCGGCTCGGTCAGCCGGCGCAGCTCGGCGCGTGGCTCGGCCAGGAACAGCGGCAGCACGCCCACGCCCAGCCCCTGGGCGACCAGCTCGGCCACCGTCTGCACGCTGCCGGTGCGGAAGGCCGGCTGTTGCGCCGGAAAGTGCTTCTGGCGCCAGCGCACCGACGGGTGTTCGGGCAGGCCGTCGTCGGGCGCCACCCAGGCGGCCTCGCCGGCTTGGACCTGGTCCCAGTGCCGGATGGGGCTGTGGCGCGCCGCGTAGACGGCCACGCGGATGGGGCCGACGCGCCGGCCGATCAGGTGCGGCGGCGGCTTGGCGGTGGCGCGCAGGGCGATGTCGGCATCGCGCCGCGTCAGGCTGGCCAGTTCGTTGCCGCTGTGCAGCTCGAACTGCAGCCGCGGCTGCGCCTGATGCAACGCGGCCAGTGCCGGCGCCAGCAGGCCGTGCAGCAGCGTGTCCGTCGTCGTGATGCGCACGGTGCCGGCCGCCTGGCCCGGCTGGGCCTGGGCCGCGGCGCGGGCGGCCTCCAGCGCGGCTTCCACCTGCTCGGCCTGGGCGGCGAGCGTGCGCGCCAGCTCGCCGGCGGTGTAGCCGCGCCGGCCGCGCTCGAACAGCGCCTGCCCCAGGCCGCGCTCCAGCCGCTGCAGCATGCGGAACACCGTGGACGCGTTGACGCCCAGCCGCTCGCCGGCCGCGGCCAGCGTGCCGGCGCGGTGCAGGGCCAGCACCAGGGCGAGGTCGGCGGGGGCGAGTTCGTATTGCATGGCTGCAATCTGAGTTGACGGATTTGCGTATTTTGTGGCGTGGCTTGCCTACCTACATTGGCTGCGTCCACCACTTCATGGAGATGCCCATGGCCTCCTCGACCTCTCTGGGCCTGCTGCTGCTGCGGCTGTCCCTGGGCCTGATGTACCTGGCGCATGCCGGGCTCAAGCTGTTCGTCTTCACGCTGCCGGGCACGGCGCAGTTCTTTGCCGGCCAGGGCCTGCCGGGCGGGCTGGCCTACGCCGTGTTCGCGGCCGAAGCCTTGGGCGGCGCCCTGCTGCTGCTGGGCGTCTACCCGCGCCAGGTGGCGCTGTCGCTGTCGCCCATCCTGCTTGGCGCGGCCTGGGTGCATGCGCCCAACGGCTGGGTCTTCACCGCGGCCGGCGGCGGCTGGGAGTACCCGGTATTCCTGGCCGCGATGTCCGTCGTGCTGTGGCTGGCGGGTGACGGTGCCGGCGCGTTGCGCCGCAGTGCGCGCTTCACCTGGGGCGCGGCGTGAGCGGCCTGACGCTGGTCAGCCACGCGCTGTGCCCCTACGTGCAACGCGCGGCCGTCGTGCTGGCGGAGAAGGGCGTGGGCTTCCAGCGCATCGACGTCGATCTGGCCGACAAGCCCGATTGGTTCCTGCGCCTGTCGCCGCTGGGCAAGACGCCGGTGCTGCAAGTGGGCGGCGAGGCGGTGTTCGAGTCCGCCGTCATCTGCGAATACCTGGACGAGACGCAGCCGCCGCGCCTGCATCCCGAGGACGCGCTGGCGCGGGCGCGTGAGCGGGCCTGGATGGAATTCGGCTCGGCGGTGCTGAGCGGCATCGCCGTGCTGTACAGCGCGGCGGATGAGGCGGCGATGGACGCGGCGTATGCGGCGCTGCGCGGTCGCTTCGAGCGGCTCGAAGCGGTGTTGGGCAAAGGCCCGTGGTTTGCCGGCCGCCGCTTCGGTCTCGTCGACGCGGTGTTCGGCCCGGTGTTCCGCTACTTCGACGTCATCCCGCCCGAGGGCTTGTTCGACGGCCTGCCGCGCGTGCAGGCCTGGCGCGTGGCGCTCGCAGGCCGGCCTTCGGTGCGTGAGGCCGTCACGTCGGGTTATGCGCAAAGGCTGCGCAGCTTTCTGCTGGCGCGCGGCGGCGCGCTGTCACGGCGCCTGGGCGGCGGTTATTAAAACCCAAAGAAATATTGATTCGTTCGAATATAAATAAAAAGATATAATCCAAGTGTCGCGTGAACAAGCTTCCAAAAGCTGCCCACCGACTCCTCAGGTCGCCGTCCGCGACCTTCCACACTTTTTGGCGGGCAGAGCAGTGGCCACCCGACCCAAGAAGGCATTGCCGCCGGGCCCTTCACGCCCGCAACCCTGACTGAACAACATTTCAAACAACGCCATTGCCATGGGCCAGTACGTCGTTTCGCCCGCGACACACCTAACCGACTGCGGCCGCTTTCGCGCCTCGTTCTCGGTTCGCCCGGCCCAGGGCAACGACACGCAACACCGCGTGTTCCGCTTCGACACCACGTTTGCCTCACGCGAGGCAGCTCGGTTGTTCGCTGTCACCCAAGGTTGGCTGCAAGCCTGCATGCCGATCCAGCCTGCGTGCTGACGTTCTGGTCCCGCCAGATCCTGTCCACGCAACCCACCGCTGCGGTCGTCCGATCCGCAGATCCGCACCCGCATCCCCGCGGTGTGCCACTACCCAGAAAGGCTCGTCCATGAGCAGCAAGATTTATGTGGGCAACCTGCCCTACTCCGTGACCGACGCCAGCCTGAAAAGCAACTTTGCCGAGTTCGGCAGCGTGTCCTCCGCCAAGGTCATGATGGACCGCGAAACCGGCACCTCCAAGGGCTTCGGCTTTGTGGAGATGGCTTCTGCCGAAGTCGCCCAGGCGGCCATTTCCGCGCTGCACGGCATGACCGTCGATGGCCGCTCCATCGTCGTCAGCCTGGCCCGCCCCCGCGAAGCCAGCAAGGAATCGAGCGGCTACGGCGCAGCCGGCTACACCGCGACCAAGCGTGCCGACGTCGGCTACGGCACGGGTGGCTTTGGTGGTGGTCGCTACTGAACCCAGCGACTCCCCTGTCGATGACCGGCTCTGTTGAGCCGGTTTTTTTTCGTCCCGACACAATGGCCTGATGCGCCTGCCCCGCCGACTTGTCCTTCTCGCCGCCCTCGTCTCGACGCTCGCCGCCGCCGAGCCGGCCTACTTCCCGCCGCGCGGCGACTGGCAGCGCGCCGAGCCAGCCGCGATGGGCCTGGACCCCGCCCGGCTGGCCGAGGCCGTCGCCTACGCGCGGGCGCACGAGAACCCGGCGCCGCGCGACCAAGCGCTGGCGCTGGCCCAGACCTTCGGCAAGGCCGAGCCCTATTTCGGCGGCCAGATCGGGCCGACGCGCGAGCGCGCCGCGGCCAACGGCGTCGTCATCCGCCGCGGCAAGGTCGTGGCCGAATGGGGCGACACGCGGCGCGTGGACATGTCGCACAGCATCACCAAGACCTTCCTGTCCACGGTCGTCGGGCTGGCCTGGCAGAAGGGCTTGATCCGCAGCACCGACGAGCGCGTGGCCGACGCGATGCCGCCCGACGTCGACCTGTTCACCGCGCCGCACAACGCGCCCATCACCTGGGAGCACCTGCTGCGCCAGACCAGCGACTGGCAGGGCACGCTGTGGGGCAAGCCCGACT
This sequence comes from Roseateles sp. P1_C6, assembly GCF_056406315.1. NCBI lineage: Bacteria > Pseudomonadati > Pseudomonadota > Betaproteobacteria > Burkholderiales > Sphaerotilaceae > Roseateles > Roseateles sp. P1_C6. The sequence goes on from NZ_JBFUAK010000012.1 coordinate 265,005, forward strand.
GGGCCGACCGCCCCGTCGGCAAGATGCCCGAGGACTGGCCCAACCGGCCGGTGTACGAGCCGGGCACGCACTACAAGTACAACGACGTGCGCGTGAACCTGCTGGCGCTGGCCGCGCTGCAGGTCTGGCGCCGGCCGCTGCCCGAGGTGCTGCGCGAGGAAGTCATGGACCCCATCGGCGCGTCGTCACGCTGGCGCTGGCACGGCTACGACAACAGCTGGGTCGAGCTGGACGGCCGGCGCGTGCAGTCCGTCTCCGGCGGTGGCCACTGGGGCGGCGGCATGTTCATCGACGCCTGGGACATGGCGCGTTTCGGCTACCTGTTCCTGCAGAACGGGCAGTGGGCCGGCCGGCAACTCGTGTCGCGCGACTGGATCGCCAAGGCCCGCGCGCCGGGGCCGGCGAATGCCGAGTACGGCTACTGCAACTGGTTCCTGAACACCGGCCGCAAGCCGCTGCCGGCAGCACCCGAAAGCAGCGTGACCTTCCGCGGCAACGGCCAGAACATCATCTACATCGACTGGGAGAACGACGTCGTCGCGGTGGTGCGCTGGATAGACAACGGGCCGGCGTTGAACGAGTTCGTTGGCAAGCTGCAGGCCGCCGTGAAGCGCTAGGCGCAGGCCGCGGCTTCAGTCCAGGAAGGTCCAGGTGTCCGCGCCATCGAAGCGGCGCACCTGGACGGGCGCCAGCAGCCGCGGGTCGAAGTTGTTCAGGTTCACGCCGTGCCGGGCGCCCGCCTCCGCAACCAACGGCTCCCAGTGCGTCACGCAGCCGCAATGGGCACAGCGGATCGTGCGCAGCGTCCGGTCACCCCAGACGTACTCGGCCGTGTGCTCGGGATGCCCTTCCACCTTCACCGTGCCGAACTCGTAGTAGGCCCACAGGCCGGCCAGGCGGCGGCACATCGAGCAATTGCATCGCGTGGCCTTCTCCGGGGCCGAGGGGAGCGTCAGGCGCACCGCGCCGCAGTGGCATGAGCCCTGGAGCGGGGTTGAGGGGTCAACGTCTTGGTCCATGGCGGGAACAGGCCTCTCGTGTGCTGTCGATGTCGATGTCGATGTCGGTGCTGCGTGCCCGCAGCAACGCGCGAGCACGCCGGCCGCGTTGCCGCTGGCCGGCGTGGCTGGCAATCATTCCATTGCCCATGCGCGCATTGTCGGCAACAGGTGCCGCCCTGCACCTCCTGCCGGTGGGGTCCCCTACAGGCGGCCCATCAGCAACAGCACGATGACGATCAGCAGGACCAGGCCGATGCCGCCCGTGGGCGCATAGCCCCAGCTGCGGCTGTGCGGCCAGGCCGGAATGGCGCCGACCAGCAGCAGGATCAGCAGGACAAGCAATATGGTGCCAAGACTCATGACAGCTCCTTGATGCGGGCCGCGATCAACACGACGCAGCCCGATGCACCGACAGCCGGCAATCGGCGTGCCCGTCGCCTAGCGGTACCGGTCGAAGGCCGGCCGCGCCAGCGCGGCCAGCATGGCCACACCGGTGTAGTGGCCGACGAGCTGCGTGATCTCCAGCAGCGCCGCCTCGTCCCAATGCAGCCGTACGTCGGCCCAGGTCGCATCGTCCACGTCCAGCCGCTGCACCAGGCCGTCGACCAGACGCAGCACGGCGAGCAACCCGGGCGTCCACAGCGCAGCGTCGAGCGTCGGCTCGCGCAGGTCGGCGATCTGCGCCACCGAGAGGCCCATGCGCTGCGAGATCGTCTGCTCGTGCAGGTTGAACTCGTAGTCGCAGCGCGCCGCGCTGCAGGTGCGCAGGATGACGGCCTCGCGCAGCGCGGGCGCCAGGCGTTTGCGGTCCGCCAGCCCGGTGGGCCCGAGCAAGCCGCTGTCGACCATCTCCTTGAACAGCTCGCCGTGGCGGGCCACGGTCAGGAAGATCTGCGGCGGTGGGAAGCCGGGCGGGATCAGCCGGTTCATGCGCTGGGCCAGGTCGGGCGGCAGTGGCAGCGCTTGAGGGGCGATGCGGGGAGAGGGTGAAGGGGTGGGGGTGGGGATGTTGTTCATGCTTCGAAATCAGAAGCGTTGCGGTGAGCGGACTCTAGCTGGACTTGCTTCTAAAATCAAAGCATGACGACAAAACGCCTGGCCGCCATCGCGGCGGCGGACGCGCCGGCCTCGGGCAAGGACGCGCTCAACGCGGCGCTGGATCTGTTCCAGCGCCGCTGGACGCTGCGCATCTTGTGGGAGCTGCGCGCCGACGACGCGAGCCTGAACTTCCGCGCGCTGCAGGCGGCCTGCGGCGACCTGTCGGCGTCGGTGCTGAACCAGCGGCTGGCCGAGCTGCGCGAGGCGCTGCTGGTTCAGCACGACGCGGGCAGCGGCTACCGGCTCGGCGCCCAGGGGCGCGCGCTGCTGGTGGCCATGGAGCCGCTGATGAAGTGGGCGCCGCGCTGGGCGCGCGAGGTGCAGCGGACGGTGGGCAAGGTCTAGGCCCGGCGGGCCTCACGGCCCCAGGTCCCGCCGCTCCCGGACATGGCCATCGGCCGTCAGCAGGCCGGCGTCGGCGTCCGCGGAGTGCGTGCCCGGCCCGTTCTCCATGCCGGCCATCAGCCAGCCGCCCTGCCAGGCCGCGAGGCTGCGCAGCTGGTTCTGCCGCGGGCCGGCGGCCAGGGCCACGCGCCGCACTGGCTTGCCGGCGGCATCCAGCCGCATCAGCAGCGGCGTGGCCGTTTCGGAGATGCTGACGCCGGTCGGGTTCTGCGTGTAGCCCGCCGCGCCGCATGCGAGCAACTGCCCGTCGGCCAGGCTGGCAATGTCGAACAGCACCTCGCCCTGGTCGACGTCGATCACCTGGTGGCTGAGCGTGCGGCTGCGGTCCGCGACGAAGGCCACGTAGGCGTCCCAGCCGTCCGCGGACCGGACGGTGCGCACGCGGCCCACGACGGCCATGCGGTCGCCCAGCCAGCGCAGCCCCTGCACGTCGGCGCGGCCCTCGGTGCGGTGCAGCACGCTGTACAGCCGCTGGCCCGCGTCGCTGAAGCGGCTGAGCATGAAGCCCTCCAGCGCCGAGGTGTCCAGCGCCTCGCCGATCTCCACGCCCGGCTCCGCCAGGCTGCGCCAGCGCGGCACGAAGCCGGTCGCGGCGGCATGGCCCAGGCGGTGCAGCACCACGGCGAAGCGGCCGCTGCGGTAGGCCAGCACGACGTCCTCCCCCAGCGCGGCCAGCTTTGCCGCGTCGTGCGTGACCGCGGTGGGCACCAGCGACTGCGAGTCCATCAGCGCGAACGGGCCGTCGATGATGGGGTCGGTCGCGGCCTGCGGGTCGAGGAAGGGCTGGTCGCGCAGCACCTCGCCGCCGTGGCGCAAGCGGACCAGCCGCAACTGCGTGGCGGAGGCCAGCACGAGGCTGATCTCGCCGGATGGGTGCAGCGCGAAGTCGATCAGCGACCAGCCGACCGGCGGGTGGTAGGCGACGCCGGGCGTCAGTCCGCCGTCCGGCGCCAGCAGCAGCTGCCGGTCCGGCGCGACATCGCGCTCGAAGTCCTGGGCCTTCTCGGCCAGCGCGACCCAGCTGCGGTCGGCGGTGACGAGCTTGGTGATGAAGCGGCCTGGCACGGCGACGCCCACGGGCGGGCTTTCGCCGCCGGGCTTGGGGCCCGGCTCAGCCCCGCCGCCGCCGCCGCCACCGCAGGCCAGCAGCACCGCGCTCATGCCGATCCCGGCGACCCATCTGCACCTCTTCAACACGCCAGCTCCCCGACAACAACCCGCTGCAAAGTGTCAAAGCCAGGGGCGTGCGAGGGAAGCCCAGATCCTCGAAAACGCCTTTTCGACGTTTTGCGCTTCACGGCGCCTGACGCCTTGGTTACGGTGACTGCATGACGGGCGAGCCCTCGCCGGTCGCTACAACGTCGAGTCGTGCCGTGATCGCTGCCATGCTGCTGGTTTCTCTGACCATGTCCCTGTCGCCGGGGCCGGTCAACCTGCTCATCCTGGCGGCCGGCCAGCAGCATGGCGTCGCGCGCACGCTGCCCTTCGTGTCCGGCGCGACGCTGGGCTTCACCGCGCTGCTGGCCCTCGTGGGCCATGCGCTGGCCGACCTGATGAACGGCCACGCGATGCTGAAGGCCGCGCTGGGCGGCCTGGGCACGGCCTTCGTCGTCTACATGGGCTACCGGATCGCCACCGCGCCGGTCGGCGACCGCATCCAGGCCGGCGCCGCGCCCACGTTCCTGCGCGGCTGGCTGCTGCAGTGGCTCAACCCCAAGGCCTGGGTCGCCTGCGCCGCCGGCGCGGCGCTGTTCGCGCGCCCGGACACACCCGCGGTGCTGCAGCTGTTCATCGCCGTGTATTTCGGCGTCTGCTACCTGTCCCTGGCCGCGTGGGCCGTGTTCGGTCGGCAGGTGGCCCGCTGGCTCACGACGCCCGCCCGTGGGCGGGCCTTCAACGTCGCGATGGGCGCCAGCCTGGTGCTGTCGGCACTGCTGCCGCTGCTCGGCCGCTAGACCTCGGTCATCGCCTCGTAGAGCCGGTTGATGAGCCGGTAGGCCATGCCGTTGCTGGCCAGGTTGGACGGCCACACCGCATGCACGTCCAGCGGGTCCAGGCGCCAGCCCGGCAGCACGGCCACGGGCGGATCGTCCCGGTCGGCGTGCAACAGGTAGGCCGGCGGCGCGGCCAGGCCCAGCCCCAGCTTGGCCAGCCGGTAGCTGGCCTCGACGCTGTCGGTGCTGATGCGCGGCGTGTAGCGGACTTCCGCGCGTTCGCCCTGCGCGTTGATGAAGGACCGGCTGCTGGCGCGCATGCTCAGGCCTATCCAGGGCATGTCGGCCAGCTGCCCGGGGTGCTCGGGGCGGCCCTGCCGCGCGAGCAGCGATTCGGCCGCGACCAGCTGACGCTGCAGGCGAAAGATGGGCTTGGCACGCAGCGCGCTGTCGGGCAGGTCACCGATGCGAAAGGCGATGTCCAGCCCCTCGCCGATGACGTCCTGGCGCCGGTCGCTGAAGCCGATCTCCAGCCGCAGGTCCGGGTGTTCGGCCAGGAAGCCCCCCAGCGTGCGCATGAACTCGGCACAGGACAGCAGGATCGCGGGGGCCGAGACCTTCAGCGACGCGGAAGACGAGATCGCCCGTTTCCTGAAGTCGATCAGGCCCTCCTCGTACAGCTGCAGCATGGCGCGCGCCGTTTCCAGCAGCACGGCGCCTTCGCTGGTCAGCGACAGCTTGCGGGTGTTGCGGTACAGCAGCGCCGCCCCGACGTTGGCCTCCAGCCGGCTCAGGTGGGCGCTGACGGTCGCGGGCGACAGCTCGAGCAGCTCCGCGGCGCGCGAGAGGGACTTCGCCTCGGCCACCTTGGCGAAGACGATGAGGTAGCGGATGTCTTCGATCATGGCGTCAGGCGGTGCGTGCGGCCGGGCGCAGCACCGCGCCGCCTCAGGCCGGCACGCGCACGGCCAGCCGGGCCTGCTCGATGGCCGCGATCAGCGCTTCCTCGGAATAGGGCTTGCCCAGCAGCTGCGTGACGCCGGCCGCGGCGGCCTCGTCCTGCTTGTCGTCGGACGACGTGATCATGACGACCGGCAGTGCCGCTGTCGCGGCGGCGGCGCGCACCTGGCGCGTCAGCTCGAAGCCGTCGATGCCGGGCATCTCGACGTCGGTGATCAGCAGGTGCGGGCGCTCGGCGGCCAGCAGCTCCAGCGCCTGTTCGCCGCTCTCGGCCAGCGCGACGCGGTAGCTCTGGGCGGCCAGCAGTCGGCTGATCTTCACGCGCACGATCTTGGAGTCGTCGGCGACGAGCACCAGCGTCTCGTCGGCGCGCAGTTCGCGGGTGGGCTGAACCGCCGCGGCGGCGGCTTCAGCCTCTGCTGCGGCTGCGGCCGCAGCCTCGGCGGCGCGGCGTTCGGCATCCAGGCGCTCGGCTTGGGCCAGCAGTTCGGCGGCGGCGCGTTGTTCGGCTTGCGCGGCGGCCTCGGCCTCGGCACGTGCTTCGGCTTCGCGGGCGGCCTGCTCGCGGGCCAGGCGCTCGGCTTCCTCTCGCTCGGCACGCGCCCGTTCGGCGGCCAGGCGTTCCTCCGCCAGTCGCGCGGCTTCCAGCCGGTCGGCTTCGGCGCGTTCCTCGGCCAGGCGCTGCGCCTCGGCCGCGGCGGCCTCGGCGTCCCGGGCGGCCTGGGCCTCCGCTTCGCGGGCGGCTTGCGCCTCGCGGGCCAGGCGTTCGGCTTCCTGCCGCTCGGCCTCGGCGCGTTCGTCGGCCAGCCGGCGGGCCTCAGCTTCGGCGGCCTCAGCGGCCTCGCGGGCGGCCTGGGCGCGGGCTTCGCGCTGGGCGGCTTCCTCGTGCTCGACGCGCGCGCGCCCGGCCTCCACGGCATCGGCCTCGGCGCGCTGTTCGGCCAGGCGCTGGAAGAGCCCGGCTTCGACCTCGCGCAGCGCCTGCGAATCGGCCGACGGCTGGCCCATGTCGGCGGCCACGCGCTGGGCGCGCGCCGCATGCTCGGCTTGCTCCAGCAGCACGCGCTGCGCTTCGCGGTGGGCGGCGGCGTCGCGCGCACGCTGCTGGCGCCGGCGGGCCAGCCACAGCAGGAAGACAACGACGCCGACGGTCACCGCGGCGGCCAGGATCCAGATCAACTGCTCATTCATCGTTTGGGGGCCGCATGACATGCGGCAGCTGCGCATCATCGCGCGTGGTGGTGTCAGCTTAGCGAAGACCGGCGGGTCGCCGTGCGTCAGAGGGCTTGAAGCGTGCGGGAAGTCGTGGTCTGCGCGATGTCGTCGGGCCGGCGCGGGCGCGCGGCGGGCATGGCCTGCACCTCGAAGGCCAGCCGCGCCCAGCGGCCGCGGCCGTCCATGGCCGTCAGCGCATGGGCGCCGGCGCGCGTCAGCGTCAGCACCTGCACGGCGCCGGCGTGCTCGCTGCTGCCGGCCAGCTGGCCGTCCAGCAGCCACGTGATCCCCTGGCTGGCGCCCACGGCCTGCAGGCGCAGGCTGATCTGGGTCTGGCCGGGTGTGGGGCGCAGCACGCTGCCGGGCTCCAGGCCGACGATGCGCAGCGCGCCGCCCTGCGGGTTGCCCGGCGCGCAGCCGGGCCGCCAGGGCAGCAGGTCCACCGGGTCGCGCTGCGCAGGGTCCAGGAAGGGCTGCAGCAGCGTGGGCCAGCGGGCGATGTCATGGCGGCTGGCCTCTGGCGCGCAGTCGGGGCGCACGCGTTGTTGACCGCTGGTCCACGCGGCTTCGAGCAGGCCGCCGGGCCGCAGCCGGTCGGGAAGCGTGGGCGGCACGGCGCCGTCCAGCGTCCAGGCGGTGCGGCGCTGCAGGCACTGGCCGGCCGGCGTGCCGGCCTCGGCGGTGCCCAGCGGCCAGCAGACGGCCTGGGCGCTGACGCTGGCGGGCTGGTGGCGCGGGGCCAGCTGTTGCCGTGCCTCGGCGGGGCCCAGCGCGGCGGCCAGGTCGCGCAGCAGCGGCGCGGCGGAGTTGGCGCCGAAGTGGCCGGGGTTGGGCGTGCCGTCGGGCCGGCCGATCCAGACGCCGAAGGTGTAGCGGTCCGTCACGCCCAGCGCCCAGGCGTCGCGAAAGCCGAACGACGTGCCGGTCTTCCAGGCGATGCGCTGGTTGCCTTCGCGAAACGGGCTGCCGGGGCGGCCGCCGTTCTCCAGGATCTCGCGCACGATGAAGGCGGCGCCTTCGCTCATCAGCCGCGTTTCCTGCGTGGGCTCGCCGGGCGTCAGGCGCGGCCGGGCCGCCAGGCCGCCGCGCGCCAGCGCCGTGTACGCGCCGACGAGTTCCTCCAGCGACGTGCTGCCGCCGCCCAGGATGAGGCTGAGGTTGGGCGCCGCGTTGGCCGGCATGCGCAGCCGCAGGCCGGCGTGGCGCAGCCGGCCGGCAAAGCGCTCGGGGCCCAGCCGCTCCAGCAGGTCCACGGCCGGCACGTTCAGCGAACGCTGCAGGGCTTCGCTGACGCTGACCGGGCCGGAAAAGTCGGCCTGGAAGTTGCCCGGTGCATAGCCGCCGAAGTTCTGCGGCGCGTCGATGAGCAGGCTCTCGGAATGGATCAGACCCTCGTCCAGCGCCATCGCGTAGAGAAACGGCTTGAGCGTGGAGCCGGGCGAGCGGTGGGCGCGCACCATGTCCACGTGCGCGCCACGGCGGGCGTCGTTGAAGTCCGCCGAGCCGGCATAGCCGCGCACTTCCAGCGTGCGGTTGTCGACGACCAGGGCCGCCATCGAGTTGGCGTCGGGCAGCGTGTTCAGGCGGTCGGTCAGCAGCTGCTCCAGGCGGGCCTGCAGGCCGGCGTCCAGCGTGGTCTGGATGACGGCGCTGGCCTGGCCCTCGCGGCGGGCCTGCTGGCGCAGCCGCTCGGCCGCCAATGGCGCCAGCCAGCGCGCGCGCAGCGGCGGCGCGAAGACGCGCTCCAGCTTGGCATCGGCCACGTCGGCGGCCGTCCACACGCCCAGCGTCTGCATGCGCGTCAGCACCTTGTCGCGCGCGGCCTGCGCGGCGGCCACGGCGCGGTCCGGGCGCAGCCGGGTGGGCGACTGCGGCAGCGCGACGAGCAGTGCAGCCTCGGCCTGCGACAGGTCTGCGGCGCCCTTGCCCAGGTAGGCGCGGCTGGCCGTCTCCACGCCTTCCAGCGGCCCGCCCATGGGCGCGAGGTTCAGGTACAGCGCCAGGATCTCGTGCTTGCTGAGGTGCAGCTCCAGCTGCAGCGCGCGGGCGATCTGGCGCAGCTTGGCGGGCACGGTCCGGCCGGTCGCCTTGTCATCCACCAGCCGCGCCACCTGCATCGTCAGCGTGGACCCGCCCGACACGATGCGTCCGTGCCGGGCCCACTGCCACGCGGCACGGGCCAGGGCCACCGGGTTGACGCCGGGATGCCAGCGGAACCAGCGGTCCTCGTAGTGCAGCAGCGCTTCCAGGTAGCGCGGCGACACGGCCTCGGGCGTCGTCAGCTGGCGCTGCGCGCCGTCGTCGCCGGGCCAGGCGCGCAGCGGCGTGCCGTCGGCGGCCAGCACGGTCAGCGTGGGCGAGTCGGCGGTGGGCTGCGGCAGCGGGCAGGCGACGTCCACCACCAGGACGGCGGTGAGCAGGCCGGCCAGGGCCAGCTCCGCACGGCGACGGGAGATGCGCTTGGGCATGCCGAACACGATAGCCGACGCGCCCCCCTAGCTTGAACACCACCTGAACCCTGGAAACGCCGCGCGGCCTGCATCCAGCCGCCGCGGCCTGCGTAAGAGATGAGCCGCAGCGCTGGTTGTATCCACCTGTTTGCGGTCCACCCACGAACAGGAGACTCCCCATGAACCTGCCTTCCCGCGCACCCCGCGTCGCGCTCATCACTGCCGCGGTCCTCGCCACCCTGGCCGGCCTGCCCGCCCACGCCTCCAGCCACCGCGAGGCGCCGTCCATCGGCGGCATGCCGCGTGTGGACGGTACCGACTTCTACATGTTCAACAGCTACGAAGGCGTGGCCGCCAACGGCACGGGCGGCCGGGCCGGCTACGTGACGCTGATCGCCAACTACCTGCCGCTGCAGGACGCCTACGGCGGCCCCAACTACTTCAAGCTGGACCCGAACGCGATCTACGAGATCCACGTCGACAACAACGGCGACGCGAAGGAAGACCTGACCTTCCAGTTCAAGTTCACGAACACGCTCAAGGGCATCACGCTGCCCATCGGCAACCAGACGGTGCCCATCCCGCTGACGCAGGCCGGCACCGTCAGCGCGCCCAATGCCGCGGCGCTGAACGTCAACGAGAAGTTCAGCCTCACGCTCGTGCGCGGCGACCGCCGCACGGGCACGGCCAGCCCCATCGCCAACCCGGCGGGCGGCACGCTGTTCGACAAGCCGGTGGACAACATCGGCACCAAGACGATCGCCGACTACCCGGCCTACGCCGCGCAGCACGTCTACAGCGTCAGCCTGCCGGGCTGCGCCTTCCCGGCCAAGGTGTTCGTCGGCCAGCGCCAGGAGGCGTTCGCGGTCAACCTGGGTGCGATCTTCGACCTGGTGAACGCGCCGGCGAGCGTGCTGACCAACCGCAGCCTGATCAACGCCGCGGCGGCCAACTCCATCCAGGACAAGAACGTCACATCGCTGGCGCTGGAGGTGCACAAGAGCTGCCTCACGCAGGGCAGCGAGACCGTCATCGGCGCCTGGACGACGGCCAGCGTGCGCCAGAGCCAGCTCGTCAACGCCGCACCGGCCAGCGGCGACAACAACGTCGTCAAGGGCGGTGGTGCCTGGGTGCAGATCTCGCGGCTGGGCATGCCGCTGGTCAACGAGGTGGTCATCGGCCTGCCCGACAAGGACAGGTTCAATGCCTCCGTGCCGTCGGGCGATGGCCAGTTCATCAACTACGTGACCAACCCGACGCTGCCGGCGCTGCTGTCGCTCGTGCTGCCCATCGGCGACGCGGCGCCCAAGAACCTGCCGCGCGGCGACCTGGTCACCACCTTCCTGACCGGCATCCCCGGCGTCAACCAGCCGGCCAACGTGGTGGGCTCTGAGATGCTGCGCCTGAACACGGCCATCCCCGCGCGGCCGTTCGCGATGCAGAACCGGCTGGGCATCGTCGGCACGCTGCGTGACGGCGACAGCCCGCCCGACCTGGCCGGCTTCCCCAACGGCCGCCGGCCCAAGGACGACATCGTCGACGTGTCGCTGGCCGCCGTCATGGGTGGCCTGTGCTGGCTGAACAACGGCGGTGCGCTGTTCGGCCCGGCCTGCACCCGCGCCGTGGTGCCGCTGGGCGCCACGTCGCTGGAACTGCACGACGCGGTCGACCAGGCGGTGGTGACGCTGCTGCCCGGCTTCCCCTACCTGAACACGCCCAACCCGGGCGCGAAGTGAACCGCTCCAGGAGAACAGCCATGAATAGATTCCTCAGCGCCGTGGCCCTCGCGGCCACCCTCTGCAGCGGTGGGGCGGCACAGGCCGGCCTCATCAACTTCAACAACCCCGGCGTCATCGACATCGACAACAACACCGGTGTCGCCAGCTATGGCGAGGCGGGCTTCGTCATCAGCGGGCCGGCCGCGAGCTTTTTGCCCATCGACGGCGCGATGGTGGGCGGCTTCGACGCCACGCCGTTCACGCTGAGCGTGCTGGGCGGCGGCACCTTCGGCCTGCAGTCGCTGGACTTAGCGCCCTATGACCTCGGCTTCGGCCCGGGCATGCTGGTCGTGGCGGGCCTGGTGGGCGGCATCGAGGTGGCGTCGCGCAGCTTCGACCTGGCCAGCGCCGGCAGCGTCTCGTTCGACAGCGCCTGGGCCCAGCTGACGTCCGTCAGCTTCTCGGCCACGGGCGGCTTCGCGCTGGACAACATCGCCGCGGCCGTGCCGGAGCCGGGCAGCTTTGCGCTGGCGGGGGCGGGGTTGCTGCTGGTGGGGGTGATGCGTCGGCGGCGCTGAGGCGGGGTTGCGGCTCAAGGGGCGGCCTTCGCCGCCCTGCTTCTCATCGCGCCGGCGCTGATGCCGCGTGCGTGGCCCGCAGGGCCTGCAGTTCAGCCGTGAGCCACTGCGCGCTCTCCACGGGAGCCTTGCCGGCGCAGCGCACCAGATACGGCTTGCCGCTCATGCTGCTGCCCGACGCGCCGCGGGCGATGAACTGCTCGGCCGTCTTCACCAGGTCTTTGCCTTCGAGATAGTCCAGCTTTTTCAGCAGATGCGCCTTGGCGTCTGCGCCGGCATACCAGCTGCCGTTGCGGTTGAACTCGCAGCCGGAGGATTGCAGGCGGGTGAGCAGCGCGTCGACTTCGGCGCGCGCCGGGGCCGGCAACGGTGCGGCGCCGGCATGGCCGACGAGCAGGCCCGCGAGTGAGGCCAGAAGGGCGCGCATCGTCTTCAAGTCGGCGTGACCGCCTGCCGCAAGGCCGCCACCGAAGCGCGCCAATCGGCGCCCGAATCGCTGTCGTCCCACAGCTCGGCCAGTTCGGAATCTTCCGCCACCACGCGGTCGGCCACGCGGCGCGCCTTGTCCAGCAGCGCGGCCGACGGCCGCACGCCCACGCCGGTGATCCAGGCCTGCAAGCCTTCGGGGCCATCGGTGATCGGCGGGCTGCGGCCCAGCAACTGGGCCACCACTGCGACCGCCGCGACGGCCTCCTCGGCGTCGGGCGCCTCCACGTAGCTGTCCGACGCATCGAGCACGCGGTCCAGCGTGGCCTCGATGTGGGACAGGTTGGTCGCGTCCATCAACACAGAGGCCCAGTCGCTGGCGGTGTCGTTGGCAAAGGGTTCGTGTGACCAGGCACCCATGGTGGTCCTTCTTGGATCAGTGAATCAGTGAATGAAGCTGCGGGGAATTTGAACCGACATTACCAGCGCCCCAAGAGTTTCTTCTTCCGCTTGAAGCGCAGCAGAGGCAGGGTCTCCGGGTCCATCAAGTTTGCGTCAACGTAGCCCTCCAGCTGATAGCCAAAGAACTCGCGCAGCGCCGCCTCGCCCAGTTCCAGCGGGTGGAACGGCAGGGGATAGGGCGCTTCGCCCGCTTCCATGTCTTCCGGGTCATCGGCGCCATGCTGGCCGCCCCAATAGGGCTGCTCGAAGGGCAGACGCTCGCCGAGGTCTTCCAGCACGCCGCTGTCGGGCGACAGGCTCAGCGAACGCAGTAGCTGGCCGTCCTTCCAGACGGCAAACGCGAACCAGTCGACGACGCTGTGCATCGCATGCAGGACGACGGTGCTCGCGTTCGACGCGCGCAGGAACGATTCGGGCAGTTGCGAAGGATGGTCCAGCGCGAAGTCGCTCGCAGCCAGGACCGTCACGGCCCCGAGGCGGGCCGCGAACACTTCGTCGTCCGGTGGATTGGTCCAACCCAAGGTCCCGTCGGGCAAGGGCTCCAGCTTCACCTTCGGGAAGGTGGCAGCGGCCAGTGCCGCCGTCGCCTCGCGGTCCAGCGCCGGCGCTGCGCGCAACTGCGCCGCGATGTCGCCATCGCCGGAGACCAGCATCCAAGTCTTGGCGCCCATGGCGTCCTTTGCAGTGGTATTGACGGTCGGCGGGGGCTACTTCTTGTCCACCACGGTGATCTCTCCCTCGGCCTTGCCCACGCCGCGGATCTCCGGCCGGTACATATCCTCCGCAAACGTGGCCGGCACCACGTACTTGCCCGGCGTCACCGCCCGCACCAGGTAGAACAGCTCCAGCGGCTGCCCGAGCTGCGCCGCCGCGACGAAGCGGTCGTCGCGGTACTCGGTGTGGACGATGCGTTCGTTGGCATTCGCCTGCGCGATGTTGGTGCCCTCCACCGTGAACTCGCCCGCCTGCGGGCCCTGGCTGAGGTTGAGGTTCTCGATCTCGAAGCCGGCCGGGATGCGGTCCACCACCAGGCCGTCCTTGATGGTCTGGCTGGCCTTCACGCGCAGGCGCACGATGAACATCTCGCCGGTGGTGAACTGCCGTGCCATGGAGACCGGCTTGCCGTCCGTCGAGAACATCGCACGCTCCACCGAGATGCGGTCGCTGCTCGGGGCCAGTGGCTTGGTCGGGTAGCCCTGGGCCGTGACGTCGAGGTAGACCGGGTTGCTGCCCTCGTTCTTCAGGCTGATGCCGCTCTTGACCTGCGCCAGCGTGAGGCTCTGCTGGCCGGTACCGCTGGCGGCCCAGGCGTCGGCCTTGGGGCCGACGGTCAGCGTGGTCTTCCAGCTGTCGTCCTTGCCGGCGCCATTGGTGGCGGCCTGCACGGCCAGGAACAAGGCCAGGCGCTCTTGCGTGGAGTAGTAGTTGCGCTTGCCGAAGTCGTCGCTCAGGTCGAACAGCAGGTTCTCGCGCTTGTCGTGCTGCACCTTGTGGCGCAGCAGCAGCGCGTAGGCCAGGGCCTTGTCGCGCACGCGGGAGCCGTAGTCGCCCAGCCATTCGCCCCACCAGTAGTTGTTGGCCTCGAGAGGCTGGTAGCCGTAGCCCCGGGTCATGGCGTCGTCCAGGGCCTGCTTTGCGCGGGCCTCGTCGCCCATGGCCTTGAGCGCCAGCGACAGGTGCACCAGCGGCAGCGGCGACAGCGCATTGCCGCGGTACTGGTCGTGCAGCGTGCGCAGCGTGGCCAGCGGCGCCTTCTGCTCTCGGCCCAGCATGTAGCCGGCGTGCGCGGCCTCGGCGAAGCGCTGGTGGGCGATGCGCAGCAGCTCCGCGTCGCGGTAGTCGGCGATGGCGCCCTTGTCGTTGCGGCGTGGCTCCTTGGGCGGCGTGGTCTGCTGGCCGGGGCTGCGCTGGAACTGCTCGGTCAGGTTGTCCAGCGACTTCTTTAGCTGCGCCTCCGGCACCGCAAAGCCGGCGTCGCGCGCGTCCTGCAGGAAGCCGGTCACGTAGGCGGAGAGCCAGGCCTCGTACGGGCTGCTGGCCGCCCACAGGCCATAGCCGCCGCGCGCCTGCTGCATGCCGGCCAGGCGGGCGAAGGCGCCTTCCAGCCGCTTGGCGCGTTCCTCGCGCGGCACGGGCGTCATGCCCCAGCGCTTGGCGGCCTCGTCGTCGATGAAGACCAGCGGGTAGGCGCTGGACGTCGTCTGCTCCAGGCAGCCGTAGGGGTACATCAAGAGGCCCTTGACCTGCTCCTTGATGTCGATGGGCGGCGTGTTGGAGACGCTCAGGGCCAGCGTGGCCGAGCCGGCCCAGTAGGCGTCGAGCAGCGCCTTGTCGACGGCCTGCGTGGCGCCGGCGTCCAGGCGGATGCGGCGGCTCTCGCGCGTCAGCGGCGTGACGGGCTGGACCTGCAGCGCAGCCTCGCGCTTGAGCTGCAGCGCGCCGGCGCTGACGGTCAGCTGGATGGGCGCCAGGCCGTAGGCGTCCAGCGCCTCGGCCTGGAAGCGCAGGATCTGGCGCTGCTTGTCCGCGAGCTTGAGGGTGTCCGCCGTGCCGGTGATGCGCACGGGGCCGGTCGCCGACAGCGCCACCTTGACTTCCTGCGGCGCGCCGCTGAGGTTGGTCACGTCCAGCGCGATGGTGGCCTTGTCGCCCGGCGCGATGAAGCGTGGCATGGACAGCTCGGCCACCAGCGGCGCGGCGACCACCGTGTCCGCCTGCGTGGCGCCGTAGCTGTCGGCGCTGGACACGACCGCCATCAGGCGCAGCGTGCCGTTGAAGTCCGGCAGCGTCAGGTTGATCGTGGCCTCGCCCTTGGCGTCCAGCACCACCGGCCCGCTGAACAAGTCCACCAGCAGCACCTTGCGCGGCATGCTCTGCGTGTCGCGCTTGCCGGCGTCGCCGCCGAAGCGCTGCTGCGCGATGTTGCCGTCCATCTTCTCGATCAGGCGGCCGTACAGGTCCAGGATGTCGGCGCCGTAGCGGTGCTTGCCAAAGAAGAAGTCGGCCGGGTCGGGCGTCTTGAAGTTGGTGATGTTCAGGATGCCCACATCGACCGCGGAGACGGTGACGATGGCGGCCTTGCCCGCCAGCTGCGGCACCTTGACCTTGATGGGCAGCGGCGTGGACGGCTGGGTCTTGGCCGGCGCCTCCAGCGCGACCTTGAGCTTGCGGTCCTCGCGGTTCAGCGGCAGGTGCACCAGGCCCAGCGCGCGCGCCGGTGTCACGCGGTCGCCCTCGCTGCCGGGGCGGAAGGCGGCGACGGTGACGTACAGGTCTTGCCGCTGCCAAGCGGCGTCCGCGCTGACGGGGATGTCCAGGTCCGTGCCCGAGGCCTTCACGCTGACGCGCTTGGACCACAGCACGCGGTCGCCCTCGACGGTGACGACCGCCTCGCCGTCGTGCGGCGGCTTGATGCTGAGCTTGGCCGTGTCGCCGGGCTTGAAGGGCGAGCCCTTGAGCTGCAGCTGCACGCGGTCGGGGCGGTTGCCGATGTCGTCGGCGTCCTGCGCGCCATAGCCGGCGTAGAAGCCGTAGCGCAGGGTTTCGTTCGTCTCGGGGTCCTCGATCTCCAGCCGGTAGCGGCCCCAGCGCACGGGCAGGTTGACCGTGGTCTTGGCCGGCAGCTTGAGGCTGCGCGCCTCGACGAGTTCGTCCGTCGTGTTGAAGCCGGAGTGCCAGCCGCGGCCGTCGTCATAACGCCAGTACCACTGGCGCTCCTCGTAGGTGAGCGTGAGCTTCAGGTCGCGGGCGGCCTTGAAGGCGCCGGTGGCATCCACGCGCACGACCTCGAAGCCGGCGAGGCCCCCCTCCGGCGCCACGTTGCGGTCGAACAGCGGGCGGATGGCCACCAGTGCCGGCGCCGGCCACCAGGTGCGCTCGATGCTGCGCACCACCGGCCGGCCACCGGACTCCAGCAGGCTGAAGGCGCCGCGCACGCGCATGGGCGAGCTGCGCTCGGACAGGTTGGCGGTCAGCGCCACCTCGGCCTTGCCTTCGGCGTCCAGCTCCACGTCGGCCACGTCGGCGCGGGCCTTGGCCTTGTCGTCGGCAAAGTCGCCAAAGATGAAGCCCGGCAGCTTTTGCGCCAGCGGGTTGGTCAGCCGTTCGCTGGACACGGTGGCCTGCAGCCGGTTGCCGGCGGCGGGGGCGCCGTAGAGGTAATCGCCCTGCACGTGCACGGGCAGGTTGACCTCGCCCAGCAGCGGCGCGTCGGGCGCGGTCAGCGTGAGCTTCATGCGCTCGGGCAGGAACTCCTCGACCTTGAACGCCCACTGTGCATCCGGCTGCTTGGCGGCGGGGTCGATGCGGGCCTGGACGGTCCAGCCGCCGGTGGGCGCGTCGGCGGGCAGCGTGATGGCCTGCTGGAAATAGCCCTGGCCGGTCTTGTGCGGTTGCACCAGCGTCTCGACCAGCTTGCTGCCGTCGGGCTTCTTGACGGTCAGCGTCAGCGGCAGCACTTTGGCCGGCAGGCGGCCGTCGGCGTCGCGCGACAGCACGGAGACCTGGAAGGCCTCGCCCGGCCGGTACAGGTCGCGGCCCGAATAGACAAAGAGCTTGTTGCTGCGCGACGGGTGGCCCGTCGCGTCGAACTCGGACAGGTCCAGCGCCGCGTCGCGCAGCGACAGCATGGACATCTCGCTGCCCTTCTTGGCCAGCACGGCGCGCGCCTTGTCGCTGCGGCCGGTGAACACGGCGTGGCCGTCGCCGTCGGTCTGCGCCTGGGCCAGCGCCTTGCCGGCCTCGTCGACGAGGCTCAGCTCGATGCCGGACTGCGCCTTGCCGCTCTTGAGTGACGTCGTGAACACGTCCAGCTGCGCGGCGTGGCGGCGCAGGTGCAGGCCGATGTCGGTCACGTAGTAGTGCGTGACCTGGTAATCCCAGCCGAAGCGGCCGGGCTGGCTCATGACCGCGATGTAGATGCCCGGTTCCTGCAGTTCCTTGATCTTCTCGACCGGCAGGAAGCTGACGTTGCGGCGGTTGGCGCGGTCGTCGGTCTTGAAGCGCGTGATGTAGACGCTGTCGGTCATCGCCCGCAGTTCGTCCAGCGCCCAGCCGCCCACGGTGCCTTTCAACCGACGCTGGTTGTCGCCGTAGCCGTCGTAGTAGTAGTCGCCTTCTTCGTCGGTGCTGCTGCGACCCGTGCGATCACGCCGGCCACCCACCTGCTCCAGAAAGGCCGGCAGCGACGCCGGCTTCACGCGCAGGAATTGGACGTCCACCTCGGGCGTGTTGATGCTGACCACCGGCAGGCCGCCGTTCTGGCCGGCGGGCAGCACCAGGCCCTTGCTGGCGAAGTAGAAGCTCGGCGGCATGGCCTCGCTGGCGGCTTCGCAGGTCTGCGCGGTGGCCAGCTTGTTGCCGGAGTGCGAGGCCAGGCCCGCATTCATCGTGATGCGGTAGGCGCGGTCCGGCGTCACGAAGGGCAGGTAGAGCACGCGCGGGTTGTCGCCCAGCACCCAGCGGGCGGCCAGCGGTTTGAAGCTCGCCGGGTCGGCGGGGGCGGCCTTGCTGCTGGGGTCGTCAGGGTCGGCCTTCTTGCCGGCCGTGCCTTCCGCGGCGGCCAGCAGCGCGCCGAAGTCCTGCTTGCGGTCCAGCGCCTGCGTGAACATGACGGCGATCGCCGGCGAGCCGTCCAGCAGCCGCGCCTTGCACTCGCTGAAGGAGAAGGCCGCCTCTTCGGCGCCGATTTCCGCGCTGCTGGGCATGGCCGGCGTGCGGTGGGTGGCCCACCAGCCGGCAGCTGCCGCCCCCGCCACGACCACGGCCGCGATCGCGCCTTGAACAAGCCTGGATGCCATCCCGTTTCTCCGCTGAGTGCGCGGCGAGTGTAGGGAGGCTCAGGGCAGGATTCGGGAGGTGAAATTCCCCAAGTTGGGGAGGCGCGACGGCGGTGTCAGCGCTGCGGCGTCTGCATGGCCAGCGGCTCGTCGAGCACGCTGCCGTCGGGTACGTCCAGCGTCATGACGAAGCCCAGCACCGACACGATCAGCGTGGCGGTGAACTTGAAGCGGGCGGACAGGCACATGACCAGATAGTGAGCGACATCGCCGCCGAGCGCGCCCCCTAACTCGCAAGTGAATGGTGACGGCGTGTTGTCAGCAGTCACGCACCCAGCGCGTTGCGTAGCTGCCCGGGCGTGGCGCCGGTGGCGGCCTTGACGTGCCGGCTGAGGTGGCTCGCGCCGGCATAGCCGCAGGCGGCAGCGACATCGGCCAGCGGCAGCGCGGTCTGGCGCAGCAGTGCGCGGGCGCGGTCCAGGCGGCGCGCGGCCACCCAGTCGTGCATCGTGCAGCCCATGGAGACGCGGAACATGCGCGCGAAGTGGAATTCCGACAGATGCGCCTGGGCGGCCAGCCGCGGCAGGCTGAGGTCGGCGCTGTCCAGGTGGGCGTCGACAAATTCCAGCACGCGCCGCCGCGCCGCGCCGGACAGGCCGCCGGCCGCGCGTTCCGCCCGCTGGCGCTGCCGCGGCTGCGCGGCCTGCAGCACCAGGTGGTCCAGCGCGGCCTGGCTCAGCGCATCGATGCGCAGCTGCTCGGCCGGGTCCTGCCAGTCCCGCGCAGCAACGCCCTGGGCCCAGGTGGCCAGCGTCGCGTCCTCGCCAAAGATGCGCTGCGCCAGCGTGATGGCGCGCGGCTCGGCGTCCAGCAGCCGCACGACGCGGTCGGCCCAGGCGTCGGCAGACAGGTACAGGTGCACGAAGCGCAGCGGCCCCGCCACGTTCCAGCGCGACTCGTGCTCGGCGGGCAGGATGCAGTGGCAGCCCGGGTGGCCGGTCTCGCGCGGCGTCTCGATCAGGTGAGTGTCGTGGCCGCCCTGCAGATAGACCGACAGCGTGTGGTGGCCCGGCCGCTGGTAGTCCATGCGGCCGCCGTGGTTGCACCACTGCACCAGGCGCAGGCCGTCGGCCAGCGCCAGCTCGCGCTCGCGGCGCGCGCTGGAGCGGCCCAGCACGTCAAAGACGGGCTGGTGCGCGACGGCGTCGGCGGTCAGGTTGGCCATGCAGCCATGCTAGGGCCGCAGGCCTTTTCCGTGCCGGCGCGGGGTCGACGATGCGCAGGAATGTGCAATCACGCCGCGGCCCGGGCCGCCATGCTGGCGGCATGAATGCATTTCTGTACGTGCTGGTCGTGCTCATCTGGGGCACGACGTGGATCGCCCTGAAGTGGCAGCTGGGGAGCGTGCCCATCGCGCTGTCCATCGCCTACCGCTTCGGCCTGGCGGCGCTGGTGCTGTTCGCCTGGCTCATCTGGCGGCGCCAGCTGGTCGTGCCGCGCGGCAAGGCGCTGGGCTGGGTGCTGGCGCAGGGGCTGTGCCTGTTCTGCCTGAACTTCGTCTGCTTCCTGAACGCCAGCCAGACGGTGGCCAGCGGCCTGGTGGCCGTGGTGTTCTCCAGCGCGGCGCTGTGGAACGCGCTGCTGGCGCGCGTGGTGCACGGCCGCACCGTCGCGCCGCAGGTGCTGGCCGGTGGCGCGCTGGGCCTGGCCGGGCTGGTGCTGCTGTTCTGGCCCGAGATCAGTGGCGGCCACGCGACGCTGGCGGGGCTGGCCTGGGCGCTGGGCGGCACGCTGTGCTTCTCCACTGGCAACCTGCTGTCGGCCGCGCTGCAGGGCCAGGGGCTCAAGCCGGTGCAGACCAACGCCTGGGGCATGGCGGTCGGCACGGCCATCCTGACGGCGTACGCGCTCGTCGCCGGCGTGCCGTTGGTGTTCGATGCGAGCGCCCGCTACGTCGGCGCGCTGCTGTACCTGGCGATTCCCGGCTCGGTCATCGGCTTCACGGCCTACCTGACGCTGGTGGGCCGGCTGGGCCCGGAGCGGGCCGCGTACAGCACGGTGCTGTTCCCGGTCGTCGCGCTGAACGTGTCGGCCTGGGTGGAGGGTTATGTGTGGACGGCGCCAGCGTTGCTGGGGCTGCTGCTGGTGATGGCCGGCAACGTGCTGGTGTTCAGGCGGCGCCCTGCCGCGCAGCTTCCTGCACATCGATCCGCACCACCGCGAGCCACGTGACCACGAGCACGGCCGGCGTCAGCGCCAGGAAGCCGATCTGCATGAACGCCGCGGCCCCGGCCACGGCGCCGGCGCCAAAGGCAAGCACCGGCCAGAGCAGCTTGCGCAGCCGCTCGCGCGTGCCGGGCTCGGCGCGGCCCAGCAGGGCGTCGGTGCCGTCGATGACGAGCTGGGTCACGTTGCCCGTCATGACGGTGTGCGGTGTCAGCTTGGCCAGCGGCAGGCGGCCGGTGGCGTTCTGCACGCCCATGGCTGCGGCGCCCAGGCAGCCGGCGAACAGCACCCAGGGCGCGTCGGCCTGCAGCACCGGGGCCGCCGCCAGGCCTGCGGCCATGAAGGCGGCCAGCAGCAGGGCTTGCGCGCCCAGCAGCCAGGGCTGGGACGAGCGCTGGCGCTTCTCGCAGGCCAGCGCGATCAGCCGCGCCAGCACCACCGCGCCGACAAAGGCCGGAAAGGCCAGCAGCTTGAGCAGCACGCCATGGCCGGGGCGGGCCAGCTCGGCGCCGATCAGCACGAAGTTGCCGGTGACGTGGGCCGTGAACAGGCCGAACAGCGCGACGAAGCCCAGCGTGTCGACATAGCCGGCCACGGCGGCGAGCAGCGGGGTGGCGCGACTGGGTGAGAGCGCCATGATCAGAACGCGAAGCAGCTGCAGCCCAGCGCGCCCCAGAAGCCGCGCACGTCGCGGGCGGGCGTCTCTCGGGCCAGTGCCGCGCCGTGGGCATGGGCGTGCACGCCGCAGGCGCTGGCGCACAGGCAGTCGGCACTGACCGACTTCAGCCGGCGGTAGTGGCCGGGCACGGTGGCGACCGGCGACCAGCTCGGCAGCACGGGCAGCGCGGGCGGGTCGAGGTCGCGGAACCGATCTGCCGCATGCACGATGCGCCCGCCCACGACGGTCAGCACGGATTCGATGCCGGCGATCTCGTCCTCCGGCACGCGCAGGTAGTCGGCCGACAGCACGGCGAGATCGGCCAGCTGGCCCACTTGCAGGCGCCCCTTCCTGCCCTGCTCGCTGGAGAACCAGGCGCTGCCGGCCGTCCACAGTTCCAGCGCGGCCTCTCGTGACAGGCGCTGCGCGCCGGGGTAAAGCGTCAGCCCGCCGACCGTGCGGCCGGTGACCAGCCAGGAGAGGGCCGTCCACGGGTTGTAGCTGGCCACGCGGGTCGCGTCGGTGCCGCCGCCCACCGGCACGCCCATCTCCAGCATGCGCGCCACGGGTGGCGTCTGCTCGGCGGCCTGGGCGCCGTAGCGCTCGACGAAGTACTCGCCCTGGAAGGCCATGCGGTGCTGGATGGCGATGCCGCCGTCGAGGGCCTTGACCCGCTCGATGTTGCGCGGGCTGATGGTCTCGGCGTGGTCGAACATCCAGTGCAGGCCGTCGAACGGGATGTCGCGGTTCACCTTCTCGAACACGTCCAGCATGCGGCTGATGGACTCGTCGTAGGTGGCGTGCAGCCGGAACGGCCAGCGGTGCTCGACGAGGTGGCGCACGACGGCCTCCAGCTGGCCTTCCATGTCGGGCGCGAGCTCGGGCCGGGGTTCGAGGAAGTCCTCGAAGTCTGCGGCCGAGAACACCAGCATCTCGCCGGCGCCGTTGTGGCGCAGGAAGTCGCTGCCCTGCCCCGGGCTGACCTGTGAAGTCCAGCTCTTGAAGTCGTCCAGCTCCAGCCCCTTGCGCTGCGTGAACAGGTTGTAGGCGATGCGCACGGTGAGCTGGCCGTCGTCGGCGAGCTTCTGGATGATCTGGTAGTCGTCGGGGTAGTTCTGGAAGCCGCCGCCGGCGTCGATGGCGCTGGTCACGCCCAGGCGGTTCAGCTCGCGCATGAAGCGGCGCGTGGAATTGATCTGCGCCTCCGGTTCCAGCTTGGGGCCCTTGGCCAGCGTCGCGTACAGCAGCATCGCGTTGGGCCGGGCGATCAGCATCCCCGTGGGGTTGCCGGCCGCGTCGCGCTGGATCTCGCCCCCCGGCGGGTTGGGCGTGTCGCGCGTGTAGCCCACGGCGCGCAGCGCGGCCGCGTTGAGCAACGCGCGGTCGTACAGGTGCAGGATGAAGACCGGCGTGTCGGGTGCTGCGGCGTTGATCTCGGCCAGCGTGGGCATGCGGCGTTCGGCGAACTGGAACTCGGTCCAGCCACCCACCACGCGCACCCAGTGCGGGTGGGGTGTGCGCTGCGCCTGGGCCTTGAGCATGGCCAGCGCGTCGGCCAGCGACGGCACGCCTTCCCAGCGCAGCTCCAGGTTGTAGTTCAGCCCGCCGCGGATCAGGTGCAGGTGGCTGTCGTTCAGGCCGGGGATGGCGCGGTGGCCTTGCAGGTCGACGACGCGGGTGGCCGGGCCGGCCTGGCGCATCACGTCGGCGCGGTCACCGATGGCGCTGAAGACGCCGTCGCTGATGGCCACGGCCTCGGGGTTGGGATGGGCGCGGTCCAGCGTCGTGAAGCGGCCGTTGACGAAGATCAGGTCGGCGGGCATGGGCTCACTCCCGGGTGGCGTGGATGGATGGGCCTTGGATCAGCCGCTTGGCCAGCGGCGCGGCTTGCTCGCCGGCCAGGATACCGAGCAGACCCAGCAGCGCGATGACCGGCGGCGCCGGCGAGCGCACGCCCAGCAGCCCGTAGATGACGCCGACCAGCAGGCCGGCACCGAGGGACAAGAGGTAGACCTTCATGGCCAACTCCAGGGTTACGTGCATACGGCCGCCCAGCAGCGCTGGGCGCAGGCCCCTCCAGCGGAGCCCGAGGATCCGGCTTTGCCGGTCCTGCGGGCTCGCCCCCTTGAGGGCCGGCGAAGCCGGTAGGGGGTGGTCCGTCCTTCAGCCTTCGTGGCCGCCAAACATGGTCTGCGCATAGGTGATGCCCAGGCCATAGGCGCCGCCCAGCTTCTTGGCGATGCCGGTGGTCTGCTCGTAGGTCTCGGTGCGGGCCCAGTCGCGCTGCAGCTCCAGCAGGTATTGCACCGACGTGATCGGGCGGGCGCCGGCCTGGATCATGCGTTGCATGGCCCGCTCATGCGCCTCGGCGGACACGTCGCCGGAGGCGTCGGCGACGACGTAGGCCTCGAAGCCCTGGTCCAGCGCCGACAGCACCGGGCCGACGATGCAGACCGAGGTCCACAGGCCCGCGAAGACGATGCGGCCTTTGCCGATGCGGTTCACTTCCTGGATGACGTTGACGTCTTCCCAGGTGTTCATGGACGTGCGGTCGATGGCGGCCTGGCCGGGGAAGGCGGCCTTGATCTCATCGAACATCGGGCCCGAGAAGCTTTTCTCGGCCACCGTCGTCAGGATCGTGGGCACCTTGAACGCGGCCGCGGCGTGGGCCACCAGGCCGGCGTTGTTGCGCAGCAGCGTGGCGTCGATGGAGTGGGTGGCGAAGGCCATCTGCGACTGGTGATCGATCAGGATCAGCGCGTGGTCGGTCGGGTTCAGCAGGGACTTGGCGGGTTGGGCGGTGGCGATGGGCATGGTGGTCTCCTGAAGTTGGTCAAAAAATTGAACTGCCAGCTGCCCTCGGAAATTCCTCAGGCGTGCCGCTACTCTAGGTAGGCCGCCTCAGCGAAGATAGCGATGCTTTCTCATCGACTTGATCAAATAATCTGACCAATGAAACTGAGCCTGGAAGTGCTGCTGGTGCTGGACGCCATCGACCGCCGCGGCAGCTTTGCGGCGGCCGCCGAGGAGTTGCACCGCGTCAGCTCGGCGATCAGCTACCAGGTGCAGAAGCTGGAGTCCGACCTGGGCGTGACGCTGTTCGACCGCAGCGGCCACCGCGCCGTGCTGACGCCGACCGGCCGGCTGATGGTCGACGACGGCCGCCAGCTGCTGCGCGCGGCCCAGGCGCTGGAGGTGCGTGCGCTGCGCATGGAGCGCGGCTGGGAGACGACGCTGCGCATCGCGGTGGATGTGACCGTCCCGTTCGCGCTGCTGGTGCCGGAGGCGGCGCGTTTTGCCAGCGACCACCCCGAGACGGAGCTGCGCTTCAGCCGCGAGGTGCTGGGCGGCTGCTGGGATGCGCTCGTCACGCGCCGGGCCGACTTGGCCGTGGGCGCGGTGGGCGAGCCGCCGGCCGGCGTGGGCCTGTCGGTGCGGCCGCTGGGTGAGCTGGAGGTGGCCTTCTGCGTGGCGCCGGGTCACCCGCTGGCGGACGCGCCCGAGCCGCTGACCTGGGAGCAGATCCAGCCGCACCGCGTCGTCAGCATGGCCGACAGCTCGCACCGCCTGCCGGCGCGCAGCCTCAACGTGGCGGCCGGCCAGCCGGCGCTGAGCGTGCCCGACCTGGACGCCAAGCTGCAGGCCCAGCTCGCCGGCCTGGGCTGCGGCCACCTGCCGCGCTGCATCGCGCAGCCGCACCTGGACGCGGGCCGGCTGCGCTGCAAGAGCCTGGACGAGGCGCGGCCGCCGCAGCGCTTCCACCTGGCCTGGCGCACGGCGGACAACGGGCCGGCATTGAGCTGGTGGCGGGAGCGGCTGAACCGGCCGGACTTCATCTCGGCCGAGGTGATTGCCGCCCAGCTGGGCGGCGGGGCGTGATCAGCTGCGCTTGCGTTCCAGCAGCGCCATCGCCTCGCCCACCAGCCCGCGCCGGAAGGCCAGCACGCAGACGATGAAGATCAGCCCGGTGACCAGGCTGACCGATTCGCCCAGGCTGTTGAACCAGGCCACGCCCGTCAGCTCGCCCAGCCAGTTGCCGAAGTCGCCGATCTTGTTCTCCAGCGCGATGATGACCAGCGCGCCGACCATGGGGCCCACCAGCGTGCCCATGCCACCCACCAGCGTCATCAGGATGACCAGGCCGGAGGTGGTCCAGATCGCGTCGGTCAGCGTCGCGAAGCCCAGCACCAGTGTCTTGGTGGCGCCCGCCAGGCCCGCGAGGCCCGCGGACAGCACGAAGGCCAGCAGCTTGAACTGCGCCGTGTCGTAGCCCAGCGAGGTGGCGCGCGCCTCGTTCTCGCGGATGGACGTCAGCACCTGGCCGAACGGCGAGTGGACGATGCGGTAGATCAGCCAGAAGGCGGCGATGAAGATGCCCAGCACGACGTAGAACAGCGTCAGGTCGTTCTCCAGGTGCAGGCCCAGGAAGCTGCCGCGCGGCACGGACTGCAGGCCGTCTTCCCCGCCGGTGAACGGCGCCTGCAGGAAGAAGAAGTACAGCATCTGCGCCAGCGCCAGCGTGATCATCGAGAAGTAGATGCCCGAGCGGCGGATGGCCAGCAGGCCGAACAGCAGGCCCACACCGGCCGCGCCCAGCGCGCCTGCGAGCAGCCCCACCGGCGTCGGCAGGCCCCAGACCTTCAGCGCGTGGCCGGTCACATAGGCCGCGGTGCCCAGGAAGGCCGCATGGCCGAACGACAGCAGGCCCGTGAAGCCCACCAGCAGGTTGAAGGCGCACGCGAACAGCGCGTAGCACAGCACCTTCATGACGAAGACGGGATAGGCGCCCAAGGTGGGCAGCAGCGCGATGCCAACGAAGAGCGCGGCGTAGCCGATGAGCTTCTTGTTCATTTCTCTTTTCCGAACAAGCCAGCCGGGCGCACCAGGAGGACGATGGCCATGACGACGAAGACGACCGTGTTGGACGCCTCGGGATAGACCACCTTGGTCAGCCCCTCGACGATGCCCAGCCCGAGGCCGGTCAGGATGGAGCCGAGGATGGAGCCCATGCCGCCGATGACGACGACGGCGAACACCACGATGATGAGGTTGGACCCCATCAGCGCCGACACCTGCAGGATGGGCGCGGCGAGCACCCCCGCGAACGCCGCCAGCGCCACGCCGCCCGCGTAGGTCAGCGTGACCATCATGGGCACGTTGATGCCGAAGGCCTGCACGAGCTTGGGGTTCTCGGTGCCGGCGCGCAGCTTGGCGCCCAGCGACGTCTTCTCGATCAGCGCCCACACCGCGAAGCACACCACCAGCGACGCAACGACGACCCAGCCGCGGTAGTTGGGCAGGATCATGAAGCCCAGGTTGGTGGCACCCTGCAGCGCGTCCGGCACTTGATAAGGCTGGCCGGACACGCCGTAGACCGAGCGGAACACGCCCTCGATGACCAGCGTGATGCCGAAGGTCAGCAGCAAGCCGTAGAGGTGGTCCAGCTTGTAGAGCCACTGCAGCATCGTGCGTTCGATGACGATGCCGATGACGCCGACCGCGAGCGGCGCGAGACCGAGCATGACCCAGTAGTTCAGGCCCAGGTATTCCAGCCCCATCCAGGCGAAGAAGGCCCCCATCATGTACAGCGCCCCATGGGCGAAGTTGATGATGTTGAGCATGCCGAAGATGACGGCCAGGCCCAGGGACAGCATCGCGTAGAACGAGCCGTTCACCAGGCCGAGCAGCAGCTGGCCCAGCAGGGCCGGCAGGGGAATACCAAAAAGCTCAGTCATCGCGCTTTCTCAGGGGATCACTTCTTGACCAAGGGGCACTTGGAGTCGGCGAGCTTGGTGAAGGCTTCCTCGCCCGGGATGCGCGTCACGACCTTGTAGTAGTCCCAGGGCTCGGTCGATTCCTTCACCGTCTTGACCTGCATCAGGAACATGTCGTGGATGCCGCGGCCGTCTTCCTTGCGGATGGTGCCGGTGGTGTAGAAGTCCTTGATCGGCAGCTCCTTCATCTTGGCGATGACCTTGTCGGCGTCGTCGGTCTTGCCGGCCTCGACGGCCTTCAGGTAGTGCGTCACGGCCGAGTAGTCCGCCGCCTGCAGCGACGACGGCATGCGCTTCATCTTCTCGAAGAAGCGGCGGCTCCAGGCGCGCGCCTCGGGCGTCTGGTTCCAGTACCAGGAGTCGGTCAGGTACATGCCTTCCGTGGTCTTCAGGCCCAGCGAGTGCACGTCGTTGATGAACATCAGCAGGCCCGCGAGCTTCATGCCCTTGGTGATGCCGAACTCGTTGGCGGCCTTGATCGCGTTGATGGTGTCGCCGCCGGCATTGGCCAGGCCCAGGATCTGCGCGCCCGAGCCTTGGGCCTGCAGCAGGAAGCTGGAGAAGTCGCTGGCGTTCAACGGGTGCTTGACGCTGCCCTTCACCGTGCCGCCGTTCTTCTGCACGACGGCCGTGGTGTCGGCCTGCAGCGCGGCGCCGAAGGCGTAGTCGGCGGTCAGGAAGTACCAGTTCTTGCCACCCGCCTTGGTCACCGCGCCGCCGGTGCCGTTGGCCAGCGCCACGGTGTCGTAGGCGTAGTGGATGGTGTAGGGCGTGCAGTTGGCGTTCGTCAGCGCCGAGCTGCCGGCGCCGATCGAGATGAAGGGCCGCTTCTTCTCGGCGGCCACCGTGGCCATGGCCAGGTTGGCGCCGGAGTTGGTGCCGCCGATCAGCAGGTCCAGGCCCTGCGTGTCCATCCACTCGCGGGCCTTGGCGGAGGCGACGTCGGCCTTGTTCTGGTGGTCGGCAAAGATCAGCTCGACCTTCTTGCCCGCGGCCACGCCCTTCAGGTCGGCGATCGCCATCTTGATGGCCTCGACACCGCCGGCGCCGTCGATGTCGGCGTAGACGCTGGACATGTCGGTCAGGAAGCCGATCTTGATGACGTCGCCGGAGATCTGCGCGTGGGCGGCGAAGCCGCAGCTGGCGAGGGTCGCGGCAATGAGGGTCTTTTTCATGGTGGTCTCCAGTGGTTGATTACCGCTTGGTTGCGGGTTAGACGCTGAGCAGCTCGTCCATCTGGGCCTGGTGGGCCGGCAGGTCGGCTGCGGGGAAGGACAGCACGACTTCGCCGTGCTCGATGACGATGAAGTGGTCGGCCAGCGGCGCGGCGAAGCGGAAGTTCTGCTCCACCATGACGATGGTGAAGCCTTGCGCTTTCAGCGCGCGGATCATGCGGGCCAGGGCCTGGACGATGACGGGCGCCAGGCCTTCGGAGATCTCGTCCAGCAGCAGGATGTCGGCGCCGGTGCGCAGGATGCGCGCCACGGCCAGCATCTGCTGCTCGCCGCCCGACAGCCGCGTGCCGGGGCTGTTCCTGCGCTCCGCGAGGTTGGGGAACATCGCGTAGATGTCGGCCTCGCTCATGACCTTGCCGCGCCTGGCCTTCAGCAGCGGTGGCAGGCGCAGGTTCTCCTCGGTCGTCAGCGACGCGAAGATGCCGCGCTCCTCGGGGCAGTAGCCGATGCCGAGGTTGGCGATGCGATGCGTGGACAGGGCGATGGTCTCGTCGCCATGGACCTTGATGGAGCCTTTGCGCGTGCCGGTCAGGCCCATGATGGCGCGCAGCGTCGTCGTGCGGCCCGCGCCGTTGCGGCCTAGCAGCGTGACGACCTGGCCGGGCTGCACCGACAGGTTGATGCCGTGCAGGATGTGGCTTTCGCCGTACCAGGCGTTGAGGTTGGTGATCTCGAGTGCGGGCGTCGCCATGTCAGTGGGCTCCCTGCAGCTCGGTCGCTTCGGTGCCCATGTAGGCTTCGAGGACCGCCGGATGCTTGGAGACGGTGGCGTAGTCGCCCTCCGCCAGCACGGCGCCGCGCGCCAGTACCGTGATGCGGTCGGCGATGCTGGCCACGACCTTCATGTTGTGCTCCACCATCAGCACCGTGCGCCCCTCGGCCACGCGCTTGATGAGAGCCGTCACGCGGTCCACGTCTTCATGCCCCATGCCTTGCGTGGGTTCGTCCAGCAGCATCAGCTGCGGCTCCATGGCCATCGTCGTCGCGATTTCCAGCGCCCGCTTGCGGCCATAGGGCAGGTCCGCCGCCTTCAGCTGGGCCATGTCGCGCAGGTCCACCAGCTCCAGCAGCGACAACACCTTGGCGTCCAGCGTCTTCAGGCCCGTGAGGCCCTTCCAGAAATGAAAGCTTGTGCCGGTGAATCGCTGCAGGCCGATGCGCACGTTCTCCAGCACGGTGAGGTGCGGGAACACGGCCGAGATCTGGAAGCTGCGGATGACGCCGCGGCGCGCGATCTGCGCCGACGACTCGCCGGTGATGTCGGTGCCCGCGAAGACGATGCGCCCGCGCGTGGGCGTCAGGAATTTGGTCAGCAGGTTGAAGCAGGTGGTCTTGCCCGCGCCGTTGGGGCCCAGCAGCGCGTGGATGTGGCCGCGCTGCACGCGCAGGTTGACCGAGTCGACGGCGGTGAAGCCTTTGAACTCCTTGGTCAGATCCTGGGTCTCGAGGATGAATTCGCTCATGGACTTCCGGGTTAGCTGCGCGACTCTAGGCCTTCAGGCCTGACGCTGGCTTACGGGCATTCACGGGGTCTGCCCCGCGGACAGGAAACGTTCGATCAGGCCGATCTGCTCGGGCGTGTTCAAGGCCGGCGCATGGCCGCAACCGGGGATCACTGCGACCGCCGCGCGGGGCCCGCGCTCGCGCATGGCCTGGGCGGTCTCGGCGGTCAGCAGCGTCGAGTCCTCGCCGCGCAGGCACAGCACCGGCAGGTCCAGCTGGTCCCAGGCGTCCCACAGCAGGTAGTCGTCGGGATGGTGCTCGAACTGCTGGGCCAGCGCGGGGTCGTAATGCGTCGTCACGCGGCCATCGGGCAGGCGGCGCAGCGAGGTCTCGGTCAGGTGGCGCCATTGCGCGTCGGTCAGGTGGCCGAAGCTCGCATAGATCTCGCGGAAGTAGGCCTCCAGCTCGCTCACCGTCGCAAAGCTCGGCGGCTGACCGGCGTAGGTCTTGATGCGTGCCAGCGCGGGAGCCGCCAGCTCCGGCCCGTTGTCGTTCAACACCAGCCGGCGGATGCGGCCGCGCAGCTTGGTGGCCGCCGCCAGCGTGCCGATGGCGCCACCCATGGACGTGCCCACCCAGTGCACCTTGTCCAGGCCCAGCTGGTCCAGCAGCGCCTCGGCCTGGTCGACATAGGTCTCCAGGCAGTATTCGCGCGCCGGATCCACGGCCCATTGCGACAGGCCGCGGCCGGGGGTGTCGGGGCAGATGACGCGCCATCGGGCGCTGAGCGCGGCGGCGAAGTCGTCGAAGTCGCGGCTGCTGCGTGCCAGTCCATGCCAGGCGATGAGCGGTGACGCGCCTTCGTCACCCCACTCGGTGACGTGGATCTCGCGGCCCAGGCAGTTGACGTAGCGCGACTTCATTTTCTTGCTCTCCCCCGCGTCCACGCCGCCAGTCGCAGCCGCCCGACGATGCCGCCGGGGAAGTGATAGACCGCCAGCACGAACAGCAGGCCCAGCCACAGCAGCCAGCGGTCTGGCGACACGAGGGTGCTCAGGACCGGCACGCCCTCGACCAGGCCGCCGGCCCACTTCAGCAGCGCCTGCAGGTAGTTCTGCGCGACGATGAAGAGCACGCTGCCGATGACGGCGCCGTAGACCGTGCCCATGCCGCCGATGACGACGATGAGCAGCAGGTCCAGCATGATCTCCATGCTCATGGCTGTCTCGGGGCCCGTGTAGCGCAGCCACAGCGCCAGCAGCGCGCCGCCGCAGCAGGCCAGCAGCGCGGCGATGACGTTGGCGCCGGTGCGATAGACGACGGTGCGGTAGCCGATGGCTTCGGCGCGGAACTCGTTCTCGCGGATGGCCTGCAGCACGCGGCCGAACGGTGAGTTGACGATGCGCAGCAGCAGCGCGATCAACGCGGTGACGGCGACGAAGAGCAGGTAATAGGTCAGCAGCCGGCCGTCGAGCATGACGCCCAGTACCGGCTCTTCCATGAACTCGGTCGATGGGCGCAGCGCTGACGGCAGCTGGAAGTTCAGGCCGTCCTCGCCGCCGGTGAAGTCGCTCAGTTGCGAGGCCAGCGTCATGAAGGCCGAGGCCACGGCCAGCGTGATCATGGCAAAGAAGATGGCCTTCACGCGCAGGCTGGCCAGGCCCATGGCCAGCGCCAGCACGGCGCTCAAACCCAGTGCGACGATGAAGCCGATGGCGAGCGACGTCCAGTCCGACCCCAGCCGCGCCGATGCGATCGCGATGCCGTAGGCGCCGATGCCGACGAACATCGTGTGCGCGAAGCTGACGATGCCGGTGTAGCCCAGCAGCAGGTCGTAGCTGGCCACCAGCAGGATGAAGACCAGGATCTTGGCCGCGACGTTCAGCGCCTGCGTGCCCGGGAAGATGAAGGGCGCGCCGGCCAGGCCGACGAGGCAGGCCAGCAGCAGCACGCCGAGGATGCGGCTGCGCGGCAGGTCGTGGGAGAGCAGCGTGCGGATCATCACTTGGCCCCCACCGGGTAGAGGCCTTGCGGGCGCCACAGCAGGATGGCCACCATCAGCCCGATGTTGGAGAACAGCGCCGCCTTCGGCGCGATGAAGCCCACGTAGTTGGCCACCAAGCCGACCAGCAGCGCGCCGATCAGGCAGCCCACCGTCGACCCCAGGCCGCCGATGATGATGACGATGAAGATCAGCAGGTTGACCTGGCCGCCGATCTGCGGCGTGACGCCCTGCTGCACCAGGCCCCACAGCACGCCGCCCAGCCCCGCGAGCGCCGAGCCGGCAACGAACACGCCGACGAACAACCGCCGCACGCGGTAGCCCAGCGCCTCCACCATCTCGCGGTCCTGCACGCCGGCGCGGATCAGCAGGCCGATCTTGGTGCGGTTCAGCACCAGCAGCAACGCGATCAGCACGACCAGGCCGATGAGCATGGCCAGCACGCGGAACTTCTCGACGGCGACGTCCCCGAGGAGAAAGATGCCACGCAGTGCGTCGGGCAGCGGCAGCGGGATCAGCTGGGCGCCCCAGGTGGCCTTGATCAGCTCCTCGCCGATGATCATGCCGCCCATCGTGATGAGGATCTGCTTCAGGTGCTGGCCGTAGACGGGCCGCACCAGCACGCGCTCGAACACGACGCCGACGGCGGCGGCGATGGCCATGCCGGCCAGGCAGGCGGCGGCCAGTGCCGCGAGGTTGGATGCGACGTCAGGGCTGGTGGCCCAGGGCGCGAGAAACGCCAGCACGGTCGTTGCGGTGAACGCGCCCAGCGCGATGAACACGCCGTGGCCGAAGTTCAGCACGTCCATCAGGCCGAACACCAGCGTCAGGCCGGAGGCGATGACGAAGATGATCAGGCCCATGGCCAGGCCGGCCAGCGTCAGGTTGAGCCAGGTGCTGGCGCTGCCGGTCAGCGGCAGGGCCAGCAGCATCAGCGCGGCGAGCAGCGCGAGGGGGCGGGGGTCGAGCCTCATTGATGTGCGGCCAGCGAGAGGCCCAGCAGCCGCTGCTGCAAGTCGGGGTCGGCGATCAGCTCGGCCATCGCGCCGGCGTGCACGATGCGGCCGTCGTCCATGACGGCCACGCGGTCGCCCAGCTCGGCGGCGACGCGGAAGTTCTGCTCGACCAGCAGCACCGTCGTCTGCGTGCGCTTCAGCTCGCGCAGCGCCGTGATGAGGTTCTGCACGATGGCCGGCGCCAGGCCCTTGCTGGGCTCGTCGATGACCAGCAGCTCGCGCGGCTCGATCATGGCGCGGGCGATGGCCAGCATCTGCTTCTGCCCGCCCGACAGCTTGCCGGCCGGGTGCTGCCAGAAGGTCTTCAGCGCGGGGAAGAGGCCGAACAGCCAGTCCAGCCGCTTGGCGTCCAGGTCGGCGATGCGCTTGGCACTGCGCGCGGCCAGCAGCAGGTTCTCGGCGACGCTCAACTCGCCGAAGATGCCCATGGTCTCCGGCACGTAGGCGATGCCGCGCGACGCGATGTCGGGCGTTGCCAGCTTCGTGATGTCCTCGCCCTTGAAGTGCACCGTGCCGGCACTCGCCGTCCACAAGCCCATCAGGGTGCGCAGCGTGCTGGTCTTGCCGGCGCCGTTGCGGCCCAACAGCATGGTCACCTGACCGGCCGGCACCGCGAGGTCCACGCCGTGCAGGATGTGATACGCCCCGACGTGGGTGTGGACGCCCTTCAGCTCAAGCAGGTTCATGCCGCCATTCCCAGGTAGGCCTGCTGCACGATGGGGGAGGCGATGACCTCGGCCGGGTCGCCATCGGCCACCAGCTTGCCCTGGTGCAACACGATGATGCGGTCCGCCAGCTCGCGCACGACGTCCATCTTGTGCTCCACCAGCAGCAGCGTGTGCTTCTTCTCGGCCTTCAGCGCGCGGATCAGGTCCAGCACGACGGGCACCTCGTCCACGCTCATGCCGGCCGTGGGTTCGTCGAACAGGTAGACCTTCGGGTCCAGCGCGATCAGCATCGCCACTTCCAGCTTGCGCTGGTCGCCGTGCGGCAGGCTGGCGGCCAAGTCATCGGCGCGTGAACCGAGTCGCACGCGCTCCAGGATGGCCTGCGCCTCGGTGATCAGCTCCTTGTGCGACAGCCACACCGACAGCATGCGCAGCCCCTTGCCGTGCCGCGCCTGCACGGCCAGCCGCACGTTCTCCAGCACCGTCAGGTGTGCGAACAACTGCGTCAGCTGGAACGCCCGGCCGAGACCCCGTCGCGTGCGCACCGGCGCCGGCAGCTTGGTCAGGTTCTCACCATCCAGCCAGACTTCGCCGCTGCTCGCGGGCAGCTGGCCCGAGATCAGGTTGAAGTAGGTCGTCTTGCCCGCGCCGTTGGGGCCGACGATGGCCGTCAGCGTGCCGGGCTGGAAGGCGCACGACACGCCGTCGACGGCCACATGGCCGCCGAAGCGGATCGTCAGGTTCTTGGTTTCGAGCATGTGGCTGTTTCAGCGCGGAAAGCCAAATCGAGGCGTAGCGAGCGGGTGCTGAACTAGGCGCGGGAGGACCCATGAACCGGAACGTACTTCCTGTACGTGAGGATTCATGGGAGGACCCGCAACGACGTGCAGCGCCCGCGCAGTAGCCGAGCGATCAGCGCTTGTTGCGGGTGGGCACCTGCATCTCTTCCGGCTTGATCTCGCGGACCAGTTCCGGCACGCCCCACGGGAACGCCGGGTCCACCTTGATCCTGAAGTGGTACATGGACTGCATCGCCTGGTGGTCCTCGGCGCGGAAGGTCATCCTGCCCTTGGGCGTCTCGAAGCTCATGCCCTCCATGGTCTTGATGAGCTTGTTGGTGGTCGTGTCGCCGCCGGTTTTCTTCAGCGCCTCGACCAGCGCAATCGCCGCGCTCATGCCGCCGGCCGTGAAGAAGTCGGGCGGAGCCTTGAACTGTTTGTAGTGGTTGGCCACCAGCCATTCGTTGACCGGGTTCTTGGGAATGCCGAAGTAGTAGTACGTCGCGCCTTCCATGCCGGGGAACTGCTTGTAGGCCGTCATGGCCGGCAGGATGTTGCCGCCCGAGCCCACGCCGATGCCGTAGCGCTTCTGCAGGTCCAGCGCGGCCAGCGCGCCGAAGGGCGGCGTCGCGCCGGCCCACACGACGGCGATGACTTTGGGGCCGGGTTTGTCCTTCAGCGCGTCCACCAGGCGCTGGATGCCGGCGGTGAAGTCGGTCGTCGCCGTGGGCAGGTATTCCTCGTGGACGATCTTGGCCTTCTTCAGCGCTTCCTTGTAGGCCTTCACGGCATCACGGCCGAAGGCGTAGTCCTGGGCCAGGATGCCGATGTTCAGGCCGGCGATGTCCGACGCGACGGCGTTGCCGATGGCGTCCTGCGACGAGTTGCGACCGGTGCGGAAGATGTACTTGTTCCACTTGTCGCCCGTGATGGAGTCGGCCACGGCCGGCTCCACCAGCAGGATCTTCTTGTACTCCTCGGCCACAGGCAGCATGGCCAGCGCCACGCCGGAGGAGCTGGGCCCGACGGCGACGTCGGCCTTGTCGTCCCCATAGGCCGCGGCCAGCAGGCTCTTGCCCACGTCGGGCTTGCCCTGGTCGTCCTTCTCGATGACGACGAGCTTCTTGCCCGCCACGGTCAGCGTGCCGCCGGTGGCGTAGTCCAGGCCCATCATGAAGCCGATCTGCGTCTGCTTGCCGTAGGCCTCGAGCGGGCCGGTCTTGCTGTAGACGTGGGCGATGCGGATTTCCTTGTCCGCGGCGAGCGCGACGCCGGGCAGGGCGACCGCCAGCGTAGCGGCGGCGAGGGCAATGCGGCGCGTGAAGGAGCGCTGGATGGGGCGCATGAGGCTTGTCTCCTGAAGTTCGTCATGTCTGCTCTGTCGGCAGACGGTGTCTTCCCTTTCTGCAAGGGCCGTGCCCGGCGGGGAAGGGGGCGCCGGGTCGGTTTTCGTTCGGGTTGTCCCGTGGTTTTGAGCCGTCAGGGACTTGGCGAGTGTCTGACTTTCAGGCGTTGCCTGAAACCTGGACTTCCAGGTCTGGCCAGCGCGCCAGCCGCTCGTACAGTGAGGCGCGCGAAATCTGCAGCAGCCGCGCCGCCGCCATGCGGTTGCCGCCAGTGGCCTTCAGCGCGCGGGCGATGGCGTCGCGCTCCAGCGCTTCGATCAGCTCGGGCAGCGGCGCCACGGCCTGCGAGGTCGTGAGCGTCGGCGCGGCCGGCGGGGCCACCGGTGCAGCCACAGCCGCCATCGCGGGCCCTGCGGACCCACCCTGGAAGCTCGCCGCCGTCAGCTGCATGTCGTCGCTCATCAGGCTGACCTGCTCCAGCGTGTTGCGCAGTTCGCGGATGTTGCCGGGCCAGGCCTGCTGCATCAGCCATTCGATGGCATCGGGGCTGAGCAGCTTCTGCGGCATGCCGCTGCGGCGGGCGATGTCTTCGCCCAGCGCCTCGGCCAGCGCCTCGATGTCGTCCAGCCGCTCGCGCAGCGCCGGCACACGGATGGGCAGCACGTTCAGACGGTAGTACAGGTCGGCGCGGAACTGGCCGGCGGCGACCATCGCGGCCAGGTCGCGGCTGGTGGCGGCAATGACGCGCACGTCCACGCGCAGCACGGTGTTGCTACCCAGCGGCTCCACCTCCTGCTCCTGCAGCACACGCAGCAGCTTGCTCTGCAGCGCCAGCGGCATGTCGCCGATCTCGTCCAGGAACAGCGTGCCGCCGTCGGCCAGCTTGAACTTGCCGTCGCGGCCCTTGCGGTCGGCGCCCGTGTAGGCGCCCGGCGCGACGCCGAAGAATTCGGCTTCCAGCAGCGTCTCCGGCACGGCGGCGATGTTGACGCCCACCAGCGGCCGGTGTGCGCGCCGCGACGCCGAGTGGATGGCGTGGGCCATCAACTCCTTGCCGGTGCCGGTCTCGCCCAGCAGCAGCACGGTGGAATCGGTCTGCGCCACGCGGCGGGCCTGGCGCTTCACCTCCAGCGCCGCCGGGCTGGCACCGATGAAGCTGGCGATCGTGTACTTGGGCCGGCGCTGCGCGGCGAGCTGGCGGCGCGTGTCCTCCAGCTCCTGCTGCAGCCTGCCGAACTTCTGGATCAGCGGCTGCATCGTCGTCTCGGGGTGGTCGAGCAGCACCAAGCCGAGCGCGCCGATGACCTCGCCGGCGTCGTTGCGCAGCGGCAGCCGGCTGACGAGGAAGGTGCCGGCCTTGTTGGTCAGCAGGTCCACCAGCACCGGTTTGCCGCTTTCCAGCACCTGCAGCATCTGCGTGTTGGGCACCACGTCTTCCACGCGCTTGCCGACGAACTCGTGCTCGTGCGTGAAGCCCAGCGCCGGCAGGAAACGCTTGTAGCCGTCGCTGATCCAGACCACGCGGTGGTTGCGGTCGATGACCATCATCCCTTCGGTCGACCGGGCCAGCACGTCGAACATGGACTGCGCGGCCAGGCGCAGCAGCCCGTCGACATCCTGCGGGATGTCGTGCTGGGCGGGTGTCTGGGATTTGGACAGCGGCATGGCCGCGGCAATGTACCGCGCCACGCCGCTGGATGGACCAGGGCCGAACCCGCTCGGTCGCGCCGTCAGGTCCGCGCTCAGAACTTCAACGTCCCGCCAAGAGTGACCGTGCGCGGTGCGCCGTAATACGCGTTCAGCACGCCCAGGCCGGCGATGTTGTAGCCGTCGGTCTTGTAGGCCTTGTTGGTCAGGTTGCTGCCTTGCAGGAAGAAGCTCAGCTTGGGGTCCTTCTCCCAGATCAGGCCGCCGCCCAGCAGCGTGTAGGTGTCCTGCGCCAGTGCCTCGGACAGGTCGGTCGTCGGGTAGACCTTGGTGCGGTGGCTGACCGAGAGGCGCGAGCGCAGCACGCCGCCAAAAGGCATGCGGGCGTTGTGCTCCACGTTCAGCGCGGCCTGGAACTTGGGCGTGTTGGTGAACTTCTTCTGGTCGGCCACGTTGACGTTGCGGTCGATGTACTCGTCGTACTTGGCGTTGATGGTGGCCAGGTTGCCGCTGATGCGCCAGTCGGTCGAGGGCATCCACAGGAACTCGAACTCGGCGCCCTGCACCGTGGCCTTGCCGGCGTTGGTGAAGTCACCGAAGAAGCCCGGCTGGCCGTTGGCCTGGGTGTAGCTGGTGAACACCGACAGCTGCACGTTCTTGTACTTGTTGTGGAAGACCGCGCTGTTCAGCTCCAGCCGGCCGCCGTCCAGGATCATCTTGGCGCCCAGCTCCAGCGAGTCCAGCTTCTCGTCCTCGAAGGGCTTGCTCGACGAGGGGAAGGCCAGCGTGTTGGCGCGGATGTTGTAGCCGCCGCTCTTGAAGCCGCGCGAGGCCGTCGTGTACAGCTTCACCGCGTTGCTGAGCTTGTATTCCAGCGACAGCCGCGGCGAGGTGTTCTGCACCGAGCGCGAGTTGTCGAAGTTGGCCGGCACGGCGATGGGCGCGCCGCTGAACTGGTCGTTGGCGAAGGCCTGGTTCAGCACCACGGCGCGCTTGCTCTCGTCCGTGTAGCGCAGGCCCGTGCTGATGGAGAAGCTGGGCGTCAGCCGCCAGCTCCAGTCGGCGAAGATGGCCTTGCCCTCGGTGTAGACGATGCCGTTGGTCGTGCCGAAGCTCGCGTTGAAGAAGTTGTTGCGCACCGTGCCGCCGGCGCGGCCGTCGAAGTAGTACACGCCGATGACGCCGGAGCTGCTGGCGCCTTCGTACGTGGCCTGCAGCTCGTGGCTCTGCGAGCTGTCGTGGTACTCGGCGCGCACGTCGGCAATCTTGTTGGGCAGGCCGTCGAAGTCGATGGACGTGTTGGTGTCGGACGCGCGATGCGCCAGGATGTACTTCAGACTCCAGGCTTCGCTGACGCCCCAGTTCAGCGTCAGCGATTCGCCCTCGCTGGTCGTGCGGTTGGCGTTGGGCATGCCTGACGCGATGTCGTAGCGGCCCGTGGTGGGCGGCGTCTTGGCCGGGTCGAAGGGGTTGACGTTCAGGCGCTGGAAACCGCGCATGTGCGAGGCGTCCTGCGTGCGGTCCACCGACACCTGGGCGTTGAAGCTGGCGCCCGTCGGGAACCAGCCGGCCGACACGCGGCCACTGGTGGTCGCCTGGTCGCTGACGGGGCTGCCGTCGGTCAGGTTCTTGCCGTAGCCGTCGCGGTTCAAGCTGGCGCCGGCCACGCGGAAGCGGATCTGGCCGTCGTTGACTGCCGTGCCCACGGCACCCTTGGCATTGACCTGGCCGTAGCTGCCGATGGCCAGCGTCACCGCGCCTTCGGTCTGCGTGGGCAGCGGCTTGCTGACGTACTTGACCGCGCCGCCCACCGTGTTCTTGCCGTACAGCGTGCCCTGCGGGCCGCGCAGCACTTCCACGCGCTGCACGTCGTACACGTCCAGCAGCGCGCCCTGCGGGCGGGCGATGTAGACGTCGTCGAAATAGATGCCCACGCCCGGGTCCACGCCCCACAGCGGGTCGGCCTGGCCGACGCCGCGGATGAAGGTCGTGATCGTCGAGTTGCTGCCGCGGGCGGCGTAGATGGTCAGGTTGGGCACCTGGCCTTGCAGGTCGCCGAGGTCCTTGATGGCGAGCTTGTCGAGCTGGTCCGCCGTCAGCGCGGTGACGGCCACCGGCACGTCCTGCAGCGACTCCTCGCGCTTGCGCGCCGTGACCTTGACGACATCCAGCGTCGTCACCGTGGGCTCGGCGGCCGCCGGGGTGGTCTGCGCGCCGGCGGGCAGTGCCGCGCCCAGCGCGGCGAGGATGGCGAACTGCAGGCGCTGGACGCGAAAAGGCGCCGCTTGGCGTCGGGTCATGGCTTGTCTCCTCGTATGAATTTGTGTGTCAGCCACCCCCTGAAGCGCAAAGCCCATGCCAGCGCCAAATCGGTGCCCGGGCCTACGGGTTGACCCGCGATTTCGCGCCATCGGCGGGCGTCCTCGGTCGTTTTCTGTCCGGATTCCAGGCGGCGGGGCACCCGGGCGCTGTCCAGCGAGTGGACAGTCGAGCCGGCCTGACCTTGGGGCTGCAAGCCCAGGGCGGCGCCGCTATCCTGCGCCGCGACCCCAACCCCCACACGGAGACACAGAAGATGTTCAAGCAACTGCTTCCCGCCGCCCTCGCCCTGGCCGCGACGACCACCGCCTTCGCCGCCGGCCCGCAACTCAAGGGCCAGGCGCCCGGCTGGTACCGCGTGCAGCTCGGCGACTTCGAGATCACCGCGCTGTCCGACGGCACGCTGGACCTGCCCGTGGACAAGCTGCTGCAGCAGCCCGCACCCAACACGGTCAAGGCGCTGCAGCACGCCTACCTGGGCCTGCCGCTGGAAACCTCGGTCAACGCCTACCTGATCAACACCGGCAGCAAGCTCGTCCTCGTGGACACCGGCGCTTCCGGCCTGTTCGGCCCCACGCTGGGCCGTGCGCTGGCCAACCTGAAGGCCGCCGGCTACAGCCCGGACCAGGTCGACGAGGTCGTCATCACCCACATGCACGGCGACCACATCGGTGGCGCCGGCGTGGACGGCAAGGCGGCCTTCCCAAACGCGACGCTGCGTCTGGACAAGCGCGACGCCGACTTCTGGCTGGCACCCGAGCAGGTCGCCAAGGGTGAGGGCGGCAAGGCCATCGCGGCCATCGTCAAGGCCTACTCGGACGCCGGCCGCTTCAAGCCCTTCGAAGGCAGCAAGGATGGCGTCGAGATCGTGCCCGGCGTGAAGGCCTACCCGGCCTACGGCCACACACCCGGCCACAGCAACTACGTCGCCGAGAGCAAGGGCCAGAAGATGATGTTCTGGGGCGACCTGATGCACGTCGCCGCGGTGCAGTTCGCCGAGCCGGGCGTGACCATCCAGTTCGACAGCGACCCCAAAGCCGCGGCCCCGGCGCGCGAGAAGGCCTACGCCGCGGCCGCCAAGGACGGCTACTACGTGGCGGTCACGCACGTGTCGTTTCCCGGCATCGGCAAGCTGCGCGCGGATGGCAAGGGCTACGACTGGCTGCCGGTGAATTACTCCGCCAATCGCTGAGCACGGCGCGGGCCGCGCGATTCACAATCGCCGGCCCTCAACCCCTGCCGATCTGCAATGAAGCCATTTCTGCCCGTCCTGCTGCTGTCCCTCGCCGCCACCTTGCCGCTGTCGGCCCAGGCCGGTCCCAAGGCCGAGGCGCTGGGCGCCTGCCTCGGTGACAGCACCACCGGCAAGGACCGCAAGGATCTGGCGCGCTGGATCTTCGTCGCGATGTCGGCCCACCCCGACATCAAGCCGCTGTCCAACGTGCCCGATGCGACCCGCACCGAAGCCGACGCCGGCGTGGCCCAGCTGCTGACGCAGCTGCTCACCGAGCGCTGCCGCGCGCAGGCCCGCGAGGCCGTGCAGCAGGAGGGCAGCGCCGGCATCGTGACCGCGTTCCAGAAACTCGGCGAGCTGGCGATGAAGGAGCTGATGTCCAACCCGAACGTGGGTGCGGCCATGAGCGGCTTCGAGCGCCACATCGACCGCGCCAAGCTCGACGCCGCGCTGAGCGGCCGCTGAGCCGACCGCAGCCGCTCAGCGTGCCGGCCGTGCCGGCGCCCTGAGCATGCGCACGATGGTCGTCAGGTTCACGGCGGCCACGACCACCTCCAGCGCCGTGCCGCCGATGGAGCCGGCGATGACGTTGTTCGCGATCCACAGCCCCGTGCCGCACAACATCAGCAGCCGCATCGGGATGCCTTGCAGCGTGAACAGCGCGATGGTGCCCAGGCAGGACGCGCTCAGTGGCAGCCAGTCGCTGGGCCGGGTGGCGATGGCCAGGCCGAAGCCGATGTTGGCCGCAACGACCCCCACCGCCACCCACACCGAGCGCGTGTGCAGCGACAGCATGGAGCGCAGCATGGACAGCAGCGAGCTGACCACCGCCGTCGGGTTGCCCAGCAGCGCGAAGTGCACGACATAGGCCAGGCACTCGCCGGTCATGAACCACTTGAAGCGGCGGTCGTCCGTCTGCAGGAAGCAGCCGACGCCCAGCACGAAGGCCAGATAGCCGAAGAGTTGGGCGGGCGAGAACCAGTCGGGCATCCGCCGGATTGTCGCGGCCGCCGCAGCGGCGCCTGCCGGTTCAGGTGCCCATCAGCTCGCCGATGGGCTTGAGCTCGTCCACGCGGTCGCACACCGCCTTCACGCTGGCCAGGATGGGCACGCCCAGCAGCAGGCCCCACAGCCCCCACAGCCAGCCGAAGGCCAGCACGCCGATGAACACGGTGACCGCGTTCATGCGGCTGCTGCGGCTGCTGAGCCAGGGCATCAGCAGGTTGCCCGACAGCGTGTGCACGCCCAAAGCGATGCCCGACACCAGCAGCACCATGTCGACGGTGCCGAACTGCACGAAGCTCATCAGGCCCGAACTGACCGTCAGCACGGTGGCGCCGACATAGGGCACGAAGTCCAGCACGAAGGCCGTCGCGCCCCACACGGCCGCGTGGTCCATGCCCGCGGCCAGGAAGGCCAGCCAGATGGTCAGCCCCACCACGGCGCTGGTGAACACCTGCACCAGCAGGTAGCGCTGCACCTGGGCGCTGATCTCGTCCAGCGTCTGCACGGTCAGCCGCCGCTTGGCGAAGGTGGGGCCCGCAAGGTGCACCAGCTTGCGCCGGAAATGGTCGCCCGAGGCGAGCAGGAAGAAGGCGATGAACACCACCACCACGGCCTGGCCCAGCGAGGCCAACAGCCCCAGCGTGCCGGTCCACAGGTAGTCCTGCAGGTTGAAGCGCGGCCGCTCGACGATCACGCGCGTGGCGCCGCGCGGGTTGGCCGCTGGTGCGGGCCCTCCGGCCTCGGCCGCCTGCTCCAGCTGCGTGGCCGCTCTCTGCACCTGGGCCAGCGCACCTTCCTTGCCGTGGCGGCGGGCCATCGCGGCGCGCACTTTCTCGGTGGCCGCGGGCAGCGACTCCAGCAGCGCGCTGGCGTCATCGGACAGCGCATAGCCCGTCCAGCCAAAGCTGCCCACCAGGCCCAGCAGCAGCACCGCTGCCGCCAGCGCGCGGGGCAGCCGCAGCCGCTGCAGTCGGTCGACCACCGGCCCCAGCGCATGGCTCAGCATCAGGCCCAGCAGCACCGGCACGACCACCGCGCTGGCCCAGTGCAGCATGAACAGCACGGCCGCCAGCGCCAGCGTCGCGAGCGAAAAGCTGCGCACGTGAAGCGGTACATGCAGGTGCACCGGTTCGCGCGTGGCCGTGCCGGGAGCATCGGCATCGGTGTCGGGCAGTTCGTGGTCGCTCGCGAGGGTCATGCGCCAGCGTACCGCCGCCCGCACCCGTGCCGGGTCAGCTCGCGGCGCCCGCTGACAGCGCCGCGGAATGCCGGCCGACACGGGCCCAGGATGCGAGCCGCGACGCTGCTGGAATGCACTTCCTCGCCCGGCACTTTTCCAAGCAGTTCGCACGCCAGAGCGCCCGCGTGCTGCGCGACCCCTGGGGCTTTGCCTGGCAGACGCTGAAGGCCTTCCGCGCCAACCAGGGCCTGCTGCTGGCCGGCGCGGTGGCCTACTACGCGCTGCTGTCCATCGTGCCGCTGCTCATCCTCAGCGTGATCGCGCTATCGCATTGGGTGCCGCAGGCCGAACTGCTGCAGACGGTGGGCCGCTATCTGGAGTGGCTGATGCCCGGTCAGTCGGCCGCCGTGGTCGCCGAGCTGGCGCGCTTCCTGGCGCACCGGGACGTGATGGGCTGGGTGCTGCTCGTCAGCATGCTGTTCTTCAGCTCGCTGGCCTTCTCGGTGCTGGAGAGCGCCATGCAGGGCATCTTCCATCACCGCCGCAAGCTCGGCCAGCGGCACTTCCTGGTCTCGGCGCTCATCCCCTACCTCTATGTGCTGTGCCTGAGCGCAGGCCTGCTGCTGGTGACGCTGGTGGCCGGCAGCTTCCAGGCGCTGGGGCAGCGCGAGGTCGAGTTCCTGTGGCGCAGCTGGTCGCTGCACGGCGTGTCGGGTGTGATGCTCTACCTGCTGGGCTTTGCAGGCGAGGTGTTCGTGCTGGCCTCGGTCTACATGGTCATGCCCGGTGGGCGGCCGTCGCTGCCGCTGGCGCTGATCGGTGCGCTGGCGGCGGCGCTGCTGTGGGAGCTGTCGCGCCATGTGCTGGTCTGGTACTTCGGCACGCTGTCGCAGATCGGCACCGTCTATGGCTCGCTGACGACGGCCATCGCCGTGTTGCTGAGCCTGGAGGTCGCGGCCACGCTGCTGCTGTTCGGCGCCCAGGTCATTGCCGAGTTCGAGCGCCTGGGCGAACCGGTGCCCGCGCCGGCTCCGGCCTGACGCGCATTCCCGGCGGTTATGCCGGCGCATCGAATTGGCACGGGAGTTCCGGGCTAACCCGCTGGTTGCTGCACAGCGGTTTTGCAGACCATGCGACCGCCTTCAGCTCACGCGACGCCGTCGCCCCTGACCATGACCAAGAAGACGCTTCTCGCTGCCGTGGCCCTGACGGGTTGGTTGATCGGAGCGCCGGCGCATGCCGACCTCCAGTCGCGTGCCGGCGGCACGATGGTCTACGACACGCAGACCAACCTCACCTGGCTGGCCGACGCCGGCGCGGGCGGGCAGCGCACCCAGGCCGATGCGGCGCTGTGGGCGCAGGCCCTGAGCTTCGGCGGCTTCGACGACTGGCGCCTGCCCACCGTCATGCCGGTCAATGGCATCGCGCTGCAGCTCGACTACTCGGATGACGGCTCCACCGACGTCGGCATCAACAACGCCGGCCAGAACAGCGAGCTGGGCCATCTGTACTACGCGAGCCTGGGCAACAGCGCCGCAGGTCTCACGCAGACGGGGCCGTTCGTCGGCCTGGTCGACCCGGCCAACGCGACAGGCCCGGTGTTCTGGACCGGCACGGAAGCTGAACCCGGTTGGGGCTTGAGCTTCTTCATGGGCATGGGCGCGCAAGACCTGCTGGCCACCGACACGCTGGCCCAGGCCTGGGCCGTGCGCGTGGGCGACGTGGCCGCCGTGCCCGAGCCCGGCAGCGTCGCGCTGCTGCTGGCCGGCCTGATGGCCATGGCGGTTCGCCGCCGTTCGCTGTGACCGGAGACCCGACCATGAGAAACCTGCTCATCACCCTGTGT
The DNA here is from genome assembly GCF_056406315.1 of Roseateles sp. P1_C6. Taxonomy (NCBI): domain Bacteria; kingdom Pseudomonadati; phylum Pseudomonadota; class Betaproteobacteria; order Burkholderiales; family Sphaerotilaceae; genus Roseateles; species Roseateles sp. P1_C6. The sequence goes on from NZ_JBFUAK010000012.1 coordinate 309,407, forward strand.
CTCGCGCTGACCGGCGTCGCGCACGCGGCCTACACGCCGACCGCCAACGACTGGGCCTGCACCAACAAGGTCGGCGGCACGTGGACCCACGGCCGCGCGCCGTCGGGCTGCGACGCCTCGGCCTTTGGCCCCGACAGCTTCGTGCGCGGCAACTACCCCGTCGTCATCTTCAACGATGCGTCCGCCAACCTGACGGACGAGCGCAAGCGCTACATGCAGGCCATGTACCCGGTCATCCGCGACGCCAGCAGCCGCTACCTGCTGTCGCGCAAGCCGGCCGTGTCGGCGCGCGAGCTGGAGGCCTTCCAGCGCGGCACCTACGCCACGCTGCGCCAGGAGACTTTCTGGTCGCACTACCGCGACGCCCAGCTCGCCGCCGGCCAGCCCTATCTGCTGAAGATGATGCGCGGCGACAGCGGCCATGGCCACGGGATGATGCAGGTCGACGACCGCTATCACTTCGTCCAGCTCCAGGAAGGCAAGGGCTGGAACATGATGCAGAACTTCACCTACGCGATCGACATCTACTACGCCGCGTGGGAGGCCGCACCCAACGCCTGCCTGGGCGGCGTGACCACGCCGGCCGGCACCACCGCCGACGTCGACGCCTACTGGCGCAGCCGCGCACGCTCGGCCTGGTCGGCCTACAACGGCGGGCCCACCAAGGTCTGCCGCTGGCAGAACGCGGCTGACGTCAACGTGGCCAAGGACAACGGCTACCGCGACAACTACGACAACCGCCTGTGGCTGGTGGACGTGGCCGACCTGACCAAGGCCGCCGCCATCGACGTGGCCTGCCTGATGGACAACGGCCCGTCCTGCCCCGTGCCCACGGGCGGCAGCGTCGAGCCCGGCAAGCTGTTGCAGGTGGGTGCCGCCGCCTGCGTGCTCAATGGCAGCACGCTGGAATGCGTGGACGACGTGCGCGACGCCGCCTGCCTGGCCGGCCGCGCCAGCTTCGACGACAGCAGCATCACGCCGGTCTACGTCGCGCAGACGGCCGGCTATGCCCGCATCGACCACAACCGCCACCAGCTGTGCCGCGCGCAGGTGCCGGGCCTGCAATCGCTGGCCAGCGCCATCGCCACGCTGCAGCCGCTGGACCTGCGCTCCGCGCCCGATGGCATGGTGCTGGGCCAGGCCGCGGCGGGCACCTACCAGGTGCTGGACTTCATGGTCCGCGGCGCGCAGCAGCAGACGCGGCTGTACCGCATCCGCGCCACGATCAACGGCGCGCTGACCGACGGCTGGATCGATGCCGGCACCGCGGCCACGCAGGCGTCGCTGGCCGTGGGCGCGGCGCCGACGGGCGCGGGCACGATCGCCTTCGCCGGCGACTGGGTCAAGGTCGTGCCCAACCTGAACATGCGCGCGACGCCCGGCGGCGCGCTGCTGGTCGCCATCCCGGCGGGCAGCGCCGTGCAGGTCAAGGAAGTGTTCGGCACCGCATCGGCCAACAACCTCTACTACCGCGTCGAGTACACGCACACCGACGGCGTGCTGCGCGAGGGCTGGATCTTTGCGGGCAACCTCTACCCGGCGTCCACGCTGGCCAGCTGGGCCGTGCCGACGACGGCGCCGTCCGCGGCCAAGCCAGCGCATTGCCCCAATGGCGCACGCTATGACCAGCACCTGCGCCAATGCCTGAGCACGAGCCAGACCTATGGCCCGTTCACCGCCGCCTCGGTGCAGGCCTGCGTGGACGGCGGCGGCGGTGCGGTCTGCACGGCCAACCGCCCGACCGTCGTGGACGGCGTCGCGTTGACGATGCCGATCTGGAGCAAGGCCGTGGCAGCCGCAGCCACCGGCAACGGCGACTGCCCGCGCGGTGCGGTGCGCTCCATGGCGCACCGCTTCCACTGCACGGAGGCCGTCACGCGCAACGGCGCCGCCGAGACCGACGTCTACGGCCCCTTCGGCACGGCACTGGTCAACGCCTGCCTGGCCCGCACCGGCAACGCGGCCTACTGCCGCACCAACCGCTGGCCCGCGACCACCTTCCTGGCGCTGCAGCCCTGACCTGGCATGAAGGCCGTCCTCGCGCTCGCGGCCGCCGCAGCCCTGGCCACGGGACTGTGGTGGGCGCTGCGCGACGACGCCCGCGCGGTGGCGGCCGCGCCGGCCAGCGTGGCGGCAC
>NZ_JBFUAK010000013.1:0-221189 GCF_056406315.1 Roseateles sp. P1_C6
GGCCGCAACCGCCGCAGCTCCGGCCGCCGCAGCCCCCGCTGCCGCCGCCAAGCCCGGCACGCGCCTGCTGGAACTGCAGGTCGGCCCGCTGACCGACTTGAGCCTGGCCGACAACCTCGTCGAGCTGTTCAAGGAAATCACCGACCTCGGCAACATCGAACCGCTGGACGCCGGCCAGAGTTCCGACGGCATGCGCCGCTTCAAGGTGCTGACCAGCTCGACCGACAACGACCTGCTGGACCTGTTCACCTTCCACGTCGCGCGCGAACAGGTCAAGCTGACGCCGCTGGGCCCGGGCTTCGGCTTCTACGACGGCGCGCCCGGCGCACCGCCGGCCGAGGCGCCGTCCGCCGACCCCGGCTACGGCTTCTTCGACGACGCGCCCGGCGTGCCGGCCGGTGCCGCCAGCGCGGCCACGGCCGCCGTCGAGGTCGCACCCACTGCGGCCATCGTGCCAACCCGCCCGGCCACGCCGGCCGTCAAGGCCGATGCCAAACCCGCTGGCGGCGGCATGGACCAGACCACGCTGCGCGTCTCCATCGAGAAGGTCGATCAGCTCATCAACCTCGTCGGCGAGCTCGTCATCACGCAGGCCATGCTGGCCCAGAACAGCCGCGAGCTGGACCCCGCGCTGTACCAGCAGCTGACCTCGGGCCTGGCCGACCTGGAGCGCAACACGCGCGACCTGCAAGAGTCGGTCATGTCGATCCGGATGATTCCGATGTCGACGGTGTTCAATCGCTTCCCGCGCATGCTGCGCGACCTGGCCGCCAAGCTGGGCAAGAAGGTCGAGCTGGTCACGCAAGGTGAAGCCACCGAGCTGGACAAGAGCCTGGTCGAGAAGATCACCGACCCGCTGACCCACCTGGTGCGCAACAGCTGCGACCACGGCATCGAGATGCCGGCGGACCGCGAAGCGCGCGGCAAGTCCGAGCAGGGCACGATCACGCTGGTCGCCTCCCACCAGGGCGGCAGCATCGTCATCGAAGTGCGCGACGACGGCCGCGGCCTGAACCGCGAGAAGCTGATCAAGAAGGCCCGCGAGAAGGGCATCGACGCGCCGGACAGCATGACCGACGCCGAATGCTGGAACCTGATCTTCGCGCCCGGCTTCTCCACTGCCGAGCAGGTCACCGACGTGTCCGGCCGAGGTGTCGGCATGGACGTGGTCAAGAAGAACATCACGTCGCTGGGCGGCACGGTCGAGATCGACTCCGCCGAAGGCTACGGCATGAAGGTGTCCGTGCGGCTGCCGCTGACGCTGGCCATCATGGACGGCATGAGCGTGGGCGTGGGTGACGAGTGCTACATCCTGCCGCTGTCCAGCGTGGTCGAGTCCTTCCAGGTGCAGTCCGACACCATCAAGACCGTCGCCGGCTCCGGCCGCGTGGTCGAGGTGCGTGACGAGTACATGCCGGTTATCGAGCTGGAGAAGGTGTTCGACGTGCCGCGCTTCGACTTCGAGCACGTCAGCTCCATCATGGTGGTCGTTGAGGCCGAAGGCGGCCGCGTCGCGCTGCTGGTGGATGAGCTGCTGGGCCAGCAGCAAGTCGTCGTGAAGAACCTCGAAGCCAACTACCGCAAGGTCAATGACGTGTCCGGCGCCACCATCATGGGTGACGGTCGCGTGGCCTTGATCCTGGACGTCGGCAGCCTCGTGCGCCGTTCGCGCCACTGAAACCATCACACAACTGAAGAGGTCCGCATGGAAGCCAGCAACGTCCCCGCCCTGCGCCAGCAAGGTGCCGTCAGCGCCAAGTCCCACGGTCCCAAGAGCGGCGAGTACCTGACGTTTCGTCTCGGTTCCGAGGAATACGGCATCGACATCCTGAAGGTTCAGGAGATCCGTTCCTACGAGGCGCCCACCCGCATCGCCAATGCGCCGGACTTCATCAAGGGTGTCGTCAACCTGCGCGGCGTCATCGTCCCCATCGTCGACCTGCGCCTGAAACTGGGCTGCCCCAGCGCCGAGTACAACAGCTTCACCGTCGTCATCGTGCTGAACGTGAAGAACCGCGTGGTCGGCGCCGTCGTCGACTCGGTCTCCGACGTGCTGGAGCTGAGCCGCGACGCGATCAAGCCGGCGCCTGAGCTCAGCTCGGCCTCGGTGGACACCAGCTTCATCACCGGCATTGGTTCGGTCGGCGAACGCATGCTGATCCTGATGGACATCGAGGGGCTGATGAGCAGCGCCGAGATGGGCCTGATGGAAGCGGCCATCGCCGCCTGAACACCGTTTCCTGACCTCTTCACGCGCCCCCGCAACGACGCGGGGTGTGCGGAGCATTGCCCGCCAAGCCCTTGGAGATTCGCATGAGCCAGTCCGTCAACTCCATCGCCCGCCAGGTTTCCCTGACGGGCGCCGTCGCCGTCGCGGCGGTGCTGCTCGGCGTCAGCCTCGTGGTCGGCACCTTGCTGAAGCGCTCGGCCAACGAGCAGGTGCAGACCTGGGTTGGCGACAAGGCCGCGTCCCTGGTGGATGCCATGCAGGCCATGGACGACGTCGCAGCCAAGCAGACCCAGCGCAGCTTCGGCTCCTTCCGCCAGGAGTTCGGCCCCAGCTTCTCGCTGGACGAGGCCACCGGCGAGCTGCGTGACTGGGGCCCCAAGCTGAACGGCAACTTCACGCAGGTCGACAAGTTCGCGGCCGTCAACGGCGGCGTGGCCACGGTCTTTGCGGCCAAGGGCGAGGACTTCGAGCGCATCACGACGTCGCTGAAGAATGAGAAGGGCGAGCGCGCCATGGGCACGCTGCTGGACAAGCAGGGTGCGCCTTATGCAGCCGTCAAGACCGGCAAGGCTTACACCGGCCGCGCGCTGCTGTTCGGCCGCGCCTACATGACGCACTACGAGCCCATCAAGAGCGACGCCGGCAAGGTCATCGGCATTCTGTTCGTGGGCTACGACCTCGACGCCTTTGAGCTGGCCATGGACCGCATGGCCACCAGCGCCAAGTTCTTCGAGCACGGCGGCACCTACATCGTCGCGGTGCCCAAGGACCCGACCAAGGCCTTGCTGGCCGCCCACCAGACGGCCAAGGGCAAGCTGCTGTCCAGCGTCGCACCGGGCTTCGAGAAGGTGCTGGCCGAGCAGACCGCGAACGCCGTCGTGCTGGACGACGTGCCCGATGTGCTGGGCAATGGCCTCAGCGACAACTTCGCCGTAGCCCGCAAGAGCGAAAAGACCGGCTACTGGGTCATCGCCCAGGTGTCGCGCAGCGAGTCGCAAGCAGCGGGACGCTCGACACTGTGGTTCTTCTGGGGCGCGCTGGCCCTGACGACTTTGGGCCTGGGCTTTGGCCTGATGTGGATGATGCGCCGCTGGGTCGCACAGCCGCTGGCCTCGCTGCAGACCGCGGTGGGCGCGATCGCCGAGGGCGACCTGAGCCAGTCCGTCAGCAGCAGCCGCAACGACGAGATCGGCTCGCTGATCCAGGACACCGAGCGCATGCGCCAGCGGCTGGCGTCCACCATCGGCACCGTGCGCAATTCGGTCGACAGCATCGGCACGGCCAGCACCGAGATTGCGACCGGCAACCTGGACCTCAGCCAGCGCACCGAACAGACGGCCAGCAACCTGCAGAACGCCGCGTCGTCCATGAGCGAGCTGACTGGCACCGTGCGCCAGACGGCTGATTCGGCCCGCACGGCCAACCAGCTCGTGCAGTCCGCCGTGTCTGCGGCGACGCGCGGCGGCGAGGTCGTGGGCCAGGTCGTCACGACGATGGACGAGATCAACGTCGCCAGCAAGAAGATCTCCGACATCATCGGCACCATCGACGGCATCGCCTTCCAGACCAACATCCTGGCGCTGAACGCGGCCGTGGAAGCAGCCCGCGCCGGCGAACAGGGCCGCGGCTTCGCCGTGGTCGCGGGTGAGGTGCGCAGCCTGGCGGGCCGCAGCGCGGAAGCCGCCAAGGAGATCAAGGCGCTGATCGGCAACAGCGTGGAGCGCGTGGAGAACGGCGCCCGCCTGGTGCAGACGGCCGGCACGACCATGGGCGAGATCGTCTCCAGCGTGCAGCGCGTGCAGGACATCATTGGCGAGATCAGCTCGGCCGCCACCGAGCAGAGCGAAGGCATCGCATCCGTCAACACATCGGTCGTTCAGCTGGACCAGATGACGCAGCAGAACGCGGCACTCGTGGAAGAGTCCGCCGCTGCCGCCGAGAGCCTGAAGGAGCAGGCGCAGCGCCTGGTCGAGGCCGTGGCCGTGTTCCGCGTGGCGGGCAGCGAGCCGCATCGTGCCCCGGCATCGCGGCCGGCCGCACCGAAGGCTGCCCCGGCGGTGAGCGCACCCAGGCCGGCACCCGCCCCCAAAGCCGCCGTGACGCCCCGCCCTGCCCCGGCCATGAAGCCGGCTGCCAAGCCAGTCGCTGCCGCCAAGGCCAGCCCGGCGCCCGCAGCCCAACCCCGGCCGGCGCCAGCACCGGCACCAGCCGCCGCCGAAGGCGACTGGGAAACCTTCTAAAGAAAAAGGCCCGCTGTCGCGGGCCTTGTTTCATCGGCGGCTGGACCGCGTCAGACGCGCTCGGCCACCCAGGCCGCGACGCTGCTCAGCGCCGCGGGCACACCCGCCGGCTGCGTGCCGCCCGCCATGGCCATGTCGGGCTTGCCGCCGCCCTTGCCGCCGACCTGCTGCGCGACGAAGTTGACCAGCTCGCCAGCCTTGACCTTGGCCGTGCTGTCGGCCGTCACGCCGGCAGCGATCTGGACCTTGTCGCCATCCACCGCGGCCAGCACGATGGCAGCGGTCTTCAGCTTGTCCTTGAGCTTGTCCATGGTCTCGCGCAGCGTCTTGGCGTCGGCGCCTTCGAGCCTGGCGGCCAGCACCTTGATGCCCTTGACGTCGACGGCCTGCGCCATCAGCTCGTCGCCCTGGGCGGACGCGAGCTTGCTCTTGGCCGCGGCGAGTTCTTTTTCCAGCGACTTGATCTGGTCCAGCACGGCGTGCAGGCGGGCGCCCAGCTCGTGCGGCGACGTCTTGAGCGTCATCGCCGCGCCCTGCACGGTCGTTTCGAGCGACTGCAGATAGGCCAGCGCGTTGTCGCCGGTGACGGCCTCGACGCGGCGGATGCCGGCCGCGACGCCGGACTCGGCCACGATCTTGAAGAGGCCGATGTCGCCGGTGGCCTTCACGTGCGTGCCGCCGCACAGCTCCTTGGACGAGCCGATGGACAGCACGCGCACGTTGTCGCCGTACTTCTCGCCGAACAGCATCATCGCGCCCGACTTCTGCGCGTCATCCAGCGCCATGACCTGGGCCTGCGCGCCCGCGTTGGCCAGGATCTCGGCGTTCACCAAGGACTCCACCTCGCGGATCTCTTCGGCCGTCATCGGCGCGTTGTGTGCGAAGTCGAAGCGCGTGCGCTCGGCGTTCACCAGCGAGCCCTTCTGCTGCACGTGGGCACCCAGCACCTCGCGCAAGGCCTTGTGCATCAGGTGGGTGGCGCTGTGATTGCGCACGGTCTTGGCGCGGCGTTCGGCATCGACGCGGGCGGCGAACTGGTCGCCGACCTTGACCGAGCCTTCGACGACCTGGCCGTGATGACCGAACACGTCGGCCTGGATCTTGATGGTGTCCGCGACGACCACGCGCGTCGTGCCGTTGCGCAGCTCGCCGGCGTCGCCCGCCTGGCCGCCGCTCTCGGCGTAGAAGGGCGTGTGGTCCAGCACGATGACGGCATCGTCGCCGGCCTGGGCTTCGTTCACCTGCGCACCGTCGACGTAGATGGCCGTGACTTTGCTGTGCTCGCAGACCAGGTGTTCGTAGCCGTGGAACTCGGTCGCCACACCGCTGTAGGCCAGGCCTTGCGCCATCTTGAACTTGCCGGCGGCGCGGGCGCGGTTCTTCTGCTCCTCCAGCAGCTCGTTGAAGCGCGCCTCGTCCACCGCCACGCCGCGCTCGCGGCAGACGTCGGCGGTCAGGTCGACCGGGAAGCCATAGGTGTCGTGCAGCTTGAAGGCCGTGTCGCCGTCGACGTTGCCGCCCTTGGCCAGCGCGGCTTCGAGGATTTCCATGCCGGTGGCGATGGTCTGGAAGAAGCGCTCTTCTTCCTGCTTCAGCACGTCGGTCACGCGGGCCTGGGCCTGGCGCAGCTCGGGGTAGGCCTCGCCCATCTCGGCGCTGAGCGCTGCGACCAGCTTGTGGAAGAACGGCGTGCGCGCACCCAGCTTGTAGCCGTGGCGGATGGCGCGGCGGGCGATGCGGCGCAGCACATAGCCGCGGCCGGCGTTGCCGGGGATGACGCCGTCGACGATGGTGAACGAGCAGGCGCGGATGTGGTCGGCAATGACCTTCAGCGACGGGCTCGTCGCATCGCAGTCGCCACCGCCGGCTTCGTCCACGGCCTTCTTGGCCGCGGCGAGCAGGTTCACGAAGGTGTCGATCTCGTAGTTGGAATGCACATGCTGCAGGACCGCGGCCAGGCGCTCCAGGCCCATGCCGGTGTCCACGCTGGGCTTGGGCAGCGGATGCATCACGCCGTCTTCAGTCCGGTTGAACTGCATGAAGACGTTGTTCCAGATCTCGATGTAGCGGTCGCCGTCCTGCTCGGCCGAGCCCGGCGGGCCGCCGGCCACGTCGGGGCCGTGGTCGTAGAAGATCTCGGTGCAGGGGCCGCAGGGGCCCGTGTCGCCCATCATCCAGAAGTTGTCGGACATGTAGCGCGCGCCCTTGTTGTCGCCGATGCGCACGATGCGCTCGGCGGGCACGCCCACCTGCTTGTTCCAGATCTCGTAGGCCTCGTCGTCCTCGCTGTAGACGGTGACCCAGAGCTTTTCCTTGGGCAGGCCGAAGTTGACCGTCAGCAGCTCCCACGCATAGCTGATCGCGTCCTTCTTGAAATAGTCGCCGAAGCTGAAGTTGCCCAGCATCTCGAAGAAGGTGTGGTGGCGCGCGGTGTAGCCGACGTTGTCCAGGTCGTTGTGCTTGCCGCCGGCACGGATGCATTTCTGGCTGGTGGTGGCGCGCGAGTACGAGCGCTTGTCGAAGCCCAGGAACACATCCTTGAACTGGTTCATGCCGGCGTTCGTGAACAGCAGCGTCGGGTCGTCACCCGGCACGACGGGGCTGGACGCGACGATCTGGTGGCCTTTCGACTCGAAGAACTTCAGAAAGGTCTGGCGGATCTCGGCGGCTTTCATTCAGCGGCTTCCCTAGAAAAGGTCGGTGACAAAGAGGGTCGATTGTAGAGAGGGGGCTTTACGCGGCCCGGGTAGAGTGACTCTCAATACGACAGGAGAGACCCCCGATGGACGCCAATTCCCCGCTGGACGCACTCGAGAACCCCGGCCTGCTGCGCACCCAGGCCCTGATCAACGGCGAATGGGTCGGCGGCGCCGCAACTTTCGCCGTGACCGACCCGGCCACCGGCCGCGAGCTGGCGCAGGTGCCCAATCTGGGCCGCGCCGAGGCCGAAGCGGCCATCGCCGCCGCCGCCAACGCGCTGAACGCCTGGCGCAGCAAGCCGGCCAAGGAGCGCGCCGCCGTGCTGGTGCGCTGGCAGCAACTGCTGGTCAAGCATGCCGACGATCTGGCCCGGCTGATGACCGCCGAGCAAGGCAAGCCGCTGGCCGAGGCGCGCGGCGAGGTCATCTACGGCGCCAGCTTCCTCGACTGGTTTGCCGAGGAAGGCAAGCGCGTCTACGGCGAGACCATCCCGACCACCGACCCGACCAAGCGCTACCTGGTCATCAAGCAGGCCGTGGGCGTCTGCGCGGCCATCACGCCGTGGAACTTTCCGCTGGCGATGATCACGCGCAAGGTCGCCCCGGCGCTGGCCGCCGGCTGCACGGTCATCATCAAGCCGGCCGAGGCCACGCCGCTGACGGCGCTGGCGGCCGCCGAGCTGGCGCAACAGGCCGGCATGCCGGCGGGCGTGCTGAACGTGCTGACGGCCGACTCCGAACAGTCCATCGAGGTGGGCAAGGTGCTGTGCGAGAGCGATGTCGTGCGCCACCTGTCCTTCACGGGCTCCACGGAGGTCGGCCGCATCCTGATGAAGCAATGCGCGCCGTCGATCAAGAAGCTCAGCCTGGAGCTGGGCGGCAATGCGCCCTTCATCGTCTTCGACGATGCCGACCTGGACTCGGCCGTCGAAGGCGCCATCGCCAGCAAGTACCGCAACGCCGGCCAGACCTGCGTCTGCGCCAACCGCATCTACGTGCAGGCCGGCGTCTACGACGCCTTCCTGGACAAGTTCGCCGCCAAGGTCGCCGCGCTGAAGACCGGCAACGGCTTCGAGGCCGGCATCAACGTCGGCCCGCTGATCGACGAGGCGGCGCTGCAGAAGGTCGAGACCCACGTGGCCGACGCGATCGCGCTGGGCGCGCGACTGTTGTCGGGCGGCAAGCGCCTGGCAACCGCCGGCGGCCACTTCTTCGAGCCCACGCTGCTGGCCGACGCCACGCCGCAGATGCTGTGCTCGCGCGAGGAGACCTTCGGCCCGGTGGCGCCCATCTTCAAGTTCCAGACCGAGGCCGATGCCATCACGCTGGCCAACTCGACCGAGTTCGGCCTGGCCAGCTACTTCTACAGCCGCGACATCGGCCGCATCTTCCGCGTCGGCGAGGCGCTGGAATACGGCATGGTGGGCGTCAACACGGGGCTGATCTCGACGGCGGAGGTGCCGTTCGGCGGCGTCAAGCAATCGGGCCTGGGCCGCGAGGGTGGCCGGCAGGGCATCGAGGACTATGTCGAAGTGAAGTACCTCTGCCTGGGCGACATCCAAAAGTAGTCGCCGCCATCGGCGCAGCCAGCGCTCACGCGCTGGTTCTCACATCGCAGGAACCGGCCTCCTCAAGGCAGAGGACGAAAGCCTCATTCGACGCCCCGACGCCGGGTTCGCGTTGATCGCGGGCGTCGCTTGCGCCTGGGAGACTGCGGCAATCAGGCTTTGGAAATGCCTTCCAGCACGGCACCGCGCACCTGAGGTCCCCCTCGGCCAGGCACGGCTGGATGCAGTTCCACCCCTGAAAGCCCTCGCATGACCGTCACCGACGACAGAACGCGGCCGTTGCCCATGACGCCGCCACCCAGGCCGAGCGCCTGGTTGCCGGCCCTGGTCGCGTTTGCCGCCTTGCCAAGTACCGCAGTGGCCTACACCGCGCCGCCGCCCATGCAGCCGCCCTGCAGTGCTGGCAGCTGGAGCTCCACCGGCAAGGCCCCCTGCAACCTGGCCACCGCAGGCTATTTCGTCGCCCAGTCAGGCGCGACAAGCCAGACCGCCGCGCCCGTAGGCAGCTATGTCAGCACCACGGGGGCCACCTCGGCGACGCTGGCACCGCTGGGAAGCTACGTGGACACCGCCGCCGCGACCGCCGCCAAGCTCGCGCCGCTGGGCAGGTACGTCGACACCGTCGGGGCCTCGGCCGCGAAACTCGCGCCGCTGGGCCGCTACGTTGACACGACGGGCGCATCGGCGGCCAAGCTCGCACCCCTGGGCCGCTACGTCGACACCGTCGGCGCCAGTGCCGCGAAGCTGGCGCCGCTGGGCAGCTACGTGGACACGCTCGGGGCCGCAGCAGCCAAGCTGGCACCGCTGGGAAGCTACGTCGACACGACCGGCGCGTCCGCGGCGAAGCTGGCGCCGCTCGGCAAATATGTCGACACCACGGGCGCGGCGGCCGCGAAGCTGGCACCCCTGGGCCGCTATGTCGACACGGTCGGCGCGAGCAGCGCCAAGCTGGCGCCATTGGGCAGCTATGTCGACACGACCGGGGCCGCGGCAGCCAAGCTGGCACCGCTGGGCAGCTACGTCGATACCGTGGGCGCCACCGCGCCCAAGCTGGCGGCGCCGGGCTACTACGTCGATACCATCGGCCAGAAGGCGCCCCTGGCGGCGCCACCGGGCAGGTTCGCGTCAGGCCTCGGGAGTGCGATGGCAGCGGCCTGTCCGACCGGCACCAACTCCTATGGCGCCGGCTCCGCCTGCCGGGTCGTCAACGAGGCCTACCCGGATGCCGGCGTGACACCGGTTCTGGCCAGCACCTACGGCATCGGCGGCAGCCATGATCTGGGCAGCCTGGCGCCGGGGGACAGCTTTGCGTTCAACGTCTTCAACACCACCACGCAGTCGGCCTCGACGGCCAGCCTGACGTCCCTGACCTTGCGCGGCTACACGCTGACCAACCCGGCTCTGTTTGACTTGGTGGGCTTTGTCGACGGCGTGCAACTGGCCGGCGGTGGTGGCCTGGCTGCACTGTCGCTGCACGCGAAGGCCGGCCTGCCGCCCGGTGCATTTTCCTTCTCGCTGACGCTGGACACCGACCAGTACGCCGACTACGGCGCGGCCGGCAAGCAGTTCACCTACACCTTCACCGGCCTCAACGCCGCGGCGGTGCCAGAGCCTGCATCGGCCGCATTGCTGCTGCTCGGCGTTGGCGCACTGGCAGGTCTGAGACGTCGCAGTGTCGGCCGCCAACCTGCCGTGTCCTAGCGGCTGGCGAGGCTGTGGCCAGCGACGCGTCCTGAATTGCGTCGGCGATTTCGGACGGTTGCAGAGGTCGGGGCTATCCGGCCATCAACGGCAACAAAAAAAGGGCCCTTGTGGGGCCCTTTTGCTTTGCCAAGGCCGATGAGGCGGCCCTGGCGTTTTGCTCTTTTTAGAACTCGTAGCGAGCCGTGATCTGAGCGGCCCACTGCGACTCGCCCTTGACCTGGCGCTGCGTGTAGTCGTCCACCACCGGGTTGACCTGGTAGATGTACTTGCCGTTCGCGTCGAGGCCGACGTAGTTGACGAAGGTGCGACGCTGACCACCGGCCGAGGCGAAGGCGATCTCGTTGATGCGGCCCCAACGGTTGTTCAGCAGGTTGCCGAAGTTCAGGATGTCCAGCGTCAACACGCCCTTGTGCTTGGCCGAGAAGCCCGGGATTTCCTGGCTCACGCGCACGTCGAAGCTGTTGGTAAAGGGCGAGAACGCGCTGTTGCGCTTGACCACGCCACCCTTGGCATCACGCAGGGCCTTGTTGGCGTCCACGATGCTCCAGAACAGGGTCTCGTTGGACTTGTTCGTGGCGGTGTCGCCCAGGAAGACCACTTCACCCGAACCGAAGCCCGTCGGCACGTACATCAAGTCGTTGCCCGAGACGCCGTCGCCGTTCAAGTCGTTGCGGTAGGTCCAGCTGTAGGGCTTGCCCTTGCGGCCTTCATAGAACACGCCGACCGTCGTCTTGTACTTGCCGATCAGGGCCTGCGACCAGTTCAGGGACGCGTTGAAGCGATCCTTCACCAGGTAGGCCGAGTTCGCATCGACGTTCTCGTTCGGGTTGAACACCGAGCGGGCGTTGAAGTTGGAGTTGGACACCGACGAGGTCAGCGGGCTCACTTCGGTGGCCGACGTGCGGGTGTAGGCCACCTGCCAGTTCAGGCCCATCACCGGCTTGCTGCTGCCCAGCGTGAAGGTGATGGAGTCACCACCGCCCTTGTCGGTACCGGTGGCGAGCAGCACGTTGTTGTAGGCGGCGTTGGACAGCGCGCGATTACGGAAGCCCGAGCTGGTGGCCGACGTCGCGCACGGCACGCCGTTGGTCACGCTGCTGCCCGTGGCACTCCAGCACAGCGGGTTGTAGCCGGCCGGCGTGTAGAACAGCTCGCGGCCATCCTTGCCGGTCGCCGTCGGCGCACCCAGGTTCAGATGCTGGTAGTAGATACCGTCCTTGACCTTGGTGTGCACCCATTCGGCACCCGCCACCAAGTTCATCGGCAGCTCAGCATCGAATGCCAGGTTGAACTTCCAGACCGAAGGCTGGCTCAGCGACGGGTCGATCAGGTCGACGTTGACGGCCGAGCCACCGAAACCGGTGGTCGGTTGCTTGCTCGGATCCGGATTGAAGCTGCCATCCTTGGTGTTCACGCCCAGTTGGCAGGCCGAGAAGCCAGTATTGCCGCAGCCCACGAAGCCCGTCGCCAGGCCCGTGTTGGAGAACGGGTTGGACATCCAAACGTTGGCCGCAGCGCCCTGGAACAGGCCGAAGCCGCCGCGGACCTGCTTCTTCTGGTTGGCCTTGCCGTCCAGCACGTAGTTGAACCAGACGCGTGGCTGAGCCAGGTCCTTGCCATCCGCTGTGATGGCGTTGTTCAGGCCGAAGCCCCCCTTGGCCCGATCCACGAGGTTCCCTGTGACGCTGCCGGCAATGGGCGCGGCGAGCACGGCCGTGTTCTGCGCAGGGGAATCCGGCACCGAAGTGCGGTCATAGCGGACGCCAGCGCCCAACGTCAGGTTGCTGCTGACCGTCCAGGCGTCCTGCAGGAACAGGCCGGTGTTGGCCATGGACCACTTGGCGATGCCATCGTCCAGCGTCTTGCCGGTCAGCGGCGTCTGAACCTGGTAGCCGCTGAAGCGACCGCGTGTGAAGTTCTCCAGCACGGCGGCTTCCACGAGGGCGCCGCTCAAGTTGGCGCATGTCACGTTGCCAGTGAGACCCGGGGTTGTGTAGCGATCAGCAGCAGCGGTTGCCGCCGTGGTGTTGATACAGCCGAACGTGTAGTTGCCGTTGACGTTCTGGAAGAACGCGTTGTAGACCTTGTTGTTGCTGTAGTCGGCACCGGCCTTGATCTCGTGGTCACCCACGACCCAGTTGGCACCGAAGTAGCCGTCCACAGTCTTGGTGTCGAGGATGTTGAACTGGCGGCTGAGTTCCGTGCCGAAGTTCAGGAAGCGCGTACCGGTGTTGATGCCGGCGGGCGAACCGGCGGGAGCCGCGCCCTGGAACGACAGGCCGATGGCCGGCAGCTTGCTGTTGTTGACCGGCTCGGCGTGGTAATCGCGGTTGGACAGCTTCAGCTCGGTCGAAAAGTTGGGGGTCCAGTCTGCGAACCACTGACCGACGACGGTCTCGATGGTCTTCTTCTGGTTCCACCACCACGACGTCAGGTTCAGGCCGGTGGCGCTGTAGGTGCCGAAGTTGGTCTCGGCCTGGTCCGTCTTGGTGTAGCGGATGTTGGCGCGATGGTTCTCGTTGATGTTCCAGTCGACCTTGAGCAGCGTGTCCTTGACGGTGACCGGGGCCGGGCCGTTGGGCGTGCCGATGTCCATGCCGTACTTGGTCTTGGCGATGTTGGCGACGGCATCGATGGTGGCCTGCGAGATCGCCACATTGGTCAGCGGGCTGCCGACCGGGCCGAACTCGGGCTGGGCACGGTTGCTCTTCATTTCCTCGTAGCTGGCGAAGAAAAAGAGCTTGTCCTTGATGATCGGGCCGCCCAGAGTCACGCCGGTGGTCTTTTCCGTGTAGGGCAGGAAGTCGAACTGCTGGCCGGTGACACGGTTGAAGCGGCGGCCGCTCATTTCGTCGTCGCGATAGACGTAGTAGACGCTGCCCTTGACCTCGTTCGTGCCCGACTTGGTGACGGCGTTGATGTTGGCGCCGGTGTAGCCCTGCTGCGTGACGTCGTAGTTCGAGATGTTGACCTGCACCGACTGGATCGCGTCGATGGAGATCGGCTGCTTGATCGTCGGGAGGTTGTTGGACTCCAGGCCGAAGGTGTCGTTGATCTTGACGCCGTCGACGGTGATCGAGTTGTAGCGCGAGTTCTGGCCGCCGGCCGAGATCTCGCCGCGCTCCTTGTCGGTCTGCGACAGGCGCGGGTCCTGGCGGGCGTAATCCTGCA
Organism: Roseateles sp. P1_C6; assembly: GCF_056406315.1. Lineage (NCBI taxonomy): Bacteria > Pseudomonadati > Pseudomonadota > Betaproteobacteria > Burkholderiales > Sphaerotilaceae > Roseateles > Roseateles sp. P1_C6. The sequence goes on from NZ_JBFUAK010000013.1 coordinate 13,613, forward strand.
GGTTGCGGGCGATGGAGGCGTAGGCATCCAGTTCCTGGCGGCCCAGGTTGGTGCCGGCGCCAGCGTTGGAGCTGTTGAACTTGCTGTTGGCGGAAGTCGCGCTGCCGGTCACAACGACCGCTTCCAGCGTCTGACCGCCCAGGCGGATGTCGAAGTTCAGGCTTTCGGCCAGTTGCAGGTAGATGTCGTCCTGGCTGCTCTTGTCGGCGCCCTTGACGGCGGTGACGGAGTACGGGCCGCCGACGCGCAGGCCGCGCGCGCTGTAGCGGCCTTCACCGTCGGTCACCAGGGTGTTGGCCGAGCCGGAATCCTTGTGCAGGATGGTCACCGTGGCGCCCGCCACGGGCGCACCGGCTGCAGTTGTCACCCGGCCGCCAATGGCGGCCGTCGTGTTCTGCGCCATAGCCGGCGCGGCGGCCACGATGGCCACGGCGGCGCACAGCGCCGATAGCGGGAACGCGGACCCAAACCTGTTGCTCATCCCAATCACTCCTGTTGTGCGCGGCAGCTGCGCGGCTGATGTGTCGAAAACGGTCACGAAAACGTCATGCGGGACGCTCACGTGGTTGCGCGCGCCAGTGCCCAAAAAGGACGGGGCCGCAACGGTGGCGGAATTGTCATGACTTTCTGTGACAGAACTTTACGGGTAAGTCAGAAGTGGCCCGTTTTAGGCATTCCGCCCGGGAGGAAGGCACTGTCACAGTGCGTCGTGGCGCCGCGACAGCCAGCGTTTATCGGCCCGTTTTACCGGCGCTGCCGCAGGTAAAGCGCAAGTTGGCGCGCCGTTTTGCACCAATGTTGTGCATTCAAACGTCTTTGTAAACATCGCAAGCGTCGTCATGGGCTGTCGTGAAATCACTACAAACTCCCGCAACAAACGCACTTCTAAGATCGCCGCCCCAGCCCGAGCACTTGAGAACATGGCCTTGCACACCCCCTTCCGCCTCGCCGGCACCCCGGCACTGGCCACCCTCATCGCCGTCGTTCTTGCCGGTTGCGCCACCCAGCAGCCCCCCAGGACGACCGAGCTGGCGCTGCTGTCCATCAACGACTTCCACGGCAACATCCAGCCCGCCAAGCCGACGCCGCTGATGCCGCGCCTGCCCGACCCCGCCACCGGCGAGGTCAAAGCCCAGCCGGCCGGTGGCGTGGCCCACCTGGCCACGGCCCTCACCGAGCTGCGCGCCAAACACCCGGACGCACTGGTCGTCGCCGGCGGCGACCTGATCGGCGCCTCGCCGCTGATCTCCAACCTGCTGCGCGACGAGCCGACGCTGGCCGCCATGTCCGAACTGGGCATTTCAGCCAGCGCCTTGGGCAACCACGAGCTGGATGCCGGGCTGCCCGAGCTGCTGCGCCAGGCGCGCGGCGAATGCGGCGCCGGCGGCTGCCTGTGGCCGGGCTACAAGGGCCCCGGCTTCTCCTACCTCGGCGCCAACGTGCTGGACGCCGCCACCGGCAAGCCGCTGCTGCCCACCCATGTCATCAAGCCGGCCGGCAGTTTGAAGGTGGCGATCGCAGGCGTCGCCACGCTGGAGACGCCCCTCGTCATCGTCGCGCGCGCCATCAAGGGCATACGCTTCGCCGACGAGGCCGACACGCTGAACGCGCTGGTGCCCCAGCTCAAGGCCGAGGGGGCCAACGTGCTCGTCGCCGTCATGCACGAGGGCGGCGTGCAGGCCCAGGGCGCGGGCGCCAACGACCCCAGCTACGCCTGCCCGACGCTGACCGGCCGCGTGCAAGACATCGCCAAGCGGCTGGACCCGGCCTACGCCATCATCATCGGCGGCCACACCCACCAGGCCTACACCTGCAAGATCAACGGCCGCCTCGTCGTGCAGGCCGGCAGCTACGGCGGCTGGATCACCGAAAGCCGCCTCAAGCTCGACGCCAGCGGCCGCGTGCTGGACGCCCAGGCCGTCAACCATCCCGTGCTGCAGTCCGTCTACGCGCCCAACGCCGCGCTGGCCGACCTCGTGGCGCGCGCCGCTGCGCTGACAGAAGCTGCGCGCACCAAGCCGGTGGCCACCCTGCCGCGGGGTGCGACACGCTTTCCCAAGGAGCCGCATGGCGACGCGGCGCTGGGCAACCTGATCGCCGACAGCCAGCTCGCCTTTGCACGCAAGCAGGCGCCGGCCGACCTGGCCTTCATGAACCCGGGCGGCATCCGTGCCGAGCTGGTCGTGGAGGCCGGCAAGCCCACCACGATGAGCGACCTGCTCGCCATCCAGCCCTTCGGCAACGAACTCGTGGCACTGACACTGACCGGCCAGCAGCTGTTCGACATCCTGCAGCGCCAGTTGCCCAAGGCCGGTGCCTCGCCGCGCATGCTGCAGCCCTCCTCCACGCTGCGCTACCGCTGGCGCGCGGGCGCCGACGGCGCGCCCCAACTGGGCGAGATCCTCATCGACGGCCAGCCGCTGAACCGCACGCGGGACTACCGCGTCGTCGTCAACAACTTCCTGTCCGAGGGCGGTGACGAAGCGGCGGGGTTCAAGCACGGCCGCGACCGCGCCGTGCTGGGCACTGACATCGACGCCCTCATCGGGCTGCTGCGCGAGAACCCGCAGGCAGTCAACCAGGCGACGCCCGGCCGCATCGTGCGCGAGTAGCGCCACAGAACCGGCGGCCTAGGGCAAACCTGTCGCTTCTTGCAGCGACCCCGGCACGGCTGTCCGGCGGGCCGGTCCTAGACTCGTGACGTCCGGCACCCCAGGTCGGGGCGCCAGCGGGTCGGGGGAGCGATGGCGGCGTGGGACATGCACAGTGGCGCGAGTGCCGAGCACCGGCCCAAGCCTGCGCCAAGCCCGCTGATACGCGAGGTCATGGCCAACCTGCCCTGCGGCCTGGCCGTCTTCGACGCCGAGCGCCGCCTGCTGGTCCACAACGCCGAGTTCGAACGCCTGCTCAACGTGCCGGCCTCGCTGTTCGAGGAGCCGCCGCTGCGCTTCGACGATCTCGTCAGCTTCTTCGCCGCGCGCGGCGATTACGGCCAGGGCGAAGCGGCCCGCGCCACGGTGGAGGCCGCGCTGGCACTGGGCCGTGACCAGCAGGCCAACCGCCTGGAGACCTACCGCACCGGCGACCGCCTCATCGAGGCACGCACCGCCCCGCTGCCCGACGGCGGCCTGGTGCTGACCTGCCTGGACCTGACACCGCAGGCCCAGGCCCGCCTGGCCGCCGAGCGCGCGTCGCAGGCCAAGACGCGCTTCCTGGCCAACATGAGCCACGAGATCCGCACGCCGATGAACGCCGTGCTGGGCATGCTGCGCCTGCTGCAGAAGACGCCGCTGGACGCCCGCCAGCGCGACTATGCCGTCAAGAGCGAGGGCGCCGCGCGCGGCCTGCTGGGCCTGCTGAACGACATCCTCGACTTCTCCAAGATCGAGGCCGGCCACCTGGGCCTAGACCCGCACCCCACGCGGCTGGAGGAGCTACTGCGCGACCTGTCCGTCATCCTGGCGGCCAACGTCGTCAAGCACGACCTGGAGCTGCTTTTCGACCTCGACCCCGACCTGCCGCCCGTCATCGTGGCCGACGCGCTGCGCCTGCAGCAGGTGCTGGTCAACCTGGCCGGCAACGCCATCAAATTCACGGCCGCCGGCGAGGTCGTGCTGGGCATCCACCGTGTGGCGCAAAGCGCCAGCAGCGTCACGCTGGTCTTCTCGGTGCGCGACACCGGCATCGGCATCCCGCCCGAGCAGCAGGAGCGCATCTTCTCCGGCTTCATCCAGGCCGAGGCCTCGACGGCGCGGCGCTTTGGCGGCACCGGCCTGGGCCTGGCCATCAGCCGCCGCCTCGTGCGTCTGATGGGCGGTGACATCCATGTCGACAGCACGCCCGGCACGGGCAGCCGCTTCAGCTTCACGCTCAGCTTCCCGCTGCAGGCTGACGTGCCGGCGCCCGCGCCGCGCCAGACGCTGCAGGCCCTGGTCATCGACGACCACGCCGAGGCGCGCCGCACACTGGGCGCGCTGGCCGAGTCACTGGGCTGGCAGGTCAGGCTTGCCGCCAGCGGTGCGGCGGCACTGGCGCTGGTGGAAGAGCTGCCGCCCGAGGTCGTGCTGCTGGACTGGGTCATGCCCGGCATGGACGGTTGGCAGACCGCCGTGCGACTGCGTCAGCAGCTGGGGCCCGAGCCGCTGATCCTGATGGTCACCAGCCACGACCGCGAACGCCTGGCCCAGCGCAGCGCCGCCGAGCAGGCGCTGCTGGACGGCTTCCTCGTCAAGCCCGTCACCGCGACGATGCTGAGCCAGGCCGTCGGCGCCGCCATCCAGGCGCGCTGCGCCGACGACACCCTGCCCGAGCCGGCGCCGCAGCGCCTAGCCGGCCTGCAGCTGCTGGTCGTCGAGGACAACCCCGGCAACCAGCAGGTCACGCGCGAGCTGCTGGAACTCGAAGGCGCCGTCGTTACGTTGGCGGGTGATGGCCAGCAGGCGCTGACGCTGCTGGCCAACACGCGTGGCCGCCCCGGCTTCGACGCCGTGCTGATGGACGTGCAGATGCCCGTCATGGACGGCACGACGGCGACCCGGCTGATGCGCCGCCAGCTGGGTCTCACGCTGCCCGTCATCGCGATGACCGCCGGCGCCATGCAGACCGAGCGCCAGGCCTGCCTGGACGCCGGCATGGACGAGCACATCGGCAAGCCCTTCGACCCTGACACCCTCGTGGCCGTGCTGCGCCGCCGCTGCGGTGCCGCGCCCGCGCAGGACAAGGCGACTGCCCCCAACGGGCTGCCGCCCGCGCTGCTGGCGGATGCCGGCCGCGCCGGCATCGCACTGGCCGAGGCGCTGGCGCGCATGTCCGGCCGCGTCGAACTCTTCGAGCGCACGCTGGCCGCGCTGCACGAGCAGGACCGCAAACTGGCACTGGCACTGGCCGAAGGCGGCCACGCCGCCACGCGCGGCCTGCACGGCTTTCGTGGCCTGGCCGCGATGCTGGGCGCCGAGCAGCTCGCGGCGCTGGCCGCCGAGGGCGAGCACGCCGCCGCGCCGGACGACGACTGGCGCGACCGCTTCCTCGAACGCCGCCAGGCCGACCTGGCCGCGCTGGACCGCTTCGCCGCCGACCTGTCGGCCCGCCAGGCCTTGCACGCGCTGCATGCCGACCGTGATGGCGCGGCGCCTACCGACAGCCTCGCCGAAAGCCTGGACACGCTGGCCCAGCTGCTCGACGGCGCCGACCTCGACGCGCTGGATGTCCACCAGGCGCTGCGCCCGCGGCTGCGGGCCCAAGCGGATGCAGATACCACCACCGCGCTGGACGCGGCCATGACCTCGCTCGACTTCGGCACCGCGCTGACGCTGTGCCGGCGCGTGCGCGCCACGCTGGAGCCCCGGCCATGATGCAGATCTCGCTGCCCGAGCGCACGCCGCTGCTGCCCGGCCACACGCCGCCCGGCCGGCGCCCGCGCCTGCTCATCGTCGACGACCAGCCCGTCAACATCCAGGCGCTGCACCGCGTCTTCGCGGCAGACTGCCAGGTGCTGATGGCCACCGACGGCGCGCGCGCGCTGCAGCTGTGCCGCGAACGCCAGCCCGACCTGGTGCTGCTGGACGTGCAGATGCCCGGCATGGACGGCCACGAGCTGTGCGCCGAGCTGAAGGCCGACCCGCTGCTGCGCAGCATCGCCGTCATCTTCGTCACCTCGCAGGACCACCCCGACGATGAGACTCGCGGGCTGGACGCCGGCGCGGCCGACTTCATCACCAAACCCTTCAACCCCACCGTCGTGCGCGCCCGCGTGCGCACCCAGCTGACGCTGAAGGCCCAGGCCGACCTGCTGCGTGAACTGGCCTTCATCGACGGCCTGACCGGCGTGCACAACCGCCGCCACTTCGACGAACGCTTCCTCGCCGAGGCGCGCCGCGCCCAGCGCACGCGCTCGCCGCTGGCCGTCGTGCTGGCCGACGTCGACCACTTCAAGCGCTACAACGACGCGCTGGGCCACCTGGCCGGCGATGACTGCCTGCGGCGCGTGGCCGCCGCGCTGCGCGCCTGCCTGCGCCGGCCCACCGACCTGCTGGCCCGCTACGGCGGCGAGGAGTTCGTTTGCCTGCTGCCGGACACCGACTTGGCCGGCGCCATCGGCGTCGCGCAGTTGATGGAGGACACGGTGCGCGCGCTGGCGCTGGCGCACCCGGGCGTCGACGGCTGCGTGACCATCAGCCTGGGCGTGTCGGCGGGCACGCAGCCGCAAGGCCTGGTGGAGGCGGCTGACCGGGCGCTGTACCTGGCCAAGGCGGCGGGCCGGGGGCGCGTGAGCTGGGTTGACAGCTGAAGGAACGCAGCTGAAAGAACAACGGCCCGTACCTGAGGTACGGGCCGTCTGAGTCTGGAGCGGGCGATGGGGATCGAACCCACGTCATGAGCTTGGGAAGCTCAGGTCCTACCATTGAACGACGCCCGCAATGCGGCCGGATTATGGCGTGGTTCCGGCGCGCAACACGTCGCTGTAGGACAAGGCCGCGACATGGCAGCGGCGCAACCGGGGCGCGCATGCCTCGGCCTAGCATGCCGGCCCGTTCCACAACCGCCACGTCCCTGGAGACCCACATGAACAACGCACGGCGCATCCTCACGTCCTTCCTGATTGCTTCCGTGGTCTTCAGCGGCATGGCGCAGGCGGCGCCCACCGCGCTGATCAGCACCGAGCAGGCGGCCGCGGCCTTGCAGGCTGCGCCGCGCAGCGAGGCCCACGCGCGGCTGCAAGCCACGCTGGACCGCGCCGACCTGGCCGCGATGCTGCAGGCCCGTGGCGTGTCCACCGACGAGATGCGCGCGCGCGTCGACGCGCTGACCGACGCCGAGGCCCAGCAGATGCTCGCCCAGATCGACCAGGCGCCCGCCGGCAGCAGCGATGTGCTCGGTGTGCTGTTCACCATCTTCATCATCCTGCTGGTGACCGACATCCTGGGCCTGACCAAGGTGTTCCCGTTCACGCGCTCCGTGCGTTGATCGCGCGGCTCGCCAGCGCCCTCGCCGCGCTGGCACTGAGCGGCTGCGCGGCCTTCTTCACGCCGCCGCAGACGGCCGCGCTGCTGGCCCAGCCACCCGCCGATCTGCCGGCGCGGGCCGAACGCGCCGAGGTGCCCTTCTTCCCGCAGACACGCGACCACTGCGGCCCGGCCGCGCTGGCGACCGTGCTGGCCGACATCGGCCTGCCTGCCGACCCCGACCGGCTGGCCGATGCCGTCTTCCTGCCGTCGCGCGCCGGCAGCCTGCAGTTGGAGATGCTGGGTGGCGCCCGCCGCCAGGGCGCAGTCGCGACGCGGCTGCCCCGGGAGCTGGCGGCGCTGTTGCGCGAGGTCGCGGCGGGCCATGCCGTCGTCGTGCTGCAGAACCTGGGCCTGGACTTCGCGCCCCGCTGGCACTACGCCGTCGTCGTCGGCTACGACCTGGCCGCGCGCGAGCTGGTGCTGCGCAGCGGTACGACGCAGCGCGAGACGCTGGCGCTGCGCACCTTCGAATACACCTGGGCGCGCGGCGGCCGCTGGGCCATCGCCGTGCTGCCGCCGGAGCAGCTGCCGGCCAGCGCCACCGAGGCCGACGCGCTGGACGCCGCCGTGGGCTTCGAGCGCGTCGCGCCACCGGCCCGCGCGGCGGTGGCCTACCGCACGCTGCTTGCGCGCTGGCCCGGCAACCCGCTGGCGGGCATCGGACTGGGCAACACGCTGAACGCGGCGGGCGACGCGGCCGGCGCACGCGACGCTTTCGAGGCCGTGGCGCAGCAGCATGACAGCGCCGTGGCGTGGATCAATCTCGCGCGCTTGCGCCTGGACGCGGGTGACCGCGCCGGCGCCCGCGCGGCGGCCCAGCGCGGCCTGCAGCGCGCCACCGCCGTCGAGCCCGCCTGGCGCGAAGCGGCACTTGCCACAGTGGCCGCGACAGACGACCGGCACTGAGGCTGCGCGCGGCTAAAGTCGCGCGCATGTCGTCCCCTGCCGCATCGCGTCCGCCCGCCACCCTGTCGATTGCGTGGCGCCAGCTGCTGCGGGACTGGCGGGCCGGCGAGTTGCGCCTGCTGATGCTGGCCGTCGCGCTGGCCGTCGCGGCGCTGTGCGCCGTCGCCTTCCTGTCCGACCGGCTCGACGCGGGCCTGCGCCGCGACGCGGCCAAGCTGCTGGGCGGCGACGCCGTCGTCGCCAGCGATCAGCCCACGCCTCAGCCCCTCGTCGACCTCGCCGCCGCGCAGAAGCTCACGGCCGTGCGCAGCGCCACGTTCCCGAGCATGGCGCGCGCCAACGAGGCCCAGGGCGGCGAGAGCCGCCTCGTCGCCGTGAAGGCCGTCGGCAGCGGCTATCCGCTGCGGGGCAGCATTGCGCTGCGCCACGCCCTGCCCGGCCGCGCGGGCGCGCCGGCGCCGGGCGAGGTCTGGGTCGATCCCGCCGTCGCCGACGGTCTGGGCCTCAAGCTGGGCGACATGCTGCTGCTGGGCGACAGCCAGCTCAAGCTGGCCGCCATCATCGACACCGAGCCCGACCGCGGCGCCGGCTTCATGAACTTCGCGCCGCGCGTCATGTTGTCCGAAGGCGACCTGGCCGCGACCCGCCTGGTGCAGCCGGCCAGCCGCATCACCTACCGCCTGGCGCTGGTGCCGGGCGCCGGTGCCGCGCCGGACGCGGTGCGGCGCTTCGTGGCCGGCGCCGAGCAACTCGTCGAGAAGGACAAGCTGCGCGGCGTGCGGCTGGAGTCGCTGGAATCCGGCCGGCCCGAGATGCGCCAGACGCTGGACCGCGCCGCTCGCTTCCTGCGCCTGGTGGCCATGCTGTCGGCACTGCTGGCTGCCGTCGCCGTGGCGCTGGCGGCGCGCGACTTCGCGGCGCGGCACCTGGACGCCTGCGCGATGCTGCGCGTGCTGGGCCAGCCGCAGCGGCGTATCGCCTGGGCCTACGGGCTGGAGTTCCTGATGGCGGGCCTGGCGGCCAGCCTGGCCGGCGTGCTGATCGGCCTGGCGCTGCACCAGGTGTTCGTGTCGCTGCTGGCGGGCCTCATCAACGTGACGCTGCCCGCGCCCAGCATCTGGCCGGCGCTGCTGGGCCTGGGCCTGGGCCTGTCGCTGCTGCTGGGCTTCGGCCTGCCGCCGGTGCTGCAGCTGGCGGCCGTGCCGCCGCTGCGCGTGATCCGGCGCGACCTGGGCGCGCCCAAGGCCGGCTCGCTGCTCGTGCTGGGCGCGGGCGTCGCGGGCCTCGCGGCCATCCTCGTGGTGCTGGCGGGTGACATGGTGCTGGGCGCCATCGCCGCGGCGGGCTTTGCCGGCGCGGTGCTGGTGTTTGCGGGGCTCGCGTTCGCGGCCGTCAAGCTGCTGCGCCGCGTGGTGCCCACCAACGTCAGCGGCGCCGGCGTGCCGCGCTGGCTGCTGCTGGCCACGCGCCAGGTCGCCGCGCGGCCGGGTTTCGCCGTCATGCAAGTGGCCTCCCTGGCCGTGGGCCTGCTGGCGCTGGCGCTGCTGGTGCTGCTGCGCACGGACCTCATCGACAGCTGGCGCCGCGCCACGCCGGCGGCCGCGCCGGACCGCTTCGTCATCAACATCCAGCCCGACCAGGGCGAAGCCTTCCGCAAGATGCTGACGGACGCCGGCGTGACGCGCTTCGACTGGTCACCCATGATCCGCGGCCGGCTGACCACCATCAACGGCGAGGCCGTGCTGGGCAAGCGTTTTGCCGAGGACCGCGCCCAGCGCCTGGCCGAACGCGAGTTCAACCTCAGCCACACGGCCGACATGCCCGCGCACAACCAGATCGTCGGCGGCCGCTGGGGTGCGGCGCCAGCGGGCGAGATGGGCATGAGCGTCGAGGAAGGCCTGGCGCAGACGCTGGGCCTGAAGCTGGGCGACCAGCTGGCCTTTGACATCGCCGGCCAGCCCGTGCAGGGCCGCATCACCAGCCTGCGCAAGGTGGACTGGTCGTCCATGCGCGTCAACTTCTTCGTGCTGTTCGAGGCCGCCGAGCTGCCGGAGCTGCCGGCCACACAGATCGCCGCCTACCGCACGCCAGCGAACAGCAAGCTGGACCGCGAGCTGGCCAAGCAGTTCCCCAACCTGACCGTCATCGACGTGTCGGCCCAGCTCAACCAGGTGCAGGGCGTGCTGGACCAGGTCATCCAGGCGGTGCAGTTCCTGTTCGGCTTCACACTGGCGACCGGCCTGGTCGTGCTGCTCGCCGCGGTCGGCAGCACACGCGAGGCGCGCACGCGCGAGTTCGGCTTGATGCGGGCCCTGGGCGCCCCCTCCTCGCTGCTGGCGCAGGTGCAGCGCGCCGAGTTGCTGGGCGTGGGCGCGCTGGCCGGCTTCCTGGCCGGCGCCGTGGCGCTGGTGCTGGCGGCGCTGCTGGCGCGCTATGTCTTCGAGTTCGACTGGCAGATCAAGCCCTGGGTGCCCCTGGTCAGCGCGGTCTGCGGCGCGCTGCTGGCCTGGAGCGCGGGCTGGTGGAGCCTGCGCGGCGTGCTGCAGCGGCCTGTCGTGCAGACACTGCGGGAGGCCCAGGCGGAATGACGCCCCCGAGCGCCCGCGCGACCGGCCGCTACCTGCTGCTGTCGGCGGGCATCACGCTCGTCTACTACCTGCTGGGCCGCCTGGGCCTGCTGATGGTGCTGCCGCCCTACCAGGTGGCGCCCATCTACCCGGCCGCTGGCTGGGGCCTGGCGGTGCTGCTGGTGCTGGGGCTGCGCTACCTGCCGGCCGTGGCGCTGGGCTCCTTCGTCGTGCAGGCCACGACCATGATCGCCATGGGTGGCGACGTGCTGCCCCTGGCATTTGGCATCGGCTGCGGCGCCGCCGCGCAGGCCGCCGCCGGCACGCTGCTGATGCGGCGCTGGTGCGGCCATCCGCTGGTGCTGGCCTCGCCGCGCGAGGTGGCGGGCTACCTCGGCGCGGCTGCGCTCGCGGGCCTGATCAGCCCGAGCTGCGCCACGCTGCTGCTGAAGGCTGCGGGCGTCATCACGTCGGCGCAGATGGGCCTGGTCTGGACGGTCTGGTGGACCGGCGACCTGATGGGCGTGCTGATCGCCACGCCCATCACGCTGGCGCTGATCGGCCACCCGCGCTCGGCCTGGGCCACGCGGCGCTTCAGCGTCGGCCTGCCCATGCTGCTGACGACGCTGCTCGTGGGGCTGGGCGTGGCCGTGACGATGGAATGGGACCGCCAGCGCAACCGCGCCGACTTCACGCGCGACGCCAGCAGCGCGGCCCAGGACCTGGCCGGCCGGCTGCGCGAGCCGCTGCTGGCGCTGGAGGCCGTGCACGGCCTCATCAAGGTCAAGCCGCGGCCGACGCGCGAGGAGTTTGCCAATGCCACGTCCGGCTTCCTGACCGAGGACAGCCCGCTGATCGCGCTGGGCCTGACGCTGCGCGTCGCGCGCGCCGACATCGCGCGCTTCAATGCCGCGGCCGCTTCCGATGGCTTCGCCGGCGGCTACCAGGCGCGCGACCGCCAGCGCGCCGGCGATCTGAACGTGCCGCCGGACGAAGACATGATGGCCATCCGCCTCATCGAGCCGCTGTCACGCAACGCCGGTGCCTTGGGCGTCAACGTGCGCACCATCCCCAGCGCACGCGCGGCCATCGAGAAGGCGGCCGCGTTGGGCCGGCCGGTCGCGTCGGCGGGCTTCCAGCTGTCGCAGGACAAGGAAGTCGCCGTCGGCGTGGTCATCTACCAGCCGCTGTACCGCGGCCAGGCGGAGCCCAGTGAACAGGCACTGGACGGCGTCGTCTTCGCCACGCTGCGGCCCGACCTGCTGCTGTCGCGGCTGGCCGCGCACTGGCCCGAGCACCTCGGCGCCTGCCTCGTCGACCTGGAGCCGGGCGCCGCCTACCCGCGGCTGGGCGGGCGGCGCGGCTGCGAGGCGGTGCAGCGCGGCGACGACGCGACGCTGCCGCTGGTCAAGCTGCCGCTCGAGTTCGGTGGCCGGCACTGGGAGGTGCGCGTCTACGACCTGCCCGGCATGGTGCAGGCGCCCGGCCGCAGCTGGGCCTTTGCGCTGGTAGGCCTGCTGGCCACGGCCATGGTCGGCGCGCTGCTGCTGCTGATGTCCGGGCGCACCCAGCATGTCGAGGCGCTGGTCAGCGAACGCACCGCCGCGCTGGAGCGCGAGATCGCCAACCGCGCCCAGGGCGAGCGCGCGCTCACCCAGAGCGAGCAGCGCTTTCACAGCATCTTCGACGCCGCACCCATCGGCATCGCCTTCACCGACCTGAACGGCGGCTTCCAGGAGGTCAACGCGCAGTTCTGCAGCCTGGTCGGCTACCCGGCCGAGGCGCTGATCGGCCGGCGCTCCATCGACGTGACGCACGAGGACGACCGCCGCGAGGACATCCGCCTGGCGCGCCGCATGATGCGCGGCGAGATCCCGTTCTACCGCCGCCTGAAGCGCTATGTGCGCCAGGACGGCAGCATCGCCCACGCTCGCGTGCTGGTCAGCCTGCTGCGCGGCGCCGACGGCCGGCCGCACCGGCTGGTGGGCGTCGTCGAGGACATCACCGACCAGCTGCGCATCGAGGAACTGGACCGCGCCCGCGAGGCGGCCGAGGCGGCCAACCAGGCCAAGAACGAGTTCCTGTCGCGCATGAGCCATGAGCTGCGCACGCCGATGAACGCCATCCTCGGCTTCACGCAGCTGATGCAGATGGACGCGAGCGAACCGCTGCCGCCCGCCCAGCGCAGCCGCGCGCAGCAGATCTCGCAAGCCGGCTGGCACCTGCTGGAGATGATCAACGACACGCTGGACCTGTCGCGCATCGAGGCGGGCTCGCTGCGCCTGGAGCCGAGCGTGCTGGAACTGCCGCCGCTGCTGTCCCGCGCGCTGGCCCTGGTGCAGCAACAGGCGGCCGAACGCGGCCTGGCCGTCAGCCAGCGCCTGGACCCCGGCGCGCTGCGCGTCATCGGCGACCCGACCCGGGTCACCCAGGTGCTGACCAACCTGCTCAGCAATGCCGTCAAGTACAACCGCGCCGCCGGCAGCGTCAGCATCGAGGCGAGCAGCCCCGAGCCGGGCTGGGTCGAGGTGGCCGTGCGCGATACCGGCCTGGGCCTGACCGACGAGCAGCGCGCCGCCCTCTTCCAGCCCTTCAACCGCCTGGGTCGCGAGCGCAGCGGTCTGCCGGGCACGGGCATCGGCCTGGTCATCAGCCGCCGCCTGGCCGAGATGATGGGCGGCAGCCTGCGCGCCGAAAGCCAGGCGGGCCCCGGCGCCTGCTTCGTGCTGAGGCTGCCCAGCGCCGGCGCGGCCACACCGACGGCCGCCGAGGCCGGCGCCGACGAGCCCGCCACGCCGCGCAGCGGCCCGCACCGGCGCCTGCTCTACGTCGAGGACAACCTGCTGAACGCGGAGGTCATGCGCGGCATCCTGGAGCAGCGGCCCGGGCTGGAGCTGGAGGTCGCGCCCACCGTCGAGGCCGGGTTGCGCGCGCTGCAGACGCGTCCGCCGGCCCTGCTGCTGCTGGACTGGCAACTGCCCGACGGCGATGGCCTGACGCTGCTGAGCCGGCTGCGCGAACTGGGCATCACGGCGCCGCCGGTCATCGTCGTGTCGGCCAACGCCCAGCCCGAGCAGATCGCCGCGGCGCAGGTGGCCGGCGCCGGGCACTATCTGACCAAGCCGCTGGACGTGCGTGAGCTGCTCGCCCTGGTCGACGAATTGTTGGCACCGCCTGCCGGGGCGGAGCGGGCAGAATGAGGGCCTTCCTCCTCCCCCCGTGCAGCGCCCGATGAGCTCCACCGATCTCGTTCCCACCAGCGGCGCCCAGGCCGTGCAGACCTTGGGCCGTGCCGCCGGCCGCCAGTTCCTGACCTTTCGCATCGCCGAGGAGGAATACGGCCTGGACATCCTGCGCGTGCAGGAAATCCGCTCCTACGAGGCGCCCACCCGCGTCGCCAATGCGCCCAGCTTCGTCAAGGGCGTCGTCAACCTGCGCGGCGTCATCGTGCCCATCCTGGACCTGCGGCTGCGCCTGGGCCAGGCCGGCGAGTACAACGCCTTCACGGTCGTTATCGTGCTGAACGTGGCCGGCCGCATCGTCGGCATCGTCGTCGACTCGGTGTCCGATGTGCTGGAACTGAGCGCCGACGAGATCAAGCCCCGCCCCGAAGTGCCGGCGGCGCTGGACGCCCGCTTCATCACCGGCCTGGGCAAGCTGGGCGACCGCATGCTGATCCTGCTGGACATCGAGGCGATGATCAAAAGCCCGGATTTCGGCCTGGTTGACTGAGGCTGCGCCGGGAGCAGGCCTCTGCAGCCTGTTCGTCGACGCGCGCCGAAGGCCGGTGCCACGCCAGGCGCCGGCATGGTCAAGTTAGCGGCCACCAACTGTTTCAGCCGCAGCAACATTGCATTTCACCGACTGACACCTCGTTCTTAGCACTCAACAAAGCAGAGTGCTAATATCCTGTTCACCGCCGCATTCCACGCGGCGGTTTAGCAAGGATTCAAGACGATGTCTGCCTCTTCTGCCATTGCCGTCCGCGACCCCTGGGCCCTGGTGCCCTCGCTGGGCAATCTGGACGCCTACATCTCCGCCGTCAACCGCCTGCCGCTGCTGACCGCCGAGGAAGAGAGCTCGGCCGCGCGCAGCCTGCGCGACAAGGGTGACCTGGAAGGCGCCGGTCGCTTGGTGCTGTCGCACCTGCGCCTGGTGGTGGCCATCTCGCGCCAGTACATGGGCTATGGCCTGCCCCAGGGCGACCTGATCCAGGAAGGCAATGTCGGCCTGATGAAGGCCGTCAAGCGCTTCGACCCGGACCAGGGCGTGCGCCTGGTCAGCTACGCCATGCACTGGATCAAGGCCGAAATCCACGAGTACATCCTGAAGAACTGGCGCATGGTCAAGGTCGCGACGACCAAGGCCCAGCGCAAGCTGTTCTTCAACCTGCGCTCAATGAAGCACCAGCTCAAGGCCGGCCAGCCTGACGCCGCCACGCACCGCAACACGCTGACCGAAGCGGAACTGGCCCATGTCGCCAGCACGCTGAACGTGAAGCGCGAGGAAGTGCTGGAGATGGAGACGCGCATGTCGGGCGGCGACGTGGCGCTGGAGCCGCAGACCGACGACGAAGGCGAGAGCTTCGCGCCCATCGCCTACCTGGCCGACGACAGCCAGGAGCCCACCCGCGTCATCGAGGCCCGCACCCGCGATGAACTGGCGGGCAACGGCATCAGCCGCGCGCTGGACGTGCTGGACCCGCGCAGCCGCCGCATCGTCGAGGAGCGCTGGCTGAAGGTGAACGACGACTCGTCCGGCGGCATGACGCTGCACGAGCTGGCCGCCGAGTACGGCGTGTCGGCCGAGCGCATCCGCCAGATCGAGGTCGCGGCGATGAAGAAGATGAAAAAGGCGCTGACCGAGACGGCT
Organism: Roseateles sp. P1_C6; assembly: GCF_056406315.1. Lineage (NCBI taxonomy): Bacteria > Pseudomonadati > Pseudomonadota > Betaproteobacteria > Burkholderiales > Sphaerotilaceae > Roseateles > Roseateles sp. P1_C6. The sequence continues at coordinate 28,962 of NZ_JBFUAK010000013.1, forward strand.
TGAGCCCCGGTCGCCCCCAAGCAAAAGGCCCCTCTCGGGGCCTTTTTCATTTCCTGGCTTCGGCCAGCAGCAGCTTGATGTCGTCCGCCAGCGGCTGGGCGCCCGAGCCGTAGCGGGCGTAGACACGCACGCGACCCTCGGTGTCGAAGATGAAGCTCGCAGCCGTGTGGTCCATCGTGTAGGTCTCGGGTGTCTTGCCCGGCACCTTGGCGTAGAAGACCTTGAACTCCTTGGCTGCGGCCTTGGTCTGCTCCTCGCTGCCACGCAGGCCCACGAAGCTGGGGTCGAAGCTGGCGAGGTAGGGCTTCAGCAACGCCGCCGTGTCGCGCTCGGGGTCGATGGTGACGAAGACGCCTTGCACCTTGTCGCCGTCGGCGCCCAGCGACCGCTTGACCTCGGCCACCTCGGCCATCGTCGTCGGGCAGACGTCGGGGCATTGCGTGTAGCCGAAGAAGACCACCAGCACCTTGCCCTTGAAGTCGGCCAGCGAGCGGGCGCGGCCGTCCTGGTCGGTCAGGTTCAGCGTCCGTGCGTACTCGGCACCGGTCAGCTCTATGCCCTTGAAGGCCGGCTTGTCGGGCCCGGCCTTCTGGCAGCCGGCGAGGGCCAGCGCAGCAAGCGCGGCCAGGGCAAAGCGACGAGTGCTCATGCGATGTAGTGGTCGATCAACAGGGCCGCGAACAGCAGCGACAGATGCCAGATGGAGAACCAGAAGGTCCGCCGCGCGAGCATCTCCGAATACGAGCGCCACAGCCTAAAGGCATAGCCGCAGAAACCCAGGCCCAGTGCGACGGCGCAGACCAGGTAGAACCAGCCGCTCATGCCGGTCAGGAAGGGCAGCAGCGTGGCCGCGAACAGCACCCAGGTGTAGAGCAGGATCTGCAGCCGCGTGTAGTCGTTGCCGTGCGTGACCGGCAGCATGGGCAGGCCGGCGCGGGCGTAGTCCTCGGCGCGGTACAGCGCCAGCGCCCAGAAATGCGGCGGCGTCCACAGGAAGATGATGAGACACAGCAGCCAGGGCTCGGGGCCGAGGTCGCCGCGCAGCGCGGCCCAGCCCAGCACCGGTGGCATCGCGCCCGACGCGCCGCCGATGACGATGTTCTGCGGCGTCATGGGCTTGAGGATGACGGTGTAGATGACCGCGTAGCCGATGAAGGTGGCGAAGGTCAGCCACATCGTCAGCACGTTGACGTAGAAGCCCAGCAGCGCCATGCCCGCCGCGCACAGCAGCGCCGAGAAGGTCAGCGTCTGCGTGCGGCTGAGCTCGCCCTTGGCCGTGGCGCGCCAGGCGGTGCGCTTCATGCGCGCGTCGATGCCGTCCTCGATGAGGCAGTTGAAGGCGGCGGCCGCGCCAGCCACCAGCCAGATGCCGGCGATGGCGGCCAGCATGGTCAAGGCCTGCTCGCCGCTGGGCAGGCCGGGCACGGCCAACGCCATGCCAATGGCCGCGCAGAAGACGATGAGCTGGACGACGCGGGGCTTGGTCAGCTGATAAAACTGCTGCCAGCGCGGGCTGTGCACGAAGGCACTGGCGGTGGACGTGGAGGCCATGGTCAGGGGCGGGCGCGATTGACGCGCGCGAGCAAGGTGGTGAGCAGGGCCAGCAGCATGGCGGCGCCTGCGGTGTGGGCCAGAGCGGCGGCGATGGGCCAGTCCAGCACGACGTTTGACAGCCCGGATGCGAGCTGCCAGCCGGCGGCGGCGAGCAGCCAGCGGGTCCAGGCCGGTGCGGGGCGGCGCAGCGCCCAGGCCAGCGCGAGGATGGCCGTGAAGACGATGGCCGCGCCGATGCGATGGGCCATGTGGATGGCGGCCAGCGCCTCGAAGCTGAGGAACCCGCCGTCGGCACGCTGGCCCAGCTCGCGCCAGAACTGGAAGCCCTGCGCGAAGTCCAGATGCGGCCACCACTGGCCGCCGTGGCAGGTGGGGAACTCGTCGCAGGCCAGCACCGCGTAGTTCGTGCTGACCCACCCACCCAGGGCCACCTGGCACAGCGTCAGCACGAGCACGGCGAGGACGGCGCGGCGCAGCGCGGACGGCACCGCCAGCGGACGCGGCTCATAGGCCTCGCGCTGCCAGGCCAGCAGCATCAACAGGCCAAGGGCCAGCAGCAGATGCAGCGTCACGATGGCGGGGAAGAGTTTCATCGTCACCGTCAGGCGGCCAAAGGCACCTACGACACAGACCCACACCAGGGACAGCGTCGGCCACCAGGGCGACGGCGACGCTTCGCCGTGCTGGCGCTTCAGCCGCCAGCTCAGCGCCGCCAGGACCAGGATGAGCAGGCCCACGCCGCTGGCGAGGTAGCGGTGCACCATCTCAATCCAGGCCTTGCCGTGTGTGACCGGGCCGGTGGGCATCGCCGCCTGAGCGGCCTCGATGTGCTCATGTGCACCGACCGGGCTGGCGGCGCTGTAGCAGCCGGGCCAGTCGGGGCAGCCCAGGCCCGAGTCCGTCAGGCGCGTGAAAGCGCCGAAGACGATCAGGTCGAAGGTCAGGAACAGCGTCAGCAGCGTCAGCGCGCGCAGGCGGCCGGCCCGTGTGCTCGCGCGCGAGCGCTGGCGCCACCAGATCAGCGGGCCCAGGGCCACGGCGCCACCGATGGCGGCGACCTGACCAAGAGGAAGCAGGCTTTCCATCATCGTCCTGCGGTATCCCAGCTCGCACTGGCGCGCAGCAGCTTGTCGAGGTCGGCCTTGAGCTTCTTGGGCTCAGGCTCGGCCGGTGCGCGCTCCATCCAGCGGTTCATCGGGTCGATGACGTAGAAATGCCCGGACAGCGTCTGGCCTTCGGCCGGCTTCAGCCAGGCCTGCAGACGCTCGGCCGGCACGCGCAGCACGGTGACCTCGGCGCCCTTCTGGCTCACCGCGGCGAGCACCTCGGCGCGCGGCGTGCCGGTGTCGGGGATGAGCCAGAGCTTGTCGACGCGCGGGCGCTCCTTGCCCAGCATCTCGCGCAACTGGCGCTGCACGAACAGCTGGCGCTCGCAGGAGGCGGGGCAGTCGGAGCCGTGGACGACGGTCAGCAGCCACTGGCCGCGCAGCGAGGCTGGCGCCACCGGGCGGCCCTGCAGATCGGTCAGCGGCAGGTCGGCGGGCATGTCGACGGCGGGCGCGATCAGCTCGCCGTAGGCCGAGCCGCTGGGTTTGACGACGTAGAAGGTGAAATACGACGCCACGACCGGCGCGGCGCACATGGCCAGCACCAGCAGCATCTTCCAGCGGCCCGCGCGCTGCTGCGGCGCCACCCGCGGGTCGGGCAGGCTGTGCACCGCGAAGCTCAACGGCTCAGGGCTGCTGGCGGCGGAGCCGGGGGCGGATGAGTTGGAACCAGACATAGAGGACCAGGATCAGCGCGCAGAGCGCGAACCATTGAAAGGCGTAGCCATAGTGTTTGTGAAGGCCGAGTTCCGGCGCCGCCCAGTGGCGCAGCAACCCGTCCTCGGCGCCCGCGGCGCTGTCGGCGGTCTGCACGACGGTCAGCGGCAGCAGCTTGAGGCCGGACTCGGCGGCGAAGGCCGCAGCATCGAGATTTTGCCGGATCGCGCCTGCCGAACCCTCGCCCAGCTCATAAAGCCGCGAAGGCGAAGCAGCGAGGCGGCCGCTGACCTCGATTTCGCCCGCGGGCGTGGTCAGCGGCGGGAGCTGGTTGCGGTCGGCCTGGCTGCGCGGTGCCCAGCCGCGTTGCACGAGCACCGCCTCGTCGCGGCCGGTCAGCAGCAGCGGCGTGACGACGAAGAAGCCGACGCGGCCATCCATCGGGCGGTTGTCCAGCCAGACGGTGCGCCCGGACACCCAGGTGCCGCGCAGCGTGACGCGGCGGTGCAACTGCCCGTCGCCCAGCTCGGCATTGCCCAGGGCCGGCCGCTGGGCCTCGGCCTCGATGGCCGCCTGCAGGCCAAGCTTCTGCGCGGCGCGGTCGAGCTGCCAGAAACCAAGCCGCGCCGTCAGCGCTGCGCCCAGCAGCGCCAGTGCCAGCACCAGCCAGCCGCGGCGGCTCAGCATGCCGGCACCCCGCGCGGATAATCCACCACCATGAAATTCGTGATCCTGCTGGCCTTCATCGGCATCCTCGGCGCGCTGGCAGCGGCCGGCTTCTTCATGCTCCGCAAAGGCAGCGGCGACAGGCGCAGCCCCAACATGGCACGCGCGCTGGCGGTGCGCGTCGGTGTGTCGGTGGCGCTGTTCGCCTTCATCCTGTTCTGCTGGTTCATGGGCTGGATAGAGCCGACCGGGTTGCCCGTGCGGCAGTGAAGGCCGCCAACAAAAAAGCGCCGCTTTCGCGGCGCTTCGTTCTTTGGTGCCTGCCGACTTACATCCAGTAGACGACGACGTACAGGCCCAGCCAGACGACGTCGACGAAGTGCCAGTACCAGGCTGCGCCCTCGAAGCCGAAGTGGCGCTCGGGCGTGAAGTGGCCCTTCATCAGGCGGATGGTGATGAACAGCAGCATCAGCGCGCCCACGCAGACGTGGAAGCCGTGGAAGCCGGTCAGCAGGAAGAAGGTGGAGCCGAACACGCCGGACGTGAGCTTGAGGTTGAGCTCGGTGTAGGCGTGGTGGTATTCGTAGGCCTGGAAGCCCAGGAAGGTGGCGCCCAGCAGCACGGTGATCCACATCCAGGCGATGGTCTTGCCGCGTTGGCCGGCGATCAGCGCGTGGTGCGCAATCGTCAGCGTCACGCCCGAGGTGAGCAGCAGCGCGGTGTTGATCGTCGGGATGGGCCAGGGGCCCATCGTGCTGAAGGCCTCGACGGTGCCGCCCGGTGCGGCGGTGAAGCCTGGGGCCGTGCTGGGCCAGATGGCCTTGAAGTCGGGCCACAGCAGCGCGTTCTCCAGGCTGCCGAGTTCGGGCACCGATTGCACGCGGGCCCAGTACAGCGCACCGAAGAAGGCGGCGAAGAACATCACCTCCGAGAAGATGAACCAGCCCATGCTCCAGCGGAAGGAGACGTCGATGCGATCGCTGTACAGGCCGCCCTCGCTCTCGCCGATGGCCTGGCGGAACCATTGCTGCAGCACGAAGGCCCACAGCGCCAGCCCACCGAACAGCGAGTACATGCCCCAGCCGTGGCCGTTGACCCATTGGCCGGCGCCCAGGATGACGAAGAACAGGCCGGTGGCGGCCAGCACCGGATGCCGCGAGGGCGCCGGGACGAAGTAGTACGGGGTCTTGCCCGGGGTAGTCGTTGCCGACATGTTGTTCTCCTCGTTCTGAACCTTGTTGCGACCGCGCCGTCAGGCCGCGGCCACGCCACTGCCGATGACCCAGCGGACCAGCAGCACCAGCATCAATACGAACACGGCCGCGCCAAGCACGCCCGCAATCACCACATGCACCGGGTTGAGCTTGGCCATGTCCTGCTCATGATCCCTGCCCCGGCGCACGCCGAAAAAACTCCAGGCCACGGCCGAGATCGTCTGGCGCAACGAGGCCTTGCGGCCCACGGCGTCCTTCAGGTCCTGGCCCGGCTTGCTCACAGCGCGGCTCCCTTCGGAGCCTGGCCCAGCTTCACACCCCCCTTGCCCGCCACCTCGAAGAAGGTGTAGGACAGGGTGATGGTCTTCACATCCTTGGGCAGCTTGGGATCGATGACGAACACGACCGGCCACTGCTTGCTCTCGCCCGGCTTCAACGTGTACTCGTTGAAGCAGAAGCATTCCAGCTTGTTGAAATGCGCGCTCGCCTGCATGGGCGCATAGCTCGGGATGGCCTGCGCGGCCATCGTGCGGTCCTGCGAGTTGCGGAACTCGTACATCACCTGGGTCAACTCGCCCGGGTGCACCGTCAGGTGGCGCACCGCCGGCTTGAAGTCCCAGGGCCCGCGCGCATTGGTGTCGAACTCGACCGTGATCTCGCGGCTGTAGTCGACCTGGCCATTACCGTTGGCGAGCCCCTTGTCGCCCAGCGCCGTCTGGCGCTCCGCCAGCGACAGCACGTTGATGCCGAGCGCGTTGCAGATCGCCTTGTAGAGCGGCACCAGCGCATAGCCGAAGCCGAACATCAGTGCGACGACCACCGTCAGCTTCATGACGAGCTGGCGGTTGTCGCGATGCAGGACGGCGAGAAGACGCATGTCAGTGGGCGAGCAACACCATCTTCGTGACGAAGCCGATGCCGAAAACCAGCGCAATCGACAGCAGGATCAAGCCCAGCCGGCGGTTGGCCTTGCGCTGTTCGGGCGTCATGGCCATCAGCCGATGATCTTGGTGGCCGAGGCGTCCAGCTTGGGCGGCTCCTCGAAGGTGTGGAACGGCGCCGGCGACGGCACTTCCCACTCCAGGCCTTCAGCGGCTTCCCACGGCTTCTGCGGGGCCTTCGCGCCCTTGCCGCGCATCATCGGCACGACGATGAACAGGAAGAAGTAGACCTGCATCAGGCCGAACCAGAACGCGCCCACCGAGGCGATGGCGTTGAAGTCGGCGAACTGCATCGGGTAGTCGGCATAGCGACGTGGCATGCCGGCCAAACCCAGGAAGTGCATCGGGAAGAAGGTCACGTTGAAGGCGATCAGCGAGCCCCAGAAGTGGATCTTGCCGCGCGTCTCGGAGTACATGACGCCGGTCCACTTCGGGCCCCAGTAATAGACGCCGGCGAACAGCGCGTACAGCGAGCCGGCCACCAGCACGTAGTGGAAGTGGGCCACGACGTAGTAGGTGTCCTGCAGCTGGATGTCCACCGGCGCCATCGCCAGGATCAGGCCCGTGAAGCCGCCCATCGTGAACACGAAGATGAAGCCGACGGCGAACAGCATCGGCGTCTCGAAGGTCATCGAGCCGCGCCACATCGTCGCCAGCCAGTTGAAGATCTTCACGCCCGTGGGCACCGCGATCAGCATGGTCGCGTACATGAAGAACAGCTGGCCCGTCACCGGCATGCCGGTGGCGAACATGTGGTGGGCCCAGACGATGAAGGACAGGATGGCGATGGAGGCCGTCGCGTACACCATGGACGCGTAGCCGAACAGGCGCTTGCGGGCGAAGGCCGGCACGATCTGGCTGACGATGCCGAAGGCCGGCAAGATCATGATGTAGACCTCGGGGTGGCCGAAGAACCAGAAGATGTGCTGGTACATCACCGGGTCGCCGCCGCCTGCGGGGTTGAAGAAGGCGGTGCCGAAGTGGCGGTCGGTCAGCGTCATCGTGATGGCGCCGGCCAGCACGGGCATGACCGCGATCAGCAGGTAGGCCGTGATCAGCCAGGTCCACGCGAACATCGGCATCTTCATCAGCGTCATGCCGGGGGCGCGCATGTTGAGGATGGTGACGATGATGTTGATGGAGCCCATGATGGACGAGGCGCCCATGATGTGCATCGCGAAAATGCCGGCGTCCATGGACGGGCCCATCTGCAGCGTCAGCGGCGCGTAAAGCGTCCAGCCCGCGGCGGGGGCGCCGCCGGGCATGAAGAAGCTGCCCACCAGCATGATGGCCGCGGGGATCAGCAGCCAGAAGCTGAAGTTGTTCATCCGCGCGAAGGCCATGTCGCCCGCGCCGATCTGCAGCGGGATCATCCAGTTCGCGAAGCCGACGAAGGCCGGCATGATCGCGCCGAACACCATGATCAGACCGTGCATGGTCGTGAACTGGTTGAAGAGCTCGGGGTTGAAGAACTGCAGACCCGGTTGGAACAGCTCGGCGCGGATGCATAGCGCCAGGATGCCGCCCACCATCAGCATCGCGAACGAGAACAGCAGGTACAGCGTGCCGATGTCCTTGTGGTTGGTCGCGAACACCCAGCGGCGCCAGCCGCTCGGTGCATGGTGGTCGTGATGATCGTCGTGGTGGTCGTGGGCATGGCCGTCATGGCCGCCGTGAACGCCGTGGGGGGGGAGCACTGCACTCATGTGATTTCCTCTGATTCGGCGTTCGGATTACTTGCGGGCGGTCAGCACTTCGGCCGGCTGCACCGTCTGGCCCGTCTTGTTGGACCAGCTGTTCTTCGTGTACGTGATCACCGCGGCGATCTCCGTGTCGCTCAGCTGCTTCCACGCCGGCATGCCCTTGTCCATGCGGCCGTTCAGCAGCACCTGGATCTGCTCCAGATGGCTCTCGGCCAGCACGACGGGTGACTTGTCCAGCGCCTTGATCGGACCGGCGCCGCTGCCGTCCGCCTTGTGGCAGACCGCGCAGTTGGCGGCATAGACCTTCTCGCCACGGGCGATCAGGGCGGCCTGCTCCCAGACCTTGCTCGGGTCATCGGCCTTGGCGGCGATTTCCTTCTTCTTGCCATCCACCCATTTGGTGTAGTCCTCGGCGGACACGACCTTCACGTGGATGGGCATGTAGGCGTGCTCCTTGCCGCACAGCTCGGCGCACTGGCCGTAGAAGTCGCCGAGCTTCTCGGCCTTGAACCAGGTGTCGCGCACGAAGCCGGGGATGGCATCCTGCTTGACGCCGAAGGCCGGCACCATCCAGGCGTGGATGACGTCGTTGGCCGTCGTGATGATGCGGATCTTCTTGTCCACGGGCACGACCAGCGGGTTGTCGACCTTCAGCAGGTAGTTGTCGACCGGCTCGGGCTTGCCGGAGTCAGACGACTCGCGCTGAGCGGTGTCCAGCGTCGCAAGGAAGCCGATGCCCTCGCCTTCGCCCTTCAGGTAGTCGTAGCCCCACTTCCACTGGTAGCCGGTGGCCTTGATGGTCACGTCGGCGTTCGTCGTGTCCTTCATGGCGACGACCACCTTGGTGGCCGGCAGCGCCATGCCGATGACGATCAGGAAGGGAATGATGGTCCAGGCGATCTCGACGGCCACGCTCTCGTGGAAGTTGGCCGACACCGCGCCCTTGGATTTGCGGTGCTTGAAGATCGAATAGAACATGACGCCGAACACGGCGACGAAGATGACGACGCAGACGATCATCACGAAGTTGTGCAGCCACATCTGGTCGTGCGCGATGCGCGTGACCGGCTCGTGCAGATTGAGCTGATTGACGCCGGGGCCGCCCTTGAGGTCGTTCACCGCAAGGGCCGGGCCTGCTGCCAGAGCCGCCGCTGCCGTGGCCCACTGGCCCCAAGCGCGTCGGGCGCTATGCACTCGTGCGTTCATCATCGTCATGGTTGTCACTTGGTTCTTTGAAGAGCGGCTCTTGCAATCTGCCGGGAGGCCGCAAGATCCGAGAGTCGGGCCGGGTTTTGCTACCAAACCTCTATGCGGCGCGGGATTTTAGCCCAGGGCTGCCCTGCGTCCGGGCTTGGGCGCCCTAGGGAAAACCGGCCCTAGACCTTGCGGCCGGCACGAAGCGAATCCCGCATCGCGTCCACCGACACCCGCGTCTCGGCCGCCATGCTCACCCGCGGTGCGGCCTTGAAGGCGTGGCCGAAGACCAGTTCCACCGTCAGCACCAGCCTCCCTTCAGCGTCGCGCAGCGTGTCCAGCTCGGCCAGCAGGCGGCGCTGCCAGCCGCGCCCGCGCAAGCCGGCAAAGCGTGTCGGGGCGACATTGCCACCCAGCGCGCGCAGGTCGGCCAGCAGGGTTTCCTGGCTGGCCCAGGTCAGGCGCAGACGCTCCTGGTCCATGACCGGATCGGCGAAGCCGGCCTTCAGCACCAGATCGCCGATGTCGTGCATGTCCCACCAGTCCGGCGCCGGCCGGCCCCAGCCATTGCGCGCGTACAGCGGGCGCAGCTCGACAAAGCTGTCCGGCCCCAGGCAGGAGAACATGACGAAGCCGCCCACGGCGATGCTGACCTGCCAGGCAGCGAGCAGCGCCGGCAGGTCGGCGCTGGCGTGCAAGGCCATGTTGGACCACAGCAGCTCGACCTCGGGGCGGACCGGCAACAGGTCGACCCGGCCCATGGAAGCACCGCGCAGCTTGCGCCACCAGTTCAGCGCGCGGTCCTGGGCGGCGCGCGCGGCCAGCAGCGGGTCGGCTTCGTGCCACAGCATCTCGGCGTTCGGGTAGGCCAGGCGCAGCAGCTCGGCGCTCGCGCCCAGCGCTGCCGACGTGTCCAGCACGCGGGCTGGCTGAAGCTTGATGAAGGGCAGGCGCTCGGCCATGCGGCGCGCGACCTCGGCATGCAGCCAGGGCGGCTGCCCGGCTTTCGCCAGCCGCCGGGCCTGATGGCGCAGCGCGGCCGCATCCAGGTCCTGAGGCCGCGGCCCCTTGTTTGAAGTAGGGGTAGCTGACGGCTCGCTCATGGGCCGGTCAGTATATTGAGCCGATGCCCGGGCGCCCGTTGGCGGCCGCCAAGCCCGCATTGATCGAGAAGGTGCTGATGCGCTGCGCCGGCCAATGTGCTGTCTGCCGCGCCTGGAGCCACCAGACCATCTGCGCCGACTGCCTGGCCTTGTACGCCCGCCCCCAGCCGCGCTGCTGGACCTGTGCCGCGCGGCTGCCGCTGGCGTTGCTGGGCCGGCCGCGGCCGCAGTGCGGGCGCTGCCTGCGCGAGCCGCCGCCGCTGGACCGCACGGTCGCCGCGCTGGACTACCACTTCCCGTGGGACGGCCTGCTGCAGCACTTCAAATACCACCAAGCGCTGGAACTGCGCGAAAGCCTGCTGGAGCGGCTGAACTCTGCGCTCAGCGCGGCCGAGGTCGTGGAGCCCGATTGGCTGCTGCCCGTGCCGCTGTCCACCGAGCGGCTGCGCGAGCGCGGCTACAACCAGTCGCATGAGCTGGCCAAGGCGCTCGCGCGGCGGCGCGGCTTGCGCTGCGAGCCCGAACTGCTGCTGCGCGTGCGCCACAACGAGCGCCAGGCCAGCCTGAAGCTGCAGGCGCGCGCGGCCAACGTGCGCGGCGTCTTCGCCGTCGAGCCGCTGCGCGCGGCGCGGCTGCGCGGCACCAGCGTGGCGCTGCTGGATGACGTGATGACCAGCGGCGCCACACTCTATGAACTGGCCCATGTGCTGCTGCAGGCGGGCGTCATGAGCGTGCAGGCCTGGGTCATCTCACGCACCCCTGAACCGGGCGATGAATGAACGCCGCGGGGATACTCCCGCCCCATGTTTCACATCGTCCTCGTCCACCCGGAGATTCCACCCAACACGGGCAACGTGATCCGGCTCGCGGCCAACACCGGCTGCAGCCTGCACCTCATCGAGCCGCTGGGTTTTTCGATGGAGGACCGGCTGCTGCAACGCGCCGGGCTGGACTATCACGAGTACGCCCGCGTGCAGCGCCATGCCGACTGGGCCGCCTTCGTCGCCGCCGAGTCGCCCGACCCGACGCGCCTTTTCGCGTTCACGACACGCGGCAGCCGGCCGTTCAGCGACGTCGCCTGGCAGCCGGGCGATTACTTCGTGTTCGGCAGCGAGACGGCTGGCCTGCCGCCCACGCTGCGCGACGGCTTCCCGCTCGATCAGCGCGTGCGGCTGCCGATGCGCGAGGGCCAGCGCAGCCTCAACCTCAGCAACAGCGTGGCCGTGGCCGTGTTCGAGGCCTGGCGGCAGAACGGCTACGCTGGCGGCGGCTGAGCCGTCTATTCGGGCCGGGCTTCACGCCCCATCAGGCGCTCGACCGCTTCGCCCACGCGCAGACGGCCTTCCAGCAAGTCCACCATGGCTTCGGTGATGGGCATCTCGACACCGGCCTCGCGGGCCCGCGCCAGCACCGTCGGCGCGCTGTAGACGCCCTCGGCCACATGGCCCAGCCGGGCCAGGATCTGCGGCAGCGCCAGGCCCTCGGCCAGCATCAGGCCGACGCGCCGGTTGCGCGACAGGTCGCCGGTGGCCGTCAGCACCAGGTCGCCCAGGCCCGACAAGCCCATGAAGGTCTCAACCTTGGCGCCTAACGCCACGCCCAGGCGCAGCATCTCGGCCAGGCCGCGGGTGATCAGCGCCGCGCGCGCATTCAGGCCCGGCGCGTCGGGTGCGGCGGCCGAGAGCCCGTCACAGACGCCGACCGCGATCGCCATGACGTTCTTCACTGCGCCGCCGACCTCGACGCCCACCGGGTCGTTGGACGTGTAGACGCGCAGTCGCTCGCCGTGGAAGGCCTCGACGGCCGCCTGCGCAAGCGCGGCGTCCTCGCTGGCCGCCACCAGCGCGGTTGGCCGCCCGGCGGCCACCTCCTGCGCGAAGCTGGGGCCGGACAGCACGCCCACGCGCATGCCGGGCTGCAGCTCACGCGCGATCTCATGGCCCAGCCGGCCGCTGCCGGCCTCGAAGCCCTTGCACAGCCACAGCACCCGGTGCGCCGACGGCAGCGCGGCCAGCGTCTCGCGCAGGCCGGACATGGGCGTCGCGACGATGGTCAGGCCGTTGGTCGCGTGCGCGATGGCCTCGTCGCAGTCAGCCGTCAGCGCCAGCGCGGCGGGCAGTTCGCTGTCGGGCAGATAGGCTGCGTTGCGGCGGCTTGCCCGCATCTGATCAATGGCCACGGCATCGCGGCCCCACAGGCTCACCGCGTGGCCGGCATCGGCGGCCTGGATGGCCAGCGCCGTGCCCCAGGCACCGGCGCCAAGAACGCTGATCTTCATCATGCGCAGAAGTGTCCACCAATAAAAACGCCCCGCTGGGCGGGGCGTCGTCGCAACAGCGAACCGCTCAGTTCACTGCCTGGCCGCCTTGCGCGGCGCGCTGCGCCTGCTGGGCTTCGAACATGGCCTGGAAGTTCACTTCCGTCAGCAGCACGGGCGGGAAGCCGGCGCGGGTGCAGACGTCGGACACGATGGCGCGCAGGTAGGGGTAGACCATCTGCGGGCAGACGATGCCCAGGATGCCTTCGACCTGGTCTTGCGGCACGTTGCGGATCTCGAAGATGCCGGCTTGCTTGGCCTCGACCAGGAACAGCGTCTTGTCGCCGACCTTGGTGTTGACGGTGGCCGTCACGCAGACTTCGAAGATGCCGTCGGTGACGTTCTCGGCCGACAGCGTCAGGTTGATGTCGACCTGCGGCTGCTGCTGCTCCAGCAGGATGTGCGGCGCGTTGGGCTGCTCCAGCGACAGATCCTTCAGGTACATGCGCTGGATCTGGAACACGGGGGTGCCTTCGGCGGCAGCTTGGATCTCGTCGGCCATGGGACTCTTCTTTCGAACGGAGCGTCAAACAAAAGCCCGCAAGCGGCGCGCTGCGGGCGGTAGCTGGATTATGGGCGAGGCCCCGTGACAAACCGCCCGGGGCTTGCCCGGGCTTGAAATCACGCCGCCTGGAGCAAGGGCAGCAGACCGCCCCGCTGATCGAGGGCGATCAGGTCGTCGCACCCCCCGACATGGGTGTCGCCGATGAAGATCTGCGGCACCGTGCGGCGGCCGGTCTTGCTCATCATCGCGTCGCGCTCGGTGGGGTTGAGGTCCACGCGGATCTCCTCGATCTGCTCGACGCCACGCTGCTTGAGCAGCATCTTGGCGCGCACACAGAACGGGCAGACCAGGGTCGTGTACATCTTCACGGAAGCCATCACCAAACTCCTTACGCGGCCTTTTCCACCGGCAGGTTGGCGTCGCGCCAGGCCTTCAGGCCGCCCACCAGCGGCTGGGCTTTCTCGTAGCCCAGCTTGCGCAGCACGCCCGCGGCGCGGCCGGCGCGTGCGCCCGTCGGGCACACCACCACCAGCGGCAGGGCCTTGTTGGAGGGCAGCGACTTGTGGCTCTCGATCTGGCCGAAAGGGATGTTGCGCGCGCCGACGACATGGCCCTTGGCGAACTCCTCGGGCTCACTGACATCGATCAGCACACCCTTCTCGCGGTTGACCAACTGCACCGCCTCCGCAGGGCTGACGCCCGCGCCTTGCGCGCCGGAGACCAGCATGGGCCACAGCAACAGGCCGCCGGAGAGCAAGGCGGCGACGACCAGAAACCAGTTCTCGATCAGGAAGTTCAAACAAGCATCCCGTGTGATTCAACGAAGCCGCCGATTATCGCCGGCCGCGGATAATCCCCTGCTTCCCACCTTCTTCTGCGTCTGTAGCCCATGTACAAGCTCGTCCTCATCCGCCACGGCGAATCGACCTGGAACCTGGAAAACCGCTTCACCGGCTGGACCGACGTGGACCTCACGCCCACCGGCGTGGAACAGGCCAAGACCGCCGGACGCCTGCTGAAGGAAGCCGGCTACGACTTCGACATCGCCTACACGTCCGTGCTCAAGCGCGCCGTCTGGACGCTGTGGCACTGCCTGGACCAGATGGACCGCACCTGGCTGCCGGTGCGCCACGCCTGGCGCCTGAACGAGCGCCACTACGGCGCGCTGCAAGGCCTGAACAAGGCCGAGACGGCCAAGCAGTACGGCGACGAGCAGGTGCTGGTCTGGCGCCGCAGCTACGACACGCCGCCGCCGGCGCTGGACGCGACCGACGCGCGCAGCGAGCGCGGTGACCGCCGCTACCGCGGCCTGGACGCCGAGGACATCCCGCTGACCGAATGCCTGAAGGACACGGTCGCCCGCGTGCTGCCGTTCTGGAACGAGACCGTCGCCCCCGCCATCAAGGGTGGCGAGCGCGTGCTGATCGCCGCGCACGGCAACAGCATCCGCGCGCTGGTCAAGTACCTGGACGGCATCGCCGACGACGCCATCGTGGGCGTCAACATCCCCAACGGCATTCCGCTGGTCTACGAGCTGGATGCTGACCTGAAGCCCATCAAGAGCTACTACCTCGGCGACGCCGAAGCCGCGGCCAAGGCGGCCGCTGCCGTCGCCAATCAGGGCAAGGCCTGATCCACGGCTGACTGGACCTCGTCGACGCTGGCCCAGCCGGGCGGGCGTCGCATCAGCGTCACGGTCGCCCCCCAGGGCGCCCAGCGCGCGGGGTCCACGGGGCCCCAGATGCTCAGCAGCCGTGCGCCGACGCCAGCGGCCATGTGGGCCGGCCCGGTGTCGTTGGCCACCACGATGCCGGCCAGCTGCAGCAGCGCGTTGTAGACGCCCAAGCCCACGCCGTTGAGCGGGATCGCATCGGGATAGAGCTGCTTCGCGCCGTCCACCTCGGCCGGGCCCGGCACGATGACGACCTGGCGGCCGGCTGCGTGCAGGCGGCGCACGAAGTCCGGGAAGGCCGGCCAGCTGCGGTCCAGGAACTCCACGCGACCGTTCGCGAACGGGCAGATCAGCACGAAGCGCCCGGGCACGACGCCTTGCGCCGCCAGCAGCACCCGCGCCTGCTCGCGCTGCGCCTCGCTGACCTGCATGCCGATGTCGGTCGGCGGCGCCTCCTGCACGCCCAGGAAGTCGCAGGCCAGCTCCCAGTACTCGACCAGCGTGTGCCGGCCTTCGCGTCGCGGCAGGCCGCGCCGCATCAGCCAGCTGCGCCCGTCGCCGGCATGGCCTTCGGCCTTCAGCCCGCCCAGGCGCGCATCCAGCGCGGCCGAGAAGGCATAGGGAAAGAGCAGCGCGTTCGAGCGCTGGTCGAATCCCGGGTCCTCGGCAAGAAAGCGGCGCCGCAGCTCACGCAATTGCGCGATGCGCTCACGCAGGCCTGCGGGCCGCACATGCACCGGCCAGCCCTCGGCCTCCAGCAGCCCGCGCGCCCAGCCCTTGCCCACCAGCTCCAGCCGGTAGCCGTGGCGCTCCAGCAGCCGCAGCGCCGGCAGGCTCAGCACCGTGTCGCCGACGAAGTTGCGCAGGCGCACGATCAGCGGTTTCGAGGGCGGGCGGGCTTCTATCATTTGCGGCTCAATCACAGTGGCGCGGATTCTGACCCGAGCCCAACCGTCCGCCTGCCCATGACGACCCTGCCCTCCTCGGCCGAAGTGATCGCCGCGCACGACGCGGCCCTGTCTACCCCGCCCGTGCCGGTCGAGGCCGACGACGTGCGCGGCTGGGTCGCCGTCAACCACTTCCACAACCGCAGCCTGTGGGCGCAGGAAGACCTGGCCCGCCGCACGCAGGCGCCGGACGCCGAGATCGTCGCCAACAAGCGCGCCATCGACCGCCACAACCAGGCCCGCAACGACGCCATCGAACGCATCGACGAGTTCCTGCTGAGCGCGCTGGGCCTGGTCGACCCGGCCACGCTCGCCAGCGCCCTGCCCCGCTCGACGGTAGCGCCGGGCGCGCGGCTGAACAGCGAGACAGCCGGCTCCATGCTGGACCGCATCTCCATCCTGGGCCTGAAGGTCGCCGCGATGCGCGAGCAGACCTTGCGCACGGATGTCGACGACGCGCACCGCCAGGCCTGCGGCGAGCGGCTGCAGCGCCTGCTGCAACAGCGTACCGACCTCGGCAGCTGCTACGACGAGCTGCTGGCCGACGCCCAGGCCGGCCGGGCCTACTTCAAGGTCTATCGCCAGTTCAAGATGTACAACGATCCGCGGCTGAACCCGGCACTGGTGGCGGAGGCCAGGTGATCGCGCCTCGCTTCGCGGCCAACCTCGACTGGCTGTACCCGGAGCGCACCTACCTGGACCGCATCGCCGCCGCGCGGGCCGATGGCTTCACGGCCGTCGAACTGCAGCAGCCGCACCTGCACGACCACGCCGCGTTGCAGGCGACGCTGACGGGCCTGCGCGTCGTGCTGATCAACGCGCCGGCGGGCGACTGGGCCGCTGGCGAACGCGGCTTCGCGGCGCTGCCGGGCCGCGAGGCCGAGTTCCGCGACACCACGCTGCGCGGGCTGGACCTGGCCGCGCGCCTGGGCGCGGCGCGGCTGCACCTGTTGTCGGGGCTGGCCGAGGACTCGCCCGCCGCCCGCGACACCTGGCTGGCCAATCTGCGCTGGGCGGCCGAGCAGACGACGCTGCCGCTGGTCGTGGAGCCCATCAACCGCCGCGACATGCCGGGCTACTTCCTGCACCGCCAGGCGCAGGCGCTGGCCCTGCTGGCCGCGCTGGACAGCCCGCGCGTGCAACTGCAGCTGGACCTGTACCACTGCCGCGTCGCTGAAGGCGAATCGCTGAGCCACCTGACGCGGGCGCTGGACCTGGGCCGGCTGGGCCATGTGCAGGTCGCCGGTGTCGACGGCAGACATGAGCCGGTGGCCGACGAGTACGCAGCCGAGTTCGATCTGCTGAACGAACGCCGCTGGCCAGGTGCCATCGGCCTCGAATATCGGCCACACGGCGACACCTCGGCCGGGCTGGCCTGGCTGAACCCCTGACCCGCTGGACGCTCGCCCGCCGGCGTCGCACACTGCGCGCACCGTTCAGTCAGGGAGAAAGCCATGTCCTCTCGTGCCGTAATCATCGATGGCGTGACGCTGTGGGTGGAGGTCGACGACGAGGTGCTGCCGGCAGCGCCGGGCGCGCCGGGCGGCCGCCCCGGCCTGGTCGAGCGCGGCGCCGTGGCGGACCGCGTGCGCGACATCGGCGGCGACCTGCGCGGGCTGCTGGGCAGCATCACCAAGCCCGTGCGCGAGGCGCTGGAGCAGGCTCAGCCCGAGGAATGGAGCATCGAGCTGAACCTGGGCTTCAAGGGCGAGGCCGGCATCCCCTGCCTGACCAAGGGCGAGGCCAACGGCTCCGTGAAGATCACGGCGAAGTGGAAGCGGGGCTGAGGGCGCGCCCGCGCGCCTTGGCCTGGCGGCAGGCCGCCTCGTCCATCAGCAGCTGGCAGCGCTCCGCATTGCCAAAGCGTGCGGCAACCGCCAGGCGGGCCGATTCCAGCAGCGCCGCGCCATCGGCCGGTACCAGCCGGCCGTCGTCGGTCAGCAGATAGCCGCCACCGCCGGTCAGCTTGGCCGTGCGCAGGTCGTAGAAGCGGCTTTCCAGCCGCAGCGCGCCGTCGGCCAGCCGGTAGACGCGCAGCCGGTCGCTGTCGGAGAAGCTCAGCGCCAACGACTGCCCCTGCCGGTCGAATTCCCAGCGGTCCGGCTGGCCCTCGCCTTCCAGCAGCACGCGGTCCGGCGCATCCAGCCGGCGCACCTGCCAGCGCCCTTCGTTGAAGCCATAGGCGTAGCTGTTGCTGGCATCGATGCGCATCCAGCCCGGCAGGCTGCCGCGCGGGCTGCCGGTCGTGACGTCGCGCAGCTCCCAGGCCGTGCGCGCCGAGGCTCGCACGGCCAGCACGCTGCCGGCCGCCCCCACCGCCACGGTGCCGGCCGGCACCGACACGCGGGGCGCGTCGGCGGCGCGCAGATCCCAGAGTTCGCCGGCCGCCCCCGTCGCCGGCGTGACCAGCAGCGCGCGGCCACGGCCCAGCAAGCTGACCGCCCAACCGCGCGGCGCCGGGAACTGCCAGCTGCGTTCAAGCTGGGCCGCATCGCCCACCACGCGATAGACCTCCACGGTGGCCTGGCCGTCGGCCACCCGGCGCGCCATGAAGCGCCCGCCCTCGCCCAGCACGATGCCGATGCCCGGCGCCCGCATGCCGGGCCGCACCGGCTCGGCCTTCTCGGGTGGGTCTGCCAGCCGCAGCACCACGCGCTGCGCGGCGGCCGCGTAGACCGCCTGGCCACCGTCTTCATGGAGCAGGTACAAGCCATCGACGCTGGTCATGCGGCCCACGCAGGGCGAAGCCGCCGGTGCCGCCTGGCCTTGGCGCAGGTCGTACACCAGCACCTGCGTGCCCAGCGTGTCCGCATCGGCGTCCGGCTCCGGCCGGGCTCGCACCGCGGCACCACCGCGCCGGTCGCAGCGTGACTGCGCCTGCAGCCAGCGCCCATCGCGGCTGATGGAGAAGGCGCGCAGCTCCTGCGACACCGGCGACGCAAACTGCCGCACGACCCGCCCACTGGTCGTCTCGCGCAGCTCATAGCCCTTGGACGAGGCCACCGCGCCGCGGGTGATGAACCAGCGGTCGTCGTCGCTGACCCACAGCACGCCGTTGCGGCCGGCCAGTTCGCGCGTCGTCGCGCCCAGGCCGTAGACGCGCACCGAGCCGTCCTGCCCCTTGATGGCCAGCCGCTCGCCGGTGTCGCTGATGGAGATGACGTTCTCGTAGTTGGGCTTCTCCGACAGGTCGAAGGCCGCCTGCAGGCGCAGCGTGCGGCCGCTGTTCAGCTCCTCGACGATGGCCTCGTTGGTGGCCCGCTGCAGCTTGACGACGTAGCGCCCGCGCGGGCTCACCACCACGTCGTCGACGGCCGCCGTCTGGCGCAGCGCTTCCACGTCACCGCCCCCCGCCAGCGTGGCCGCGTCCTGCACGCACAGGTTGGACAACGTCAGCACGCTCATGCGCATGCCGCCGGCGGCGTAGACCACCTCCGAGCCGTTGCAGGTCCCGCCCAGCAGCGTCTTGGGCACCGGGTCGAAGCCGTCGGCGGCCGGCGCAAAACGCAGCGCCTGCAGCTGCGGCTTCTCGGCCGTGGGCACCAGCGCGACGACCAGCGCCTGGGTCGCGTCGAACATGGCGGCCGACATGCGCGGCTGCCCGTCCTGCTGGTAGGCCAGCCGCGGCTTGCGGTCCGCCAGGCTCCAGACCTGCAGCGAGCGACCATCGCGCGACACGGCGGCCAGCCAGCGCCCGTCGTCGCTGACGGTCAGGCGCGCCGCGGCAAACTTGGGTTCCAGCGCGCGCAGCGCGGCCTCGCGCCGCCACAGCCAGACGGCATCGCCGCCGGCGATCGCGACGTCACCGCCATCGCCCACGTAGAGGACCTGTTGGACGCTGCCGGCCGCCAGCGGCCACGAGCGGTTGCGCTGCGGCTGGCCGCCGGCGTCGAGGTCCCATTCGGACAGCTGGTGCTCGGTCGCCACCAGCAACCGGTCGCCGCGCGGGTTCAGCGCCAGCACGCTGTCGGCGCCGGGCTGCTCCGGCCGCAGCCGCTGTTCGGCGCGGCGATAGCGCAAGGCCTCGATGACCAGCGGCGCCACGCGCGGCACCAGCTTGGGGTCACGCCGCACGGCCTCGCTGGCGTAGAACACCGCCAGCTCGGCATCGTTGTCGACGCTGCCCTCGGCTTCGGCCATCAGCCGCACCGACTCCGAGCGCTGCAGCTGGGTGGTCGCGCGCGCCTGTTCGGCCTGGGCGGCCGACGCTGCCGCCGCTGCCGCGGCGGCATCGGCCTGGGCCTCGGTGGTGATGCGGTCGGCGTCGAACTGCGCCTTGCGGACGCGCTCGTTGGCCTCGCTGATCAGCGCGCGTTGCGTGGTCTCCGCGCCGGCGATCAGCTTCTGGGCCTCGTCCTGGGCCTTGCGCTTGGCGCGCTCCGACCCGAGCAACGCCAGCCCGGCGGCCGCCACCAGCAGCAGCGCCGCCGCGGTGACCGCCCCCAGCAGCGCCAGCCGCGACCGGCTGACCTGCTGCGCCGCGCGCGCCTCCTGCTCGGCCAGGTTCACGCGGCGCTCGGCCTCCTCAACCCGCTGGTGCTCCAGCGCCTGCTCGTTCTCGACGCTCTTGGCCAGGTAGTTGCGCTCCACCTCGCTCATGCCGGCCTGGGAGATCTCGTCGACCGCCTGGCGCAGCGCCAGCCCGCCGAGCAGGAAGGCCGCGTCGAACCCCGCCTCGCGCCATTTCAGCGCCTGCTTGCGCAGGAAGGCGCGTCGCTCGCGTTCGTCGCGACGCTCGCTGAACAGCGCTTGCAGCAGGTCCCAGTTGCGCAGCAGCGCCTCGTGCGCCACTTCCACCAGGTCGTCGCCCGCCTGCTCGCGCCGCGTGACGCGCAGCAGCCGCGCCTGCTCGAAGCGCTGCACGACGCGGTCGATCACGTTGGCCTCGCCCACCTCGTGCAGCCGACGCCGGCTGACGCGGTTGCGGAACACGGTGACGCCCTCGCCCTGGCGCGACAGCGCCAGGAACAGGTTGGCCGTGGTCTGCTGCTGCTCCGGGCTCAGCTCGGCATACAGCGCCTCGGCGGCCACCGTCATCGCGCGGCGCGGGCTGCCCACCGCATGCAGCGCGTCCAGCGGAATCAGGTTGCCACGGCGGCGGTCCCACAGCGCCATCAGGCTGAACTGCAGCAGCGGCAGGCCGGCGTCCTCGCCGACGACGCTGCGGATCAGCTCGTCCACGACGCCGTCCTGGAACTTCAGGCCCACGCGCTGGGCCGGCCCCTCGATGGCCTCGCGCAGCTGGCCGGAGTCCATGGAGACCAGCGGGAAGGCCGCGGCGCCGTAGCGGCGGTTGAGGTCGGGGTATTCGCGCGCCAGCTGGGTGTCGACGTCGTTGCGCATCGTCAGCACCAGGCGATGCGGCGGTGCATCGCCATCGACCAGGGACTGCAGCGCGGCGACGAAGGCATTGAAGTCGGCCGCGTGGTCGGCGCTGCGCAGCGTCATGACCTCCTCGAACTGGTCCACGACCAGCACCGTCGGCGTGTCGCCCACCAGCTCGCGCAGCGCGGCCGGCTGCTCACGCAGGCGGGTCAGCCAGGCCTGCACCTCGGCGTCGCTGCCGCCCTCGGGCAGCAGCGCGGTGACCAGGCTGTGCAGCGGCATGGCACCCGGCACCAGCGCGGCCGGGTAGCGCCAGCCGGCGCTGCCGTCCAGCGCGCCGCTGCGCAAGGCGGGCAGCAGGCCGGCCAGCACCAGCGAGCTCTTGCCGCTGCCCGAAGCGCCGGTGACGACGAGCAGGCGCTCGGTCTGCAGGCGCTGGACCAGCGCCTGCACGCGCTCGCCCCGGCCGAAGAAATTGGCCGCGTTGCGTTCGCCAAAGGCCTCCAGGCCGACGTAGGGGCAGTCGGTCTCGTCCAGCTGCGGCATCAGCGCCGCGTCGTGTGAGGCCAGCTGCGGGCGCGGCATGTCCAGGTTGGCGCTGTAGCAAAGGCTGGCCCAGTAGTCGAGCAGGCCCTGCGCCGCGCGGCGCTCGCGGCTTTCGTACAGGTAGGCGCCGCCTGCGGTAGCGCGGCGCATGAACTCGCGCAGCGGCTCCATCATGGCGATCAGGCAACCGCGTTCCTTCGCCTCGTCGTCCGCCGCGCTGGCCGGCGCCACCTCCCCGGCGTCGAAGCATTCCAGCAGCACCTCGTGGGCCTGCTGGAACTCCGCCAGCGTCTGGTAGGGGCGTTCGTCGCTCATGGCCTCACCCGTGGCGGCCCGGCAGCTGCGCCTCGGCCTGCACGATCATGCGGTTGCACAGCTGCTTGAAGTCGGCATCCACCGTGTAGAAGCCGTAGTCGAAGTCGTCGCACAGCGCGTCGAAAGCGTCGCGCGCGCCGGCCTCGTCCTGCGCCGCGACCGACTGCGCCAGGCGCTCACCCGACTCGCGCAGCTTGTCCACGTCGGCAATGCTCCACAGCGGCAGCAGCTTGCCCAGCTGCACCGTCAGCGGCCGCTGCTGGCGGCGCAGCTCGCGGAAGCGGTCGGCCTCGGGCGTCTTGCGCACCACCGCCAGGCAGTTGTCCAGCGCCTGGCACTGGCTGTGCAGCATCGCGTGCCGGCGCAGCTGGTCGCCCAGCTGGTGCAGCTCGTCGATGGCCGCGGCGGTCAGCTGGCGGCTCAGCGGCAGCTCGCGCAGGTACTGCACCATGCGCTCGATCTCCAGCCGCTGCGCCAGCGAACTCATCCACGTGTCCACCCGCACCGGCTGCGTCGACAGCAGGCTCTCGAAGGCCGCGATGGCGTCCTCCAGCGTGTCGGCACTGCGCTGATTGACGGCCTCGTCCAGCGTCGCCAGCGTGGCGTCGAACTCCTCGACGATGGCGGCCATCAGCGCCTCGTCGCAGCGGCGGTCGTCGGCAACGCGCTTGAGGTCTTGCAGCCGCTTGCGCAGCTCCCGGACCAGGCTGGTGAACTCGCGCACCGTGCTGCCGCCGGGGAACTCGGCGCGGCGCAGCAGGATGAGGTTGAACTCGCGCGTGCGCACCGAGTGCAGCGCGTCGTGCACGCGCTTGTAGTCGTACAGCTCGGCCAGCAGCGCGACGACCGGCGACAGGCCGTCCGGCGTGGCCGCGGCAGCAACCGCGCGCTCGGCCACCAGCGGCGGCGGCACCGCCTCGGCACGCACCTTCAGGCCGTCCTCGCGCAGGTAGAGCACCGGCGTGGCGAAGTCGCGGCCGGTGTCGCCCTGCACGTCGCAGATCTCGATGCGGGCCTCGGCGACGGCCTGGTCCAGCGAGGCGCCGCGCGACCAGTTGTAGTAGAGCCGGCGCGAGAAGGCCAGCGCGCTGGCGTCATACACCGTGTACTGCATGCCGATGACGGCCGGGATGCCGGCGCGCGCCAGCGACGGCGCAATGCCGGCCCAGGCGCTGCGGCCGTCGCGCTGGGCCGAGCGGCAGGCGCCCAGCACGGCCAGCTGTATGCCCTTGTTGGCCAGGCGCAGCGCCATCTCGGCGGTGGGCCAGCGGTCGGTCGTGCCGTCGGCATGCTGCAGCAGCAGGCAGGCCTGGCCGCCGCCCTGCGCGTCGATGCGGAACTCGCCATGGCCGGCGAAGTGGAAGACGTCCGCGCCGGCCGTCAGCAGGTCGGCCAGCGCCTGGCGCGTGCCGGGCCCGCAATGGGCCAGCTCGATGCCTTCGACCTCATGCAGCGCCTCGCGCAGCTGGCCCAGCTCGCGCTCCACCTCCAGTGGCCGCGCCGGGTCGCGCCGGTCGGCCGGCTCGCACATCAGCGCCACCAGGCGGCGGGACGGGCCCTCGCGCTGCGCCGGGTTCAGCAACTGCATGCAGACCTCGCGGCGCACGACGGACAGCCGCGTGTTCAGCACCAGGAAGTCGCGCCGGTCGGAAGCGCCCGCGCCGGCACCGGCGCCGAAGGGCACGTGGGCCATCTCCCATGGCAGGGCGTCCAGCTCGACAGACTCGCAACGCAGCCGCAGCCGCAGGCCCTGGCTGGGCGCCAGCCGGGCCATGGACATCTGGAAGCAGCCGCGCGCCGCCGGCGGCAGCAGCGCCGCGCCAATGTCGCGGCCAAAGGCCACCATGGCCGGCCAGTCCAGCTCGCGGCGTTCCAGCGACCCGAGCCGCGCGCGCAGGCCCGGCGGCAGCGTCACCGGCTCGGCTTCGCCCAGCTCGCCCACGGGCGAGTTCGCCACCTGCACGCGCAGCCGTTCGCTGCCATCGGGCAGGTGTTCGTGGTCGAACAGGCGCAGGTCGAAATTGAGGTAGTTGGCGAGCATCCGCGTCACCGAGGTCGTGTCGACCCGCAGTGAACGGCAGGCTCAGGCGCGGCGCATCCCCAAACTGCAGGAGGCCCGGGCGTGAATCGTCAGCCCAGCCGCGTGCCGATGACGCCGCGCAGCGTCTCGCCGAGCGCGCGCCGGTCCTGGCCGTGCGTGGCCACGCCCGGCAGCAGCTGCAGATCCAGCCCCAGCCCTCGTGCCGACGCGATGCGCCACAGGCTCTGCACCAAGGTCGTGCTGCCTATGAATTGCGCCGCCGCGCTGAAGCGCTGACCCGGCTCGTGCCAGCGCAAGACGACGGGCAGCACCGGCGCCTCGGTGGCAATGGCGGCCTGCAGCAGGTTGGCGTGGAAGGGCAGCAGCTCGGGGCCGGCGCCGGTCGTGCCTTCCGGGAAGACGGCCACGCAGTCGCCGTTCGTCAGCGCCTCGGCCGTCTGGTGCACGACACGCAGCGCGTCACGCTTGCTGGTGCGCTCGATGAACAGCGTGCCCGCGCCCACGACGAGCGCGCCGACCACCGGCCAGTGTTTCACGTCGGCCTTGGACACGAAGCGGGCCTGCGGCAACACGGCGTGCACGGCGGCGATGTCCAGCCAGGAGACATGGTTGGCGACCAGCAGATGGCCGCCGGACCGGGCCTGGCCCGACACCGTCAGCGTGATGCCGAGGATGCGCAGCGTCTTGGCCGACCACCACTGGATGCGTTCATGGCGCTGCTCGGCCGTCATGCGCTCGAAGCGCGTGCGCACGATCCACAGGCCGTGCAGCACGTGGGGCGTCAGGCGCGCCAGACGCCAGAGGGCTCTCATGCGGCCGGGGCTTCGTAGGCGATGTGGCCCGCGACCAGCGTGGTCCGCACGCGCGCCGGCAGCTCGAAGCCGCTGGACGCGAACGCGAACGGCGTGTGCTTGCCCTGGCTGGCGAGCTTCTCAGGCGTGACGGCCCAGCTGGCGCCGGCGTCGAACACGCAGACATCGGCGACGCCACCTTCGACCAGGCGGCCGGCGCTGGCGGCCAGCGAACCGAGCGCGCTGCCCAGCACGCGCACCGGCTCGGCGGTGACAACGGCCAGCGCGCGCTGCAGCGGCAGGCCAGAGTCCTGCGCCCAGCGCAGGCTCAAGCTGAGCAGCAGCTCCAGCCCTGTCGCCCCCGGCGTGGCCTCGGCGAACGGCACGGCCTTCTCGTCGGTGGTGACGGGCATGTGGTCGGACACCAGCGCGTCCAGCGTGCCGTCGGCCAGGCCGGCGCGCAGCGCATCGCGGTCGCGGCCCTGGCGCAGCGGCGGCGTCAGGCGCATGGCGGAGTCGAAGTAGCCGATGTCCACGTCGCTGAGGTGCAGCGAGTTGATGGACACATCGGCCGTGACCGGCAGGCCCTCCTGCTTGGCCGCGCGCACCAGCGCCACACCCGCGGCGCTGGAGATGCGGCACAGGTGCACGCGGGCGCCGGTGGCGCGCACCAGCTCGAAGATGGTGTGCAAGGCCACCGTCTCGGCGCTGACCGGCACGCCGGACAGGCCCAGCCGCGTCGCGACCGCGCCGCTGGCGGCCACGCCGCCGCCCAGGTAGGCGTCCAGCGGGCGCAACCACACCGTGTAGCCATAGGTGGCCGCGTACTGCAGCGCGCGGCTCAGCACCAGCGTGTCCTTGATGGGCACCTCGGCCTGCGAGAAGCCGATGCAGCCCGCCTCGGTCAGCTCGGCCATCTCGGTCAGCGCAGCGCCTTGGAGCTGGCGCGTCAGCGCGCCCAGCGGGAACAGCCGGCAGCGGCTCAGCTTGCGGGCGCGGAACTTCAGCATCTCGACTAGGCCGGGCTCGTCCAGCACCGGGTCGGTGTCGGGCGGGCAGACCAGGCTGGTCACGCCGCCGGCCGCGGCCGCCGCGAGTTCGCTTTCCAGCAGGCCTTCATGCTCGTGGCCGGGCTCGCGCAGGCGGGCGCACAGGTCCACGAGGCCGGGCGCGACGATGAGGCTGGTGGCGTCCACGGTGCGGTCGGCGCCGAAGTCGGCCACGTCACCCAGGTGCACGATGCGGCCGTTGGCGATGGCGAGGTCGCAGACGCGGTCGAGGTTGGATGCCGGGTCGATCAGCCGGCCGCCTTTGATCAGGATCTTCATGCTTCGTTCCCGGCGAGGATGGCCATGACAGCCATTCGGACAGCGATGCCGAATGTCACTTGGGGCAGGATCACGCTGCTCTTGCCGTCGGCCACTTCGGACGCGATTTCCACGCCGCGGTTGATGGGCCCCGGGTGCATGACGATGGCGTCGGGCTTGGCCAGCGCCAGCTTGTCCGGCGTCAGGCCGAAGTGCTTGAAGAACTCGCCGCTGCTGGGCAGCATGCCGCCGTTCATGCGCTCGTTCTGCAGGCGCAGCATGATGACCACGTCGGCGCCCTTCACGCCCTCGGCCATGTCGTGGCAGACGCGCACGCCCATGTCGCGCAGGTCGCCAGGCACCAGCGTCTTAGGTCCGACGGCGCGGATCTCCGGCACGCCCAGGATGTTCAGCGCGTGGATGTCGGAGCGGGCCACGCGCGAGTGCACGATGTCGCCGACGATGGCCACCGTCAGGTTGCGGAAGTCGCCCTTGAAGTGCCGGATCGTGTACATGTCCAGCAGCCCCTGCGTCGGGTGCGCGTGGCGGCCGTCGCCGGCGTTCACCACGTGCACATGCGGCGCGCAGTGCTGGGCGATGAGGTGCGGCGCGCCGCTCTCGCTGTGGCGCACGACGAACATGTCGGCGTGCATGGCGCTGAGGTTGGCCACCGTGTCCAGCAGCGTCTCGCCCTTGGCGGTGGAGCTGCGTGCGATGTCGAGGTTGATGACGTCGGCCGAGAGGCGCTTGGCGGCGATCTCGAAGGTGGTGCGCGTGCGCGTGCTGTTCTCGAAGAACAGGTTGAACACCGACTTGCCGCGCAGCAGCGGCACCTTCTTGACCTCGCGGTCGTTGACGGACAGGAAGCTGCCGGCCGTGTCCAGGATCTGATCGATGACCGCGCGCGGCAGTCCTTCGATGGACAGCAGGTGGATCAGCTCGCCGTGCTTGTTGAGTTGAGGGTTGCGTTTGCTGAGCATCACTTCACCTCGAATGCGAATCGGCCATCGTCGGTGCGAGCCAGGCGCAGATGCTGGTCTGCGGCCAGCGTCACGCGCGCCGCCGAGAACGCCGGCTCGATGGGCAACTGGCGACCGCCACGGTCCACCAGCACCGCGAGTTGCACGCTGGCCGGGCGACCGAAGTCGAACAGCTCGTTGATGACGGCGCGCGTCGTGCGGCCGGTGTAGAGCACGTCGTCGATGAGCAGGATGTCGCGGCCGTTGACGTCGAAGGGCAGCGTCGTGTGGTCGGCCTTGGCCAGGCCCCGCGAGCCGAAGTCGTCGCGGTGCAGCGCACTGGAGATGGTGCCGGCCGCGACGTTCAGGTCCGCCGCCAGCCGCTCGGCCAGCCAGGCGCCGCCACTCCAGATGCCCACCAGGGCGGTCTCCGGTGTCAGCAGGCGCTGCACACCGCGTTTGAGTTCGAGGTACAAGGCCTCGGCATCGAGCAGCAGTTCACTCATGGGTGTTCTCTAAAAAACTGTTCCAGGATCAGGGCGGCGGCAGCGGCATCGACATCGTGCGCGCCTTGGCCTTCAGCTTCGACGCTGGTGTAGCGCTCGTCCACCTCGAAGACCGGCAGGTGGTAGCGACCGGACAGCCGCCGGCCGAAGTTCTGCGCCTTGGCGGTCATCTCGTGCGGCGCGCCGTCCGGGTGGCGCGGCACGCCGATGACCAGCGCGTCGGGCGCCCAGGTCTCGATGAGGGCGGCAATGGCGTCGAAGTCGCCGCTCTTCAGCGTTCCGCGCGGTTCGGCGGCGCCCAACAGACGCGTTCCAGACGCCACACCAATGCGGCGGGTGCCGAAATCAAAAGCGAGGAAGGTCTGAAGCTGCGAGGGCGCCATCACGGCCGCCATCACGCGTGGCCCGCGTCCGAGCTGAGCATGCGCGGGTCGATGCCCAGCAGACCTAGCGCCTTCTCGTAGCGCTGCTCCACCGGCGTGTCGAAGATGATGGCCGGCGAGGCGTCCACCGTCAGCCAGCCGTTGCGGCCGATTTCTTCTTCCAACTGACCGGCGGCCCAGCCGCTGTAGCCCAGCGTGACGAGGATCTTGCGCGGGCCGGCGCCGTTGGACAGCGCCTCCAGCACGTCGCGGCTGGTGGTCATCTCCAGGCCGCCCGGCACGGCCAGCGTCGCGTTGTAGTGGCCGCCGGCCTCGTCCAGGGGCTCGTGCAGCACGAAACCGCGGTCGGTCTGCACCGGGCCGCCGTAGAACACCGGCGTGTCGGCCAGCGGGTCGGCGGGTGGGCTCAGCTCGACTTTCTCGAACAGATGACCCAGCGTCAGCGAGATGGGTTTGTTGATGACCAGGCCCAGGGCGCCGTTGTCGTTGTGCTCGCAGAGGTAGACCACCGTGCCTGCGAAGGCCTCGTCGGCCATGCCGGGCATGGCGATGAGGAACTGGTTGGTCAGGACGATCCGGTCGGCGGGCATGTGCGGCATTTTATTCGGGGCTCTCTGCGCTTCAGTTCTTTATCGCCTGGAGTGTGGGGCCTGACGGGGCCTGGGCACCAAACGGCGCGCGCAATCCACCTATCCTGCGGGCATGGCTCCCCTCCTCGACCGCTCGCTGGTCTGGTTTCGCCGCGACCTGCGGGCCGACGACCAGGCCGCGCTGTACCACGCGCTGAAGGCGTCCAAGGCAGTGTTCTGCGCCTTCATCCTGGACCGCGACATCCTCGACGCCCTGCCCCGCGCGGACCGGCGCGTGGAATTCATCCTCGGCGCGCTGCAGGTGCTGGACGAGGATTTGCGCGCCCAGGGCGGCGCGCTGATCGTGCGGCACGGCTTCGCGGCGGACGAGATCCCCCGACTGGCGGCGGAGCTGGGCGTGCAGGCCGTGTTCACCAACCATGACGACGAACCGCAGGCGCTGCGACGCGACGCACTCGTGGCCGACCTGCTGGCCAGCTTCAACGTCGAGCTGCGCACGTTCAAGGACCATGTCATCTTCGAGCGCCGCGAGGTCATGACCGCCGCGGGCGGGCCGTACGGCGTGTTCACGCCCTACAAGAACGCCTGGCTGCGCAAGGTGGACGGGTTCTACCTGAGCAGCTACCCGGTCGAGCGCCATGCGGCGAGGCTGGCCGGGACCGCGCTCGCCAAGGGTGTGCCGTCGCTGCGGGACATCGGTTTCGAGCCTGCCGGGCTGATCGCGCATGTCGGCCAGGGCAGCCGCGGCGCCGAGGCGCTGCTGGACGATTTCCTGGACCGCATCGACCAGTACGAGGCCAAGCGCAACTTTCCCGCCGTCAAGGGCCCCAGCTACCTGAGCGTGCACCTGCGCTTCGGCACCGTGTCGATCCGGCGCCTGGCGCGCCTCGCCCACCAGCGCATGCTGGGCGGCGACCATGGCGCCGAGGTCTGGTTGTCGGAGCTGATCTGGCGCGATTTCTACCACCAGGTCATGCACCACCATCCACACGCGATGACGGCGGCCTTCCGCCCCGAGTACGACGCGATTGCCTGGGAGACCGGCCCGCAAGCCGACTCGCTCTTCCAGGCCTGGTGCGAGGGCCGCACCGGCTACCCGCTGGTGGACGCCGCCATGCGCCAGCTCAACCAGACCGGCTACATGCACAACCGCCTGCGCATGGTGACGGCCAGCTTCCTGACCAAGGATCTGGGGCTGGACTGGCGGCGCGGCGAGGCCTACTTTGCCGAACAGCTGCTGGACTTCGACCTGGCCGCCAACAACGGCGGCTGGCAATGGGCCAGCAGCAGCGGCTGCGACGCTCAACCCTATTTCCGCATCTTCAACCCCACCAGCCAGAGCGAGAAATTCGACCCCGAGGGCCGCTTCATCCGCCGCTACTGCCCGGAGCTGGCGGATCTGCCCGCGCCGGCCGTCCATGAGCCCTGGAAGGCCGCGCCGCTGGAGATGCAGGGCCGCGACTACCCGCGCCCCGTCGTCGACCATGCGGCCGCACGCGAGCGCACGCTGGCGCGCTATGCCGTCGTCAAGAGCCGGGCGTTGTAGGCGGCGCGGTGCGGTAGGCCGGGCTGTCGCGCAATCGTGCGATCTGCTCGCGCCAGGCCTGCAGGCGTTCGCGCACCGGGCCGTTCAACTGGCGGGCGACGGCCAGGTGCAGGTCGGTGCTGATCAGCGGCGTGGACAGGGCTTCCAGCGCCGGCTGGGAAGCCGCCAGCGCCTGGAACTCCTCGCGGCTCATGGCCGCCAGGTCGACGCGCCTGGCCAGCAGCTTGGCCAGCAACTGGTCGTTGGCCGAGGCCTTGTCATCCAACGTCACGCCCAGGCCTTGCAGCCGCTGCACCAGCGTCGAGACTCCGCGCCTTACGCCCACCACCGGGCTGGCCGGCAGGAAGCGCAAGCCGTCCCACTCCACAACGTCGCCGCGGCGGCGCACCAGGACGAACTGAAAGCGCGCCATGCGCAGCCCACTGTCGACCTGACCCTGAGGCCCGAGCGGGAAATCGAGGTCGCCCATGTAGAGCGGAATGGCCGGCAGCGGCATCGCATCGATCTCGCCGCTGGTGAGGCCAAGCCGGCAGCGCGCGCTGGGTTGGCGCAGCACCGTCACGGCCAGGCCGACATCGCGGCCGGCGTCGATGAGCAAGCGGTTGAACAGGCCGGGACGCTGCGGGTCGCGGTAGGAATACGGCGGGGCGTCGATGTCCGGCAGGCAGACCTTGACCGCGACCGGCCGCCTGGAGCGCGAACGCCCATAGGCACGCCATGCCGGCCACCAGCCGGCGTGCGTTGTCTGCGAGCGTCATGAAGCGGCCCTTGTCCCGAGGCGGTGGGCGATGCTGCCACACCGCTCCTCGTTCAGGCGCGCGGAAGCAGGTCAAGGTGACACTGATCGTGTCGTTGTAGGCGTCGGGTCGCTGGCTTGTCGTTTAGATGCCCCGACTGCGTGACTGGCAAGGTCGTCTTGAGCCGCTGCTGGTTCGCCTGCGTGCGTCGCGCAGCAACAGCGCGGCCACGCCATGGCCGAGGCAGCTAAACAGCAAGCCGCGGTCTTGCCGCGCGCAACGAAAGCGTGAGGACGGCAGCGCCGCCGGCGTCAGAACAGCTCGACGTCGCTGAGCTGCGTGGCTTCCAGGATCACGCCGCTGGCGACCAGCGCCGCGTAGTTGTGGACCTGGTTGCGGCCATGGCCCTTGGCGTGATAGACGGCCTTGTCGGCGCGCTCGAAAGCGGCGGCCGGTGCATCGCCCGCGCGCACCTCGGTAAAGCCGATGCTGACGGTGATGCGGCCCACCTGCGGGAAGGCATAGCGCTCGGTGTTCAGGCGCAGGCGCTCGAACGCCTCACCCGCGTGGACCTCCTCGTCGCAGCGCATCAGCACGACGAACTCCTCGCCGCCAAAGCGGTACAGCAGGTCGTGGAAGCGGAACGAGCCGCGCATCAGCCGCGACAGCAGCAGCAGCACTTCGTCGCCGATCAGGTGACCGAAGCGGTCGTTGACGGTCTTGAAGTGATCGATGTCGATGACGCCCAGCACATAGTGCGGCGTGGCCGTCTCGTGGCGGCGATCGTCGGCCTCGCGGCTGACGTCCGGCCGCACCGGGATCTCGGAGAGCACCTTCAGGAAGCTCTCGTCAAAAGTCTTGCGGTTCAGCAGCCCGGTCAGCGTGTCGCGCTCGGAGTAGTCGAGCAGGCCCTGGAAGTTGTGATAGATCCGCAGCACGCTGCTGACCATGCGCTGCGCACCCGTGCCCAGGCGTCGCGTGGACAGGATCTCGATGACGCCGACGACGTCGCGATCGGTGGCGATCGGGAACAGGTAGAGCCACTGGCCGCCCTGGGCGACCTGGGTCACGCTGCGGCTGCGCATCGCGTCCAGGCGCAACGGGTGGTCGGCCGTCTTGGGCAAGGCCTCGGGCTTGGCCCACAGCGGGTCGGCCGACGCCACGGCATCGCCGGCGCGCAGGTGGGCGCGCGTCAGCCAGCGCTCGTCGCCGGGCTCGCCGACGCTGCGGTAGATCGCGACCGACTCGGGTTCGAGCAGGTCGCGCAGCGCCATGACGAGCGTGACGTCCATGACGTCGCGGTCACGGAACCCCGTCAGCTCGGCAAGATGGTCGACAACCTGGGACATGTCGTCAGGCTACCACCGCGGCCTGCGTGTACTGGCGAATCAGGCTCAGCACATGCTCTTCGTCATAGGGCTTGCCAAGGTAGTGGTCGACACCCAGCTGGGCCGCGTAGTCGCGGTGCTTCTGCGCGATGCGCGAGGTGATCATGATGACGGGCAAGCCGGCCAGCCGCGAATCGGCGCGCATGTTGCGCACCAGGTCGAAGCCGTCCATGCGCGGCATCTCGATGTCCGACAGCACCACCGACGGCAGCTCGTCGCCGGCCAGCTTCTCCATCGCATCCAAGCCGTCCTTGGCCAGCGTGACGCGATAGCCCACGCGCTCCAGCAGACGCTGGGTCACGCGACGCACCGTCAGCGAATCGTCGACCACCATCACCAGCGGTGCCTGCGGCGCGTCCTCGATGACCGTCACGGCCGGCAGCGGCGACTGCGACAGCGCATGGGCCGCCGCCAGGCGGGCCTGGGCGTCGACGCCGTACCAGTCGGCCAGTGCGACGACGTTGTAGATCAACGCCACCTCGCCCGACGCCAGCAGGCTGATGCCCGCCAAGCCCGGCACGCGGTTGAGCTGGGCACCCAGGTTCTTGACGACGACTTCCTGGTTGCCGATGACTTCATCGATGTGCAAGGCCAGCGAGCCCTGCGCGCTGCGTACCAGCACGATGGGCGCGTGGCGCCCGTGCGGGTGGCCGCGGCCGCCATGGCCCAGCAGGCCGCCCAGCCAGTAGAAGGGCAGCTCGGCGCCGGCGTGTTGCAGCTTGCCGGTGGCATAGGCAGCTTCCACCGCATCGACCGGCACACGCTGCACGGATTCCATCAGCGCCGCCGGTACGGCGACGACCTGGTCGCCACTCCTGAGCAGCACGATCTGCGTCAGCGCGGTGGTCAGCGGCAGGCGCAGCAGGAAGTTGGTGCCCTCGCCGGCGACGGATGCCGTCTCGATGCTGCCGCCCAGCGTGCCAACCTCAGCGCGCACGACGTCCATGCCGATGCCGCGACCGCTGAGCTCGGTGATCTGGCTGGCCGTCGAGAAGCCGGGCGCGAAGATCAGGCGGCGCAGTTGGGCATCGTCGGGCTCGGCGTCCGGCGCGATCAGGCCCAGCTGCAGCCCACGCTCGCGGATGCGGGCGAGGTTGAGGCCGGCGCCGTTGTCGGCGAAGTTCAGCAGCACTTCATTGCCATGCTGGCTGACCTCGATGCGCAGCGTGCCCACCGGGTCCTTGCCGGCCGCCGTGCGCACGTCGGCCATCTCGATGCCGTGGGCCACGCTGTTGCGCAGCAGGTGCTCGAAGGCGCCCGCGGTCCGCTCCAGCACGGAACGGTCCAGCTCGGTCTGGCCACCGCTGATCTCCAGCTTGACCTGCTTGCCGCTGTCGCGCGCGGCCTGGCGCACGACGCGGTGCATGCGCTCGCCGATCGAGTCGAACTCGACGAGGCGGGTGCGCAGCAGGTCGTCCTGCAGCTCGCGGGTCAGCCGTGACTGGGCGGCCAGTTCGTCTTCACCGGCCTGCACGTTGCGGCCCAGCGTGCGCTGCAGCGTGGCCACGTCACCGACCGACTCGGTCAGCATGCGGGTCAGTTCCTGGAAGCGGGTGTAGCGGTCGAACTCCAGCGGATCGAACTCGCGGCCACCCTGCTGCGCCAGCTCCTGCTGGGCGTGCATCTGCGCCTCGGCCTGCAGATCCAGTTCGCGGAGCTGGGTGCGCAGGCGCTCCAGGTTGTCGTCCAGATCGAGCAGCGCGCCCTTCATCTGGGCCAGCTCGGACTCCATCCGCGCACGGCGGATGCTGACTTCGCCGGCCTGCGTGGCCATGCGCTCCAGCAGGCTGCCGCGCACGCGCACCAGCGCCTGGCCGATGGCCAGGTTGTCGCTGCCGGCGGCCACCTCCGCGGCATCGGTGAAGCGGCTCCAGTCGATCTCGCGGGCCGGCTCGGGTGCCACGTCGGCAACCGGCAGCGGGGTCGCGAAACGGGCCAGCAGTTCGGGTCGCGGCTCGACGGCGGGAGCGGCCACCGGCGCGCTGACCGGTGCGGCTGCCACCACGGACGCCGCCACGGCAGGCGCCATCAGGCTGCGGCCCAGCTGTTCGAAAGCGTGCTCCAGCGCATCACCCTCGTGCTGCAAGGCCTGCACCTGGCCGAACTCGGCGGTACCGGCACGCAACAGCGCCTCGATGG
Source organism: Roseateles sp. P1_C6 (assembly GCF_056406315.1). Taxonomy (NCBI): domain Bacteria; kingdom Pseudomonadati; phylum Pseudomonadota; class Betaproteobacteria; order Burkholderiales; family Sphaerotilaceae; genus Roseateles; species Roseateles sp. P1_C6. The sequence continues at coordinate 63,114 of NZ_JBFUAK010000013.1, forward strand.
CGGACTCCAGGTGGTGGGCCTGTTCGCCCAGGCGCATGGCGCCGGCGAGACGGGCGCCGCCCTTGAAGGTGTGCAGGGCCCGCATGCAGGCATCGGAGCGACCCAGCTCGCCCGGGTGCGCCAGCCAGTCGCGCAGCGCAGCATGCAGCTGCTGCAGCAGGTCGCGACCCTCTTCCTCGAAGATCGGGTAGAGCTCGGGTTCGATGTTGTCCGGCAGGCCCGGCTCGGGCTCAGGCTCCACCGCGGGCTCGGGGACCGGCTCGCTGGCCACCACCTCGGCGAGCACGGGCTCCGGCAGCGCCTCATCCAGCGCGGCAACGCTGGTGTCGTGGCTCGCGCGCAGCGGGGCCTCGTCCAGCGACGCCGCAGCCGTCATCGGCTCATCCTGCGGCTCGTAGGTATGCAGACGGGCGACCACGTCGGGGTCGTTGGGCTTCAGGAAGCCCGCAGCGAACTGGTGCAGCAGGCGGCGAATGTCGTCGGCGGCGCGCACGAACAGGTCGACGTCGGCCTGCTCGTAGCGCACGGCGCGCTGGGCGCGACCGAGGGCGTGCTCCAGCTCGCGGGCCAGCAGGGACAAGTCGTCATAGCCGACCGTGCCGGCATTGCCGGCCAGTGCATGGGCCTGCACCTCGCAACTCTGCGGCACCGGTCCGCTCAGCTCGGCGGCCCATTCGGCCAGGCCGATGGACAGCTTGCGCGACAGCTCGTCGGCCTCGTTCAGGAAGATGTTGAACAGCGCGATGCTGATGCGCAGCGGGCCGATGACCTTGAAGCCTTCGTCCGGATCGAGAGCCTCGGGCTCCGGTTCAGGCGCGGGCGCCTGGACCAGGCTGAGCAAAGGCTCGGCGGGCTGCAGCGCCGGGATGGCCAGCGTGGTCTCTTCCGGCCGCGGTGGCGGCTCACCCACGGGCATGACCTCGAAGGTCGCGGGCTCATCCAGATCCAGCTCGAGGCGGAAGTCGGCCAGCGTCTGTTCCTCGCGCGGTGCCAGCGGCATGGACTCGCTCGGCACGGGATGCGGCATCGTTTCCGCGAAGTCGCTCAGGTCCAGCGTGGGCTCATCGTCGGGCAGCGTCAGGCTGGCCACGGCAGCGATCTCGGCCTCGGTCGGCTGGTCGCCGAGGGTCGCCGGCTCGGCGATGTCCAGCACGAAGTCGGGCGCGATCGGCAGCGCTTCTTCGTCGTTGGCCGCCACCGGGATGTCGACGGCCTCGAGGACAGGTTCGCCCTCGGCCACCAGTTCGGGACCGAACTCGACAACCTCGATGACTTCGGCGCTTGCCTCGGCTTGCAGCGGCAGATCGGGGCTGGCCACCGCCGGCGCCTCGACGGTCTCATGCAGCGGCAGCGCCTGGCCGTGCAGGCGCAGCGCGTCGGCGCTGCGACGCAGCGGGTCGGGCAGGCTGTGGCCCGCCGCATTGCCGGCGATCTGCTCGCGCCAATGGGCGAAATAGTCCAGCGCCTCGGTCGTGAAACCCGCCAGTGCCGCGTCGGCCTGGGGATGGGCCTCCGCAAGGCGGGCGTTGTAGAGCTGTTCGCAGGCCCAGGCGCCTTCGCCGAAGTCGTTCAGGCCCACCATGCGGGCGCTGCCCTTCAGCGTGTGGAAGGCACGGCGCACGATGGTCAGCTGACCTTGATCGGTCGGCGACTCGCGCAGCGCCTCCATGGCGGCGCGGGCGTTCGTGATGACCTCGTCGGCTTCCTCCAGGAAGATCTCGCGCATCTCCGGGTCGTCGGCGACGCTGGGGCCGCTTTCGACCACGGGTGCCGGGGCCGGCGCGGCGGGCGCGGGCTCGGACAGGTCGACGTCGGGCAGGCTGAGATCGGGCAGGTCCAGCGAGGCGAAGTCGATGCGCAGCGGCTGCGTCGCGTCGTGGGCGGGTGCGACCTCGGGCTCGAGGTCGACATGGAAGCCGCTGGCCTCGAAGTCGGGCAATTCGACGGCGCCTTCGCGGCGACCCATGACGGCGTCAAGCCGCCCGGTGGCCTCGTCAAACTGGAACATGCGCTTGGCCAGCTGCGGCTGCACGCTGAGCATGTCGATCAGGAAGCCCAAGGCGCCAAGGTTGTTGGCCAGACGCTCGAAGACACCGCGGGCACCGGCGCGCTCGAAGTCGATCTCGGTGCTGGCGAGGCTGTCGACCTCGTCGCGCATGCGCAGCGTGGCCTGGGCGGCCTGGTCCAGGCCCAGCACGCTGAGCACGCCACGCATGGCCTGCAACTGGCCGGGCACGGGGATCAGCAGCTCGCGCTGGGTGGGGCTGCGGAAGTAGTCGTCGCACTGCTTCTCGACCTCGGACAGGCTGGCACGCAACTCGTGAACGACGCTGCCCAGCGTCTGCCGGTCGGAGACCCGGCGGTACAAGTCCTCCATCCAGTCTTCCAGCGGCTCGGCCGGCTGGCCGTGGGCGACGGCCTCGACACGGCGCGCCAGGCGGCGCACGCGGTCGGCCTGCTCGGGCTGGTCGAAGGCGGCATCTTCCAGCGCAGCCTCGACATACAGCAGGCTGGTGGCGACTTCCATCGCCAGCGCCGGTGTCGGCGCAGCGCGCGAGCGCAGCGTCGCCACGACGGCGCGCTGCAGCGTCTGCGCCAGCACCTCGCCGCTGGGGAACAGGCGGGTCAGGGATTCGGCCAGCGCGGCGAATTGCTCATCCAGGCCGGCCAGCCGGTGCTGGTCGCCCTCGGCGGCGCTGGACCAGCTCTCCTTGGCCGCGAGCACGCGGCGCTTGGCCTGCGCCACCCAGGCGGGGTCGATGCGACCGAGGCTGGCGTCTTCGTAGTCGCCGCCTTGCTCGTCGCCCAGGCGGTAGGCCTCGTGAACGGCCGTCAGGCGCGGGCCGGCGCCCTTGGTGATGCGGCACTGCGCGCAGAAGAACAGCAGGTCCTGGGCGAGTCGTTCGCGTTGCGGGTCGTTCTGGTCGCCCTGCCCCACGAGCCGCAGCTCATGCAGCAGCCTGGAGCCCAGGCGCTTGGTGTAGGCGTCGCTGACTATCAGCTTCAGCGCCTGACCTTCGAACACGGCGGCGGCCAGCTGCCACAGCGTGCGACCCGTGCCGGCCGGCAAGGAGGCGGCAAGGCCCGCGCACAGGCCGGACAGGTTGGCCGCATGCGCCGAGCTGGGCTCGCGCATGTGACGCAGCAGCGCGGCTTCGAAGGGCGCGCGCACGGCTTCGGGCGAACGGGGCAACACGCCCGCTTCGAGCGGGATGCTGCGCCAGGCCCAGTCGTACTGCCAGAGGTCGGCCGGGTGGATGCGCTCGGCACCATTGAGCTGCTGCAGCTCGCGGTAGCTGGGGTACAGCGCCAGCGTCGAGGTCTTGTTGCCAGCCAGCAGGCGGGCGACATAGGCGAGCAGCGCGAAGTCGGCGCGCTCGATGGTCTCGACGGTGCTGGTCTCGACTTCCAGCGGGCGCTCGGCCAGCCGCGCGACGGCCGTCTCGGCGGCACGCAGCACGGCAGCACCCGCCGGCAGCCCGACCAGCGACAGCACGCCGCTGACCTGGTGCAGCTGGGCGGCCGCCTGCTGCAGCGGCAGGCTGGGCTGGGCGTCGCCACCAAAGGCGGAGAGGCGGTTGTCGCTGCCGTCGCGCACGAGGCGATGCAGGGTCTTGTGAACCGCCTCCAGTGAACGGCGCAATTCCTCCTGTACCCAGGCCAGTGGGCTGAGGTCGGCCGGGAGTTCGGAGTCTCGCAGGGAGCTGTCCATGCCTGGGCTTTCTTGCTCGGTGCGGATGGTGTTCAAGCGACCTTGAATCGGGACACGGACGTGCGCAACGCCTCGGCCGACCGGGACAGTTCATGCACCATCTGGGCCGTGGAGCGCGTGCCTTCCGAAGTCTGCTCGGTCACCGCGAAGATGTGCTGGATGTTGGAGGCCACCTCGTTGGCGGATGCGGCTTCCTGCTGCGCCTGGTTCGAGATGCGGCCGATCAGTTCGTCCAGCTGACGGGACACGCTGTCGATGTCTTCCAGCGCGCGGCCGGCAGCGTCGGACAGCTGGGTACCTTCCACCACACCGCGCGTCGAGCGCTCCATGGCGGCCACGGCGTCGTGGGTGTCGGTCTGAATGGTCTTGACCAGCGCGGCAATACGGCGCGTCGCGTCGCCGGAGCGTTCCGCCAGGCGCTGCACTTCTTCCGCCACCACCGAGAAGCCGCGACCGGCCTCACCGGCGGACGCCGCCTGGATGGCTGCGTTCAGCGCCAGCACGTTGGTCTGTTCCGTAATGTCCGAGATCAGCTCGGTGATTTCACCGATTTCCTGCGAGGACTCGCCCAGACGCTTGATGCGCTTGGACGTCTCCTGGATGGAGTCGCGGATGGTGTTCATACCGGCGATGTTGTTCTGCATCGCGGAGAGACCCAGCTCGGCGGCCTGCCGGCTCTGGCGCGCCACCTCGGCCGTCGTCTGCGCCTGCGCGGACACGTCGGTGATTCGGCTCGCCATGCCCAGCACGGCCTCGCCGGTGGCGCGGATCTCGTGCAGCTGCTCCTTGGACGCGGCCAACAGGTCGGTCGACGTCTGGTCGACCGCGCCGGTCGTGTCCGTCACCCGCGCCGCCGTGGCCTGCACCTGGCCCACCAGGTTACGCAGCTCTTCCACGGTGTAGTTCACCGAGTCGGCGATGGCGCCGGTGATGTCCTCGGTCACGGTGGCTTGCTGCGTCAGGTCACCTTCAGCGACCGTGGACAGTTCGTTCATCAACCGCAAAATGGCCGCCTGGTTCGCGTCGTTGACGCGCTTGGCCTCTTGCTCCTGGGCCTCTGCCTCGCGACGCTGCGAGTCGGCCAGCGTGGCGCGCTCGGACTGGTCCGCCACGAACAGGCGCAAGAAGCCGAAGGCACCGCCGACCAGCGCAGCCAGCGAAGCCAGCATCAGCAGGATCAGGCCGATGCCCGCGCCGCCGGATTTTTCGAGGTCGGCCGCGGCCTGCTCCAGGCCTTTGCGCAGCGGTTCGGAGTCGTTCAGGATGGCTGTCTGCGCTTCACGCGCCGACACCAGGCCCTGCAGGTTGCCCAGAATGGCGGACGCCTGCGTGCGGGTCTGCTCGTACTGCTTCAGCAGCGTCTGCAGGCGTTCCTTCAGCTGCGGGTCGCGCGCCGCGTTCAGGCGCAGCTCGGGGCTGCCGCTGATCAGCGCTTCGGTGATGAGCTTGAAGGAGTTCAAGTCCTTGCCCAGCAGGAACACGGCTTCGGGGCTCACGCCTTCCTGCGTCAGGAATTCGTTGGCGCTCTTGCCGATACGCTGGGTCAGCATGACCAGCTGGCCGACCGCGGAGACCTCGCCCGCCGACGAGCCGATCTGCAGCGCTTGAGATGACACGGCCTCAGCGCTTTCGAGCAGGTCGCTGGACTGGCGGTTGATGGCGCGCAGCGCCGTACCGACCTGCGTCAGGATCTTTTCCTGGGCTTGCACGACCTTGCCGTTCTTCTCGGCGCGTTCGACCAGCGGCTTGATCGATTCCAGCGTCGGCTGAACGGCAGCCGGCGCCACGGCCAGTTCGCCCTCGCCGGTGCGCAGGTTGGTGACGACGCCACTGAGCGTGCCGACCGACTCGCGCAGTTCCGCGAAAGCCGTGGGGTTGCCCACCAGGGCCGCCGACACGGACTTGGCCATGCGCTGCGAATGCATCAGCGCCTGACCGGCCGCGCGCACCTGCGCCGCGCTGCGGTTGGAGCTGACCAGCACCAGGCTGACCGAGGCGGCCGTGCCGATGAGGCCCAGCACGACGAGGCCCGTCAGCACGCGCTGGCGGTAGCGGCCAAACAGGTCGCCCAGCTTCTCGGCGCCGGTGGCGGCAGGGGGCGCCAGCATCGTCGGGTCGGCGGCCTGGGTGGTCTGCGCGAAGTTGAGCGAGCTGGCCGGGAACTCGCTGTTCGGGCCGGGCTCGGTCGGCACGGCCGGCGAGATGATGGAGGGCGCCTCCGTGCGCACGAAAGCTTCGGTGCGCGTGGGCAGCTCGATCCCGGCAAGGGTGGAGTCGGCGTTGCGCGTCGTGTCGAAAACGGCACCGTGCGAATCGATGGTCGTGTCGGCAGCCTCCGGCGCTGCGTGCGGCAGCTCATCGGCTTCGGACTTTCCCCTGATCTTGTCCAGCAGGCTCATCTCACCCTCGTCCTTCAGTGTTTGTGGTGCCCGCGCTCCAGCGCGAGCCGTGAGGCTTGTCAAAGTCCATCACGCGACGATGTGCAGGAAGTTCTCCTGCTTCGACAGCGCTTCGAGATTGATTTCTTGCCAGTTGCGACCGGCTTCGTCGCGCCGCAGCGCGCCGGCAAAACGCGGCAGCGGCCCGGCGGGCTGCTCGGCGGCCAGCGGCAGTTGTTCGTCGCTGCGCAGGCCGGCCAGACGGTCCACCAGCAGCGCACAGTTCAGATTCAGGTCGGTGCCCAGCGACACCAGCCGCGCCTGGGGCGACACGCTGCGGTTCATCAGCGGCTCGCGCAGGCCGAGATAAACGGCCAGGTCGACCACGGTGAACAGGCCGCCGCGCAGATTGGCCACGCCGGTCAGCCAGGGCTTGGCATAGGGCACGGGCTTGATCGGCACCGGCGCGAAGATTTCGCTGGCCTGCTTCAACGAGAACAGCAGGCCCACGCCCGCGCACTCCACGGCCAGCCAGTTCGCGATGAGCGTCTGCTCCCGCGCGGCCTGCATGCGCTCGGCCAGGCGCTGCTGGAGTTCGCGGAGGGCGGTTTTGTTTGCCATGTTCAGCCGAGGGCTTTGATCTTGGCCAGCAGTTCTTCGGCCTTGACGGGCTTGACGACGTAGTCGCTGGCGCCCTGGCGCATGCCCCAGACCTTGTCGGTCTCCTGGCCCTTGCTCGTGCACATGATGACGGGCACGCCGACATAGCGCTCATCGCGCGTGATCGCGCGGGTCAGCTGGAAGCCGTTCTGGCCGGGCATGACGACATCCATCAGGATCAGGTCGGGCTTGGCTTCGGCCAGGCGCTTCATCGCCTCTTCGCCGTTCTCGGCCGTGCGCACGCTGTAGCCGCGCTTGACCAGCATCTCGGACAGCGCGTGCAGTTCGGTCTTGGAATCGTCAACCAGCAGGATGTTGTGAATGCTCATGGCGTTGTCTCTCAATAGGTGCTTCTCAGGGCCGGTGCTGCAGCACCGCTTGAAGCAGCTGGTCCTTGGTGAAAGGCTTGGTCAGGTAGTCCTGCGAGCCCACCATGCGCCCGCGGGCCTTGTCGAAGAGGCCGTCTTTTGACGACAGCATGATCACCGGCACTCCCGAGAACTGCGGGTTGCGCTTGATGATCGCGCAGGTCTGGTAACCGTCCAGTCGGGGCATCAGGATGTCGCAGAAGACGAGGTCGGGCCGGAAGTCCCCCAGCTTGGCCAGCGCGTCGAAGCCATCCTCCGCCAGGGCCACCTCATGGCCGCCCTGCTTCAGGAAGATCTCCGCGCTGCGGCGGATGGTGTTGCTGTCGTCGATGACCAGGATGCGGGTGGGTCCCGCACCGGAAACTTGCTCGTTCAAACCTCGTCTCCTCGGAACTTCAGCTCGGGGCCAGGCCCTTTCGGCGGTTTGTGAGGCCGAGTCAGATGCGCACCATCTCGAAATCCTCTTTGCGTGCGCCGCAGTCGGGGCAGACCCAGTTCATGTCGACGTCGGCCCACTTCGTGCCCGGCGCAATGCCGTGCTCGGGATCGCCCGTCTCCTCGTCATAGATCCATCCACAGATCAGGCACATCCAGGTACTGGGTTCGCTCACGGTGCTCAGAGTTTGCTCACTACAATCGAATCATTCTAGCCAGGGCCCGAGAGCGCAATGCTGAGGGCAAACGCCTGTGCCCTGGGCCTCAGGAGCGCCCTTTTAGCGGCAGACTCCACGCTTTGCGGCAGCTCTTTGGCCGCGCCCGCCACGACCTCCCATGAGCCCAACTCCCCTTCCCGCCGATCCCGAGGCCGATGCACCCCAAGACGAACAGGAAAGCCCACCGCCGGCTTGCGTGCTGAGCTTCAACGCCAGCGACGCCTCCGGCGCGGGCGGCCTGGCCGGTGACGTGGCCACGATTGCGGCCATGGGCGCGCACTGCCTGCCCGTCGTCACCGCCGTTGTGCTGCGCGACACGGCCGAGACCTTCGAGCACGAGAATCTGGACCCCGACACCGTCGCGGAACAGGCCCGCCACATCCTGGAGGACGTGCCGATCACGGCCTGGAAGGTCGGCTTCCTCGGCAACGCCGAAGCCGTCAGCGCCGTCGCCGAGGTGCTGAGCGACTACCCCGACGTGCCGCTGGTGACCTACCTGCCCTCAGTCGCCTGGATCGACGAGGACGAGCAGCAACAGTATCTGGATGCGCTGCGCGAACTGGTGCTGCCGCAGACGGTGGTGCTGGTCGGCAACCACAAGACGATGACGGACTTCCTGCTGCCCGACTGGGACAGCGAGCGGGCACCTTCGGCTCGGGAACTGGCCGTCGCCGCAGCCCAGGCTGGCGCCCAGCATGTGCTGGTGACCGGCATCCAGCTGCCCAACCAGTTCGTCGACAACGTGCTGGCCAACGCCCAGGGGCCCATCACCGGCGAGAAGTTCGAGCGCTTCGAGACCGCCTTCCTCGGCGCCGGTGACACGCTGTCGGCAGCGCTGGCGGCGCTGCTGTCGGTGGGCGCCGAGCTGCATTCGGCCGTCAGCGAGGCGCTGTCCTTCCTGGACCAGTCGCTGGACGCGGGCTTTCGGCCCGGCATGGGCAACGTCATCCCCGACCGCTTCTTCTGGGCCCTGCCCCCGGCGGACGAAGACGGCACCGAACCGGGCTTCGAGGAAGCCGAGACCGAACCCGAGCAGCCGCCCAAGACACCTCGGCGCATGCACTGACACCCTGATCCTTTCCCCATGGCCAGCAATACCGAGCTCTTCGAGCGCGCCGCGCGCGTCATCCCCGGCGGCGTGAACTCTCCCGTGCGCGCCTTCCGCGCCGTGGGCGGCACGCCGCGCTTCATCGCCCGCGGTGAAGGTGCCTATATCTATGACGCCGAAGGCAAGCGTTATGTCGACTACATCGGCTCCTGGGGGCCGATGATCCTGGGCCACGGCCACCCGGCCGTGCTGGAAGCGGTCACCCAGGCCGCAGCCGAAGGCTTCTCGTTCGGCGCGCCGACCGAGCGCGAGATCGAGCTGGCCGAAGAGATCCTGAAGCTGGTGCCCAGCATGGAACAGGTGCGCCTGGTCAGCTCGGGCACCGAGGCCACGATGAGCGCCATCCGCCTCGCACGCGGCGCCACCGCGCGCGCCAAGTTCATCAAGTTCGAGGGCTGCTATCACGGCCACACGGACGCGCTGCTGGTGAAGGCCGGCTCCGGCCTGGCCACGTTCGGTCATCCGACCAGCGCGGGCGTCACGCCCGGCGCGGCCGCCGACACGGTCGTGCTGGAATACAACAACGTCGCGCAGCTCGAAGCCGCGTTCACGCAGTACGGCAGTGAGCTGGCCTGCATCATCGTCGAGCCCATCGCCGGCAACATGAACTTCGTGCGCGCGTCCGTGCCGTTCATGACGGCGATGCGGCGCCTGTGCACACAGCACGGCGCGCTGCTGGTGCTGGACGAGGTGATGACAGGATTCCGCGTCGGGCTGGGCTCCGCGCAGGCGCACTACGCCAAGCTCATCCCCGGCTTCGCGCCGGACATCTCGGTCTTCGGCAAGGTCATCGGCGGCGGCATGCCGCTGGCGGCGTTCGGTGCCCGGCGCGAGGTCATGCAGCATCTGGCGCCGCTGGGCGGCGTCTACCAGGCCGGCACGCTGTCGGGCAACCCGGTGGCCACGGCCTGCGGACTGGCGACGCTGCGTGAGATCCAGAAACCGGGGTTCTTTGACGCGCTGACCGCTCGCACGCAGCAGCTGGTGGCAGGCCTGAAGGCGGTTGCCGCCGAAAACGGTGTGCCGTTCAGCGCCGACAGCGAAGGCGGCATGTTCGGCTTCTTCCTGATGCCGGAGCTGCCGCAGAACTACACCACCGTCATGACGACGGACAAGGAGCGCTTCAACCGCTTCTTCCATGCGATGCTGGACGCCGGCATCTATCTTGCTCCGGCCTTGTACGAGGCGGGCTTCGTGTCGGCGGCGCACAGCGCGGCCGACATCGACGCGACGCTGACGGCCGCGCGCACCGCATTGCGCTGAATACCCGCGCCCTGGGGCGCCTTCGAGACATGCATCTCCACATCCTCGGCATCTGCGGCACCTTCATGGGCGGCCTCGCAGCGCTGGCCCGCGAGGCGGGCCACAAGGTCACCGGCTGCGACACCAATGTCTACCCGCCGATGAGCACCCAGCTCGAAGCCCTGGGCATCGAGCTGATCACCGGCTTCGGTGCCGAGCAGCTGGCACTGAAACCCGACGTCTTCGTCATCGGCAACGTCGTGACGCGCGGCGAGCGCTTCCCGCTGATGGAAGCCATCCTCGACGCCGGCCTGCCCTACGTCTCGGGCCCACAATGGCTGGCCGAGCATGTGCTGCAAGGCCGCCACGTGCTGGCCGTGGCCGGCACACATGGCAAGACGACGACGACGTCCATGCTGGCCTGGATCCTGGAGCATGCCGGCCAGAAGCCGGGCTTCCTGGTTGGCGGTGTGCCACAGAACTTCGGCGTGTCGGCACGGCTGGGCGAAGGCAAACCGTTCGTCATCGAAGCCGACGAGTACGACACCGCCTTCTTCGACAAGCGCAGCAAGTTCGTGCACTACCGGCCGCGCACGGCCGTGCTGAACAACCTGGAGCACGACCACGCCGACATCTTCCCGGACCTGGCCGCCATCGAGACGCAGTTCCATCACCTCGTGCGCACCGTGCCGGCGAGTGGCCGCCTGGTCGTCAACGCCCGCGAGGAGGCGCTGCAACGCGTCATCGCGCGCGGTTGCTGGAGCGAGGTGTTGCGCTTCGGCGCCAAGAAGGAAGAGGCCGGCATGCTGCGCGCCCGCGGCGAGCCGCAGGCCTTCGACGTGCTGCGCGGCAGCCTGAAGGTCGCGCGCGTCGAATGGGGCCTGATCGGCGAACACAACCAGCTCAATGCGCTGGCCGCGATCGCGGCGGCCGAGCACGTGGGCGTGTCACCCGAGCAGTCGGCCGCGGCGCTGAGCGAGTTCCAGAACGTGCGCCGGCGCATGGAGCTGCGCGGCGAAGCGCGCGGCATCAAGGTCTACGACGACTTCGCCCACCATCCGACGGCCATCCGCACGACCATCAACGGCCTGCGCCGCCGCATCGCACCGGCCGACCGCATCCTGGCGATCTTCGAACCGCGCTCCAACACGATGAAGCTCGGCACGATGAAGGCGCAGCTGCCCTGGGCGCTGGAGGAGGCGGATCTCGCCTTCTGCAATCAGCAGGGGCTGACCTGGGACGCCAAGGAGGCGCTGGCACCCATGGGCGCACAGGCCGTCGTCGGCGCCCACGCGGACGCGCTGGTGGCCGCGGTCGTCAAGGCGGCCAAGCCGGGCGACCACCTGCTGTGCATGAGCAACGGCGGCTTCGACGGCATCCACGACAAGCTGCTGGCCGCGCTGTCCAAGTAAGCACGCAGCCCCGGCGATGCAGGGTGGCTCGTCCAACGCCTGATCAGAAGGCGCCCGGCAAGCAGGCTGCGCTGCGTCATTGCTCGTGGGTTAGGGGATGGCTGCTGCTCAGCAGCGGGCATGAAATGGCGCCGCTCGCACGTGTTGCTGTGGGCGCACCATCAGGAGACCCCCGTGAAAGCCCATCAGCTGTTTGCAACTGCGCTCCGCACGGCCAACTGTGCCGCCCTCGTCCTGGGCATGTCCCACGCTGTGGCCGACCCCACCTCTTTGGAGATCACCGGTGTTCTGACAGATGGGTTCGGCAACCGGATCACCGCCGCGCCCTACATGATCTTCACGGAAGGCATCTACGACAGTCCGACCGGCGGCAACCTGCTGGCGAACCTGGGTACGGAACACGTGCAGGTGAACAACGGCTTCTACCTCCAGGTGTTCGGTCTCGACGCCTCCCTGTTCACGGGCACCACCTATCTCCAGGTGAACCTCAACGGCTTTGATATGGGGCCCCGGCTTGGCATCTTTTTCAACGGCAACTACTTCTTCGCCAGCGGCGTGACCACAGGCGGCCCGGGAATGGAAGGAACGAACCTGTTCGAGATGTATGCGGGCTTGTCTGCGCCGGTTCCCGAACCCGGGATCAGCGCGTTGATGGCGGGTGGACTGGCGTTGGTGGTGGCGCTGGCGTCGCGCCGCAGGCGCGCGTCGTCAAGTCCCGATCCGGTCGCGCCCTGACGAGCCTCCGGCTCACGCGCATAACCAGCGTTCCGACAGCCGTCAAAAGTCGCAGGCATGAAAAAGCCCCGCACTTGAAATGGCGGGGCTTCTTTTTTGAGCGCTGACGGTCAGGCCGCCGGCGTCGCGTTGCGCAGGCGGATGTGCAGTTCCCGCAGCTGCTTCTCGTCGACCAGCGACGGCGCGCCGGTCAGCAGGCACTGGGCACGCTGCGTCTTCGGGAAGGCGATGACGTCGCGGATGGAGTCGGCCTTGGTCATCATCGTGACGATGCGGTCCAGGCCGAAGGCCAGGCCGCCGTGCGGCGGGGCGCCGTATTGCAGCGCGTCCAGCAGGAAGCCGAACTTGATGCGCTGGTCTTCGGCGCTGATGTTCAGCGCCTCGAACACCTTGGCCTGCACCTCGGCGCGGTGGATACGCACCGAACCGCCGCCCAGCTCCCAACCGTTGAGCACCATGTCGTAGGCCTTGGCGATGCACTTGCCCGGGTCGGACGTCATCAGGTCCTCGTGGCCGTCCTTCGGTGCCGTGAACGGGTGGTGAACGGCCGCCCAGCGGTTGTTGTCCTCGTCGTGCTCGAACATCGGGAAGTCGACCACCCACAGCGGCGCCCAGACGTCATTGAACAGGCCGTTGGCCTTGCCGAAGTCGCTGTGGCCGACCTTCAGGCGCAAGGCGCCGATGGCGTCGTTGACGACCTTGGCCTTGTCCGCCCCGAAGAACAGCAGGTCGCCGTCCTGGGCGCCGGTGCGCTTGAGGATCTCGGCGACGGCTTCGTCGTGCAGGTTCTTGACGATGGGCGACTGCAGGCCTTCGCGGCCCTTGGCCACTTCGTTGACCTTGATCCAGGCCAGGCCCTTGGCACCGTAGATCTTGACGAACTCGGTGTAGGCGTCGATTTCGCCGCGGCTCATGGCGGCGCCGCCCGGCACGCGCAGCGCGACCACACGGCCGCCTGGCGTCGTCGCGGGACCCGAGAACACTTTGAAGTCCACCGTGGTCATCGCGTCGGTCAGCTCGGTGAACTCGAGCTTGACGCGCAGGTCGGGCTTGTCGGAGCCGTAGCGGTGCATGGCTTCCGCGTACTTCATGACCGGGTAGTCGCCCAGCTCGACGTTCAGCGCCTTGCGGAAGACATGGCGAATCATGCCCTCGAACATCGAGCGGATCTCTTCCTCGGTCAAGAACGAGGTCTCGATATCGATCTGCGTGAATTCGGGCTGACGGTCGGCGCGCAGGTCCTCGTCACGGAAGCACTTGGTGATCTGGTAGTAGCGGTCGAAGCCCGACACCATCAGCAGTTGCTTGAACAGCTGGGGCGACTGCGGCAGCGCGAAGAAGTGGCCGTCGTGCACGCGGCTGGGCACGAGATAGTCGCGCGCGCCTTCGGGCGTGGACTTGGTCAGCATCGGCGTCTCGATGTCGACGAAGCCATGCTCGTCCAGGAACTTGCGCACTTCCATCGCCACGCGGTAGCGCAGCATCAGGTTGTTCTGCATGTACGGGCGGCGCAGGTCCAGCACGCGGTGCGTGAGGCGGGTCGTCTCGCTGAGGTTGTCCTCGTCGATCTGGAAGGGCACCGGCACCGACGGGTTCAGCACCTCGATCTCGTGGCACAGCACCTCGACCTTGCCACTGGCGACGTTGGCGTTCTGCTTGTCACCGGGGCGCGCACGCACCTTGCCGACGATCTTGAGGCAGTACTCGCTGCGCACCGTCTCGGCCACCTTGAACATCTCGGGGCGGTCGGGGTCGCAGACGACTTGCACGAGGCCTTCGCGGTCGCGCAATTCGATGAAGATGACGCCGCCGTGGTCACGGCTGCGGTGGGCCCAGCCCATCAGGGTCACGGTCTGGTCGAGCAGCTTCTCGCTGACTTGGCCGGCATAGCAGGTACGCATGGTGTTCTTCTCCGAATTCTTTGCAGGGGTGTCTGGTGGGCGCTGACGGACTCGGTGGTCCTCAGGATTGAACGCCTGCCGGGGCGTTCAACCCGGCTGATTTCGCGCCGCGTCCGTGATGGCCGCGGCGGTGTCGCCCACATGCGGCAGCGGTGCCACGGTGCCCATCGAGATGATGTATTTGAGCGCCTCGTCCACCGTCATGTGCAACGGCTTCACGTCGGCCTTGGGCACGATGAGGAAGAAGCCCGACGTCGGGTTGGGCGTCGTCGGCACGTAAAGGCTGACGTGCTCCTGCTCCAGGTGGCAGGCCACCTCGCCGCTGGGCGTGCCCGTGACAAAGGCGATGGTCCAGGAGCCGGCGCGCGGGTACTGCACCAGCACGGCTTCGCGGAAGGCGTTGCCGCTGCTGGAGAACAGCGTGTCCGACACCTGCTTGACCGAGCTGTAGATGCTCTTGACGATGGGGATGTGGGACAGCAGCCGGTCCCACTGCGTCAGCAGCCACTGGCCGAAGATGTTGGCGACGAACAGGCCCGTCAGCAGCAGACCGCCGACCAGGATGGCCAGGCCCAGGCCGGGCACATGGCGCAGTTCCAGGATGGCCTCGCGCAGCGAGGTCGGCATGACCAGGGCCAGCGCGGCCAGCATGGAGCCGAAGACGCCGTTGACGACGTCCAGCACCTGGGCCAGCACCCAGATCGTGATGGCCAACGGCAGCCAGACCAGCAGGCCGGCAACCAGGTATTTGCGAAGTGAGGCGGCCACGGAAGTCCTGTTCAGTGGCAGGCGCAGGAGCCGCCGCAGGAGGTGGACGACGGCGAGGCGCTGGCCTCGGACTTGGGCGCCTCGCTGGCGGCCGGGGCCGCAGCAGCGGTTGCGCCGGTGGCCGCGGCGGTGCCGCCGCCCTTGAAATCAGTCGCGTACCAGCCCGAGCCCTTGAGCTGGAAGCCGGCGGCGGTGACTTGCTTGGAAAAGCTCTCAGCTGCGCAGGCCGGGCAGGTGGTCAGCGGCGCGTCGGACAGCTTCTGCAGCACATCCTTGGCATGGCCACAGGCGCTGCAGCGGTAGGCGTAGATCGGCATGGTCGGGCTCTGAAAAGGCGCAAAGCCCGCGATTTTAAGGGACAGCTCGATCAATGAGGCTGCAAATGGTGGCTGACGTGCTCGCGCCGGTCCGTCAGCAGCTGCGGCGCCAGCGAGCCGACCACCATGCCGACCAGAGCGGCCAGCAGCCCGGCGAGCTGGCCGGGGAAGAACTCCCCCCAGGTCGAGACCTGCGGGAAGAAGGCCACCCAGACGGTGATGCCGGCAAAGATGGAGAACACCGCACCCTGTGTGGTCGCGCGCTTCCAGTACAGGCCGAAAGCGAGCGGCACGAAGGCCGCGACCAGCGTGACCTGGTAGGCCGCGCTGACGAGTTCGTAGATGGGCGTGCCCTGCAGCGCGATCGAGTAGGCGAGCACGCACAAGGCAAAGATGACCAGCGTCACCCGCATCGCGACGAGGGACTGCTTGTCGCTCATGCCGGGGCGGATCTGCTTGAGGATGTTCTCGACGAAGCTGGTGGTCGGCGCCAGCAGCGTGGCCGAGGACGTGCTCTTGATGGCCGACAGCAGCGCACCGAAGAACAGGATCTGCATCAGCAGCGGCATGTGGCCCATGATGAACGTGGGCAGCACGCGCTGGTAGTCGTTCTGCGCCAGGTCCAGCGCCTTGTCGCCCATGACGGCCACGGCGGCCAGCACGATGAACATGGGCACGAAGGCGAAGGCGATGTAGCTGAAGCCGCCGATCATGGCGCCGCGCTGGGCGGTCTTGGCGTCCTTGGCGGACATGACGCGCTGGAACACGTCCTGCTGCGGGATGGAGCCCAACATCATCGTCAGCGCCGCGCCGAGGAACATCGCGATCTGCGTGAACGTGGGCTCGGGAAAGAAGCGGCCGAGATCCTTCTTCGCGGCCAGGTCCAGCACGACGCCTGCGCCACCGGCCAGGTCCGCCGAGAACACCGCAATGATGGACAGGCCGATGACCAGCACGATCATCTGGATGAAGTCCGTCCAGGCCACCGCCAGGAAGCCGCCGATGACGACGTAGACCAGCACAGCCGCCAGGCCCACGATCATGCCCATCTCGGGGCTCATCGCGCCGTTGGTCAGGATGTTGAACACCAGGCCCAGCGCCGTGACCTGCGCCGCCACCCAGCCCAGGTAGCTCAGGATGATGGCCAGCGAACAGAAGATCTCGACGCCCTTGCCATAGCGCTGGCGGTAGAAGTCGCCGATGGTCAGCAGGTTCTTCTGATAGAGCTTGGCGGCGAAGAACAGGCCCACGAACACCAGGCACAGGCCGGCGCCGAACGGGTCTTCGATGATGGCGCCCAGACCGCCCTGCACGAACTTGGCCGGGATGCCCATGACCGTCTCGGCGCCGAACCACGTTGCGAAGGTCGTCGTGATGACCATGATCAGCGGCAGGCTGCGGCCGGCGACGGCGAAGTCGCTGGTCGTCTTGACCCGCGTGCCGGCCCAGACGCCGATGCCCAGCGTGCCGAGCAGGTAGAGCACGACGAAAACGATCAGCGTGGTGTTCATGGGGATGGACGAGCGTTGGGCCGGAAAAATTGGCGCGGATTATGTAGGCGCCGGCCTGGGGCCAGGCTAGGGCGCGATGCCCAGAAAGCGTGCAGTCAACCAGGTCAGCGCCACACCCAATGCAAAGCCGATGCCAGCCCAGATCAGGCCCGACAGCAGCCGGTTCGTGCTGCGCAGCTCGCGCACCAGGGCCCGCATCTCGGCGTCGCCGCTGTGCTTGGCCTGGCCCTTGAGGGCGTCGTGCAGCAGGCGCGGCAGCTCGGGGATCAGCTGCGCGAAGCGCGGCGCCTCCTTCATCAACTGCTTGTTGAACGCCGGCCAGCCGACCTGCTCGTTCATCCAGCGCTCCAGAAAGGGCTTGGCGGTGGCCCACAGGTCCAGCTCCGGATCGAGCTGGCGCCCCAGGCCTTCGACGTTGAGCAGCGTCTTCTGCAGCAGCACCAGTTGGGGCTGGATCTCGACATTGAAGCGGCGCGAGGTCTGGAACAGCCGCATCAAGACCTGGCCCAGCGAGATGTCCTTCAGCGGCCGGTCGAAATGCGGCTCGCAAACCGCCCGGACCGCGCTTTCAAGCGCATCCACGCGCGTCTCAGGCGGCACCCAGCCGGAGGCGATGTGCAGCTCGGCAACGCGCTTGTAGTCACGCTGGAAGAAGGCGATGAAGTTCTGCGCCAGGTAGTCCTTGTCCACCTCGGTCAGCGTGCCGATGATGCCGAAGTCCAGCGCGATGTAGCGGCCGAACGTGTCCGGCGCCAAGCTGACCTGGATGTTGCCCGGGTGCATGTCGGCGTGGAAGAAGCCGTCGCGGAACACCTGCGTGAAGAAAATGGTCACGCCGTCGCGGGCCAGCTTCTTGATGTCGACGCCGGCAGCCTCCAGCGCGGGCCGGTGCGAGATCGGCACGCCCTTCATGCGCTCCATGACGATGACCTCGGAGCTGCACAGGTCCCAGTGCATCTCGGGCACCATGATGATGTCCAGCCCGGCCATGTTGCGGCGCAGCTGCGCGGCATTGGCCGCCTCGCGGACGAGGTCCAGCTCGTCGTGCAGATACATGTCGAACTCGGCAACGACCTCGCGCGGCTTCAGGCGCCGGCCGTCGGCCGAGAAGCGTTCGATCCAGACGGCGAGCTTGCGCATCAGCGACAAGTCGTCGTCGATGACGTCCAGCATGCCGGGGCGCAGCACCTTGACGGCCACCTCGCGGCCGTCCTTCAACGTGGCGAAGTGCACCTGGGCGATGCTGGCACTGGCGACGGGCTCGGCGTCGAAGCTGGCAAACAGCTGCTCCAGCGGGCGGCCGAAGGCGCGCTCGACCAGATCGCGGGAGCGCACGGCCGGGAACGGCGGCACGCGGTCCTGCAGCTTGGCCAGCTCCTGTGCCACGTCGTGCGGCAGCAGGTCGCGCCGCGTGGACAGCACCTGGCCGAACTTGACGAAGATGGGGCCCAGGTGTTCCAGCGCCAGCCTCAGGCGCACGCCACGCGGCTCCTGCCAGCGCCGACCCAGGCGCGTGACGCGCCGCAACAGCTGGAAGCGCCGCCGCCTCAGGCCCGACAAGGCCAGGTCATCGAGACCGAAGCGCCAGACCGTCCACAGGATGACCAACAGCCGCGAGACAAACCTCATGCGCCGCTACCGGACGTCGACGGTGCGAACCGCGCAGCCATCCCCGACAGCGAACGCCGCAGCGTGCGGCCGAACTGCGCCAGCTGACGCGCCGCCAGCGGGCCGACCAGCGCGGCGAGGTCGTCCTCGATGTCCCAGCGCAGGTTGTCCATCAGCCAGTGCATCTCGCCGGCAAAGGCGGCATCACCCTGCACGCTGACTGACGGCGCCTCACCCGTGAGTGCGCCCAAGGCCAGCTTGGCGGGGTTGGACGCATCGACCTCGATGCGCAGGCCACCCAACCCGGGGGGGGCGGCGTCCAGCCGTTCGAACAGGCCGGCAGGCGTTACACCCAGTATCAAGTCGGGCGCCGCGGGCAGCAAAGACGGCCAGCGGGCCAGATGCACCACCAGGCTGCGCCCGGCCAGCGGTCTGAGGCGCTGGGCGGCGATGGGCTCCCGGGACAGCACATGGTTGATCAGCAGGACGAGACGGTCCTGCAGGGCCGGCATCAGCAGCGGCGACAGGGAGGGCAGAGGCCAGGGGGCAGACATGCTCAAGATTGTAGGCAGCGGACCATGAACAGGGGACGAGCCGCGATCGGTTGTCAAAATTGTTGGTAGAGAATCCCGGATCGCTTTTTGCATGCCAGATGCCCATTCCAACGGGCCACCAAATTACCTGATGTTCGAGGATCGCAGCTACAAGAGGACGTTCTACAGCGCACCGCAGTCGGTCGAATCGCTGATCGCCGCCTTTCTGGAGCCGGGCATCATCGTCCTGACTTTCCTGCTGGTGAACGGCCATTTCGATGAGCCGGTCATGCGTCCGACGCTGACGCTGTGCCTGCTGGTCTTTGCCCTCACCTTCCCGGGCCGAAACCGCTTCAACGACCACCCCGCGAGCGCCCTGGTCGACGTGGTGTCGTCCTGGCTGGTGCTGCTGGGCATCCTGCTGCTGTGCGGCTACGCCACCAGCAGCCTGCATTACTTCGATGACGAAGTGCTGTTGTGGTGGGCCGCCATCACGCCGGTCCTGCAGATGGCAGCCATTGCGATCGGTCGCCGCCTGCAACAGTGGCGCGCCCGCGATCCGAGCGCCCGCCGGACGGCCGTCGTCGTTGGCGCCGGTGCGCTGGGCCACAAGGTGGCACGCGCGCTGCGCGACACGCAAGGCGTCATCTGCCTGGGCTACTTCGACGACCGCAACCCCGAGCGACTGCATCCGGACGCCGGTGCCGAGCTGCTGGGCCCGCTGGCCACACTCAGCGAATACGTGCGCGACAAGGGCGTGCGCGAGGTCTACATCACGCTGCCACTGGGCTCGCAGCCGCGCATCGTCGAGCTGCTGGAGCAGGTCCAGGGCACCACGGCCTCGCTGTTCTTCGTGCCCGACGTGTTCGGCATCAGCATCATCCAGGGGCGCCTGCAGGACATCAGCGGCGTGCCGGTCGTCGGTATCTGCGAGACGCCGTTCACCGGCACCAACCAGCTCATCAAGCGCATCAGCGACGTCGTCCTTGCCTCGCTGATCCTCGTGCTGATTTCCCCGATCCTGATCGCGCTGGCCATCGGCGTGAAGCTGAGCTCGCCGGGCCCGGTCATCTTCAAGCAGCGGCGCAACGGGCTGGATGGCGAGGAGATCATCGTCTACAAGTTCCGTTCGATGCGCGCCCAGGACAACGGTGCCGTCGTCAAGCAGGCTACCAAGGGGGACTCACGGATCACGCCGTTTGGCGCCTTCATCCGCCGAACGTCTCTGGATGAACTGCCGCAATTCATCAACGTGTTGCAAGGCCGCATGAGCATCGTGGGTCCGCGACCGCATGCCGTCGCCCACAACGAGGAATACCGCAAGCTCATCAAGGCCTACATGGTGCGCCACAAGGTCAAGCCCGGCATCACCGGCTGGGCCCAGGTCAACGGCCTGCGTGGCGAGACCGACACCATCGACAAGATGGTGGCACGTGTCGAATACGATCTGGAATATCTGCGCAACTGGTCGCTGGCCCTCGATCTGCAGATCATCGTGCGCACCGTGAGGCTGGTGGTGTTTGACCGTCATGCCTATTAAATTTCATCCGCGTTGTTCTTCCCTGCGGCTGGCAGCCTTCGCTGTCAGCGTTGCGCTCGCGAATGCTGCCCATGGCCAGACGGATGACACGTCGCCGTTCTACGTGGGGGGCTCTGTGGGCGTCTCGCACGTATCCAACGTCTACCGCCAGGCCGATGCCGGCAACAGCGACACCGTCACCAGCATCGGCCTGCTTGGCGGCATCGATCAGCGCCTGGGCCGACAGCATCTGACGTTGGACGGTTCACTCCAGAACAACCGCTATTCAACGAACCGCGGCCTGAACAACAGCTCCCACAGCCTTCGGGGCGCGCTGAACTGGCAGACGGTCGGCAACCTGTCCGGCGTGGTGAGCGTGAAGTCAGATCGCTCGCTGGCCGATTTCAATATCGGCAATGGTGCGGATTCGGATTTCAGAGGCAAGAACACCGAGCGCAACGACGAATACGCGGCCATCGTTCGCCTGGGCATGCTGACGCGCTACTCGCTCGAAGGCGGCTGGACCCACAAGCGACGCGACTTCACCGCCGAACAGTACGACCGGTTCATCTACAGCCAGAACACCGGGCAATTGGGCGTCTACGCGATGCCGGGCGGCAACGTGAGGTTAGGCCTGGTGGGCCGACACACCACAGGCAACAACCCACGCTATCCGGTTTACGCGCCGCTCATCCCTAGCTTGCCGAACTCACCCATCGTGCAAATCGGCGTCGCGCCCAATGACTACACGCGCAACGACTTCGACTTCACGACCAACTGGACCACGGGCGGCAGCAGCACATTGAACACACGTCTGAGCCGCAGTCGCGTGACGAACAGTCTGGTGACAGGCATCTACGGCCTGCGGGACTTCAGTGGGACGACCGGGTCGGTCGGCTGGAACTGGCGCCCCACGGGCAAGATCAATCTCGGCCTTCAGTACGCACGAGACACCGGCCAGGAAACCGCGGGCAGCGCGGTCGACGTGAACCGCATCTACACGAGTTGGCGCCTTAACGGCAGCTACGCGCTAACAGCCAAGCTGGGCCTGAACGCGAACGCCAGTCGCAACCGAAGCCATCGCGATGGCGTTTCAGGCGGCCAGGTGACGGACGCTTTCGACAACGACGAGATGTATGGCATCGGCGCGCGCTGGGCTTTTTCGCGTGGCCTCAGCCTCTCCTGTCAGTACAACCGCGCCAGCCGCGACAGCAGCGTGCCGCAGTACGTCTACAGCGCCAGCAGTTACGGCTGCACCGGCCAAGCCATCCTCTACTGATGACCACCACCATCCTGCTCACCGGCGCGACCGGCTATATCGCCTCGCACACCTGGCTGGCCCTGCAGCAGGCCGGTTATCGCGTCGTGGGCGTCGACAACTTCTCGAACAGCTCGCCCGTCGTGCTGGAACGTCTGTCCGAGCTGGCCTCGGCGCCCATCGAGTTCGAGCGCGCCGATGTCTGCGACGCGGCTGCGCTGAATGAGATCTTTGATCGCTATCGCCCCGCCGCCGTCGTGCATTTCGCGGCCTACAAAGCGGTCGGCGAATCGGTCAGTCAGCCGCTGGCTTACTACCGCAACAACCTCGGTGGCCTCGTCAACACCTGCGAGGCCATGAAGCGTCATGGCTGCTCGCGCATGGTCTTCAGCTCCAGTGCGACCGTCTACGGCGCCGCTGAGCAGTTGCCGCTGCGCGAGGATGCCCCGACCTCGGCGACCAACCCCTACGGCGCGACCAAGCTGATGGGCGAGCAGATCCTGCGCGATCTTGGCGTCGCAGATCCCGCCTGGCAGACCGCCTGCCTGCGTTATTTCAATCCGGTTGGCGCCCATGAAAGCGGCCGCATCGGCGAGGACCCGCGCGGCACCCCCAACAACCTGATGCCCTATGTCGCCCAGGTGGCCGTGGGTCGGCGCGACCGGCTGTCGGTTTTCGGCGGCGACTACGCCACGCCCGATGGCACCGGCGTGCGCGACTACATCCACGTCACCGATCTCGCCGAGGGCCACGTCGCAGCGCTGCGCCGGCTGCTGGATCAGCCAGGTTCACTGACCGTCAACCTCGGCACGGGCCTCGGCTACAGCGTGCTCGATCTGGTGCGCGCCTACGAGGCCGCCAGCGGCCGCAGCGTGCCCTATGACATCGTCGCGCGGCGCCCCGGAGACATCGCCGCCTGCTGGGCCGACCCGGCCATGGCCCGCGAGTTGCTTGGCTGGGAAGCACGGCTCGACCTGGCCCGCATGTGCGAGGACAGCTGGCGCTGGCAGCACCTCAATCCCCACGGCTTCAATTGATCCGATCTCCTATGTCTACCCTCAACAAGATCCCCGTTCAGCCGGTCATCATGGCCGGTGGTTCCGGCACGCGCCTGTGGCCGCTGTCGCGCGCCGGCTATCCCAAGCAGTTCCTGGTGCTGTCGGGCAACGAAAGCCTGTTCCAGCTTGCCGCGCGCCGCCTCGCCGCCCTCGCCTCGCCGGAGTTCGAGCTGGCCGGCCCCTGCATCGTCGGCAACGAGGAGCACCGCTTCCTCGTGCTGGACCAACTGCGCGAGACGCGCCTGGAGCCCAGCAGCGTGTTGCTGGAGCCGTCCGGCCGCAACACCGCTCCCGCGCTGACGCTGGCCGCGCTGGCCGCGCTTGAGGGCGGCCAGGATCCGGTCCTCGTCGTCACGCCAGCCGACCAGACCGTCACCAAGCCTGCCGCCTTCACCGCGGCGCTGCAGGAGGCGGTTCGCATCGCATCGGAAGGCGCCATTGCCATCCTCGGCATCACGCCCGACCGCCCGGAAACGGGCTATGGCTACATCCGCACGACCGCCGACGCCGGCGCCCTGGCTGTCGCCCAGTTCGTCGAGAAGCCGGATCTCGAAACCGCCCAGCGCTACCTCGCCGAGGGCGGCTACTACTGGAACAGCGGCATGTTCGTGCTGCGCGCGAGCGCGTGGATGAAGGCGCTCGAGCGCTTCCGACCCGACATCGCCGAAGCGACCCGCACCGCCTGGATCGCCCGCAAGACCGACGCCAAGTTCGTGCGCCCGGGCAAGGCCGAGTTCGCCGCCGTGCCCAGCGAGTCGGTCGACTACGCCGTCATGGAGCGCTGCCCCGGCACCGACATCCCGCTGCGCATGGTCGCCCTGGATGCCGGTTGGAACGACCTTGGCGCCTGGGAAGCCGTCTGGCAGGTCGCGGAGAAGGATGAGAGCGGCAACGCCTTCGTGGGCGATGCGCTGTTCGCCGACAGCCGCAACACGCTGGTGCATGCCACGAGCCGCCTGGTCGGTGTCGTCGGCCTGACCGACATCGTCGTCGTCGAGACGGCGGATGCCGTCCTCGTCAGCGACCGCTCGCGCAGCCAGGAGGTCAAGCAGATCGTCAACCGCCTCGGCGCGGACCAGCGCGGCGAGCATGCGCTGCACCGCAAGGTGCACCGTCCCTGGGGCTGGTACGACAGCATCGACTCGGGCGAGCGCTTCCAGGTCAAGCGCATCATGGTCAAGCCGGGTGCGGCCTTGAGCCTGCAGATGCACCACCATCGCGCGGAACACTGGATCGTCGTCAGCGGCACCGCCGAGATCGTTAACGGCGACAAGACCATCATGCTGACCGAGAACCAGAGCACCTACATCCCGCTGGGCCAAACCCACCGCCTGGCCAACCCCGGCAAGGTGCCGCTGGAGATCATCGAGGTGCAATCCGGCTCCTACCTGGGCGAGGACGACATCGTCCGTTTCGAGGACACCTACGGCAGGACTTGAGGCCCGTGCGGGCGCTGCTGCGCCCCAAGCGGCGCGCATCCGTAGCGCGCCGCAATGTCGCTCGGCCTGGCGCTGTTGGAGAATGCATCCCGGCCGCACCAGGCCGATATTCATTCACAACGATCCAAGATGACCATCCTCGTCACCGGCGGCGCCGGCTTCATCGGCAGCAACTTCGTGCTCGACTGGCTGCGCCAGTCCGACGAGCCTGTCGTCAATCTCGACGTGTTGACCTACGCGGGCAACCTCGAGAACCTCGCGTCGCTCGATGGCGACGCCCGCCACGTCTTCGTCAAGGGCGACATTTGTGACCGCGCTCTCGTCGACGGCCTGCTGGCACAGCATCGTCCGCGCGCCATCGTCCACTTTGCGGCAGAGAGCCATGTCGACCGCTCCATCAGCGGCCCGGGCGCCTTCATGCGCACCAACGTGGACGGCACCTTCACGCTGCTCGAGGCAGCGCGTGCCTACTGGAGCACGCTGGAAGTTGAAGCCAAGGCGGCCTTCCGTTTTCACCACGTCTCGACCGACGAGGTCTACGGCTCTTTGAAGGCCGACGACCCGCCCTTTGCCGAGACCAACCCCTACGAGCCCAACAGCCCCTACTCGGCCAGCAAGGCCGCCAGCGACCACCTCGTGCGCGCCTGGCACCACACCTACGGGCTGCCGGTCGTCACGACCAACTGTTCGAACAACTACGGGCCTTATCACTTCCCCGAGAAGCTGATCCCGCTGATGATCGTCAACGCGCTGACGGGCAAGCCCCTGCCCGTGTACGGGGACGGCCAGCAGATCCGCGACTGGCTCTACGTGACCGACCATTGCAGCGGCATCCGCGCTGTGCTGGCCGGCGGCAAGCTGGGCGAGACCTACAACATCGGCGGCTGGAACGAGCAGGCCAACATCGACATCGTCAGGATCGTCTGCGCGCTGCTCGACGAGCTGCGGCCCGACCCAGCCGGCAAGTACGAGCGACTGATCACCTACGTCAAGGACCGTCCCGGCCACGACCGTCGTTACGCCATCGATGCACGCAAGATCGAACGCGAACTCGGCTGGCGCCCCGCCGAGACCTTCGAGACCGGCATCCGCAAGACCGTGCAGTGGTACCTCGATCACCCGGACTGGGTTGCCCGCGTGCAAAGCGGCGCTTATCGCGACTGGATCAGCCAGCACTACACCGCCGCATGAAGATCCTGCTGCTTGGCAAGAACGGCCAGCTCGGCTGGGAACTGCAGCGCTCGCTGGCCGCGGTCGGCGACGTCACGTCGCTCGACCGGCACAACGGGGGCGACCTCGGCAATTCCCAGGCACTGATGGCGGCAGTGCAGGCGGTAGCGCCCCAGGTCATCGTCAATGCGGCCGCCTACACCGCCGTCGACAAGGCGGAGAGCGACGCCGAAACCGCCCGCGCCATCAATGCCCAGGCACCCGCCCTGCTCGCCATCGAGGCCAAGCGAACCGGTGCGCTGCTGGTGCACTATTCAACCGACTATGTCTTCGACGGCAGCGGCGACCGCCCGCGCGACGAGGAAGCAGCCATCGCGCCGCTGAGCGTCTATGGCACCACCAAGGCGGATGGCGAGGACGGCATCCGTGCCAGCGGCTGCCAGCACCTGATCTTGCGCACGAGCTGGGTCTACGCGGCCCGGGGCGGCAATTTCGCCAAGACCATGCTGCGCCTGGCTCGCGAGCGCGAGCAGCTCAAGGTCATTGCCGACCAGATCGGCGCGCCGACCGGCGCCGATCTGCTGGCCGACCTGTCCGCCCACATGCTGCGGGCCGCGCGAGCGAACCCGGCGCTGAGCGGCACCTATCACGCCGTCGCCGGCGGTGAAACGAGCTGGCACGCCTATGCCCGCCTGGTCATCGAGTACGCACGCATCCGCGGTATCGACATCAAGGTTGCCGCCGATCAGGTTCTCGCGATCCCGACCAGCGACTACCCGACGCCAGCCACCCGGCCGCTGAACTCACGGCTGTCGACCGCCAAACTCCAACAGCGCTTCGGCCTGAAGCTGCCCACCTGGCAGCAAGGCGTCGAACGCATGCTCGAAGAAATCCTCTGAAGGATCGTCATGACAAACCGTAAAGGCATCATCCTCGCCGGCGGCTCCGGCACGCGGCTGCATCCGGCCACGCTGGCCGTCAGCAAGCAACTGCTGCCGGTCTACGACAAGCCCATGGTCTATTACCCGCTGAGCACCTTGATGCTCGCGGGCATCCGGGACATCTTGCTCATCAGCACGCCGCAGGACACACCGCGCTTCAAGGCGCTGTTGGGCGACGGCACGCGGTGGGGCCTGAACATCAGCTACTGCGTGCAGCCCAGCCCCGATGGCCTCGCCCAGGCCTTCATCCTCGGCCGTGACTTCGTGGGTGGCGCGCCCAGCGCCCTCGTGCTGGGCGACAACATCTTTTACGGCCATGACTTCGCCGGCCTGTTGAACAACGCCACGTCACGCGACGCGGGGGCGAGCGTGTTCGCCTATCACGTGCACGACCCCGAGCGCTATGGCGTGGTCGACTTCGACGCGCAGCGGCGCGCGCTGTCCATCGAAGAGAAGCCCAAGGCGCCCAAGAGCAACTACGCCGTCACGGGCCTGTACTTCTACGACGAACAGGTCTGCGACATCGCGGCCGCCATCAAGCCCAGCCCGCGTGGCGAGTTGGAAATCACCGACGTCAACGCCGAATACCTGAAGCGCGGCCAGCTCAACGTGGAAATCATGGGCCGTGGCTACGCCTGGCTTGACACCGGCACCCACGACAGCCTGATGGAGGCCGGCCAGTTCATCGCAACACTGGAAAAGCGCCAGGGCCTGAAGGTGGCCTGCCCCGAGGAAATCGCCTACCGGGCAGGCTGGATCGATGCCGCCCAGTTGGAAGCATTGGCCAAGCCATTGGCCAAGAACGGGTACGGCCAATACCTGCTCAAGGTGCTGACCGAAAAGGCGTTCTGACACGATGCTGCAGATCACACCCACCGCACTGCCTGAGGTCCTGATCGTCGAACCCAAGGTCTTCGGCGACGCTCGCGGCTTCTTCACGGAGAGCTGGAACGAGGCGCGCTTCAACGCCGCCCTGGGCTACGACGTGCATTTCGTGCAGGACAACCACTCGCGCTCGGCGCGCGGCGTGCTGCGCGGCCTGCACTACCAGCTTGACCCACATGCCCAGGGCAAGCTGGTGCGCTGCGTGTCCGGCGCGGTGTTCGACGTCGCCGTGGACATGCGCAAGTCCAGCCCCAACTTCGGCCGCTGGGTCGGCTATGACCTCACGGCCGAGAACCAGCGCCAGCTGTGGATCCCGCCGGGCTTTGCGCACGGCTTCGTCGTCAGCAGCGAAACCGCCGACTTCCTCTACAAGACCAGCGGCCGCTACGCTCCCGAGTGTGAAGCCGCCGTGCGCTGGGACGACCCGACCATCGGCGTCGAATGGCCGCTGGCCGGCATCACGCCCCAGCTGTCGGCCAAGGACGTGACCGCGCCACTCTGGGCCGAAGCCAGGAAGTTCGACTGACCGCGGCCAATGCCGTGGTGCTCCAGGCCCAAGGCACGCATCAATGCCGGGTCGTAGAGGTTGCGGCCATCGAAGATCACCGGTGAGCGCAGCGACGCCTTGATCGTGTCGAAATCCGGCGCGCGAAACTCGCGCCACTCGGTCACGACCAAGAGTGCGTCGGCGTCTGCCAGACAGTCCTCGGCGCTGGCGCACAGTTCAAGATTGGCACGGCCGCCGAAATGCCGTGCCGCCTCGGCCAGCGCAACCGGGTCGTAAGCCGCAACGCTCGCGCCGCGGCGCAGCAACTCGTCGACGATGACGATCGCGGGCGCCTCACGCATGTCGTCCGTGTCGGGCTTGAAGGCCAGCCCCCACAACGCAAAGCGCCGGCCATGCAGATCCGGGCCAAAGCGTGCGACGACCTTGTTGACCAGCACCTGCTTCTGGAACTCGTTGGCCTCCTCCACCGCGGCCAGCACGCGCAGCGGCATGCCGATACCGGCAGCGCTGTGGATCAAGGCCTTCACGTCCTTGGGAAAGCAGGAGCCGCCGTAGCCGACACCGGCGTACAGGAAGTGGTAGCCGATGCGCGGGTCCGAGCCTATGCCGCGACGAACAAGTTCGATGTCGGCACCGAGCTGTTCGGCCAGCAACGCCATCTCGTTCATGAAGCTGATGCGCGTGGCCAGCATCGCGTTGGCCGCGTACTTGGTGAATTCAGCGCTACGCACATCCATGACCAGCATGCGGTCGTTGTTGCGCGTGAACGGCGCGTACAGCGCACGCATCAGCAGCGTCGCGCGCTCGTCGTCCGAGCCCACGATGATGCGATCAGGCCGCATGAAATCCTCCACCGCCGCGCCTTCCTTGAGGAATTCCGGGTTGGAGACCACCGCGAACTCGAGCGCGACCGCGCGTTCCCGCAAGGCGCCGGCGATGGTGCTGCGCACCGTGTCGGCCGTCCCTACTGGCACCGTGCTCTTGTCGACCACGACCTTGTAGTCGGTCATGCGACGGCCTATGGTGCGCGCAGCCGCAACGACATGGCTCAGATCGGCGGAGCCGTCCTCACCCGGCGGCGTGCCCACCGCGATGAAAAGCAGCGTGCCGTGCTGCACCGCGTAGTCCGCGTCGGTGGTGAACTGCAGCCGCCCCGCCGCCGCATTGCGGCGCACGACATCGGCCAACCCGGGCTCGTGGATGGGAATCTCGCCACCCTGGAGCATGCTGATCTTGTCAGCATCCAGATCCAGGCAGACCACATGGTTGCCCATCTCGGCCAGGCAAGCGCCCGTGACCAAACCCACATAGCCGGTGCCAATGGTGGTGACCTTCATTCGCTAGCCTCCCGTCGCAAACTGCGCGACGGCATTGAAGCAAGCGTGCATGACGGTGCCGTGGCGGCAACATGGCAATCATGTTGCAGTCACAAAGCGGGCGCGGCCGTGGCCGCGCGGGGCTCAGACCTTGTAGTAGTCCCGATACCAGGCAACGAAGCGCTTGATGCCTTCAGGCACCGGCATGGCCGGGCGGAAGTCCGTCCACGCGGCCAGTTCCTCGACGTCGGCATGCGTCGCCGGCACGTCACCGTCCTGCAGCGGCATGAAGTTCTTTACCGCTTCGCGCCCCACGGCCTGTTCGATGGCCTCGATGAAGCTCATCAACTGGATGGGCGCGTGGTTGCCGATGTTGAACACGCGGTACGGGGCGCTGGAGCGCGCCGGATCGGCCTTGGCGGGGTCGTAGTCCGGGTCGGACGTGGCCGTGCGGTCCAGCACGCGCACGACGCCCTCGGCGATGTCATCCACGAACGTGAAGTCGCGGATCATCTTGCCGTGGTTGAACACGTTGATGGGCCGTCCTTCGATGATGGCCTTGGTGAACAGGAAAAGGGCCATGTCCGGCCGGCCCCAAGGCCCGTAGACCGTGAAGAAGCGCAGCCCCGTCGTCGGCAGGCCGAACAGGTGCGAATAGGTGTGCGCCATCAGCTCGTTGGCCTTCTTCGTCGCGGCGTAGAGGCTGATGGGATGGTCAACGCTGTGGTGCTCCGAGAAAGGCATGTGCGTGTTGCCGCCGTACACGCTGGAGCTGGACGCATAGGCCAGGTGCTGCACGCCGTTGTGGCGGCAACCCTCCAGGATGTTGGTGAAGCCGACGATGTTGCTGTCGATGTAGGCGTGCGGGTTCTCGATGGAGTAGCGCACCCCGGCCTGGGCGGCCAGGTGCACGACACGGTCGAAACGCTCGTCCTGGAACAGCTTGGCGATGCCGGCGCGGTCAGCCACGTCCATCTGCACGAAGCTGAAGCCGGCCTTTGGCGTCAGCCGTGCCAGTCGGTCATGCTTGAGCTGGGGGCTGTAATAGTCGTTCAGGTTGTCCAGGCCCACGACCTGGTCGCCGCGCGCGAGCAGGATCTGGCTGACATGCATGCCGATGAAGCCGGCTGCGCCGGTGACGAGTACTTTCACGGAATCTCCCAGTGGGTAAACGCGGGCGGCGCCTGGAGCCGCCGGGCCAACGCGGCGGCATTCTCGCTCAGCACCCGTGACTTCGGCGGGGCCTCGGCCCAACCGCAACAGGGATGCAGGCTCAAATCCACGGCTTCACCCTACGTTGACCCTGGCGTCACCTCGACTTTAGACAAACAATGACCCGCGCGACACGTGCCGCGCCCGACGAAACGGAGCACACTCCTAACTCGCCAATCGCAGCCACTGCCAGCGCACCCACCAGGTGCACACGCAGGGCCCGACTGGCCGGGCCACCCGGCACTACTGCGCAGCTGTTTCAATGCCTTACCCCTGCCGCGAGGAAACCGCGAGTTATCGCACTAAGCGCTTCGCAGGCAGTGTCGACAATCATGAAATCGCGCTGGCCACAGGCTGTACGGCTGGCGCCAACTTCCTGGGTCCCACCATGAAATCACGCGCCATCCTTCCGCAAGCCCGCCTCAGCGCACTGGCAAGTCTTCTGGCAACGAGCGCCCTCCTCGCTGCATGCGGCGGCGGCAGCGGCGGTTCGGAGACTCCCAAGCCCATGGCCGCCAACGAGCCATCGGGGCAGGCGGCGTCTGCTGCAGCTGCCGACAGCGCCTCGGCTCCCGCCAGCGCGGCATCCGAGGCTGCCGCGGCAGCATCCGCCGCAGCCTCCGCTCCGGTGACCACCGCAGGCGTCGTCGGCACCACGCCCACCACAGCCGGCACTTCCGGCAGCACGGGTAGCTCGTCGACCAGCTCATCCAGCGGCACCGCGACCTCCACGGGCGGCACAAGCAGCGGCTCGACGGGCGGCACGGCAGGCAACGCGTCCATTGCCTCCGGAACCGGCACGGCGGGCGCAGCGGCCGGTACCGTGGACTCCGGCGCCGGCGCCAAGATCGCAGCCGGCACAGAAACGCTCCCGGGCGACGTCTTCATCTACCTTGCCGTCACCGGCAACGACACGAACACCGGCGCGGTCCAAACCAGCACCGGCGCCGACGGCCCGGTGAAGTCGATCACGCGTGCCCAGCAGTTGGCGCGCGCCAAGATCGCCGCGATGGTGGCGGGCACCGCCACCCGCGCACCGGTGCGCGTTGTCATCGGCCCGGGGGCGTATCTGCTCAAGAACACCCTCACCTTCACGCCGTTGGATTCCGGTACCAGCACGGCGCCCGTCAGGTACGAGGCGGCGCAGGCCGGCACCGTTCTGATCAGCGGCGGTGCAGACCTCGGCAGCAAGACCGCGCCGGCCACCGCCACGGCCTTGACCTATGACGCCCCGACGGACGCCGCTGCAGTGGCCGGTGGTGGGCAGTTGTACGTGAACGGTCGGCGCGCCGCGCTGGCGCGCCAACCCAATGAGCGTGAAGCCTGGTTTGTGCAGCGCGCCACCACCGTCGACGGCGAGGTTGCCGGTCGCGAAGGCTCCGAGGCTTTCGTCCCTGCGGCCACCAACCTGACCTGGATCAACAGCCTCAGCGCCGCGGACAAGAAGCGCGCCGTCATGAACCTGTACCAGTCCTGGACAACGGGCAAGCACCGTCTGTCAGATCAGCCGGTGCCAACCGGCAGCGTGCGCGTCTCACCCAAGGCCCCCTGGCCCTTCCTGAGCCTGGGGGGCGTCTCGCAGCGCTATTTCATCGAGAACGTCCCTGCGGCCTTCGATGCTGCAGGCGAGTGGATCCCGAACGTGGGCACGCTGGGTTACATCCGCCGCGACGACGAAGTCGGTGCGCAGTTGCACGCGACGCTGCCTATCCTTGAGCGGCTTGTGCTGGTGCAGGGCGAAACCACGAAGCCGGTCGTGAACCTGCAGTTTTCCGGTCTGACCTTCGGCTACAGCCGGTATCTCACGCCAGACACCGGATTCACGGACGGCCAGGCGGCCTACCCGATTGCCGCTGCGATCGAGGTCAACAAGGCCAAGAACTTCATCTTCACCGGCAACACGGTCTACCGGACGGGTGGCTGGGGCCTCTGGCTTCGCGACAGCGTTCGCGATTCCACGATCACCAACTCCCGCTTCACCGACCTCGGCGCGGGCGGCGTCAAGATCGGTCTGACCGCCCAGTCGCCGACCGACACGACGGCCACGGGTGCCAATCAGCTGACGGGCAACACCATCTCGGAAACCGGGAATATCTTCCCCGGTGCCGTAGCTGTTTTTGTCGGCCAGTCCTGGGACAACCAGCTGCTGCGCAACACCATCTTCAACACGACCTACACCGGCATTTCAGTCGGCTGGAGCTGGGGCTATGCAACACCTACCTCTGGCCGCAACCTGATCAGCGGCAACCTGATCTACAACATCGGCCAACGGCAGCTGGCTGACATTGCCGGCATCTACACGCTGGGCCGCTCGCCCGGCACGGTGATCTCCAACAACATCATCCGCTCAGTGCGGGGTTACAAGAACTACGGCGCAGGTGCCTGGGGCATCTACAGCGACGAAGGCACCAGCAACATCGTCATCGAGAACAATGTCGTGCTGGGTACTGACGGGGGCGGCTTCCACATCCACTACGGCAAGGACAACGTCGTGCGTGGCAACCTGTTTGCCGGTGGCGACCTCGCCGAGGTGCGCGTCACAAAACTGGAAACAGGCATCAACCTGGCCATCCAAGGGAACCTGATCGCGCCCAAGACCAAGGAACCGTTCGAATGGTTTGCCCAGGCGCCCGAAGTGGATTTCGCGAGCAACCAGGTGTCCTCAACGCTCAGCGGCACTGGCGTCTCCATCACTAAATGCGGCGCGGGTTGCACGCTCGGCACGGCATCGGTGACATCGACGACGCAACCCGTCGACGTCAAGACGTCGAACGCCATGGCCTCCACCACGATTGCCAATGCCGTCGCCCAGTGGTCGGGTGTCCCGGCCGACCAAGTGGCAGCCAAGGTCGCCGCCGCCAATCTGCCGCCTGTGGCGGATGCGCCAACGGCGTTGGTTGCGCCGGCGACGGACTTCGATGCTGTCATTGAAGAACTCGCCATCGGCAAGAGGCCGCTGGGCATGCTCTATTTGCCGGCGGGCAATCTCGGGGCAATTGCAGTTGCGGCGATGGCTGATGCTCCGGCAGGCAAGTGCTTGGCTTTCAATGATTCGGCGACTTACACCAACCGCTGGGAGCCGCTGGCGGTCGCCCAATTCAACTACGACACCGGCACGACGGTCGCCGAGTTCCAACTCAAGATCGATGCATCGACCGTGTTCTTTCATGAATGGCGGGACAACGCGACCACCTATCTTGCCGGACCTTCGATGCGCATCACGCCTGCGGGCGTGGAGATTGCGGGCAAGGTGGTCGCCACGATCAGCACCGGGGAATGGACGAAGTTCCAGATCACCAGCCTGGCAGGCTCGGGCAAGTGGAAACTTGAGATCACACGCGCCAATGGCCAAAAGGTGGTGATTGACAACATCGCCAACAAGAACACCGGCTGGAGTCGCCTGAACTGGCTGGGTTTCTGGTCGGACGCTGCCGTTACCTCCACGCCTTGCATCGCCGGCCTGAAGGCCAGCAATCTGAAGTAACCCGGCATGCCCGGATCAACGATTACCTGGATCGTTGACTCCGGGCCGGCAGGCAAGCCGCGTGGACGGCGAATCATTTGTCTGTGGTTACATCCCCCTGAAAGCAGGTCACGCTGCGGCGCAGCAAAAGCGTTACGCTGACCTCAGCCGACGCCACGGGCATGGCGCCCGTCGGTCGTGCGCAGACACCGGCTCCCGCCGGACTGCGGCATGGATCGGCGAGGACTGCTCGCATGCCCCAACGCCCTTTTCCCCAACTGCTTTCCCTGGTCGTGCTGGCCGCCTCGGCCAGCGTGCATGCCGCTCCGGCTGAAGCTCCCGCAAAGTCGGCTGCGGCCGCCGAAGCGGTGATCATCAATGTGGATGCCGCCGGTTCGGACGGCGCCAACGGCGATGCTGCCTCCGGCGCCGTCAAGACACTCGCCCGCGCACAGGCCCTGGCCCGCAACCGCATTGCCGCGATGGTGGCCGGCGCCGCTCCTCGTGCACCCGTGCGCGTGCTGATCGGCCCGGGCGACTACCCCCTCGGCGGTACGCTGACCTTCACACCCGCTGACTCGGGCACGGCAGACGCACCTGTCAGCTACGAAGCCCGGCAGCCCGGCACCGTCCGCATCAGCGGCGGCGTCGATCTCGGCAGCCAGCCCGCCTCGCGTGCGGGCGCCACCCTCACCTACAAGGCGCCAGCCAACCCTGCCGCCGCGAATGGGGGCTCGCAGCTGTTCGTCAACGGGCGGCGCGCCACGCTGGCCCGCCAGCCCAATGGCAACGAGACCTGGTTCGTCCAGAGCGCGGTGAGCGTTCCCGGCGAAGCCGCGGGCAAGCAAGGCTCGGAAGCCTTCGCCGCTGCCCCGGCCAACCTGAGCTGGATCAACGGCTTGAGCGCGGCCGACAAGAAGCGCGCCATCGTCGAGGTCTACCAGTCCTGGACAACCGGCCAGCATCGCCTGTCCGGCCAGCCCACGCCGCCCAGCAGCGTGCGCATTGCGCCACGCGCCTTGTGGCCGTTCCTGAGCCTGGGCGGTACGTCGCAGCGCTACTTCATCGAGAACGTGGTCGCCGCGCTCGACGCTCCCGGCGAATGGATCTACGGCGATGGTGCCGTGCGCTACATCAGCCGCAGCGACGAGGCCGGCAAGTCCTTGCAGGCCACGTTGCCGACGCTCGAGAAACTGGTTGTCGCGCAGGGTGCCAACCATCTTCATCTGGTAGGGCTGTCTTTCGCCCACACACGCTATCTGACGCCGGAGGCCGGCGTGACCGACAACCAGGCCGCCTACATCGTGGGCGCCGCCATCGAGGTCAACAAGGCCACCGGCTTTGTCTTCAGCAACGGCAGCGTGCAGCACACGGGCGGTTGGGGCCTCTGGCTGCGCGACAGCGTGCGCGACGCCAAGGTCACCGACTCCACATTCACCGATCTGGGCGCCGGCGGCATCAAGGTGGGCCTGGCCAACCAGTCGCCGTCGGACGGTGGCGCCACCGGTGACAACCAACTCATCGGCAACACCATCTCGCAAACCGGCCAGGTGTTCCCGAGTGCCGTGGGCATCTTCGTGGGCCAGTCGTGGGACAACCAGCTGCTGCGCAACACCATCCACGACACCACCTACACCGGCATCTCGGTGGGCTGGACCTGGGGCTACGGACCCGCCACGTCGGGCCGCAACCTTGTCAAGGGCAACCTCATCTACAACATCGGCCGTCGCCAGCTGGCCGACCTGGCGGGCATCTACACGCTGGGACGCTCGCCCGGTACCGTGATCGCCAACAACATCATCCGTACCGTGCGCGGCTATGACGGCTATGGCTCGGGCGCCTGGGGCATCTACAACGACGAGGGCAGCAGCGGCCTTGTCGTGGAGGGAAATGTCGTGCTCGACACCGACTCCGGCGGCTATCACCTGCATTTCGGCAAGGACAACACGCTCAAGGGCAACATCCTTGCGGGCGGCGACGCCGCAGAGATCCGCGTCACCAAGCCGGAGGCCGACACCAACCTCAAGGTTCAGGGCAACCTCATCGCGCCCAAGGGTGCACGGCCGTTTGATCAGTTCGCGCGCGGCGCCAACATCCAGTTCCAGGGCAACGAGGTGAGCTCGGCCCTGGGCGGCAAGGGCGCCGACATCGGCCCCTGCGGTGACGGCTGCGCGCAGGGCAGCGCCAACGTGCAGGCCGGTGCCGCACCCACCGACATCCGCAGCGCCAACCCGGCATGGATGGGCGTCATCAACACGGCGCTCGCCACCTGGCGCGGCGGCGGCTCCTCGTCGGCCAAGGCCGCTGCGGCGAGCCAGAGTCCCGACGGTCCGACCGCCAAAGCAGCGGCAAACGCTGGCGCCACGGCGGCGCCCGGCAACGCAGAGCCCGCTGCCCGCAGCCTGGCGGGCGTGGCCGAGCCGGCCAAAGCCACCATCGCGCCTCCCACCGACCTGACGGTGGACATCGCCGGCACGGCGCCTGCCGCCCGGCCCGTGAACCTGCGCTACCTGCCCGCCGACAAAGCTGCCACCCTGCAGGTGGAGGCGCAAGCCGGTGCACCCCACGGCAAATGCCTGGCCTTCAACGACAGCCCCGCCCTGGCCAACCGCTGGGAGCCTGCCGCATTCGCCACGCTGAACCACACGCAGGGCAACACCGTCGTGGAGTTCGAATTGAAGATCGACGCCGCCACCGCCATGCTGGTGGAATGGCGCGACAACGCATCGCCCTACGTCGCCGGCCCGTCGGTGCGCATCACATCAGCCGGCGCCGAAGTCGCTGGCAAGGTAATCGCGCCCGTGCCGGTCGGCGGCTGGACACGCTTCCGCATGCAGGCACCCCTTGGGGCGGATAAACCGAATTGGACGTTGGAAGTCCATCCACCCGAGGGCAAGACCACGACGCAGAACAACCTCGCCGTGAAGAGTGGCGCCTGGCGCCGGCTGAACACGCTGGTGTTCTCGTCGGACGCGACGGTGGAATCGCACCCATGCGTCGCGTCAATCAAAGTCGTGAACCAGGGCGCTGCCAACCGCTGAACCAACGGGGCGGCGCGCCCCGCGGCCTTCAGCGCTTGGGCAAAGCCTGCAGAGCAGCCTCGAACTTCAGCAGGATTGCGTCCTGTGCCAGTTCGGCCTGTGCGTAGGCGCGCCCCGCCGCGCCCAGCGTGTCGCGGCGCTCCGGTTGCTGGGCCAGGGCCTGCAAGGCATCGGCCAACGCCACCGCATCACCGGGCTCGATGCGCACGCCGCATTGCGTCAGCACACCGCCCAGCTGCGTGTCCGCCGCCGCCGTGCCCACCACCGCGCGGCCGCTGGCCAGCATGCCGGTCAGCTTGGAGGGCATGACCAGGTCGGCCGCGTCGGCCCGCTGCGGCAGCACATGGATGTCCGCCGCGTTGAGCATCAAGTTCAGGCGCTCGGCCGGCTGCAGCGGCAGCCACTGCAGATTGGTGAGGCCTTGTGCCTGCGCCATCAACCGCTCGCGGGCACCGCCATCGCCGGCCAGCACAAAGCGCAGCCCGGGCATCGCCTGCAGCCGGCGCGCAGCCTCGATGACCAGCTCCAGCCCCTGCTTCTCGCCCATGTTGCCGGAGTACAGCACCAGCACGTCCGTCTCCGCCAGGCCAAGCTCGGCGCGGAAGGCGTTCGGACGCGGCAATGGGTAGACGCTGCTCAAGTCCACCCAGTTCGGGAACAGCTGCGCGCGCTGCGGCGCCACACCCTTGGCCAGCAGGCGCTCCACCATCTTGGTCGTGATGCTGGATGCCACGGCGGCGCCCTGCAGGCACCAGCGCTCGAAGCGGTAGGCCAGGTTGGCCAGCCCGCCGCCACCGCCGACGATGCCCATGCCCAGCATCGCGTCGACCTCGAAATCCTGCACATGCAGCCAGACCGGCACGCCGTAGCGGCGGCCCAACCACAAGGCTGCCGGGGCGGTGAACAAGGTCGGCACCACGAGGATCACCGCATCCGGCCGCCGGCTGCCGTCGCGCAGCGCACGCCACAGCGCCGGGGCGCTGCTCAGCGCAAACGAGGCCAGGTGCAGCAAGCGCTTCAACCCCGAGGGCTTGCTGGGCACCCACAGCGGGCAGCGCGTTACACGCACCGAACCGCCTTCGCCCCGGGTCTCGCGCTGATAGCCCCAGGCAGGGTAGCCCTCGGCGCGCTGCCAGGCCGGGTAGTAGGGCGGCGCCGTCACCACCTCCACTGCGTGGCCACGGTGGGCCAGCCATTGGGCCATCTCACCGGAGTACTTGCCGATGCCGGTCAGCTCGGGCGCGAAGTTGATGCCGTAGATCAGCAGCTTCATCGCGCCGACACCTCGGCCGCACCGCGGCGCTGCATGTTTCCCATGCCACGAACAGGTTTCATGGGCTCAGACCGCCGCGCTGTACAGCGCGGCCTTGTAGAAGGACAGGCAGGCAATGCGCAGGCGCATCGGCGCGCCAGACGACAGGGCCAGGCGCCTCGCCACGGCACGCACTAAGCCACCGGCGTGCCAGCGCGAGATCAGCCGCGCGGTCTTGTACAGCGTGGTGGGCAGCACCATGGCCGGCCGCAGCGACAGCATGCGCAGGAAATTGCCCACCGACTCGTCGTACTTGGCCAGGATCTGCGCGGGCGCCAGCAGCCCCAGGTGGGAGGCCGGGTTGTCGATGTGCAGCAACGTGTAGCGCTCGCTCGCTCGCGCGGCCCACTCGCAGTCTTCCCAACCCCAGCCGACGAACTTCTCGTCCAGCGGGATCGCGTTCAGTACCTCGCGCCGGGCCAGGAAGTTGCACGAATAGAAGTGGTAGGCGGGCGCCTGCGCGCGGACCTCGGCCGGCACGGCCTCGCGCAGCTCCGTGAAGCGCCGGTGCAACTGCACCACCGGGTTCTCGCGATCGCAGAACTTGGCACTGCGGCCACCATAGATGATGTCCGCCGCGCCGCGCCGCGCGAGGTCGACGTAGCGCTGCAGGTAGTCCGCCTCGTCCGGCATCATGTCTGCGTCGAGGTAGAGCACGAAACTGCCGCGCGCGGCCTGCGCCAGTCGATTGCGGATCACCGCCCGCCCCAGGTTGCGATGGAAGCGCAGCAGCGTGGCCGGCACCGGGCTGGCCTGCAGCGTCGCCCAGACGGCATCCGCAAACTCGGGTTGCGGGCTGCCGTCGTCGGCCAGCACCAGTTCGAAGGCGAGACGCTCTGGCCCCGCCAACTCGCCCAACCGCGCCACCAGGGCAGAACAATCGAAACGGTAGAACGGCACCAGCACCGATACCAGCGGCGTCGCGTCAGCCGCCCCCTCGAAGGCGTTGTTCTTCAGTACCTGCAGGTCTGTCATCACCGTTCCGACCTCAACGCGGGCGCATCAGCCGCACCAACCCACGCACGCCGGTCATGAGCATGGAGCGGTAGACAAAACTCTTTGGCATGCCCGCCGAATACATGGCCTGCAGGTGCTCACCATAGGCCGCGAAACGCCGCTGCACGCTGATGCCACCGTCCACCATGCGAGTCAAGGATTCGCAATGCTGGAACCTGGCGCCGGCCACGTAGGCGCGCGACAGCCAGTCCGAGTCCATCGCATACCGGTAAGTCGGGTTGAACTCGCCCACCTTCTCGTACACGCTGCGCCGCACGAAGACCGACGGGTGGTACATGCCAAATCCCGCGGAGTAGAACCAAGGATGGAACTTGCCCTGGTTGAACATCAGCACCTGGCCGTCGTCGTCCACCAATTGCGTATCGCCGAAGACGATGTCCGCCCCGGCCGCAATCGCCGCAGCGACCTTGGCCACGGCATCGGGCGCATGCTCATCACCGGCGTTCAACAGGCCAATCACCTCACCCGTGGCCATGCGCAGGCCCTTGTTCCACGCATCTGAAATACCCTTGTCGGGCTCGCTGACAATTCTGGTGATGCGCCCCTCATAGGCGCGAATCTTTTCCAGCGTCCCGTCAGTGGAGGCGCCATCAATAACCAGGTACTCGATATCCGGATGCGTCTGGGCCAATACGGATCGAATCGTCCGATCGACATAGTGTTCAGCGTTTCGAACAATCGTGACTATCGAAATTTTCATGCCAAACGACTCGCGACTTTGCGCCCCACGTTGATAAACGGCTTCTCGATCGCCTCAAAAGCAATTTTCGCGAGCAGCAAAGCCAACGGAATCACAACGCCGGCAACCAAAATGAACCGCGAAGCCCCACCCAACTGGAGAAACCAAGTTGTGGATTGCAAGAAGCGCACCGCGGGAATGAGCAGGAATATATGGACCAAATACACCCCGTACGACAGATCCCCGAGGCGACGGAAAAACGGCGCCTCAAATAAGGTGGCGCTTCTATCAAGGACGGAGTCGATCAGCTTTGATCCAATCCGATTGGAAATCAATTGCCGGAGAATGACAGCGGTCAAGAAGCATGCAATCACCGCGAAAGTCAGTCGCTGAAAAAGAAAAACCGATAGCATCAACGCGATGAAATCCATTACGGATGCTCTTTCAGAACACACGATTTTTGCCAACACTATGCCGGCAACAAAACAGTTCAACCGCAGTATCAAGATAGATGGCTGCGGAAACGACATCCACTTGGAAGGGTCGATCGTGTATACAGAAATATTCTGCAATGAAATGCCGACACAAACTGCTGCAACAAGCACAAGAGGAATTGCCGACCATCTTTTGAAAGCGAAATAAAGCAGCGGAAAGCAGAGGTAGAACTGCATTTCCAATGAAAGGCTCCAATCCGGGATGACATTGGAGGCCGCGTAGCACGGGTGGAAGCCAAAAAGAAAACTTACGTGAAGAAAGACGTTCGCGATCGCCTCTCGATGACACGCTTCAAATGGACGGGTGAATTCAGCGCCCTGGGTCAGATAGATGGCTCGCAATTCGGTCTTGAAATAATCTTCCAAAACCATTGACACCACCAACGCCAGAAAATAAAGGGGCGCGATTCTAAAAAAACGACGCGCAAAGAACTTCTTCCAGGTTCCTGCCACGTACGGATTCTCTCGCTTGAAGCGACTCTCGATGTTCCAAAACATCAAGAAACCCGAGACCAGCATAAACAAATCAACTGCGATGCCGCCACGGTCAATAAGACCCCGCGGCCCATCAACGAATTGGGTCACGTGAGAAAGCAGAACCCATATGGCCAAAAAGCCGCGGAAGCCATCCAGCGCAGGAACGTTGATCACTCCGGCCAAGGAAAGATTTTTAGATGACAAAGGAACTGAAGTGGTCATTAACAATCAATGCGCTAGCGAGGGCATACGGATGGAGGGCTTTTCCTTCAATGAACGTGCCCCCACCAGTTCGCCGGAGCGCCTAAGGGCACACGATATTCCCGTTGCGACCACTATGAAATAAAAAATCAATTCGGGTGTATAGATGGTGACGGCAACTTCAGTTTGACTCTGCAGCAGAAGATAAATTATTGATGCTGACAGGACAACCATCGGTCCTTTATAGCCCTCAATTTTGGCAAGTCTCAACAAGCCGGAGACGAGCGAATACATCAGCGCGACCCAGGCAACCACCCCGATGTAACCCATGTCAAAGAAGATCTGCAGCGCAGTGTTGTGCACGGACGTGGTGGTCTGGCCCAACTCGTTGAAGATCCATGAATAGGCCGCGGATAGTTTCGATTGAACGTGACCGAACGCGCCATACCCGATCAGGTGGATGATGTTGCCGTTGGAAATTTCGCCGAGCGCAGCATTCCAAATATATTGGCGACCCGTTCCAACCCCCAGCTTACTTCCCTGCGTGCCCGATCGCACCAAACCGGACAAGAGCCCCTGCTCGTTGACAAACGAAAATATTGCAGACAGCAGAAACGGTACAAACGGACTCAACAATACCAAGCCCAACGGGAGCACCCGAATTACCGACGACTTGGAAATGAGCATCCACCACATCATCGCGACCACTACCGCCAGCATTGCGCCGCGAGAATCGACCGCTACCAACGCGACAAAGCAAGCCAGAACGGACATGCCGGTCAGTACCTTTGCCAAAGCGCTCTCCGTGCGCCAGAAGGCAATCGATGCCAACAGTCCAAGCGCACAAACACTGCCAAAAGTATTCGTACCAGCCATCAGCGGAAAATAAATTCGGCCAACCGTGATACCAAACATCTTCAAAGTCTGATTCAAGCGCTCGTCACCCAGCATCGGCACCGAGGCAAGCCCGGCAGCGAAGCCAAGCAAATTAGCAACGACCAGAATAACCAAGCCAGCGGGCGCAGCACAGATCAGCAGATTTCTTTCTTTTGCATTGGTGGTATTCAAGAACGCCGTAACTGCCGCAACGAGGCCTATCAGCAGCAGGATAATATTGGAAAACACGTTCGAGAACGTGTAGTAATAGCCAAGTCCTCTGGCGACGGAAATGCAGCCCAGCATCAGCATCAAAACCAGTGGCGTCAATATTCTCAGGTCGAAAAAATCATCAAGATTGCTTCGATGAAAAACTTTTTGATAACGCCAAGACACACCGGGCAAGAGCAGCAGATTCTTGAAAATTATCAATAGCAGCAGCGCAATACCAGGCAGCTTGCTGCCATTCGGATCGACGACGCGCAGCAGGTTGAGGCCCAGAGGCACAAAACTAATCAGAAGCGCGTCAACAAATACTGACGGCCGGATACGCTTCTCATTCGATTGCATGTCAGGTGCCCTTTAAGAAAGCTGACAAAGCCTGGCGTTCAAACACCTCGAGCTTCCCGCCTTCGGTTGCATTCACCACCCGCCCCCCAAACGCCGCATACATATCCCGCGCCATCGTGTACGCCACTTCGCTCTGGAACAGGTCAGGCAGCTGCCATTGGACGCCGCCCGCG
Organism: Roseateles sp. P1_C6; assembly: GCF_056406315.1. Classification (NCBI taxonomy): domain Bacteria; kingdom Pseudomonadati; phylum Pseudomonadota; class Betaproteobacteria; order Burkholderiales; family Sphaerotilaceae; genus Roseateles; species Roseateles sp. P1_C6. The sequence continues at coordinate 105,629 of NZ_JBFUAK010000013.1, forward strand.
AAGTAGTTGGGGTCGAAATGGCTCTCGTCCTTTTCGCCCGACACGACGGTCTTGTTGGCCGGGCCCTTGGTGGCGAAGGTGTGATCCGCGCCCACCAGGGCAACTTCGCGGAAGCCCATGTGGAAGGCCAGTTGCATGGCCACGAAGGTGACGGTGTAGCCCTGGAACAGGCTCAGGCTGACGTCACGCGCAAAGATGGGGAAGACGTTGCTGTGCAGGAAGGCGACGTTGGGGCGGCCCTTCACGAAGGGGGCCGCGTGGCTGTCCAGGAAGAGCGGCAGGTCGGTCTGGTTGTAGAAGGCCTGGTTCTGCTCAAGCACCAGCGGGTTGACGGCGACGACGCACTTCGGGCGGAAGACGGTCTTGTCGAACAGCAGGTTGATCTTGTTCAGGCCGAAGCAGAACACGCCGGACTGGTGCAGGGCGTCGAAGTCGACCTTCAGCAGGCTGGGGCCGTTGCACAGGATGACGGCCTTTTGGCCGACATGGCTGTCCTTGCAGGCGCGCAGCACGCCGCGCGAGCGCCAGCTTTGGGGGTTCAGGTCCCACTTGAGGCGGCGCAGCATGAAGCCGAGGCCGATTCGGTAGGGGTTCAGAACGTCGCGCTGTTCCAGCAGGGGGTCGATGGTGGTGTCGGTCACGTGAATGCTCTCAAGGCGGGAACGAGGCGGGCAACGCCCAGCGCGGCCAGCATGGCCAGGGCCGGCGGCAGGGAGATGGCGCGCTCGAAGGTCCAAAGGTTGAACTGGTAGGCGCGCCGCGAGTGCGCAACCGAATAGACGGCGTAGAAGCCCGCGTAGGCCAGCAGCATGGCCAGCGCAAAGGCCAGCATGCCGAGCCGCGGGTAGAGCAGCAAGGCAAAAGCCAACATCAGGCAGCCGGTGACGCCGTTGGCGATGTGCCAGACGATGTGGTTGCTGAGGCTGTAGAGCTGCAGGTGCATGGCGCCGTAGCGCTCGACGAAGAAGGCCGCGCACATGAGGGCCCACACGGCGGGCGGCACGAAGGCGGTCTTGCTGTGCAGCAGCGTGAGCAGGGGCACGGCGACGACGGCGAGCACGATGGCCCCGGCGACGAACACCCAGTGGGCGGCACGCATGCCGTGGCGCGCGAGCGTGAGTTGCTGGCCTCGTTCACCCTTGGCCTGCAGTTCGGCAAGGCGCGGCAGCTTGCTGTAGAACGGCGCCTGCGCGAACTGGCTGACCATGGTGATGAGGCGCAGCGCCAGCAGGTAGGAGGCGACTTCGGCGACGGGTGCGACCTGGGCGTAGGCCCAGCCACTGGACTGAATAATGCCCTGCCCCATCACGACGCCCAGGCCGCTGCGCCAGGTGGCGGGCCAGAGCGCGCGCAGCAGCACGTGGTCGCGCTGCGCCCGCACGTGCGACAGCTGCGGGTGCAGTGAGCGCATCAGCGCCATGTTGCGCAGCGCGTTGAGCACGATCCAGACCTGGTAGCTGGCTACCAGTGCCAGCAGCGAGCCGCCCAGCGCCAGCACGATCAGGGTGCTGCCGATCTGGGCTAGGCCGGTGGCGGCCTCCCAGCGGCGCAGCACGGCGATGTTGTTCATGCCCTGCAGGGCCACCGAGTAGGCGTTGCCCATGAAGCCGGCCCAGGTGGACAGCAGCACAAGGCCCCAGGCAAGCCAGGCCTGGCCGGGTGCGGCGGTGGCTGCGATGGGGCCGGCGATGGCATAGCTGCCGGCCAGCGCAAGCAGGGCCACGACGCCCAGACCGAGCCTGGGGTAGAGCCAGCGCAGCAAGGCGTAGACACGCCCCAGCGTGTCGGCGGCGCTGGCGTCAGAGGCTGGCGCGACGGCGGGCACGGGCGTTGTGACGCCACGCGCCTTTCCTGGCATGGCCTGGATGGCTTCGAGGCTGGCGCCACCGCGTGCGAACGACAGCATGCGCGTGAAGGTCGGGGCGAGGCCGAAGTCGAGGATCAGCGCCAGCGTGAAGACGCTGCTGAAGAGCTGCCAGACGGCGACTTCGGCCGAGGCATAGGTGGCCAGCACCCAGGGCAGCACGAGGACGACGCCGCCCAGGCGCACGGCCAGGCTGCCCCAGGTGGTGAAGGTGGGGGAGTTCCAGAGGCGGGCGAGCAGCGCTTTCATGCGCGGCTCACACGGGATCGTGCAGGCGTGCACTGATGCCACCGCTGAGGTCCACGCACGCACCGTTCATGAAGCGGGCGGCGTCCGAGCACATGAACAGCGCGGTGGCGGCCACTTCCGCCGGCGTGCCGACGCGGCCCACGGGATGGTGGGCTTCGAGCTCGCGGTAGGCAGCTTCGCGGCCTTCGAAGCCGGCGCGCAGCATGGGCGTGGCGATGGCAGCGGGGCACAACGCGTTGCAGCGCAGCTCCGCACCAAGGTCCACGGCCATGGCACGCACGAGTCCGGACAAAGCCGCCTTGCTGGTGGCGTAGGCGACGAAGCCGGGCTTGGTCAGCCGCTCGTGGATGCTGGAGATGGCCAGCATGCAGCCCTGGTTGCGAACGAGTTCTTCGCGCAGCGCCATGGTGAGCCAGAAGGGCGCCAGCAGGTTGGCGCCCAGGCTGTCGGCCCAGTCGGCGGTGCTGAGCTGAACGCTCGGCTTGACGACCTGGTGGGCGGCGTTGTGGATGACGGCCGTGGCGCGACCGCCGGTCGCTGCGCGAAGCGCGGCGATCAGCGCGCGACCCTCGGCACTTTCCGGGTCGGCCGCCGCAGCGACATCACCGACCACATGGCCCGCCCGCGTGAGCGGCTTGCGGTCGGTGGAGACGACTTGCCAGCCACCTGCCTCGAATGCCTCGACCAGGGCCGCACCGATGCCGCCAGCGGCACCGGTGATGAGGGCCACGGGTCGGGCGTCGGTCATCAGGCCTTCTCCGGCACGCCCAGGTAGCCCAGCAGGGTCGCGATGGCGAACTCGCTGCAACGCACGACGCCGTCCACGGTGTTGGAGCCGTTGTGCGAACCGAAGATGGTGTTGGGCATGCCGCGCAGCGGCGATTCCATCGGCAGGGGCTCGACCTCGAAGACGTCCAGCGCCACGGAGTGCACGTGACCGGACTGCAGCGAGGCGATAAGGGCTTGCTCGTCGATGAGCGGGCCGCGCGCGACGTTGGTGATGCGCACGCCGGGCTTGCACTTGGCGAGCACGTCGGCGTTGAGCATGTGCGTGTTGGCCGCCGTGAGCGCGCAGGTGAAGGCGAGGAAGTCGGCCTCTTCCACGCGTGCGGGCCAGGTGGCGCGCTGCACTTGCGCGGGCAGTTCGCCCTGGTAGAAGGGGTCGTAGGCAACGACCTTCATGTCGGCGGCAAGCGCACGGCGGGCGAGGTTGCGGCCGATGTCGCCCAGGCCGATGAGGCCCAGCGTGCGGCCGGACAACGACAGGCCGCGCGGCTTGGGCCACTTGCCGTCGCGCACGCCGCGGTCGATGGTGAAGGTCTCGCGGGCCAGCGCGGCCAGATAGGACATGCCCACGTCGGCCACTTCGCCGCCAAACATGTTGGGGCAGTTGGTGATGGGGATGCCGAGATCCTTGCAGGCGGCGAAATCGACGTTGTCCACGCCGATGCCCCACTTGACGGCGGCCTTGAGCTTGCCGGCCTTGCCGGCCTCGAAGACGCGGCGGGTGGCGGGGTCGTCGCCAATGATCCAGCCGTCGTACTGCGGCAGCAGCTCGCAGAGTTCGTCCTGGCTCAGCGTCTGCACGACCTTGGCGGGCGTGACCTCGACGCCGCGGCTTTCGAACAGCGGACGGAATTCTTCAATCATGCCCAGCATGGGCGGGCAGGTGACCAGTACTTTCAGCGTCATGGCGGGGCTCAGGTCGATTGGGTCTGGATGTATTTGCACATGGCTTCGGCCATGTGCCAGCTTTCCTGGTCGTCGATGTCGACGGACTCGGTGCGGCCCATCTCGTACATCTTGGCGCGCCGGCCGATGCGGGCGTTGGTGCCGGCGAAGCTGTCGGCCGAGAAGATGTAGAGGTTGGAGTTCTCCTCGTACCAGGGCTCGAGGTCCTGGGTGCGGATGAGGTTGTCCGGGTCGTGGTTGATGGCGCTGCCGTCGGCGCGGTAGAAGCGGGTCTGGAACTTGTTGACCGTGAAGACGGAGTCACAGCTGCCGTCGACGATGCCCTTGAGGTAGAGGTCGATCGCGCCACGCACCGAGCGCTCGGACAGCAGCGGGTTGGTGGTGTGGGTCATCACGTAGACGTCGGCCGGCACGTTGGCCACGTCGTCGGCCAGCACGAGGTTCATGCTGACGAAGTCGCCGCAGATCTCGGGCTTGCGGTCGCGGATGCGCACGCGCGGGCCGTCGACAAGGCCGTTCTCGGCCAGGATGGCGCGGGCGTCGGTGTTGATGATGACCTCGTCGATCTGCTCGACGGCCAGCAGCGTGTCGAGGATCCAGCGGAACAGCGGCTTGCCGTTGAAGTCACGGAAGTTCTTGCCGCGAACACGTTCGCTGTTGGCCTTCATGGGCAGCAGGGCGACGATGCGGGGGGGGGCAGCAGATGTCATGGTGGGAAGAGAGTGTGAGTAGTCAGCGGGGATAGAAATAGGCTTCTTTCATCTCGCGCGACACACGGCGGTGGAAGTGATTGCCCTTGTGGGCGCCGCGGAACTGGTTGTATCGATAGCGCAGGATGCTGGTGAAGTGAGCGCGCATCTGGCGCTCCTGCAGGGCTGCGCCGAGATCGAGGAACACAGCGCTGAAGAAGTAGCGGATCACGTCCGGCAGGCCCAGCTGGACCTCGGGCATGATGAATTGCAACGCGATGGCCTCACGCTCGAAGCGGCGGCGCACCTGAGCCCACGTCTCGCTGTGCAGGTGATAGACGCAAGACTTGGACGCATAGCCGATCTTGTAGCCCTGCGCCACCAGTCGCTTGGCGAGATGCATGTCTTCCAGGCCGGTCAGCTCTTCGTCGTAGCGGTGCTCAAGCCACACGCTCTTCAGCACGGCGGCGTTGGCGTTGTTGCAATAGAAGCCGTCCTGCGGCAGCTTGTCCTGCGCCGGGAAGTACTTGCCGAAGATCTGGCGCTCGCTGAAGTGGCTGCTGTCGTCGCCGACCTGGCGGCCGTAGGTGGAGACGCACAGGCCGTCAGCGATCGGCTTGACCAACTCGGCGAGCCAGTGCGGGTCCACTGGGATGCAATGGCCGCTGACAAACACCAGCACGTCGCCGGTGGCTGCCGCGCAGCCGATGTTGAGTGACCGGCCGAAGGAGAACTCTTCCTTGCGGATGCCGACGACGTTGACCGGGAAGCGGGCCGCTACGTCGAGCGTGCCATCGGTGGACCCGGAGTCCACGATGACGGTCTCGACGCTGTGCTCACCGAGCTGCTGGTCCTGGATGCCCTGCAAGAGCGCACCCAGGTGCTTGCTCTCGTTGTAGGTGCGGATGACAACACTGATTTTCATTCGTTGTTCAGGCGGCGCTCGCGTTGCCGCTGACAGCGCCTACAAACATGGCGCGATCCTGCGGCGCGATGGCAGCCACCATGTCAGACAGAAAGCGCTCCTGCACCGAGAAGCCGTGGGCGGAGTCGTTGTCGATGGTGGAGGCCCGCACCAGCAGGCCGTCGGGCACGAGGCCTCGCAGGCCGTAGGCGACACGCGCCTGGTTCTGCTCCAGCCAGCCACGGATGACCTTGTCGCCGATGCGGATCCAGTAGGTGACGGGCTCGTTACGCCCGCCCTGCTTGGCCACGATGCGCATGGCTGGCAGCGCGCCAAAGACGGTGTCCACGGACACCTTGGCAGACGACTGCAGCTGAAAGCCCTGCGCGACGTAGCAGACCTCGGGCTTGTGCACCTGCAGGTCGCGGCTCTGGTGGCGGCCATAGGCCAGGCTCAGCATGACGCGCTGGCCGGCCGCGTTGACGTAGGTGCGCGAGAGTTGATCGGAGTAGAGCGTGTTGAGCACCTTCTCCAGCGACGGATTGACGACCGTGCCGCCGCCGGCATAGGGGTCGAGCTTCCAGTCTCCGAACTGCTTGGGCACGAGGTCATCGAGCTTGCCGAAACGCGACGGGCCGGTGTCGGGCCGCGGCCTGAGCGCCTGTGCGGCGCCTGCGGTCGCAACCATGACGGCAGAAGCCAGAAGAGAGCGGCGGAGCATGGTGACGTGATCCCTACGCTTGCTGTCAGGACGCGGCGCCGGCGCGCGCCAGGAAATCGGCGTAGGCCAGCGAGATGCCTTGCTGCAAGCCCGTCTTGGCCACCCAGCCGCGGCTGGCCAGCAGCGAGACGTCCATCAACTTGCGCGGCGTGCCATCGGGCTTGGAGGTGTCGAAAACCAGCTCGCCCTCGAAGCCAACCGCTTGCTTGACCAGTTCAGCCAACTCGCGGATGGTGACGTCATCGCCGACACCGATGTTGGTGAGCACGTCTTCCGTGCCAGCTTCCATCAGGTGCACGCAGGCGTCGGCCAGGTCGTCGACGTAAAGGAACTCGCGGCGCGGTGTGCCGGTACCCCAGACAACCAGTTCCTTGTCGCCACGCTGCTTGGCTTCATGAGCCTTGCGGATCAGCGCCGGTAGCACATGGCTGTTGTTCAGGTCGTAGTTGTCGTTGGGGCCGTACAGATTGGTCGGCATGGCGCTGACGTACTGGCGACCGTACTGGCGGTTGTAGCTTTCGCAGAGCTTGATACCGGCGATCTTGGCGATGGCGTAGGGCTCGTTGGTCTGCTCCAAAGGCCCGGTCAGCAGGCTGTCTTCGCGCAGCGGTTGCGGCGCGAGCTTGGGGTAGATGCAGCTGGAGCCCAGGAACATCAGCCGCTGCACGCCCGCAAGGTGCGCACCGTGGATGATGTTGGCCTCGATCATCAGGTTCTGATAGAGGAACTCCGCCCGATAGACGTTGTTCGCCTGAATACCGCCGACCTTGGCTGCGGCCAGGAAGAGGTAGTCGGGCTTGTGCTGCTGCATCCAGTCATGCACGCCGCGCTGGTCGAGCAGGTCGAGCTCCTGGCGCGACGTGGTGAGCACGTTCGTGTAGCCGCCCGCCTTCAGCCGGCGCACCAGTGCCGAGCCCACCATGCCACGGTGGCCCGCCACGAAGATGCGCGCGTCGCGCGCGATCGGGGCCACGGCCTCACTCATGGTGGTCGTAGGCCTGGAAGCCTGCGAGCTTGACGAGGCTGTCGCGCTTGGCGGCCGTGTAGTCGGCCTGCACCATTTCGGCGACGAGTTCACGCAATTGGGTCTTGGGCACCCAGCCCAGCTTTTCCTTGGCCTTGGTCGGGTCGCCCAGCAGCGTCTCGACTTCGGTCGGGCGGTAGTAGCGCGGGTCGACCTTGACGATGACGTCGCCGACCTTGCACTTGGCCTTGTCGCCTTCGACCTTGGTGACGCGAGCGACTTCCTGGTCACCCTCGCCTTCGAACGCGAGCGTGATGCCCAGTTCGCCGGCGGCGAATTCGACGAACTGGCGCACGCTGTACTGCACGCCGGTAGCGATGACGAAGTCTTCGGCCTGATCCTGCTGCAGCATCAACCACTGCATCTCGACGTAGTCCTTGGCGTGGCCCCAGTCGCGCAGCGCGCTCATGTTGCCCAGGTACAGGCAGTCCTGCAGGCCCAGCGCGATACGGGAAACGGCGCGCGTGATCTTGCGGGTGACGAAGGTCTCGCCCCGCAGCGGGCTCTCGTGGTTGAACAGCACGCCATTGCAGGCGTACATGCCGTAGGCCTCACGGTAGTTGACCGTGATCCAGTAGGCGTACATCTTGGCGACTGCGTAGGGGCTGCGCGGATAGAACGGCGTGGTTTCCTTCTGCGGGATCTCCTGCACCAGGCCATACAGCTCGGAGGTGGAGGCCTGATAGAAACGGGTCTTCTTCGTCAGGCCCAGGATGCGGATGGCCTCGAGGATCCGCAGCGTGCCGATGCCATCGGCATTGGCGGTGTACTCGGGCTCTTCGAAGGAGACCGCCACGTGACTCATCGCCGCGAGGTTGTAGATCTCGTCGGGCTGCACCTGCTGAATGATGCGGATCAGGTTGGTCGAGTCGGTCAGGTCGCCGTAATGCAGCTTGAAGCGCTGGTTGCTGACGTGCGGATCCTGGTACAGGTGATCGATGCGGTCGGTATTGAACGACGACGAACGGCGCTTGATGCCGTGCACTTCATAGCCCTTGCCCAGCAGCAGTTCAGCCAGATAGGCGCCATCCTGACCCGTGACGCCAGTGATCAACGCAACTTTCTTATTCACAACAGACAACCCTTCAAAAAAATGCACTCGCGTGCTCGGTTCTTCCTGAACTAACTCTTCGCTCCACGGACACCCACGCGAACGAGGGAGTCAGCCGCAATGATGAGCATCAGGGCACTTAGAAACAGGACCATGCCAGCGAAACCATGCAGGAAACCCTGCCCGGCCTCGTCGCCAAGGTAATAGGTGATGAGCGTCAGCGTCATGACACGAATGACGTTCGCACTGAACGAAATGGGCACGATCAGAATGGCAAGCACAAGATTCCGAATGCCAGAAGCGTGCCTGACTACATTCAGATACAGCAGTCCGAGTGCCTCGAGCGTGAACAGCGTGTGCAGGCCCGCACAAGCATCCGCCACCAGCAACTGATACGGCCCAATCAACAGCATGACGCCAGAACGGGCGATTGGGTATCCCAAGGTGAACAAGATGGATTCGGCCACATAGGACACGGCCATCTTCATCGGCTGGGTGAGCAAATCCACGACGCTGTTGGGCAAGGGCACCATGAACAGCATGAAGAAAAGCCCGAACCACACGCTCTTGAGTGCCGTCGTGCCGCGCATGAGGAGCACGACGCCGATGAGCATGAAGATCAGTGACCCGGCTTCGAAGAACAGATAGTCCTGTGTGCGGCCGAGAAAATAGAAGGCCGACGCCAACACGATGCACACAAATCCCAATATGGGGCGGGGCACATCGGGCGGCCCGTCAAATAACTCGGCCCTGCGGCGCCAGATCAGCCAGATCGCAATACCCAGAACGATGGGGCCATGCCCCTGTTCCTCACTATTCCAGACGGTGGTGAACAGGTCGAACAGCGTGGGCCCATACAGTGCCGCCAGGCCCAGAACGATCGGGAGCCAAAGCAGCCATTGGCGCTGGTCAAGGGCGGCAGGCCGTGTCATAGCACTTCGGTCCAAGGGATATTCCATGGGAATGGGTCGAGAGGAGGTGCGGGTGACGCATCAGCGCGCCTGCACCCGCTCCCCCAACTGCGAACTGGCGACGTCAATGCTCATTGACGACCACGCCTGCGAGCGTGGCACCCAAATCTCCAAGGCTGGCGGTCAAGTCTTGCAGTGCCTGCACCTTCGAGGCGTCCTTGCGCGCGACGATCAGCGCACCACCACATCGGGCAGCCACCACTTCGCCATCGGCGCCATATTGCGCAGCCGGCGTGTCCACCACCACGTGGTCGAACTTGCCCGTCAGCTCCCTGATGAGCAAGGCAAAGGCTGGGCGCTCCACCAACTCAAGCGGATTGGGCGGCGTGGCCCCTGCCGGGAGCAGGAACAGATTCGGCACGTTCTGAATCTGCTTGATCACATTGGCCTCGACACGCCCGGCCAGCAGACCGGACAGGCCTGCGTCATTTGGAACATTGAAGACCGCATGCTGTCGGGCATTGCGCAGGTCGGCATCGACCAGCAATGTTCGACCGCCCAGCTGCGCCAACACAACCGCCAGATTCGCCGCGAAATAGGTCTTGCCATCTCCGGCTTCCGGGCTGACCACGGCGAGCGCGCGCCGCTCCTGGCGGCCTTCGCCGAAGATGCGCATCATCACCTGAGGGCGGATCGCTCGGAACGCCTCGGCCTGATAGGAGAAGGGCTGATTCAGCGTCACCAATTCCGGGCTGGCGTCGCGTTGCGCCTCGGCCGCATACGGATAGTGGAACTGCTGCGCCAGCGCATACAGCACGTCGTCTGCATTCGCAAAGCCCAGCGCGACTGCTGCTTCGCCGAATCGCACGCCGGTCTTGCGCTGATGCTCGGCAATCCGCTCGACTTGCTCAGCCGTCAGGTTGCGCGTGGAGGCAATGATGTCGCCAATGGAGCGGTCGTGAACCATGTGAGTTGCCGACGGGCTCGCCCGGTGCGCCGATGCTTCTGGTGTTGCACTCATGAGTTCAATTTCCCGTTTTCGACGCTGCGATCTGGCCTACCAAGCGATGCTGAAGCGCCTGGGCCGCACGTTTCTTCTTGCTGTTCTTGGCGTGCAACGAGGGCAGCACGCCAATGACGGGAAGGCCGAGCATGGCCACCACGTCCGCGGCGGAGCGCAGTCGGCGGTCGCGCAGTTCCATCACGAGCACCGTACTCAGCGCCAGCAGGCCGCCAAGGAAGATCGCGAGGATGGTGTTCAGCACCAGCTTGGGAGACGACGGCAGCATGGGCGGCGTCGCCGGCGCGAGGACGGCCACACTGCTCTGCGTGGTTTGGCTTTCCAGCGAGGTCTGCGTCAACCGCGCCAGGATGGTGTCGTAGGCGCGCTGGGCGTTCTCGATGTCACGCTGGATGACGGACCCTTCGTCGCGCACCTGCTTCATCTTGAGCACCTTGTTGCGCTGGGCATCGAGCTCAAACCGAACCTGGGCTTCGCGCTGCTTGTTGATGGTGTTGGTCACGCCGACCCCACCGCCGATGCGCCGGATTTCCGCGTCGATCTTCTGCCTGAGCTCTGCGATATTTGCCTTCAGCTCGATGACCTGCGGGTTGTTGTCACCCAGCTTGGAATTGAGCTCCTGAAGCCGAGCTTCCTGGCGACCCAGATCCACGCGCAACGAGCCGACGAGCGGGTTGTTGGTCACTTCCTGCAGCTTCTCGACCGAACCGGAGGCAACCTGGCCTTGGCGGCTGCTGGACTCGGAGCTGAGCGCCTGAATACCCACCAGTTGCGAACTCAGCTCATTCAAACGCTGGGTTTCGATGTCCAGGCGCTCATCCGCATTGATCACGCCGTTCTCGTTCTGGAACTTGCTCAGGCGCGCCTGAGCCTTCTCCAGCGTATCGCGGGCTTCCTTGGAGCGCGTGTCGAAGAAGCTGCTGTACTGCTTGGCAGGATCGACGCGCAGGTCCAGCGAAGTTTCGACGTAGGCCTGAACAAAGGCGTTGGCCAGACCTGCAGCGAACTTGGGATCACGCGCCTTGTAGGCCACACTGATCACGCTGGACTCGCGACTGGGCTTGACGTCGAGGTCGCGCTGGAACACTTCCACCAGCCACGTCTCGATGTCGCTGTTCTGGTCACCGCTTTCCTGCCACTCCTGGCGAATCTCAGGGTTCTCGGTCAGCTTGAGATTGCGCACCACCCGGCGAGCCACGCGATCGCTCTGGATGATGTCCACCTGGGTGGCCATCAACGCCGGATTCATCATGGATTGGTACACCATGGCCGAGACGGGGTCGGGCTTGATGTCGACCACGACGGTCGCGACGGCGGTGTACTTCTTCGGCCAGGCCAGACTGAGGCCAACACCGAGGACGATGACGCCGATCAGGATGGCCCAGAACACCTTGGCCCGGGCGCGGATGATTGCAAGGAACTGACTGAAGGTCATCTGGCTTTCCTTAGCTTAGAACAAGCTTTCTTTTACGTAGACCACGTCGCCATCCTTGATGGTGTCGTCCATACCCGGCTGCACGACCTGCACCTTGCCGTCAGCACTCTTGCGGTGCACGCGGATGCCGCGTTCCGTGCCGCGCTGGTTCAAGCCACCACCCGCCGCCAGAACCTGCATCAACGTCATGCCACGCTCCAGCCGCACCGGGCCGGGACGTTGCACTTCACCGTAGATGTAGACCAGCGGCGCGCGGTCCACCCAGAGCACATCGCCGTTCTGGATCAGCACGTCATTGACGCGCCCCTGATCGGCACTGGAGCCGAACACGGTGGGCAGGTCGATCTCCAGTCGGAAAGGCTTGCCATTGCGCGTGCCGCTGAGCACGAGCAGATCGGCGCCGGTGCCGGCAACGCCGCCGGCATTGGCCAGCAGGTCCGTCATGCGCATGTCTGCGGTTTCGATGGGATAGCGCCCGGGACGGTTGACTTGGCCCAGCACGCTGGCCTGATTGCCCTTGACCTGCAGCAGGACGATGGTGACTTGCGGCGACTTGACGAAGCTGCCGTTCTTCAACCCATCGGCGATGAGCTTCTCGGCTGCGCTGACGCCCAGGCCCCCAATGCGCACATTGCCAAGCAGCGGGTAGCTCACGAGGCCCGACTCCGAGACCCGGGTTTCCAGCGTCAAGTCCGGGTTCTGGTAGACGACGATGCGAATGACGTCGCCCGCACCCAGACGGTATTCAGGCGAAGCGGCAGCAGCCGAAACGGCGGAACCGGATTGAGCTTGGGCACCCAGGGCACTCAGGCCGAGCGCGGCAGCGAGCAGAAGGTGGTGGATACGCATCATTTGAGGCCCATGCCCTTGGAGATGGAAGCAGGATCCAGGCCACTGGCCGCAGGTGCGACCGGCGCCGGCGATTCAGAAGCAGCAGCGGCGGGCAGCACCTGCTGGGTCGGCGCGCTGGCAGCCCCCGGCGCCGGCTGCGCAAACTTGCCCACATATTCAATCTTGGAGCTGTCGCGCAGCGCCTTCAGGTCCTTCTGCACCACTTCGGCCTTGCGCTGGTTCTGCAGGAAGGCTTCGATGGCCGGACGGGCACGGGTTTCGTCGACGGGCTGGCTGCGCGAACCGACCAGGAAGAGCACCGTCAGGCCATTCGGACTGGGGCTGAGGACGGAGTCGCCGTCCTTCATCTTGGCGATCGAATCCAGGCTGGTCAGCGGCAATTGCTCCGCGGCGCGCACGGCCTGGTTGCCGTTGAAGCGGAAGTCGTTGGCCTTCAGGTACTCGGCGAACTCGTTCAGGTTCTTGGACGCCGACAGCTTGGCGCGGATGGCTTCGAACTGCTCGGGCTTGGCCTCGATCTGCAGTTCCTGCAGGCTGTAGATGCGACGGTCCTTGAAGAGGGCCGGCTTGTCGTTGTAGTACTTGGCGATCTCTTCAGCGTTGGGCTTGGCGACCGATTCGCCGACCCGGTCGACATAGGCGCGGGCGATGATTTCGCGCTTGGCGGCTTCGATTTGTTGCACGACGCGCGGGTCACGGTCGAGCTTTTGCTCCTGGGCCTTCTGCACCGCGAGTTCCTGGTCGACCAGACGCTCCAGCACCTGGCGGCTGGCCGCCTCGGCCTGCTCCGGCTTCAGGCCCGGCTGGCGTTGCAGCACGAAGTTGATCTGGTGGACCGTGATCTCCTCCTTGTTGACCTTGGCCGCGGTCTGGGAGGCCTTGTCACCCTTGTCGCCGCCGCAGGCGGCGAGCAATGTGGCCGCCGCGATGGCGGCCAGCAACCATGGGGCCTGGTATTCAATCAGTCGCTTTGCCATCTTTTTCACGGTCCTTGTTATTCAGAGGAAGGGCCCCCCGGCCCAAATCAACGAATGAGTGTAGCGGCGGGATATGTCGCTTCTATGGGCCGCACGCCCCCATTACTGGGTTCGCCACGGCCACGATTTAGAGCTATTTCAAGCCAGAAGTTCCCTAGCCCCCACGTTCTTGGGGGGTGGGATCAAAACCTTGGGGATGACGTCATCCCGACGTCATGCAGGGCGCGGCACCGCGCCCTGCAAACCTAGCACTTGATGCCGGCGTGCAGCGCGACGAGGCCCGCGCTGAGGTTGTGGACGTCGACGTGGCCGAAGCCGGCCGTCTTCATCATGGCCTTGAGCGTGGCCTGGTCGGGGTGCATGCGGATGGATTCGGCGAGATAGCGGTAGCTCTCAGCGTCGCCCGCGAACAGCGAGCCCAGCTTGGGCAGGATGTTGAAGGAGTACCAGTCGTAGGGCTTGCGCAGCGGCTCGGCGATGCGGGAGAACTCCAGCACAAGCAGGCGCCCGCCGGGCTTGAGCACGCGGCACATCTCGGCCAGGGCCAGGTCCTTGTGCGTCATGTTGCGCAGGCCGAAGGCGACGCTGACCAGGTCGAAACTTTCGCTCTTGAAGGGCAGCTTCTCGGCGTCGGCCAGGCTGGTTGGCAGGATCAGGCCTTCGTCCAGCAGCCGATCACGGCCCTGGCGCAGCATGGCTTCGTTGATGTCGGTGTGCACGACGACGCCGCTCTCGCCGACCTTGCGGGCGAAGGCGCGCGACAAATCGCCCGTGCCGCCGGCGATGTCCAGCGCGCGCTCGCCCGGCTTCAGGTTGGCGACCTGCACGGTGTAAGCCTTCCAGGCCCGGTGCAGGCCGGCCGACATCACATCGTTCATCAGGTCGTACTTGGACGCGACCGAGTCGAAGACGCCGCGGACCTTGCCGGCCTTCTCGTTTTCGTCGACGGTGCTGAAACCGAAATGGGTTTGGCTCATGGAAGGGTTCAATGCGAGTGGCAGCTGCCGCCGCCCTTGACGGGCATGGCGTCGTCACGGCTCTTGCCGGCGGCCGCCAGGCGCGCTTCGTAGTCGCGCCAGAGGCTGTCCTGCTGGCTGCCGAGCTTGTGGAGGTAGTCCCAGGTGAACAGCCCGCTGGCATGGCCATCCGAGAACTCCGGGCGCACCGCGTAGTGGCCGACCGGCTCCAGGCCGGTGATCAGCACATCGCGCTTGCCGGTCTGCAGCGTCTCCTGGCCGGGGCCATGGCCCATGACCTCGGCCGACGGGCTGTAGACGCGCATCAGCTCGAAGGGGATACGAAACCGCGCGCCGTCGTCAAAGGCGATCTCCAGCACGCGGGATTGCTGGTGGACGGTGATTTCCGTGGGCGCGGGCATGTCGTCAGTTTAGGTCGTGGGATCAGAACGACTGATAGGCCGGCAGTTGGCCGTCCTTGGGGCGCACCAGCGTGAAGCGCGCCGCCAGGCGCGACTGCACGCTGATGGGCAGCGGCGCAAAGCCCGAGCCGCGAGTCAGGTCGTCGCCATGCATGAAGCACCAGTACAGGAACTTCAGCGCGCCCAGGGCCTTGGCGGCGCTGGCCGGTTCGGCGTCGACCAGCACGAAGCTGGTCAGCGTGATCGGCCACGCGTCGACGCCCGGGCGGTCCAGCAGCGTCGCCAAGTCGTCGCCCTGGCGGTGCATGTCGCTCTCCAGCACGGCGGCGCTGAAGGCCCGCTCCGACGGCGCGACGAAGCGGCCGGCCGCGTTGCGCAGTTTCACGGCCGTGAGCTTGTCGCGCAGCACGCGGTCGTAGGAGACGTAGGCGATCGCCCCTGGCGTCGCGCGCAGCGTCTGCACCATGCCGTCGTTGCCCTCGGCCTTCAGCGGCTCGCCCGGCCAGGCCGGCGCCTGGCTGGCGCCGACATCGGCCTTGAACGTGGGAGACGCGCCGGCCAGGTAGCGGCTGAAGCCATCGCTGGTGCCGGACTTCTCCGCGCGCACGACGCGCTTGATGGGCCAAGCCGGCAGCGCGACGCCAGGGTTCAGCGCGGCAATGCGCGCATCGCTCCAGAGCTTGACGCGGCCGAGGTAGATATCCGCCAGCAGCGCGCCGTCCAGCTGCATCGGCGCCGCCAGGCCCGGCAACTGCACAACCGGCACGACGCCGCCGACCAGCATCGGGATCTGCACCAGCTTGAGCTTGGCCAGCTCGGCCGCCGCCAGGGGCGCGTCGGTGCCGCCGAAGTCCACCTGGCGGGCGCCGATCTGCTTGACGCCGTCGCCCGAGCCCGTGCCCTTGTAGCGCACGGCACTGCCGCCGGCCTTCTCGAAGGCGCGCGCCCAGGTGTCGTAGACCTTGGACGGGAAAGTGGCGCCCTGGCCCTGAACGGGTTGGGCCATGACGGCGGCGGACAGCAGCAGTGGCGCGACGAAGGCAAGGGTCAGGCGCAGAAAAACGGGCATGGCCGGGTCGAAATACTTGGTGAAAACCCGCAATCATGCCCTGTGTCTTCCAGCCCGCGCGGCGAGCGGGCGCTCTAATCTCACGCTTCAACGGCTTTGCTCCGCCCCCCTCATGCCCCGTTTTGCCCGTCACCGCCTGGCCGCTGCCGCGGCCTTGCTCGCCCTGGCCGGCGCCGCCCAGGCGCTGGACCTCGCCGGCCTGTCCAAGGACGTCGCGCCCTGCGACGACTTCTATGCCTTCGTCAACGCGAACTGGGAGGCCGCGACCGAGCTGCCCGCCAGCCGCGCGCGCATCGGCAGCTTCGAGCAGCTGCGCCAGGCCAATGACGAACTGCTGGACAAGGCGCTGAAGGAACTGGCCAACAAGCCGGCGCTGCAGACGACGCCCGGCCTGAAGCTGATCGCCGCCTATTTCGCCAGCGGCATGGACGAGGCCGCCATCGAGGCGCGCGGCTTCAGCCCGGTCACACCGCTGCTGAACCGCGTCGACGCGCTGCAGCGCCGCGAGGACCTGCCCGCGCTGCTCGCGCTGCTGAACCGCGGCGGCGTCAGCGCGCCGCTGAGCTTCAGCGTGCAGCCGGACCGCAAGGACACCCGCCGCAACGTGCTGGGCCTCAACCAGTCCGGCCTGGGGCTGCCGGACCGGGACGACTATTTCCGCGACGACGAGCGCACCCGCGCCGTCAAGGCGGCCTATCGCGGCTACACGCGCAGCCTGCTCGCCGCCGCCGGCAAGCCCGCCAGCGACGCCGAGCTGGACGCCCTGTTCGCCTTCGAGACCCGGCTGGCCGAAAGCTCGCGCGAACGCACCCAGCTGCGCGACCCGAACGCCAACTACAACGCCATGAGCCCAGCCGAGCTGGCGGCCGCCGCGCCCGGGTTGGACTGGACGGCCTACCTGGCCGTGCTGACGGCAGGCGCCAAGCCGCCGCAGCGCTTCATCGTCGGCCAGCCCGAGTTCGCGACCCGGTTGGCCCAGCTCGCCGCCGAGACGCCGCTGCCGGTCTGGCGCCAGTACCTGGCGCTGCGCGTGCTGGACGCCGCCGCGCCGCGGCTGCCCAAGGCCTTCTCGACGGCGTCCTTCGAATACCGCGGCAAGACCATCACCGGCCTGCAGGCACCGCCGCCGCGCGCCGAGGACGTCATCGTGCAGATCGGCGGCCGCTACGGCAACGAGCCCGTGGCGCTGGCGCTGGGCGAACTCTTCGTCGCCCGCGCCTTCTCGCCGGAGGCGCAGAAGCGCTCGCTGGCCCTCGTGGAGGACATCCGCGCCAGCATGCGCGAGCGCATCGAGAAGCTGACGTGGATGACGGCGCCCACCAAGGCCAAGGCGCTGGACAAGCTGGCGCAGATGCAGCCCAAGATCGGCGCCCCCGACAAATGGCCGCAGTACGAGGGCTTGCAGCTCAGCACGACGGATTTCGCCGGCAACTGGCTGAAGGTGGCGCTGTGGCACAGCGACCGCCAGGTGAAAGACCTGGACGCCCCGGTGGAGCGCGGCCGCTGGCGCACCAGCCCGCACATCGTCAACGCCTTTGCCGGCGGCCTCAACGAGATCACGTTCCCGGCTGGCATCCTGCAGCCGCCGTTCTTCGACGCCAAGGCGGATGACGCCGCCAACTACGGCGGCATCGGCATGGTCATCGGCCACGAGATCACGCACCACTTCGACGACAGCGGCCGGAACTTCGACGCAGGCGGCTCGCTGACCGACTGGTGGACCGCGGCCGACGCGGCCGGCTACAAGGCCCGTGCCGACAAGGTGGCCGAGCGCTACGGCGCGATCTCGCCGCTGCCGGGCTACAGCATCAACGGCCGGTTGACGCTGGGCGAGAACATCTCCGACATGTCGGGCCTGCCCATCGCCTACGAGGGCCTGCAGCGGGCGCTGAAGCGCACCGGCACCGCCGACAGGAAGATCGACGGCTACACGCCGGCACAGCGCTTCTTCCTGAGCAACGCGCTGATCTGGCGCACCAAGGTGCGCACCGAGTTCCTCATCAACCAGCTGCGCACCGACAGCCACTCGCCGGCCAAGTACCGCGTGCTGACGCCGATGAGCAATTCGGCCTATTTCGCGCAGGCGTTCTCCTGCAAGCCCGGGAGTGCGATGGTGGCCACCGACCCGCTGACCGTGTGGTGAGCCAGCGAGCAGGCCTGGCCTCCCAGTTCGCCACCGAAGGCGGTGGCGAGCGGCGGAGCACCAGCAACTAGGGAGGGTGCAGTGATCGTCGAGCGCGAAGAATCGGCGCACCGCCACCCTTCAGAAGACTCGTTATGCCCCTGCCCACAATGTCCCGACTTGGTGCATTCCGATCGGCCGCCCTATGCCTGCTCGCCGTGACTGCCTTGCATGCGCGAGCAGAGACGTTCACGTACGCGCTGGATCTTCGCGCCACCTCCGTTGGACCGGGTCACACCGTCTTTGGCTTCGTAACGCCGCCGACCACTTCTTTCGTCGGCAGCCTGTCATTCACAGCGGATCTCAGTTCAGGCATCGAGTGGTTCCCGGGCCTCTTCGTGGTGGAGACCACGGTCCACCAATTGAGCATCACGATCGGCACGGCGTCGTGGACCATGGCGGGCTCTTATGACGTCGATCTGTGGACAGACAGCGCACGCAACCTTACGGCGGTTGATTTTCGGCTCTTTACAGAACCGGGCTACCGTGGCGCCAGCCTTTCCATCGTCAAAGGAGGGCCGTCCAATCTGGACTGGTACGCCAGCGACCCGGCTGGTGGCGTCGCAAATTGCAGTTTCGGGGCCGCAGGCGTCACCACTGACGGACCGTGCATCAGCGGGGCGCCAGGATCGGCCCAATTGACGGCAGTCGTTCCGGAGCCTTCGCAACTGCAGCTCATGGGCGTCGCCCTCGTTGCTGCAGTGGGTCTGGGAAGGATCCGAAGGTCTAAACAGGCTCACCGAAATACCCCTTCTTCAGCAGCATGCTGAAGCGGGCGAAGGCGCCATTCGGTGAGCGGCACCCGACGGCCTGTCTGATGGACCGCCGGGCACCTCACTCACGCCAAAACTTTCACCACTGCAGCTTCAGCGTGTACGCGCCGGTGCCGCTGTAGCGCAGCACCTGCACATACAGCGTGATGGCGCTGCTGCCACCGTTGGCGTAGGTCGTGCTGTCGACCTGGCCGGCCGCCTTCTCGCTCTTCGCCAGCGTCGTGCCCGAGCTGTTCTTCACGTAGAGGTCGAAGTCGTTGCTGCTGCTGCCCATCGTCAGCGTCGCGCTCAGCGTCTTGCCGGCCGGCAGCGTCACCTTGAAGTAGTCGGTGTCGCTGGTCGAGCCGATGCTGCCGTTCACGTTGGCCGGTGCCGACACGGTGTTGGCCGTGGCGATCGTGCCGTTGGACTCGGTCTCGTTGACCGTCGGCAGGCCACCGGTGCCGCTGATGGCCGCCACCGCTGCCGCCGCGTCCAGGATGCCCGAGCCGCACTGCGAGCAGGTGCCGGGGAAGGCACGCGCGCTGCTTTGCAGGACTGCCTTGATCTGGTCCGGCGTGGCAGTCGGCTTGGCGCTCAGCATCAGCGCGACGACGCCGGCCACGTGGGGCGTCGCCATCGACGTGCCCTGGTAGTAGGCGTAGCTGTCGGCGCCTGGCGACTGCGTGCCGGCATTGAGCGTGCTCAGGATGCCGTTGCTGCTGGACGAGCGCACGTCGCCGCCCGGTGCGGCCAGCGCCACGACGGCGCCGTAGTTCGAGTAGTACGAACGTGCGCCGTTGCGGTCCGTGGCCGCCACGGCAATGACGCCGGAGCAGTTGGCCGGGTTGGAGTTGCTGGCGTTCTGGTTCTCGTTGCCGGCCGCGACGACCACCACCGTGCCGCGCGAGCGGGCGCTGTTGATCGCGTTCTGTGACGTCGTGTCGCAGGCGCCGCCGCCGCCCAGCGACATGTTGATGACGCGCGACGGCGTCGCGTTCGTCGGCAGGCCGGTGACGGCGCCGCCCGAGGCCCAGATCATGCCGTCGGCGATGTCGGAGGTGTAGCCACCGCACTTGCCCAGCACACGCACCGGCTGGATCTTGGCATTGAAGGCGATGCCGGCCACGCCGGTCGAGTTGTTCGTCTTCGCGGCGATGGTGCCGGCCACGTGCGTGCCGTGCCAGCTGGAGCCGCTGGCCGGTTCGCCGGCGCCGCATTCGCCAGCCACCGTCCAGTCGCCAGGGTCGCTCGGGTCGCTGTCGCGGGCATTGCCGTCATTGGAGACGGCCGTGTCCTTGATCATGTCGTAGCCGGCCACGATCTGGCCGGACAGGTCGGCGTGCGGGCGGATGCCGGTGTCGATGACGGCGACGGTGACGCCGGAGCCAGTCGCCAGGTCCCAGGCCGCCGGGGCGCGGATACCGCCCGTCGTCTCGTACAAGTCCCACTGAGCGGTGTAGCTCGAGTCATTGGGCGTCATCAGCGGGTACATCTTGCGGTCGGGTTCCGCGTAGGCGATGTTGGCGTCTGCCGCCTTCAGCTCGGCCGCGACGCGCTGCAGGTCGCTGTGCGACAGCGCGCGGTCCAGCTTGAACACGTGGGCGCCGGTGCCCATCTGGCGCAGCAGCCCGGCCTTGACGCCGCGCTGGGCCAGCGCGGCATTCAGGGCGGCCACGCGGGTCGACATTGCATGGCTCGCCACGCTGCGGGCGCGCAGCACGCGGGCGTCGCCGGCATCGGCTTCGGCGGCGTCGCGGTAGCCAATGATCAGGCGGTCGGTGACGGGCGCCGCGCGCTGCACGACGCTGGTCAGGCCGCGGTCGACCTGCTGGTTCGACACGCCCGCCTGGGCTGCGCCGGCCATCGCCAGGCCGCACGCCAGCGCGAGCAGGCTTTTCGGGTTCGCAAAGACAAAGCTCATCTTGATAGTTCCGCAAAAGTCGCCGTGGCGTACGGCGCACCGGCTCGGCCCATGGGATCTCCACGGGAAGCACCACCTTGTCGAGGCTCACCGGCCGGGCTCATCTCCAACGACGTCAACGCCCACCGATGCGGCACCATCCGAAGCGGCGCGCAGTGTGTCCGGCACACGAAATCTCGCTTGTCACTTCCCGCAGTGACGGGGGCCACCCTAGCGGGCATTCACGGATGGCATCCAGCCATGACGAATGGCATCGGCTCGTTCGTCGGCGCGAAACGGACTTCATGCAATTCAGGCGCGCTTTTCAGCGTGCCGTCGCATGCGGGCGGCAACTCATCGCCTGCGGCTTGGGCCCGCTCAGTCAGACGCCTAGTCTGAGCACAGGTCGACGCCCTTCGCGCGCCCTGCCCCTCTAGACCCACAGGAGCTTGTCATGTCCAACCACTACTCGATCGCCCGCCGCTCACCCGCCCTCAACGGCCTGCTCGCCGGCCTGGCTTGCGCCATCAGCCTCACGCTGACCGCTGGCCCCGCATTTGCCGAACCCGCCGACCTTGAGCGCGTCGAGGTCAGCGGCCGCGTCATCGAAGCGCCCGCGCGCTACGACGTGCATGCCGCCTGCTCTGACCTCGATGGGCAGCTGCAGAGCGCCCTGGGCCGCATCTGGCAGGACGAGGCCCGCTACGGCGAAGTGAAGGTGCAATTCGTCATGGAGAACGGCGAGGTCGCCGCGGTCCAGGCCAACGGCATCTCGCAGAAGATTGCTCGCGGCGTGCGCCATGCGGTGAACAAGCTGGACTGCGGCCCGCGCACGGTGGCAGCGGCACAGATCTATCGCTTCAGCGTCGACTTCATCGACCCCAGGCTCAGCGACGCGCAGATGGCCGGCGCCAAGCCCGCCGGCGTGCGGGTGGCCGTGCTCAGCCGCTGAGCGCTGCGGCGATGGCCGCGTCGACGGCCTCCAGCGGCCGTGCCAGCACCGGCTGGGCCTCGCGCCGCGACGCGGCCCAGATGGGCGCGGGGAAATGGCTGTCACCGTCGAAACGGGCGATGACATGCCAGTGCAGATGCGGCACGACATTGCCCAGCGAGGCCAGATTCACCTTGGTCGGGGCGAGCAAAGACCTCAGAGCCCGCTCGATCTCGGTGACAGCGTCCATGCAGGCGTGTCGATCTGTGTCAGACAGGTCGCTGAACTCGGCGACATGGGCGTTCCAGATGAGCCGGTAGAAGGCCGGATGGGCCGGCTCGTCGAGCACGCGCACGATGCGGAACCGCGGCGTGCGCACGACGAAGAGGCCGCCATCGGTCTCGCACAAGACGCAGCTCACACCAACACCCGTTCGATGCCGCCGTTGTTGGCCTTGGCCACGTACTCGGGCATCCAGTTCTCGCCCAGGATCTGCCGGGCCATCTCGACGACGATGTAGTCGGCTTCGAGCAGGCCGTTCTGCAGGTCGTCGCCATAGCGGCTCAGGCCCTGCAGGCAGCTCGGGCAGGACGTCAGGATCTTGAGATTCTCTTTTTCGCCGACGGCGCCCGACTCGCGCAGCTGCGTCTCGGTCTTGCGCAGTTCCTCTTCCTTGCGGAAGCGCACCTGCGTCGAGATGTCGGGCCGCGTGACGCCCAGCGTGCCGCTCTCGCCGCAGCAGCGCTCGTTCTTGACGACGTTCTCGCCCACCAGCGCCTTCACCGTCTTCATCGGCTCCTGCAGCTTCATCGGCGAATGGCAGGGGTCGTGGTACAGGTAGCTGGTCTTGGAGCCGAGCGTGATGCCCTTCTCCAGCAGGTACTCGTGGATGTCGATGATGCGGCAGCCGGGGAAGATGTCCTCGAACTTGTAGCCCTGCAGCTGGTCGTAGCAGGTGCCGCAGCTCACCACCACGGTCTTGATGTCCAGGTAGTTCAGCGTGTTGGCGACGCGGTGGAAGAGCACCCGGTTGTCGGTGATCATCTTCTCGGCCTTGTCGAACTGGCCCGAGCCGCGCTGCGGGTAGCCGCAGCACAGATACCCGGGCGGCAGCACCGTCTGCACGCCGGCATGCCACAGCATGGCCTGCGTGGCCAGGCCCACCTGGCTGAACAGCCGCTCCGAGCCGCAGCCGGGGAAATAGAACACAGCCTCGGTCTCGCTCGCCAGCGCGGGCGGGCGAATGATGGGCACGTAGTCCTTGTCCTCGATGTCCAGCAGCGCGCGCGCCGTCTTCTTGGGCAGGCCACCGGGCAGCTTCTTGTTGATGAAGTGGATGACCTGTTCCTTGATCGGCGCGGCGCCCAGCGTGGCCGGCGGCGCGCTGGTCTGTTTGCGGCCTGCCGGCTTGAACAGGTCGACGGCCAGGCGCTGGACCTTGAAGCCGATGCCCACCATGGCCGTGCGCGCCAGCTTGATGGTCTCGGGGTTGGTCGCGTTCAGCATGAACATGGCCGCCGCGTTACCGGGCCGCCAGGTCTTCTGGCCCATCTTGCGCAGCAGGTTGCGCATGTTCATCGTCACGTCGCCGAAGTCGATCTTGACGGGGCAAGGCGACAGGCATTTGTGGCAGACCGTGCAGTGGTCGGCGACGTCCTCGAACTCCTGCCAGTGCTTGATGGACACGCCGCGGCGCGTCTGCTCCTCGTACAGGAAGGCCTCGACCAGCAACGACGTGGCGAGGATCTTGTTGCGCGGCGAATAGAGCAGGTTGGCGCGCGGCACATGCGTGGCGCAGACGGGCTTGCACTTGCCGCAACGCAGGCAGTCCTTGATGGAGTCGCTGATCGCGCCGATGTCGCTCTGCTGCATGATCAGCGACTCATGCCCCATCAGGCCGAAGGACGGCGTGTAGGCATTGCGCAGATCGGCCGGGTGCGCCGCGTCCCTGAGCAACTTGCCCTTGTTGAAGCGGCCTTCGGGGTCCACGCGCTGCTTGTAGGCCGTGAAGTTGGCCAACTCCTCGTCGGTCAGGAACTCCAGCTTGGTGATGCCGATGCCGTGCTCGCCGGAGATCACACCGTCCAGCGAGCGCGCCAGCGTCATGATGCGGGCGACCGCCTCATGCGCCGTCTGCAGCATCTCGTAGTTATCGCTGTTGACGGGGATGTTGGTGTGCACATTGCCGTCGCCGGCATGCATGTGCAAGGCCACCCAGACGCGGCCGCGCAGCACCTCCTGGTGGATGCGGCGGCACTCGGCCAGCAGCGGCTCGAAGGCCGCGCCGCTGAAGATGGCCTGCAGCGGCTTCAGGATCTGCGTCTTCCACGACGCCCGCAGCTCGTGCGTCTGCAGGCCTTCGAAGAAGCCCCCGTCCGGGCCATCCAGCCCGACCAGCCACTGCTGCCACTGGCCACCAACCTCGCGCAGCAGCGTCAACGCCTGCTGCACGCGGTCCTCCAGCAGCTCGGCGCTGGGGATCTCACCGGCGTCGTCGCTCTTGCCCAGCGGCAGCTTGCCGGTCGTGAACAACGCCTGCAGCGCCGTCACCAGCGCCAGCTTGTTGCGCAAGGACAGCTCGATGTTGATGCGCTCGATGCCGAGCGTGTACTCGCCCATGCGCGGCAGCGGGATGACCACGTCCTCGTTCACCTTGAACGCGTTCGTGTGCTTGCTGATCGCCGCGGTGCGCTTGCGGTCCAGCCAGAACTTCTTGCGCGCATCGGCGCTGACGGCGATGAAGCCCTCGCCCGAGCGGCCGTTGGCCAGGCGCACGACCTCGCTGGTGGCGCGCGCCACCGCATCGGCGTCGTCGCCGACGATGTCGCCCACCAGCACCATCTTGGGCAGGCCGCCGCGCTTGCTCTTGGTCGCGTAGCCCACGGCCTTCAGGTAGCGGTCATCCAGGTGCTCCAGGCCCGCCAGCAGCACGCCGGTGTCGGCAATCGAGAACATGTAGTCCTTGATGTCGACGATGCTGGGCACGCAGTCCTTGGGGTTGCCGAAGAACTCCAGGCAGACCGTGCGCACATGCGCCGGCATGCGGTGCACGATCCAGCGCGCGCTGGTGATGAGACCGTCGCAGCCTTCCTTCTGGATGCCCGGCAGGCCGGCGAGGAACTTGTCCGTCACGTCCTTGCCCAGGCCCTCCTTGCGGAAGACACGGCCCGGGATGTCCAGCCGTTCGGTCTTTTCGAGCTTGGTGCCCGAGGCGTCGAAATAGCGCAGCTCGAAGCTCGCCACTTCCACATCGTGGATCTTGCCGAGGTTGTGGTTCAGGCGGATCACCTCCAGCCACTTGGCCTCGGGTGTCACCATCTTCCAGCTGGCCAGGTTGTCCAGCGCCGTGCCCCACAGCACGGCCTTCTTGCCGCCGGCGTTCATCGCGACGTTGCCGCCGATGCAGCTGGCCTCGGCGCTGGTCGGGTCCACCGCGAACACGAAGCCGTTGGCCTCGGCCAGGTCAGCCACGCGCTGCGTGACGACACCGGCCTCGCTGAAGATGGTCGGCACCTCGCGGTCCAGGCCCGGCAGACGCAGCATCTCGACGCCGCGCAGCGCTTCCAGCTTCTCGGTGTTGATGACGGCGCTGTTCCACACCAGCGGGATCGCGCCGCCCGTGTAACCCGTGCCGCCGCCCCGCGGGATGACGGTCAGCCCGAGCTCGAAGCAGGCACCGACCAAGCCGGCCATCTCTTCTTCGGTGTCCGGCGTCAGCACGACGAACGGGTACTCGACGCGCCAGTCGGTTGCGTCCGTCACATGGGACACGCGCGACAGGCCGTCGAACTTGATGTTGTCCTTGGCCGTGTGCTTGGCCAGCTTCCTGGCCGAGCGCTTGCGCAACTCCGCCACGCGCTCGAACATCAGCGCGAATTCGGCGACGGCACCACGGGCCGCCTTCAGCAGCTCGCCCACCGACGCGTCGCGCTGGGCGTCGGCGGCGGCGTCACGGCGCTTCTCCACCTCGCCCAGGCGGTGGTGCAAGGCCTCGATCAGTTGGCCCCGGCGGCGTGGGTTGTCCAGCAGGTCGTCCTGCAGGTAGGGGTTGCGCTGCACCACCCAGATGTCGCCCAGCACCTCGTACAACATGCGCGCGGACCGGCCGGTGCGGCGCTCCAGCCGCAACTGGTCCAGCAGCTCCCAGGCCCGGGAGCCCAGCAGGCGGATGACGATCTCGCGGTCGGAGAACGACGTGTAGTTGTAGGGAATCTCGCGCAACCGGGGGGCTGCGGTCTCGTCCGCCGGGTGATCGGCGGTGGGCATCAAGGGATGCGGAGCGTTCATGGCAACCGGCGTGACCGGGAAAGTCGCCTTGGCAGGCTGGATCGGACGGGCCGCGGCTCGGGTCGGCAGCAAGGCGGGCAAGGACGCCCGGCTTGTGGCCACAGCCCCTTGCGGCAGGGTCCGGAATGCTAACCGAGGGGTCTTGCCCTCTGGGCGCCACCGTGTTTGTCCGCCATTCGCGGCTCAACAAGCGGCGCTATGCTGGCCCGCAAAACAGCTGACGGAGACACTGGATGAAGTCGTTCGCCCAAATTGCAACGGTTGCCGCCAGCCTGGCCCTGGCCGCCCAGGCCCACGCGCAGACCGAGATCCAGTGGTGGCACGCCATGGGCGGCGCGCGCGGCGAATGGGTCAACGACCTGGCCCGCGACTTCAACGCCAACCAGAAGGATTACAAGGTCGTGCCCACGTTCAAGGGCACCTACGAAGAATCCATGCCCGCAGCCATCGCCGCCTTCCGGGCCGGCCAGGCGCCGCACATCCTGCAGGTCTTCGAGGTGGGCACGGCCACCATGATGGCCAGCAAGGCCGCCATCAAGCCCGTGGCCGACCTCATGAAGGAGGCTGGCATCCCCTTCGACCCCAGCGCCTATGTGCCGGCCGTGGCCAGCTATTACACGGCGCCCAACGGCCAGATGCTGAGCTTCCCCTTCAACAGCTCGACGACGGTGTTCTTCTACAACAAGGACGCGCTGAAGGCCGCGGGCGTCGACAAGCCGCCCACCAGCTGGCCCGAGGTGGCTTCGGCCGCCGCCAAGCTCAAGGCCAATGGCAGCAAATGCCCGCTCACCACCTCCTGGATGAGCTGGACGCAGCTGGAGAGCTTCTCGGCTTGGCACAACGTCGAGTTCGCGACCAAGAACAACGGCTTTGGTGGCCTGGACGCCCGGCTGGCCTTCAACACGCCGCTGCACCTGCGCCACATCGAGAACCTGGCCAACATGGCCAAGCAGGGCCTGTTCGTCTACAAGGGCCGCGGCAACGCGTCCGACGCCACCTTCGTCTCGGGCGAGTGCGCGATGACGACGGCGTCGTCCAGCATCTATGGCGACATCAAGAAAAACGCCAAGTTCGCCTTTGGCATCACCGCCCTGCCCTACTACCCCGACGTGCCCGGCGCACCGCAGAACACCGTCATCGGCGGCGCCAGCCTGTGGGTGATGGCGGGCAAGAAGCCGGCCGATTACAAGGGCGTGGCCAAGTTCTTCGAGTACCTGGCGCGCGCCGATGTCGCGTCGGAAAGCCACAAGCGCACCGGCTACCTGCCCGCCACCAAGGCCGCCTTCGTCACCACCGAGGCCAGCGGCTTCTACAAGGCCAACCCGGGCAGCGACGTCGCCGTGAACCAGATGATCCGCAAGACCACCGACAAGTCGCGCGGCGTGCGTCTGGGCAACCATCCGCAGATCCGCACCATCGTCGACGAGGAATTCGAGCTGATCTGGGCCGGCAAGAAGACCGCTAAGGAAGGCATCGATGCGGCGATCAAACGTGGCAACGAGCAGCTCGAGAAGTTCCAGAAGACCGCGAAGCTGTGAGCCCCTCGTCCAACGGGTACGTTGGCCGGTCCCCCGAGGGGACGGCGATGCCTGTCGGGTTGACCGACAGGCACATCGCCATGACGGGCCGGCTTGGGAGCGGCCCGGCGCTCGGCCCGCGGAACTGACATGGCGCAGGAAAAACGCGTCGTCTTCCGCTCCCGCTGGCTGCCCTGGCTGCTGCTCGCGCCGCAGGCCGTGGTCATCGGCGTGTTCTTCTTCTGGCCGGCGGCGCAGGCGCTGCTGCAGTCGTTCCAGCAGCAGGACGCCTTCGGGCTGTCCACCGAGTGGGTGGGCCTGGCCAACTTTCAGGCGCTGTGGGCCGACGCCAGCTACCTCGCCTCGTTCAAGACCACGGCGCTGTTCTCGCTGCTGGTCGCCGTGCTGGGCCTGTCCATCTCGCTGCTGCTGGCCGTCATGGCCAACCGCGTCGTGCGCGGCGCCGGGCTCTACAAGACGCTGCTGATCTGGCCCTACGCCGTGGCGCCGGCCATCGCCGGCGTGCTGTGGCTGTTCATGTTCGCGCCTTCCATCGGCATCGTGGCCTACGGCCTGCGCGCGCTGGGCTTCGACTGGAACCACCTGCTGAACGCCGACCACGCGATGACCCTCATCGTCATGGCCGCCGTGTGGAAGCAGATCTCCTACAACTTCCTGTTCTTCCTGGCCGGGCTGCAGTCCATCCCGCGCTCGCTGATCGAGGCCGCGGCCATCGACGGCGCCAGCCCCTGGCGGCGCTTCTGGGACGTGACCTTCCCGCTGCTGTCGCCCACCAGCTTCTTCCTGCTGGTCATCAACATCGTCTACGCCTTCTTCGACACCTTCGGCATCGTCGACGCCGCCACGCAGGGCGGCCCGGGCAAGGAGACCGCCATCCTGGTCTACAAGGTCTACCACGACGGCTTCAAGGCGCTGGACCTGGGCGGTTCCGCGGCGCAGAGCGTGGTGCTGATGGTCATCGTCATCACGCTGACGGTGCTGCAGTTCCGCTTCGTCGAGAAAAAGGTGCAGTACTGATGGTCGAGAGAAAGCCCTGGCTGGACTGGCTGGCCCACGCCATCCTGCTGCTGGGCGTGGCGGTGGTGGCCTTTCCGCTGTACGTGACCTTCGTCGCCGCCACGCAGACGGCCGAGGCCATCGTCCATGCGCCCATGCCGCTGCTGCCCGGCGGCCATCTGATCGACAACATGACCACGGCGCTGGGCGGCGGCGCGGGCGCAGGCTCCAGCGCGCCGGTGGCCCGCATGATGTGGGTGAGCCTGGTGACGGCCCTGGTCATCGCCGTCGGCAAGATCGCCATCTCGCTGCTGTCTGCCTTCGCCATCGTCTACTTCCGCTTCCCGCTTCGGCAGCTGTTCTTCTGGGCCATCTTCGTGACGCTGATGCTGCCGGTGGAGGTGCGCATCGGCCCCACCTACCAGGTGGTGGCCGACCTGCAGATGCTCAACAGCTACGCGGGCCTGACGGTGCCGCTGATCGCCTCGGCCACCGCCACCTTCTTGTTCCGGCAGTTCTTCCTGACCGTGCCCGACGAGCTGGTCGAGGCCTCGCGCATCGACGGCGCGTCGCCGCTGCGCTTCTTCAAGGACGTGCTGCTGCCGCTGTCCACCACCAGCATCGCTGCCCTCTTCGTCATCCAGTTCATCTACGGCTGGAACCAGTACCTGTGGCCGCTGCTCGTGACCACCGACGAATCCATGTACCCGGTGGTCATCGGCATCAAGCGAATGATCAGCGGCGGCGAGGCCGCCAACGACTGGAACCTCGTCATGGCCACCGCACTGCTCGCCATGATCCCGCCCGCGCTGGTGGTGATCCTGATGCAGCGCTGGTTCGTCAAGGGTCTCGTGGACACCGAGAAATAAATGGCCGCCATCTCCATTCGCAAGCTCATCAAACGCTACGGTCACGGCGCCAAGGCCGTACAGGTCATCCACGGCGTCGATGCCGAGGTCCGCGACGGCGAGTTCGTCGTCATCGTCGGACCCTCGGGCTGCGGCAAGTCCACGCTGCTGCGCATGGTGGCCGGGCTGGAAGAGGTCAGCGACGGCGAGATCGCCATCGGCGCGCGCGTCGTCAACGACGTCGAGCCGGCAGACCGCGACATCGCCATGGTGTTCCAGAACTACGCGCTCTACCCGCACATGAGCGTGGGCGAGAACATGGCCTACGGGCTGAAGCTGCGCAAGATGCCCAAGGCGGACATCGACGAACGCGTGCAGCGCGCGGCCAAGATCCTGGAGCTGGGCCACCTGCTGGCCCGCAAGCCGCGAGAGCTGTCCGGCGGCCAGCGCCAGCGCGTGGCCATGGGCCGCGCCATCGTGCGCGATCCGCAGGTCTTCCTGTTCGACGAGCCGCTGTCCAACCTCGACGCCAAGCTGCGCGTGCAGACCCGGCTGGAGATCCAGAAGCTGCACCGCGAGCTGGGCGTCACGTCGCTGTTCGTCACCCACGACCAGGTCGAGGCCATGACGCTGGCGCAGCGCATCATCGTCATGAACGGCGGCCGCATCGAGCAGATGGGCACGCCCGAGGAGGTCTACGGCCAGCCGGCGTCCACCTTCGTCGCCAGCTTCATCGGCTCGCCCGCCATGAACCTGCTGCCAGGCCGCCAGCAGGGCGGCCAGTTCCTCATCGACGGCGCCGCGCTGGAGGTGCCACCCAGCGCCGACGGCGAACTCACGATGGGCCTGCGCCCTGAGCACGCGCAGCTGGCCGACAGCGGCTGGCCGCTGCGCGTCGAGATGATCGAGATGCTGGGCGCCGAGCGCCTGGTCTACGGCAAGCTGGGCAGCGCCACGCCCTTCACGCTGCGCCTGGACGCCACGCTGCCGCCACCCCAACCCGGTGAGCTGCTGCACCTGGGTTTCAAGCCCGAGCGCCTGCACCGCTTCGACACCGCCACCGGAAAGCGCCTGTGAACACCCCCTGGCCCTACCCGCTGTGGATCGCCCATCGCGGCGCCGGCAAGCTGGCGCCGGAGAACACGCTGGCGGCCTTCCGCATCGGCGCGGGTTTCGGCTACCGGGCCTTTGAATGCGACGTCAAGCTCAGCCGGGACGGCCAGGCCTTCCTGCTGCATGACGACACCTTGGAGCGCACCACCAGCGGCAGTGGCTCGCCGGCCGTGCAGGACTGGTCCGAACTCGCGCGGCTGGACGCCGGCGCCTGGCACAGCCCGCCCTTCGCGGCCGAGCCCCTGCCCCGCATCGAACAGATCGCCGCCTTCTGCCAGGCCAACGGCTGCGCGCTGAACATCGAAATCAAGCCCTGCCCCGGCGCAGAACGCACCACCGGCGAAGTCGCCGCGCGCGAGGCCGAACGCCTGTGGGCCGGTGCCGTGCCGCCGTTGTTGAGTTCCTTCAAGCCCGAAGCGCTCGACGGCGCCCGCGCCGCCGCACCCGCGCTGCCCCGTGCGCTGCTGCTGGACACCCTGTGGGACGGCTGGCTCGAATGCGCCCAAGGCCTGAAGGTCGTCGCCGTCATCACCAACTGGCGGCTGATGGACGCCGCCATGATCCAGCGCCTGCATGCCAACGGCTGGCGCGCGCTGGTCTACACGGTGAACGACGAGGCCGTCGCCCGGCGGCTCATCGCCGAGGGCATCGACGGCATCATTACCGACGCCGTCGACCGACTGAAGCCGGGCTGATACGCTGCGGCGGGCATCCCACCTAACCCGCTGACCCCATGCACCTTCGCGCCACCTGCCTCGCCTTCGCCCTGCTGCTCGCCGCACAAGCGGCTCGCGCGGCACCCATCGACTGTGCGGCGGCGCCGCAGATCGCCGTCGACAAGATCGACGCCCGCGTCATCGTCGTGGGCGAAGTGCACGGCACCGAGCAGACGCCCGCCTTTGTGGGGCAGCTGGTCTGCGGCCTGCTGAAGCAGGGGCGGCCCGTCATCCTGGCGCTGGAACGCGACGGCAGCGAGCAAGAGGCCTTGAACCGCTACCTCGCGTCCGCGGGCCAGCCGGCAGATGCGCAGGCCTTGCTGAGCCTGCGGGCCTGGGCACGGCCGGACAGCCAGGATGGCCGCAGCAGCCAGGCCATGCTGCGCCTGATCGAGCAGGTGCGCCAATGGCGCCAGGCCGGCCAGCGCGTGGGTGTGCTGGCCATGCAGACCAGCTATCACGAGATCGCGCCGCTCGATGCCAAGCAGAAGCAGGTCCTGACCGATGCGGAGCAGGACCGGTTCAGCGCCATCAACGACCGCAGCATGGCCGACAACACCTGGCTCACGCTCACCACGCACCCCGGCTACACCGTGGTCGCCCTGGCCGGCAACGTGCACACGGCCATCGGCTCCAAGGCGCGGGCGCAGTTCCTGTCGACACCGTCGTTTGCCGACGTGCTGTCCAGCTACGTTGCCATCCACGCCATCGGTCTGAATGGCCGCGGCGGCAGCAGCTGGAACATGACGTCGAAGGGCATTGGCGCCGGCCCCATGATGGCCGGGCCGATGTTCATGGACGACGGCAGGATCGATTCCCGGGTCGACCTGGGCGAGATCACCGCCTCGCCACCGGCTGCCCTGCGCCGCTAGCAGATGCGCGCGTACACGCAGGTGTCGCGCGCGTGGCCATCCACGCCCAGGGCCTCGTTCTTCAGCACGCCCTCCAGCTCGAAGCCGCAGCGCTCGGCCACGGCCCGGCTCTTCACGTTGCGCGCATCGCAGCGGATCTCCAGTCGGCGCGCGGCCAGGCGGTCGAAGGCCAGCGCCGTCAGCAGGCGCACCGCCTCGCTGACATGCCCCTGCCCCGCTGCCTCGGGTCGTATCCAGTAGCCGATCTCGAAGCGCCGCACGCTCCAGTCCATGCGGTGCAGGCCGGTGCCGCCGAGCATGCGCCCCGGGCTGCCGTCGGGTCGGCGCGCGTAGACCTGGAAGCACAGGTCGCGGCGCGCGATGAAGTCCGCCTGCATGCGGCGCACGACCAGCTCGGAGCTCTCCGCCGTCGGCGCATCCTGGGCCCAGGGCATCCACGGCCGCAGATGCGACAGCGACTGCGTGATGACGATGGCCAGTTCGGCGCCGATGCCGGCGCGCGGCGCGAGCAGCACGGTGCGCTCGCCATCCAGGCGCTCCGGGATCTCGATCAGCAGGGGATCGGGCAACTCGCTCACGCGGTCACCACTTCCACCGGCTTCGGCAATTCGCGCACCCCCCGGATCACCTCATGTCGCCAGGCCCACAGCGCCAGCAGACAGGCGCCCACACCCGAGAAGCCCAGCGCCGCGCGCAGGCCCACATGCTCACCCAGCCAGCCGCCGATCAACGCGCCCGGCCCGGCCGGCAGCAGGATGAGCCAGCGCATCGTGCTGGTCATGCGGCCCAGCATGGGCGCCGGCGTGACGGCCTGGCGCAGCGACAGGAAGTTGATGAAGATCAGCACGGCCCCAACGCCAAAGGCGAACAGCATCACCCCGAAGCTGATGATGCCCAGCTGACCGGTCGGCACGACGGCCAGCTGCAGCCAGCCCGCGCCGCAAGCCCCATAGCCCAGCACCAGGCAGGGCCCCGGGCCGATGCGGCGGCTGATGCGGTGGCCGAAGATGCTGGCCAGCACCGTGCCGGCACCCAGCGCGATGTACGACAGGCCCACCGTCTGCGGGGCCAGCTGCAGCTCGCGCGTCGCGAACAGGATCTGCACGACCAGAGCCGCGTTGTGGAACAGCTGCCAGGCGCCGGTCGCCGTGGCCAGGCTGACCAGCAGCCGGCGCTCGCGCACGAAATGCAGGCCGGCCTTGAGTTCGGTCCAGAAGCCGTGGCCGCTGCTCGGCAGCAGCGTCTCCTTGACCTGGATGCCGCGCAGGATGGCCGCCGACACCAGCAGCAGCACAGCGTCCACGGCCAGCGCCAGCGGCGCGCCGAAGATCTTGATCAGTGCGCCGGCCAGGCCCGGGCCGGCCACCTCGGCGCCCGACGAGGCCAGCGCGTTCTTGGCATGCGCCTCCACCAACCGCTCACGCGGCACGACCTGGGTCAGCACGATCTGCGCCGCGCTGCCGGCCACCGTGTAGACGCAGCCCAGCACGAAGCCGACGACGTATAGCCAGCCCATGCCCAGCCAGCCCATCCAGGCCGCGAGCGGCACGGTGGCCACTGCAACGGCCAGCAGGCTTTCGCCCCAGATGTAGACCGGCAGCTTGCGCACGCGGTCCAACAGCACGCCGGCGGGCAGCGAGAACAGCACGAAGGGCAGGATCTCCATCGCCTGCAGCAGGCCCATCTGCGTGGGGCTGGCCTGCAGCAGCACCGCCGCCGTCAGCGGCAGCGCGAGCATGGTGATCTGCCCGCCCAGCGATGAGATGAGGATGGACGACCACAGCCGCCGGTAGACCGCATCGCGCAGCAGGTCGCCGGGCGCGAGGGTGAAGAACTTGGAAGACATGACGCTAGGGCTCCGACAGGACTCGACAGGCGGAGGCAGTTCCGCCGGCAAACAGGACGCGCAGGGGCGTCAGTCGAGGTCGAGCAGCTTGGTCATGCGATGCATGCTAGCAGCGCGGCCGGGCGGTGTCGCGTGCCGGCGGTCATGGCGCGCGAACGGCAAGCTCGGCATAGCCCGTCGCCGCGTCGAACTCGCGCGCCAGCGAACCAGGCGGCAAGGCGGCGGTCAAGAGCTCGGCGGTCGTGCGCACCTCGCAGCCCGCGCAGACATGCCCGCCGAACACGCGGCCCGACGCGTCTGACACGCTGGCATGCAGATGCGCACCGTCGGGCGTCAGGCTGCCGCTCAGCGTCAGGATCTCGAGCGGCCCGGCGATGCTCGTCGGCTCCGGCTCGCCGGCGAAGCGCAGCTGCGCGCCGGCCAGGCTGCCCATGCCCGCGACGACAAAGCCGGTGCGCCCGCCCCTCTCCAGCGCGCCGCGCAGGTCGTCGCCGGGGTTCAGGCGCAGAGGCTGCAAGTCCACGGTCAACAGCCCACGGCGGCGCCGTCGCGGCGCGGGTCGCTGGCGGCCACGTAGCCCTCCGCGCCTGGCTCGCCCAACCGCCAGATGAACTGCCCGGCGCCGAAGTCCTGGTAGCTGTCGTGGATGTCGCCGATCTGGTGACCCAGCGCGCGCAAGGCCTCGATGGTGACCGCGGGCATGTGCGGTTCGATGTTGATCGACAGGCCTTCGTTGAAGCGCCAGCGCGGCGCATCGCACGCCGCCTGCGGGTTCTGGCCGTAGCAGAGCATGCGCACCAGCGTCTGCATGTGGCCTTGCGGCTGCATGTTGCCGCCCATGACGCCGAAGCTCATCACCGGCGCGCCGTCCCGGGTCAGGAACGCCGGGATGATGGTGTGGAAGGGCCGCTTGCCGGGCGCGACCTGGTTGGCATGGCCGGGCTCCAGCGTGAAGCCATGGCCGCGGTTCTGCAGGCTGACGCCGTAGCCTGGCAGCACCAGGCCCGAGCCGAAGCCCATGTAGTTGCTCTGGATGAAGCTGACCATCATGCCCGACTCGTCCGCCGCGGTCAGGTAGATGGTGCCGCCCTTGATGGGGTTGCCGGCGCCGAAGACCTGGGCGCGCCGCGGGTCGATCAGCCGGGCGCGTTGCGCGAGGTAGCCTGGGTCCAGCAGCTGCGCGGCGCTGACCTGCATCGCACCGGGCTCGGCCACGTAGCGGTACACGTCGGCAAAGGCCAGCTTCATCGCCTCGATCATCAAGTGCTGGGCCTCGGGGCTGTCGACGGCGTGCGCCGCCACGTTGCAATGTTCCAGCAACCCCAGCGCCATCTGCGCCGCGATGCCCTGGCCGTTGGGCGGGATCTCGTGCAGCGTGTGGCCGGCGAAGTCCTTGGCCAAGGGCGTGACCCATTCGGGCTGGTAGGCCGCCATGTCAGCCTCGGTCAGCGCGCCGCCGGTCTCTCGTGCAAAGCGGGCCAGCGCTTGCGCGATCTCGCCGCGATAGAAGGCCTCGCCACGGGACTCGGCAATCAGCTTCAGGCTGCGCGCCGCGTCCGGGAAACGGAACAGTTCGCCCACGTCGGGCGCGCGTCCGCGCGGCAGGAAGGCCTGCGCGAAGCCGGGCTGAGATGTGAGTTCGTGAAGCGCTGCGGCCATCGCCCACTTGCCCTGCACGATGGGCGGCACGGCGTAGCCGCGCTCGGCGATGTCGATGGCCGGCTGCATCAGGTCCGCGAACGGCAGCTTGCCGAAGCGCTCGCTCAATGCGGCCCAGGCGCCGACCGCGCCGGGCACCGTCACCGAGCCCCAGCCGCGCTTGGGCATGACCTGACCCTTGAAGAACTCGGGCGTCCACGCGGCGGGTGCTGGCCCCGAGGCGTTCAGGCCGCGCAGTTGCTGCCCATCCCACAGGATGCAGAAGGCGTCCGAGCCCAGGCCGTTGCTGCAGGGCTCCAACAGCGTCATGCAGGCCGCCGTGGCGATGGCCGCGTCCACCGCATTGCCGCCGGCCTGCAGCAGGCGCAGGCCGGCTTGCGCGGCGAGCGGATGCGAGGTGGAAACGATGTTGCGCGCGAATAGCGGGCTGCGCCGGCTGGGGTAGCCGGCGGTCCAGTCGAAGCGGGATGCGGTGTTCATGAGGGTCGATTCTGGCCGGTGTAAGGCTTTGCAACGCAAGCACCGACCGTCAACCGCGAGTGCGCAGGCGTCGTTGTCCCCACAAGCTTTCGCGAAGCCCGCAACGAAACCCCAAACCACCCTGGAGCCCTCAAGATGAACACGCTGAAGACCACCATCGCCACCGCCCTCATCACGCTCGCCTCTGGCGTGGCCCTGGCGCAAAACCCGGCACCGGCACCGGCCACTGCCGCTGCACCGGCCGCCGCGAAGACCACCGCCGCCGTGGCGACGCCGGCTGCAACCACCGTGGCCCAGGCGGCAACGCCTGCTCCGGCAGCCGCACCGGCCGCCAAGGTGACCGCTGCCGCGGCCACGACGGCTGCCGCCACGCCGGCCACGCCCGCCGTCGCCGCCATGCCCGCCGCCCCGGCCAGCGCGCCTGCCAAACATGGCCACAAGCATGCGAAGAAGCATGCCGAAGCCAAGGCCGACGCCGCGGTCAAGACCGAAACCAAGACGCAGTAAGCGCATCAGCGCTCCGCGCAAGGCCGCAGCCCGCAAAGGCTGCGGCCTTTTTTCGTGCTCGTTGCGCCGCGCGTCAGCGGATCGGCGCGATCTCCCGCAGCGCCTTCACGGCGCCCGCCCCCATGGCCGCGCCGAAGCGCTTGGCCAGGCGCTCGGCCACGTTGTCCTTGGGTGTGTAGTCGATGACTTCCTCGGCCTTGACGACCTCGCGGGCCACGTAGTCGAGATTGCCAAAGTGGTCCGCCAGGCCCAGCTTGACCGCTTGCTCACCATTCCAGAACAGGCCCGAGAAGGTCTCCGGCGTTTCCTTCAGCCGCTTGCCGCGGCCCTCGCGCACGACGGCAATGAACTGCTGGTGGATCTGGTCCAGCATGGCTTGCGCGTATTCACGCTGCCTGGGCTTGAGCGGGCTGAACGGGTCCAGCATGCCCTTGTTCTCGCCAGCGGTCAGCAGGCGGCGCTCGACGCCCAGCTTGTCCATCAGCCC
This sequence comes from Roseateles sp. P1_C6, assembly GCF_056406315.1. NCBI lineage: Bacteria > Pseudomonadati > Pseudomonadota > Betaproteobacteria > Burkholderiales > Sphaerotilaceae > Roseateles > Roseateles sp. P1_C6. The sequence continues at coordinate 142,583 of NZ_JBFUAK010000013.1, forward strand.
CGTGAAGCCGAAGCCGTCCATCAGCACGCCGATGGACCCGACGATGGAGGCCTTGTCGACGTAGATCTCGTCCGCCGCCGCCGCGATGTAGTAGGCGCCGGACGCGCACATCTCCTCGACGACGGCATAGACCGGCTTGTCGTACTGCTTCTTCAGCCGCTTGATCTCGTCGTGGACGATGCCCGCCTGAACGGGGCTGCCGCCGGGCGAGTTGATGCGCAGCACGACGGCCTGGGCCGCTTCATCCTTGAAGGCGTCCTTCAACGCCGCCAGCAGCAGCTCGGCGCTGGCCTCGGTGTCGACGGCGATCTCGCCGCGCACCTCGACCAGGGCCGTGTGCGCCGTGGCCGACGGCGTCACATGCCGGCCCTGCAACCACAGGCTGTAGACCAGCAGTGCCGCGAGCGTGAGCCAGAACAGCCGGAACACGGTGCGCCAGCGCCGCTCCAGCCGCCGCTCGCGCAGGAAGTCGCGCGCCAGCTGAGCCAGCAAGGGCTCGTGCTGGGACACCAGAGGGGGCACGCCCACGGGTTCGGGCATGGGGGGCGGCAGCGTGTCGTCGGAAGGTGTCGTCATGTCAGTCTTCGAAGGCGGGTTTGGTGTCGCGTGTCGGGTGCCAATAGACCTCGCCGTCGCGCTCGGTCAGTTCGATCTTGGTCAGCCGCCCGCGGTTGCAGGGGCCCATCAGGCACTGGCCGGTCAGTGGGTCGTAGACGGCGCCATGGATGCTGCACATGATGAAGCGCTTGTCGCCATCCAGGAACTCGCCCTCCTGCCAGTCCATCTCGGCCGGCACATGCACGCAGCGGTTCAGGTAGGCGACGGCCTGGCCGTCGAAACGCAGCGCGAACGCACGCACCGGCTCACGCCACTGGATGACGTCGAAGCTGACCGCCTTGCCGCGCTCCGCCAGCTCGGCCGAGGCGCACAGCCGCTGCAGCGGCGCGGTGTGTTGCTCAGGCATGCTGGATCAGCCAGTCATGCAGCTCGCGCGTCGAGTGGGCGACGAACAGCGGCTTGAACTCGGCAAAGGTCTCGTGGTCGTGTGCGCCGAAGCTGACCGCGACGCAGGGCACGCCGGCATTGGCGGCGAGCTGCAGGTCGTGCGTCGTGTCGCCGATCATCACCGTGCGCTCGGGCTCGGCACCGAACTCGCGCATCAGCTCCAGCAGCATTTGCGGGTGCGGTTTGGAGCGGGTCTCGTCGGCCGTGCGGCTGCCATCGAACAGATGGCCCAGCTCGCTGGACGCCAGCACGCGGTCCAGGCCCACGCGGTTCTTGCCGGTGGCGACAGCCAGCCAGTGGTGGCGCGCCTTCAGCGCCTCCAGCATCGCCAGCGTGCCGTCGAACAATGACAGCTCGTGCTCGGAGGCCAGGTAGTGATGGCGGTAGCGCAGCCCCAGCTCCGGGTAGCGGTCCTCGGCCAGGCCGGGCACCGCATGCTCCAGCGCGTCGCGCAGGCCCAGGCCGATGACGTACTTGGCGCGCTCGAACTCCGGCTCCGGCAGGCCCAGGTCCACGGCGGCGCGCTGGATGCAGCGGGCGATCAGCGCGGTGGAGTCGAACAGCGTGCCGTCCCAGTCGAAGGCAATCAGGTCAAAACGTTGGGGTCTCATGGGTTGGTCAGCTTCTCACACTCGGGCGGCAGCGGCGCTTCCAGCGTCATCTCGGCCTCGGTGGCGGGGTGGGTGAAACGCAGCCGTTTGGCGTGCAGAAACATGCGGTCGAACTTGGCCGGCCCGCGGGCCAGCTCACGGTTGCGCTCGAAATCGCCGTACTTGGGGTCGCCCACGATGGCGTGGCCGGCTTGCTGCAGGTGGACGCGGATCTGGTGGGTGCGGCCGGTCTTGATGGTCACGTCGAGCAGGCTGAAGCCATTCACTCGCTGCACCACCTTGACGAGGCTGATCGAGCGCTTGGCCTCTTCCTCGCCGTCCTTGCCCGGCCGAACCCAGCGTTCGCCGTCGCTGCCGACGAACTTCACCAGCGGCACGTCGATGACCTTGAGCTTGGCCGGCCAGTCGCCCCAGACCAGGGCGGCGTAGGTCTTGCCCGTCTCGCGGTCGCGCAGCTGGTCCTGCAGGTTGACCAGCGCACTGCGCTTCTTGGCGATCATCAAGAGGCCTGAGGTTTCCTTGTCCAGCCGGTGCACCAGCTCCAGGAACTTGGCCGTGGGCCGGGAACGGCGCAGCGCCTCGATGACGCCGTAGCTGACGCCGGAGCCGCCGTGCACCGCCACGCCGGCCGGCTTGTCGATGACGAGCAGGTGTTCATCCTCGAACACCACCGGAAACTCGCGCGCCGGCGCCTCGGGCTGGGCCGCACGCTCGGGCAGGCGCACGGGCGGGATACGCACCTCGTCACCAATTTCCAGCCGGGTGTCCGCATGCGCGCGGCCCTTGTTGACCCGCACTTCGCCCGCCCGGATGACCCGGTAGACATGGGTCTTGGGCACGCCCTTGAGCTCGCGCAGCAGGAAGTTGTCCAGCCGCTGCCCGGCGGAGCCTTCGTCCACCGTGACCCGGCGCACGGCAGGCGCCGTGACAGGGGTTTGCGTGGTGTCGGGCGGCACTTGGGCTGCCCCTATAATCCTTTTCACCACGTTGCTGCCGTAAGTATTTGATTTGTTTGATTTTAGCGGCGGTAACGTGTGGCCGATGGGGCAAAGCCCCGGCGGCCACAGGCGATGCAACGCGAACGGTGGCCGGCAGGTTCCCTCCCCGAGTGAGTGAACGGCCCGCTGACAGACGCGGCAGAGCGATGACACAAGAACCCGCGAGCCCCGCTGCTTCCGAGCACACGGCGCCCGCAGACAACAAGGTTTCCATGGCGACAGAGCGCTTAGGCCCAGGCCGACGCGAGCTGTCACCAGCGTCCAGCAGCCCACGCGGATGAGCATGCCCCTCCCCCCACACGCACCCCTGCGGCCCCGGCTAGATCCCGGTGTGGCCGCCCTGTTCCGGCCCCGCGCCGGACGGGTGCGCGCGGGAGCCGGCGGCTCGGCTCGCATGACAGCTGCTGCGGCGCACGCGCCAACGCCGACTGCACGCTGACCCTCACGGTCGGCAGCGCTTTCGGTCCAGGGCGATTCCTTCCTCGGTTCTTCACCGTCGCCCGTGCATCTTGAGCTGTCCTCGGACAGCGCGATGACGTGCGCGTTTTGCGGCCCACACACCGGCCCGGCGCGTGAGGAGTGATGACATGAAACGCATGCTGATCAATGCGACGCAGCCGGAAGAGCGGCGCCTCGCGATCGTTGATGGCCAGAAGCTGCTGGACTTCGAGACCGAAATCGAAGGCCGCGAGCAGCGCAAGGGCAACATCTACAAGGCCGTCGTGACGCGGGTCGAGCCCTCGCTCGAAGCCTGCTTCGTCGACTACGGCGAGGACCGCCACGGCTTCCTGCCGTTCAAGGAAATCTCCCGCCAGTTCTTCCGCGAAGGCACCGACGTCAAGAACGCGACCATCAAGGACGCGATCAAGGAAGGCCAGGAGCTGCTGGTCCAGGTCGAGAAGGAAGAGCGCGGCAACAAGGGCGCGGCGCTGACCACCTTCGTGTCGCTGGCCGGCCGCTACCTGGTGCTGATGCCCAACAACCCGCGCGGCGGTGGCGTGTCGCGCCGCATCGAGGGCGAGGACCGCGAGGAACTCAAGGAGAACCTCGACCAGCTCGAGTACCCCAAGGGCATGTCCCTGATCGCGCGCACCGCCGGCATTGGCCGCACGGCGCCCGAGCTGCAGTGGGACTTGAACTACATGCTCAAGCTCTGGACCGCGATCGACGACGCGGCCAAGGGCGGCAAGGGCGCCTACCTGATCTACCAGGAGTCGTCGCTCGTGATCCGCGCGATCCGCGACTACTTCACCGCCGACATCGGCGAGATCCTGATCGACACGGACGACTTGTTCGAGCAGGCCCACCAGTTCATGAACCACGTGATGCCCGACCAGGGCCATCGCGTGAAGCGCTACCGTGACGACGCGCCGCTGTTCAGCCGCTTCCAGATCGAGCACCAGATCGAGACGGCCTTCAGCCGCACGGTGAACCTGCCCTCGGGCGGCGCCATCGTCATCGACCACACCGAAGCCCTCGTGTCGGTCGACGTCAACTCGGCCCGCTCGACGCGCGGCACCGACATCGAAGAGACGGCCACCCGCACCAACCTCGAAGCGGCCGACGAGATCGCCCGCCAGATGCGCCTGCGCGACCTGGGCGGCCTGATCGTTGTCGACTTCATCGACATGGAGGAGAGCAAGAACCGCCGTGACGTGGAACAGCGCCTGCGCGATGCGCTGCGCCAGGACCGCGCCCGCGTGCAGTTCGCCTCCATCAGCAAGTTCGGCCTGCTGGAGATGAGCCGCCAGCGCCTGCGCCCGGCGCTGAGCGAAGGCAACCACATCACCTGCCCGCGCTGCAATGGCACCGGCCACATCCGCGACACCGAGTCCTCGGCGCTGCAGATCCTGCGCATGGTCCAGGAAGAGGCCATGAAGGACAACACCGCCGCCGTGCACGTGCAGGTGCCGGTGGAAGTGACGTCCTTCCTGCTGAACGAGAAGCGCACCGAGATCACCAAGATCGAGCTGAAGCAGCGCGTCACCGTGCTGCTGGTGCCCAACAAGCACCTGGAGACGCCCAACTACAAGCTGGAGCGCCTGCGCCACGACGACCCGCGCCTGGAGAACCTGCAGGCCAGCTACACGATGATCGAAGAGCCGCAGGACGAGGTGGGCATCACCCGCCGCGACGCTGGCGACAAGAAGAACAAGCAGGAACCGGTCATCAAGGGCATCCTGCCCGAGCAGCCCGCGCCGGTGGCCGCACCCAAGCCCGAGCCCGTCGCGGCACCCGCGCCGGCTCCCGTGGTCGCACCACCGCCGCCGGCACCGCAGGCCAAGGGCTTCTTCAGCCGCCTGTTCAGCTTCTTCGGTGGTGGCGAGGCCGCCCCGGCACCCGTGCCGGCCGTGCAAGCCCCCGCCCCGGCACCGGCCGCGACCGACAAGCCCAAGCGCGAAGGTGGCCGTGACGGCCGTGGCCGCGACGGTGGCCGCCGTGGTGAACGCGGCGAGCGCGGTGACCGTGGCGAGCGTGGTGAACAACGCGGCCAGGGTGGCCGCCGTGACGGCAAGCCGCAGGAAGCGCGTGGCGAACGCGCAGACCGCGGTGATCGTCCCGAGCGCGGCGACCGCAAGCCGCGCGGCGAAGGCGGCGACAAGCCCGAGCAGCAGCGCCCCGAGCGCGCGGAACGTGCCGAGCGCGGCGAGCGCCCGGACCGCCAGGAGCGTGGTGACCGGCCCGAACGTGGCGAGCGCCGCCCCCGTGGCGAGCGCCAGGAACGCCCGCCGGTCGAGACCGTCGCCGCACAGCCGGTCGCCGCAGCGTTGAGCGAAGACCTGGCCGCCATCCATGACGCGCCGCCCGCCTTCGTCGACAGCCAGGCCGAGGCCGGCCTGCCCCCGACCGGTGACACGCCGGCCGGCGAAGAGCGCCAGGGCCGTGGCCGCCGCCGCCGCCGTGGTGGCCGCGACCGTGGTGACGAGCAAGGCGCGACGGCCGGCGATGAAGCCGCGCCGGAAGGCACTGTTGACGCACCCGCCGAAGCGGTTGCCGACGCCGCGACCGCTGACGCAGCACCCTTGGCCGAAGGCGACGACGCCGGCGAAGGCCAGGGTCGCGAGCGAAGCCGCCGTGGTGGCCGAAATCGCAACCGCAACCGTCGCGAGGAAGGCACTGTCGACGGCCAGGAAGCCGCCGCCGGTGACGACGCCGCAGGGGTTGCCGAGGCCATCCCCACCCAGGGTTCGCTGATCGAGAACGCGATGGCCGGCGCTCAGGCGCCAATCCAGGCGCCAGTCCAGGCCCCCGTCCAGCCGCCGGCACCTGTGGCCGCCGTGACCGTGGTGGCACCGCCGCCGCCGGCACCGGCACCGGCCCCGGTCGTCGAAGCCTTCAAGCTGCCGCTCGGTGACTTGCATGCCATCGCCGAAGGCGCGGGCCTGAGCTGGGTCAACTCCGACGCCGACAAGATCGCCGCCGTGCAGGCTGCCATCGCCGCCGAACCCGCGCCCGCCCCGCTGGGCCGCGAGCCGGCCGCGGTCGTTGTCGTCGACGAAGGCCCGCTGGTGCTCGTGGAAACCCGCAAGGATCTGAGCCAGGTGAAGCTGCCTTTCGAGGCATGATCGAACGGCGCTGACCCGCTCCCCCAAAACGCCGCCGGCCACAAGCCGCGCGGCGTTTCTCTTGAGACCTACCCTCCGACCCGAGGCCTACATGACGACCACTGTCACCGCAGACGCCGCCACCGCGGCCAGCCCCGCGGCCAAGATGCCGCCGCAGATCCCTTACATCATCGGCAACGAAGGATGCGAGCGCTTCAGCTTCTACGGCATGCGCAACATCCTGACGGTGTTCCTGATGACCAGCCTGCTGCTGGCCATTCCCGAGGACATGCGCAAGGCCGAGGCCAAGGAGGTGTTCCACACCTTCGTCATCGGCGTCTATTTCTTCCCGCTGCTGGGCGGCTGGCTGGCCGACCGCTTCTTCGGCAAGTACCCGACGATCTTCTGGTTCAGCGTCGTCTACTGCGCGGGGCATGCGTGCCTCTCGATCTTCGAGAACAACCTGAAGGGCTTCTACTTCGGGCTGTTCCTGATCTCGCTGGGCTCGGGCGGCATCAAGCCGCTGGTCACCAGCTTCGTCGGCGACCAGTTCGACAAGAGCAACCGGTCGCTGGCCCAGAAGGTCTATGACGCCTTCTACTGGATCATCAACTTCGGCAGCTTCTTCGCGTCGCTGCTGATGCCCGTCGTGCTGAAGAACTACGGCGCCAGCGTCGCCTTCGGCCTGCCGGGCCTGCTGATGCTGCTGGCCACGGTCATCCTGTGGAGCGGCCGCAAGAAGTACGTGCACCAGCCGGCGCGCGGCGCCAACCCGCACAGCTTCCTGAAGGTGGTGTGGACGGCGCTCAGGGGTGGCGGTCTGGGCATGGGCGTCGCGGCGCTGGGCCTGATCGGCGGGGCCTGCAGCCTGAGCCAGATGGCCAGCCTGGGCTTCGTCGCCGCCGTCTGCCTGGCGCTGGTGCTGGTGATGGGCTTTGGCGGCGTCGGCGCGGCGCTGCAGCTGGACCGCGCCCGCGGCGCGCATCCCGATGAAGCGGTGGACGGCGTGCGCGCCGTGCTGCGCGTGCTGGTGCTGTTCGCGCTGGTCACGCCGTTCTGGTCGCTGTTCGACCAGAAGGCCTCGACCTGGGTGCTGCAGGCCGACCAGATGGCCAAGCCGGCCTGGTTCCAGTCGTCCATGATGCAGGCGCTGAACCCGCTGCTGGTGATGATCCTCATCCCCTTCAACAATCTGGTGCTTTACCCGCTGCTGCGACGCGCGGGCCTGCAGGTGACGGCGCTGCGTCGCATGGGCGCGGGCATCGCGCTGGCCGGCGCGGCCTGGATCGTCGCCGGCGTGCTGCAGCTGTGGCTGGACGAGGGCACGACGGTCAGCATCCTCTGGCAGATGCTGCCGTACGCGCTGCTGACGCTGGGCGAGGTGCTGGTGTCCGCCACCGGCCTGGAGTTCGCCTACAGCCAGGCGCCGCTGTCCATGAAGGGCACGATCATGAGCTTCTGGAACCTGTCGGTGACGGTGGGCAACCTGTGGGTGCTGCTGTCCAACGTCAGCATCAAGAGCCCGCAGGCGCTGTCGGCCATCAAGTCCACCGGCTACAGCGAGACGGCCTGCCTGATGTTCTTCTTCGCCGGCTTTGCGCTGGCGGCCGCGGCACTGTTCGCGCTGGTGGCGCGGCGCTACCCGATGCTCAACAACTACCGTGGCTGAACCCGGCACGCCGGTGGGCCTGGGTGAAATTACCTGCGCCTCCTGACGCCGCCCAAGCCTGCCGCGCTCTACGATGCCGCCCGGTTGCCCGACCGGGCGGCTTTTTCTTTTCCGGCGGTCCATGACGCCTGGCCCAGCGATGAACCAAGACCGCCCCCATCGTCCCTACATCGATCCCACCTCGGCGGCGGCCGATGGGCTGACACCGCAAGCCCCACCCGCCGAGGCGCCGGCGGCCTGGCAGCAGGCCTCGCACCGGCCGCGCACCGCGGCGCCCACGCGCCGCCGCGCGCCGATCGCCCCGGTGCAGCAGGCGGGTTATTTCGCGAGCCACTGGCGCGGCGAACAAAGCCTGGTGCGCAGCTACTGGATCAACAACTTCCTGGTCGCCACGCCGCTGGCCATGGTGTTGAGCGGGCTGATGAGCTGGATCAGCGTCAAGGGCGATTCGCTGCAGGTCAGCGCCATCGTGCTGCTGCTGGGCATGCCGCTGCTGCTAGCGCTGGACACCTGGTGCAAGATCGGCGCGTGGCGGTCGGCGTCCAATTACCTGCGTGACCAGGGCTCGCTGCTGTGGGGCTGGCTGGCGCGCATCTTCCTGGCGCTGGGCGTGCTGCAACTGCTGCTCTTCACGTGCTTGGGCTTCTTGCCGGACGTGGGTGAGTTCTGGCAGATGGCGCGCGGCATCGACCCGCTCGGGCAGGCCAAGTTCAGCATCTCCGCCGACGGGCGCAGCCTGCGCCTGGACGGCGTCATCGGCATGGGCGATGGCGAGCGCCTGCGCGCGCTGCTGGACAGCGAGGCCGCCCGCGACCTGAAGCGCGTGGAGCTGGCCTCGCCCGGCGGCCGCGTGCGTGAGGCGGAGCGCATGGCCGCGGCCTTGAAGCAGCACGGCCACGAGAGCCGCGCCGTGGGCACCTGCGCGAGCGCCTGCACGCTGGTGTTCCTGGCCGGCAAGCCGCGCCAGCTGACCCCGACAGGCCAGCTGGGCTTTCATCGCGCCTCCACCGGCACCTACAACCCGGTCTTCGAGGAGCTGGCGAACCAGCAGCTGGCCAGCACCTACCGCGACCTGGGCCTGCCGCAGAGCATGATCGACACGACGCTGCGCACGCCGTCGCACAGCATGTGGTTCGTGCCGCGCGAGGAACTGCTGGCGCATGCACTGATCGCGCCGTCACCACGGACGCTGGCCATCCCGCTGCCGGCCGCGGGCGCCGCCCTGGCGGACTACGACGACGCCTTGCGCATGCACCCCGTGTGGGAGGCGCTGGAGCGCCGCACCGCGGGCACCGTCGACGTGGTCGCCAAGCGCATGCTGGCGGCCCGTGCGGCCGGCGCCACCGATGAGGATGTGCAGGCCGCCGCGCTGCAGCCACTGGCACAGCAGATGCCGGCGTTGCTCAGCGGCACCGACGCGGCGCTGCGGCGGCGCTATGTGCAGCTCGTCAGCGACCAGCTGAAGGCGCTGCGCACACCGGCGCAGCCGCGCGCCCGCCCGGCCTGCCGTGACCTGCTCGACGGCCACCTGGGCACGCGCCAGCAGCTGCCACTGGCCTTGCAGGTCCGCGAGACGCAGTGGCTGCTGGACGCGGCCAACGGCGCCCCGCCGCGCTGGCTGCCCAAACCGCCGAGCGCGATCGAGATCGAGGTGCTGGGCCGTTCGGTCGGGCCCGCTGCGCTGGGCATGCTGTCGCATCTTTGGGCGGACGCCCCGGACGCCGCGCCGGCCCAGGTCGGCGCGTCCTGCGAGCCGGTGATCGCGACGCTGGACCGCCTGGCAGCCCAGCCGCCGGCCCGCCGTGAGCTGGCCGAGCGGCTGCTGTTTCAAGCGGCGCGCTGATCCCGACGCCCACCGTCGCCCTCAGGGTGAAATTACCCAAGCACGCTGCCGTCGGTCCACCTTGAGCCCACCTACGATGCCGCCCGGCTGCCAGCCCGGCGGCATTTCTTCTGGAGTCGACTCCGTGATCGTTTCACCGCTTCGCCTGACCCTCGTCGGCGCCCTGCTCGGCCTTCACCTTGGCGCGCAAGCCGCGCCCGCCGCACCGGCCACCGTCAGCTTCGACACGACGCCGCGCGCAGGCCAGGACCAGCGCCAGCAGATCGACATGAAGGCCGTCATGAAGACGCGCATCGAGGCCGGCCCCGCGGCCACCGACGAGCAGCGCGCCCAGATCGCCCAGGCCGCCGAGCGCGTGGCGCAGATGGGGCCGGTCAAGATGGCCATGCAGATGCAGCAGACGATGAAGGTCGGCCAGCCCGACGCGCAGGGTTGGCTGCCGCTGACCGTGGCCACTGGCAGCAACGGCGGCCAGGTGGAGGTGGGCGGCAAGACCATGCCGCTACCCAACAACAAGAGCCAGAACGTCGGCTTCACCGCCCGCTTCAACCCCCAGGACTTCGGCTTCGAGATCCAGAGCGTCGAGGGCACGCCCGAACTGAACGACTTCATCCGCAACCAGGGCAACGCCATGGTGGGCGAGGCGCTGCAGCTGTTCAAGGCACTGAGCCAGCGTCCGCTCAAGGTGGGCGACAGCGTGGAGGTGCCGCTGACCATGGCCTTGCCCGTGCCGCTGCCCGGTGGTGCCGGCGCCATGCAGAGCAAGCTGCGCTACACGCTGGCGCGCGTGGAGCACGGCGTGGCCTATTTCGACCTCGGCATGGAGCTGACGATGGACATCACCACGCCGCTGCCGGCACCGGCGGCCGCGTCGGCACCCGAAGGCGAGGCCGCGTCCGCGCCAGCCGCGGCGCCCAGGACGGTGAACGTCGTCGTCAGCGGCAGCGGCAAGGGCAGCAGTTCGTTGCGCCTGGCCGACCGCCTGCCGCTGACCAACCAGCTCAGCATGGCCATGAAGATGACGATGAACATGCCCGACAACGGGCTGATGTTCATGGACATGGACATGGACATGAAGTCCAAAGGCGAATCGCTGTCCAAGCCGGCGGCGCCGGCAACCAAGAAGCCCTGAGGCCTCAGGCGCTGGCGCGCAGCCACAGCCGCAGCGCCAGCTGCTGACCCGTCAGCGCCAGCGCCGCGGCCAGCAGCGCCAGCGACCAAGCCCAGGCCGTGCCGAGCACGCCCAGGCCCAGGGCGAGGGCGACGAGGAACACCACCTTGGCCAGCGATCCCTCGACGTAGGCCTTCAGCAGCGCACCCGTCAGCGCCGCACCTTCGCGCTGGTGGGTGGAGACGATGGTGCAGATGCCCACCACCGGCACCGCCGCCACCAGGCCGCACACCGCCGGCCCGACGACGCTGCTGAGCCCACCCGTCAGCAGCGTCAGCGCAGCGGCCACGGCCATCACCAGCCAGCGGTTGCGCCGCTCGCGGCGCGGGTCGGGCCGGCGCGACGCCGCCGCCTGCATGCGCGGCAGCCCGAAGCCCGCCCAGGCGAGTGCCATGAATGCGAACAGGGCCGACGCCAGCAGGCCGTCCTGCAGCTGCGGCTGCACGACGAGGCCCAGGCTGGTGCAAGTCAGCAGCGCCAGCGCCGTGCAGGCCGTCGGGCAGCGCCGCACGCAGCCACGGCCGTAGACCAGCGCGAACACCGCCGTCAGCCCGGTCGACACCAGCGCCGCCGTCGCCGCCTGCGCGGCCCAGCCGCCGCCCCGCTCCAGGCTGAGCCAGAAGAGTGCCGGCGCGGACGTCACGGGCACCGCCGCGACCCAGCCGCTGACGCGCGGGCCGCCGCGCTTCATCAGCCATTGCAGGCCGCCCACCACGGCGGCCGTGACCAGCGCCTGTTGAACCACGTGTGCGTCCATCGCCCGCTCCTTCGCCGGGCCTGCTGGCCCATGCATGGACAAACGGGAAATGGCGGCGCAAACAGACATGCGCGTGAAAACTCACGCCGCATGCCGCGGACGCGGCGCCGTCTAGCGGGAAACGCGCTCGACGACGACGAAGGCGACGGCGTAGTCCTGCTCGTCGCTGACGGTCACATGGGCGCTCAGGGCCCGCGCGGCAAACCAGGTGGCCAGCCTGCCGTGCAGCGCAATCTCGGGCTTGCCGCTGGGCGCCTTGACGACCTCCATCGCCCGCCAGGTCATGGGCATGCGCATGCCCATCCCGATGGCCTTGGAGAAGGCCTCCTTGGCGGCGAAGCGCGTCGCCAGATAGGCCTCGCCGCGCGCCGCCACCTTGGCATGACGCTCGCGAAAGACCGCCAGCTCATGCGGGCCCAGCACCTTCTCGGCGAAGCGCTCGCCGCGCCGCGCCAGCGTCGCGCGGATGCGGCGGATGTCGCAGACGTCGGTGCCGATGCCGTAGATCACGGGGTCAGCTGTAGGCGGTGGCGATGACGCGCTGGTAGGCGCGCACGGTCTCGCTGTAGCCCAGCTCGAGCGCATCGGCGATGAGTGCGTGGCCGATGGACACCTCCTGCACGCCCGGCACGTGGCGCAGGAAAAGGCTGAGGTTGTCGCGGTTCAGGTCATGGCCGGCATTGATGCCGAGACCCACCTTCAGCGCGGCCTCGGCCGTCGCCGTGAAGCCGGCCAGCACCGCATCGCCGCTCGGCGTGCCGAAGGCGGATGCGAAGGTCTCGGTGTACAGCTCGATGCGCTCGGCGCCCAGCTCGGCCACGGCGGCCATCGCGGCGGGTATGGGGTCCATGAACAGGCTGACACGCACGCCCAGGCTCTGCGCTTCGTGGATCAGCGGCTTCAGGCGCTCGGCATCGGCCGGCAGCGTCCAGCCATGGTCGGACGTGAACTGGTCTTCGGAGTCCGGCACGAAGGTGACCTGATGCGGGCGGTGGCGACGCACGAAGTCCATCAGGTTCTGCGTCGGGTTGCCCTCGATGTTGAACTCGGCCTGCGGCCAGTCCTTCAGGAAGGCGGCCAGGTCGTCCACGTCACCGGAACGGATGTGGCGCTCGTCCGGCCGCGGGTGCACGGTGATGCCCTGGGCGCCTGCCAGCAAGCATTGCTCGGCCGCGCGCAGCACGCTGGGGATGCCGAGGTGGCGCGTGTTGCGCAGCAACGCAACCTTGTTGACGTTGACCGACAGGGCGCAGCGGGCGCCGGGCTGGGCAAGAGGGTTCATCGAGGGGCGGCAACGGGGGCGGATGAGAAACGGGATGGTAGTGGAGCCGGCCATGCCACGCGGCCACATGGAAAAAAGCCACCGTCGGCCGAGCCCCGGTGGCTTCTGCAACAGGCGGGGTCGGTCAGCGCGCCGGCACCGTGCGCAGCACCATCAGCAGGCCGTCCCGCACGTCGCCGGCCGGCGGCAGCCAGACGACGGCGAAGCGCTGAGCGGCATCCTCGCTGGCCGTGAAGCGCTGCTGTCGGGCCGGATTGCCCGTGTCCACCCGAGCGGCGCCAGCGACAGGCTTCCAGGCGGGCACGGCGCTTTGCTGGTAGTGGCCCAGCACCCGCTCCCAACCCGCGTCGCCCGGCAGGCGGTAGAGCTGCGTGTCCACCGTCTGGCCCGAGCCGGCCGCCGGCAGCAGCTCGCGGCTGGCCGCGACATTGGCGCGGCGCGCGGCGGACAGCGAAGGCTCGCCGAAATGATCCCAGTCCACCGCCTCGGCGCCCGCCGGCGGGGCAGGCAAGGCCGCGACGGGCGCGGCGGCGCTCGGGCCGCTGATCATGGGCACCCCCGCGGCGAACAGGCCCAGCGCGGCGAGCAGGCGCGCACGGCGTACCGGGTCTGCGGGAGGAAGTTCATGGTTTGGCATGCTCTCGGGTCACGATCCAGGTGCCGTTGAAGGCGGAGCCGGCGCCGCTGCTGGCGGCCTGCTCCAGGTCCGGCCGGCCGTTGGGCAGCGTGCGCGAAGCGACGCTGGGCACCAGCGCCCAGAACAACTTGTCGTCGGCGCTGACTTGGTCGCTGATCTTGGCATCCATCGCAGCCTTGACGCCGAACTGCGTCCACTCCTTCAGCACGGAGGCGCCGATGCCGACTGCCGGGTGGGCGCGGCCCACGGTCTTGTCGACGACGGTCAGCACGCTCTTCAGCGTGGCGTTGATCAGGTCGCCCTGCTCCTTGGCATCCTGCGTAATGCCCTTGACCGCCGCGCTCACCGCGCCGGCGTAGTAGCCGGCGGTCTCGGCATTGACGAAGCGCTGGCCGCCGCTGGCCGCAGCGACCTGGGCCTCGAAGCGCTGGACCGGGTTCTCGTTCTTGCCGTTGCCCAACGAGATCTGCGCCTGGATTTCACCCAGCGTGCCGAAGTCCTTGGCATTCAGCGACGCCTTGACGTAGGACGCCAGGGCCGAGCCGTTGGCGGTTTCGCGGTTGGCGGCAAGCTCGCGCATCACGCCGTTAGTGTCGCTGAGCAGCAGCTGGCCCATGCTGCGGCGCACGTTCTCGGCGGCGTCCGACCGGCCGCGGCGGGCCAGGTCCGTCATGACCGACGCGGCGTCGGCGAACACGCGCGCCTTGGTGTCGGTATCGCCGATGCCGCCCGCGACCTTGAGCAGCCTGTCCAGGGCCGCGGTGTCCGTGCGCACAGCACCCACGCCGCCGCCCATGCCACCACCGACGACGATGGTTTCGTTGGCGGCCGATTTCAGCACTGCCAGGCGTTGCTCGGGCTGCAGGCTCTGCAAGGCCTGCTGAGCGGTGGCGGGGCTGTTGCCCATGCTGCCGATGACCTCGGCGATCGCGCGGGCCTGCGGGTCGTGCAGGCGCGACTCGTTCATCGTGTCGATGGCGGTCTGATCGGTCGACGCGCCCGCCAGCTGCTTGATGAAGTCGAGCTTGGTCTGGTCACTGCCATGCTGGCCGACGGCGGCGGCCAGACCGGTGATGTTATCGTCGGCCAGCAGGCGGTTGCGCGCGGTCTGGCGGCCGGTGGTGCGGTCAAAAGCCTGCGACAGCTTGGCCAGCTCGGCGCCACCGAGATCGCGCGCCATCTCGTTGAAGAAGTCGCGGCGCTCGCCCTGGCTCAGCCCGCCATTGCCAAACCACGAGTCGTCGTTCATCTCGTCGGCGATCTGGCGCAGCTCACCCGCGCCGAGCTTGCCGATCACCGCACGCGTGTCGCTCGCGTTGAGGTTGGACAGGATGGACTTGACGCTGCTGATGTCGCCATGGGTGACAGGGTTGAACCAACCCGTCTCCATGTGGTGGCGGATGTCTTTGACGGCGGTGTCGACGGTGTTCGGCGGCATGGACGGCTTTCGGGGGTGCGGTTGACAAGACGCCGAGCCGCAACGCGGCTCGAGCCCATGCGCTGCATTGTTCGGAGCGCCCCGCGCGGCCGAAAGCTGCGTCTGCCCCTATTTCCGCGCCAACCCTGGCTAGGGTCACCCCTAGCGCCGCCCGCTTGCGGTGTCAGCGTTCGAGCAGTTGCTGCACGTCCACCATCAACGCGCGCGTGCGCAGCGGTTGGTGGCCCAGCTGGAAATGGAGCAGGCCGCGCAGCACCGTCTTCAGGCCCTGGGGCGCGGTGGCGCAGGCCTGGCGCAGCGCCGCCATGCTGCCGTGCAGCAGCGCAGCCTGCAGCTGGACCAGCAACGCGCCGGGCAGGCTGGCGTCGCTGGTCGGTGGGACGACGCCCGACTCGGGCGACAGCTGGTAGCGGCGCGCCGGATCGATGGGCGCTTGCGTGGGCGTGACGACGCTGAGGTCGGGCAGCAGGCCCAGCTCTGCCAGCAGCTTCAACTCGAAGGCCCGTAGCACCGCGTCGCCCTCGCTGAGGTGCGCGAGGGCATCGGCATAGGCGTCGAAGAGCTGCGGATGCGGGTCGTGGCGGGCCAGCAGCTTCAGCAGCAGTTCGTTCAGGTAGTAGCCTGAGAACAGCGCGGCGCCGGCGGGCAGCGTGGCGCCGCCGCCCCACTCGGCGCTGCGCAGCGTCTGCACCTCGCCGCCCTCGCCTGAAGCCGATTTCGCCGGCTTGGAGAGGCTGACCGAGATGCGCTGCAGCGGCAGCAGCACGGCGCGCAGCTGCGAGTAGGGCCGCTTGGCCCCCTTGGCCGCGACTGCAACGCGGCCCGACTCGCGCGTGAACAAGTCGAGGATGAGGCTGGACTCGCTCCAGTCGTGCTGGTGCAGCACGTAGGCAGCCTGGACCGCCGGCGGGCGCGTCAGCCTCATTGCGTCATTCGTACCCGTAGCTGCGCAGATGCTCTTCCGTGTCCGCCCAGCCCGAGCGCACCTTGACCCAAAGCTCCAGGAAGACGCGGCCATCCATCAGATGCTCCAGCTCCTGGCGCGACTCCGAGCCGATGCGCTTCAGGCGCTCGCCGCCCTGGCCGATGATCATGCCCTTGTGGGCGTCGCGCTCGACGACGATGCTGGCGCTGATGCGGCGCAGCTCGCCCTCGTCTTCCCATTTGTCGATGATGACGGTGGAGGTGTAGGGCAGCTCGTCGCCGGTCAGGCGGAACAGCTTCTCGCGGATGATTTCGCTGGCGAGGAATTTCTCGCTGCGGTCGGTCAGCGCGTCCTGGTCGTAGAACCAGCCCTGCTCGGGCAGGTAGGGCTTGAGGATCTTGAAGAGGCGCGTCACGTCAGCCTCCTTCTTGGCCGACAGCGGCACGAACTCGGTGAAGTTGCGGCGCTCCTGCATGCCCTTGAGCCAGGGCGCCAGCTCCGCGCGGCGGTGCACGGCGTCCAGCTTGTTGGCGATCAGCACGACCGGTTTGTCCTCGGGCAGCAGGCTCAGCACCTTGGCGTCATCCAGCCCGAAGCGGCCGGCCTCGACGACGAACAGCACCAGGTCGACGTCGGCCAGCACGCCGTGCACGGTGCGGTTCAGCGTGCGGTTCAGCGCGGCGTTGTGCTTGGTCTGGAAGCCGGGGGTGTCAACGAAGACGAACTGCGCCTCGTCGACGGTGCGCACGCCGGTGATGCGGTGGCGCGTGGTCTGCGCCTTGTCGGAGGTGATGCTGACCTTCTGACCCACAAGGGCGTTCAGCAGCGTGGACTTGCCGACGTTGGGCCGACCGACGATGGCAATGAGGCCACAGCGCTGGGCTGGGCCGTCAGCGGTGGCGGCGGGAGGAACTGCGTCGGTGTTCATGGGTGGCCTCGTTCGGCGGTGAGTCGGTCCAGCAGGCGGCGGGCAGCCTCCTGCTCGGCAGTACGGCGTGAGCGACCTTCGCCCAGTTCGGCCACGTCCAGCGCCGGCACCGCGCACTCGACCTCGAAGGTCTGGGCATGCGCCTGCCCGCGTGTCGCGACGATACGGTAAGTTGGGACGGCAATGCGGCGCGCCTGCAGCCATTCCTGCAAAGCGGTCTTGGCATCCTTGCCAAAGTCGCCGGCGCTGGCGGCCGTGGCGATGGTTTCGGCGAGCAAGCGGCGCACGATGCCCAAGGCCGCGTCGTAGCCGGCATCGATGTAGGCGGCGCCCAGCACGGCTTCCACGGCGTCGGCCAGGATGGACGGCCGCTGCGCGCCGCCGCCGCGGGCCTCGCCGTCGGACATCCTCAGCACGGCCGGCAGCCCCAGCGCCAGGCCGAGCTTGTGCAGGCTGTCCTCGCGCACCAGGTGGGCGCGCACGCGGGTCAGGTCGCCCTCGTCGGAGCCGGCATAGCGCTCATACAGCAGGCTGGACACGGCCAGACTGAGCACGGCGTCACCGAGGAATTCCAGGCGCTCGTTGTGGTCGGCACCGTAGCTGCGGTGCGTGAGGGCCCGCGCCAGCAACTCCGGCCGCTGGAAACGGTGACCGAGGCGGCGTTGCAGGTCGTCCAGCGCGGCGTTCATCGGCGCGGGGCTGGGTTCAACGCGACTTGCCCCGGTACTTGATCAGCAGATAGACCGGCCCGGCGAGGTCGATCTCCTTGTCCCACGCGAACTCGATGACCAGCTTGTCGTTGGCATCCTTGCTGACGACCAGGTCGCTGGACTTGATGCTCTGAACGGAATACTCGACCTGGGTGGAGTGGTCGAAAGCCTGCCGCACGGCCGGCACGGTCGCGGGGTTGGTGGCTGCGATGCGGTCGACGACCCGCTGCACGGTGTAGTACTCGAGCACGGTCGGGAAGACCTTCATGCCGACGACGGCCAGGACGGCGATGACGCCGCCCCAGAACAGGAGACCGATCAACGACAGGCCGCGCTGGTGGCGTGGCGATGAAGACGGCGAGGGGCTGCGGCAGGGGCTCATCTGGACATTCAATTGAAGAAGGTACCGACGCGCTTGAGGTTACCGAAATTCATCCACACCAAGAAGGCCCTGCCGACGATGTTTTCATCGGGCACGAACCCCCAGAAGCGCGAGTCGCGCGAGTTGTCGCGGTTGTCGCCCAGCATGTAGTAGTGGCCGGCCGGCACCTTGCAGGTCACGCCTTCGATGGTGTAGCGGCAGTTCTCGTTGAACGGGAAGGGACCGTCGGCGCGGTCGGCGCGGAAAAAGCGCTGGGCCTCCGGCTGCACCAGGATCTGGTGCTCCTTGTCGCCCAGCTTCTCCAGGAAACGCTGGCGGTAGACGCGGGCGTCCTCGTCGTAGAAATTGCCTTGCGGCTGCAGCGGCGCGAGCTGGCCGTTGATGTAGAGCTTCTGGTTGATGTAGCTCACCTCGTCGCCCGGGATGCCGGCGACGCGCTTGATGAAGTCGGTGCTGGGGTCTTCGGGGTAGCGGAAGACCATCACGTCGCCACGCTTGACGTCGTTGTTGGGGATGATCTTCTTGTTCAGCACCGGCAGGCGGATGCCGTAGTGGAACTTGTTGACGAGGATGAGGTCGCCCACCAGCAGCGTCGGCACCATGGAGCCGGACGGGATCTTGAACGGCTCAAACAGGAAGCTGCGCAGCAGGAAGACGACCAGGATCACCGGGAACAGGCCGGCGGTCCAGTCCAGCCACCAGGGCTGCTGCAGGATCTGCTGGCGGGCCGGCTCCACGTCGCCGTCCACGCGGCTGATGCCCTGCGCGGCCAGCGCCTCGCGGCGCTTGGCGTCATTGGCCAGCAGTGCGTCGGCCGCGGCGCGGCGGGCAGGCGCGAAATGGAAGCGCTCGGCCAGCCAATAGAACAGCGTCACGGACGTCAGCACGAAGAGCAGCAGCGCAAAGTTGCCGCTCCAGCGCCCCACGTACCAGCCGCCCAGATAGGCCACCAGGGCCGCGTACAAAACACCGGTCAGTGCACTCATCAGGGAAGTTTTCAAGGCTGGAGATTGGAGCAGTGAGGTTCAGTCATCGACTTGCAGGATGGCGAGGAAGGCCTCTTGAGGCACTTCGACCGAACCGATCTGCTTCATGCGCTTCTTGCCGGCCTTTTGCTTTTCCAGCAGCTTGCGTTTGCGGGTGATGTCACCGCCATAGCATTTTGCCAGCACGTTCTTGCGCAGCGCCTTGATGTTCTCGCGGGCGATGATGTTGGCGCCGATGGCGGCCTGGATGGCCACGTCGTACATCTGGCGCGGGATCTGCTCGCGCATCTTGGCGGCCACGCCGCGGCCGCGGTACTGGCTCTGGCTGCGGTGCACGATCATGGATAGCGGGTCGACCCGCTCGCCGTTGATCATGATGTCGACCTTGACGACGTCGGCCGCGCGGTACTCCTTGAACTCGTAGTCCATGGACGCGTAGCCGCGGCTGGCGGATTTCAGCTTGTCGAAGAAGTCCAGCACGATCTCGGCCAGCGGGATCTCGTAGGTCAGCATGACCTGCTTGCCGTGGTAGGCCATGTTCAGCTGCACGCCGCGCTTCTGGTTGGCCAGCGTCATGACGACGCCGACGTAGTCCTGCGGCATGTAAAGGTGCACCGTCACGATGGGCTCGCGGATTTCCTTCATGCGGCCGATCTCGGGCATCTTGGACGGGTTCTCGACCTGGATGACCTCGCCGTCGTTCAGCTCCACCTCGTAGATGACGCTGGGCGCGGTGGTCACCAGGTCCTGGTCGAACTCGCGCTCCAGGCGCTCCTGCACGATCTCCATGTGCAGCAGGCCCAGGAAGCCGCAGCGGAAACCGAAGCCCAGCGCCTGGCTGACCTCGGGCTCGTAGCGCAGCGAGGAGTCGTTGAGGCTGAGCTTTTCCAGTGCGTCGCGCAACTGGTCGTACTCGCTGGCCTCGGTCGGGTACAGGCCGGCAAAGACCTGCGGCTGGATTTCCTTGAAGCCGGGCAGCGCCTCCGTCGCCGGGCCGGCGTTGTTGGGCAGCTTCTTTTCCAGCGTGACCGTGTCGCCCACCTTGGCTGCGGCCAATTCCTTGATGCCGCAGATGATGAAGCCGACCTCGCCGGCCTTCAGGCCGTCGCGGTTCTCGCTCTTGGGCGTGAACACGCCCATGTGCTCGATGGGGTACACCGTGTTGGTGTTCATCATGCGGATGCGCTCGCCCTTGCGCAGCTCGCCGTCGACGACGCGCACCAGCATGACCACGCCGACGTAGTTGTCGAACCAGGCGTCGATGATCATGGCCCGCGGCGCGGCCGTCGGGTTGCCGCGCGGCGGCGGCATGCGGGCGATGACGGCTTCGATGATCTCGTCGATGCCCATGCCCGTCTTGGCCGAGCAGGGGATGGCGTCGTCGGCGTCGATGCCGATGACATCCTCGATCTCTGCCTTGGCGTTGTCCGGATCGGCGGACGGCAAGTCCATCTTGTTCAGCACCGGCACGACTTCGACGCCGAGGTCCAGTGCCGTGTAGCAGTTGGCGACCGTCTGCGCCTCGACGCCCTGGCTCGCGTCGACGACCAGCAGCGCGCCTTCGCAGGCCGACAGCGAGCGGCTGACTTCATAAGAGAAGTCCACGTGCCCGGGCGTGTCGATCAGGTTCAGGTTGTAGACCTGGCCGTCCTTGGCCTTGTATTGCAGCGCCGCGGTCTGGGCCTTGATCGTGATGCCGCGCTCGCGCTCCAGGTCCATCGAGTCCAGCACCTGCGCTTCCATCTCGCGGTCAGTCAAGCCGCCGCAGCGCTGAATGATGCGGTCGGCCAGCGTGCTCTTGCCGTGGTCGATGTGGGCAATGATGGAAAAGTTGCGGATGTGGTTCATGTGGTCCTGGGCCGCGCTGCGAAGTGAAAGACAAGGGGCGGGAGCCCTTGCAGCGCAAGCTCATATCGCGAAGCGATGTGAAGCCGCGAAGCGGCATGCTGAAGCTAAAAAAAAGGCACGTCGAAAGAGGCGACGTGCCTTCCAACAAAAGGTATGGCAACTGCTTGTTGGGCCTTCATTGTAGCCAAAAGGCCCAGCCGGGAAACCGCACCAGCATTGGTTTTCCGGCCGTTGCAGGCTGCCAACAAGGATTTTAACCACAGCTTATCCACAAGTCCTTGTGGATCACCTGTGGATCAAATCCAGGCACTGCAGGCGGACGGCGATTCCATTGCTGGACACTCCGTTTGCGCGTCGTCAGGCCCGCATTTTAGCGGCTGACGCAAACAATCCCAACGTCCCGTCCGAAGTTAGCCGGCGCCAACTTCCAGAAACGGTGGACAACCTTTTTGCGCGGCACCGACGGGCTTGCCGCATCGCGGAAAGCCCGACTTCCCGGCTGAGTTTTTTCACAGGGTCAGCGGGCCGGCTTCAGCAGCACGAAACTGACGACGTCGTCGCGCCGCACAACCAGGTTGATGACCTTGGCCTTCTCGGCCTTGGCGATCTGCGCCTGGAAGGCCTTGACCGTGGCCACCTCCACGTTGTCGACCGACAGGATCAGGTCGCCCTCGCGCAGCCCGGCGCGGGCCGCGGCACCGGTGGCGCCGTCGACCTTGACGCCCGACTTGAGCTTCAACTCCTTGCGCTGGACCTCCGTCAGCTCCGACACCTTCAAGCCCAGCGCGGCGCTAGGGCCGGTCGCTGCAGGAGGTTCGGCGGGCTCGCTGGCGCTGCCCGGGCGCTTGCTGCGCTCGTCCTCGCCCAGCGTGACGACCAGATCCTTGAACGCGCCGCGGCGGAACACCGTCAGCGTCGTCTTGGCGCCGGGCTTCACGGCAGCCACCAGGCGGCGCAGGTCGGCCGCCTTGTCCACCACCTTGCCGTCCACCTTGGTGACGACGTCGCCGCCCTCCACGCCTGCCTTCTCGGCCGGGCTGCCCGCCACCACCGAGCGGATCACCGCGCCCTGCGGCTTGCCCAGGCCGATGGCCTCGGCGATCTCCTTGGTGATGTCATCCGGCAGCACGCCCAGGTAGCCGCGCACGACCCGACCACCGGCGCGCAGCTCGTCGGCCACGCGGATGGCATCGGCGATGGGGATCGCGAACGAGATGCCCATGTAGCCGCCGTTCTGGCTGTAGATCTGCGAGTTGATGCCGATGACCTCGCCGCGCATGTTGACCAGCGGGCCGCCGGAGTTGCCGGGGTTGATGGCCACGTCGGTCTGGATCAGCGGCAGCAGGTCGCCGGTGTCGCGCTGCTTGGCGCTGATGATGCCGGCCGTCACGGTGTTCTCCAGGCCGAAGGGCGAGCCGATGGCCATGACCCATTCGCCGACCCTGGCCTTGTTGCTGTCGCCGACCTTGACGAACGGCAGGCCTGCAGCCTCGACCTTGACGACGGCGACATCGGAGCGCTGGTCGGCACCAATCAGCTTGGCCTTCAGCTCACGCTTGTCGGTCAGCGTGACGATGACCTCGTCGGCGCCCTGCACGACGTGGGCATTCGTCAGCACGTAGCCGTCGGCGCTGAGGATGAAGCCGGAGCCGACGCCGCGGCGCATGGGGCCGTCCTCGTCCGGCGTGCCGCCGCCGCGCGGGGCACCGCGGCGCTGGTTGGGCACGGGAATGCCGAAGCGGCGGAAGAACTCCTGCATCTGCTCGTTCATCTCCGCCTGGCCTTCAGGCACCTTGACCTTCTCGGAGGTGCGGATGTTGACCACCGCGGGGCCGACGCGCTCGACCAGTTCGGCGAAGTCCGGCAGCTCGCGCGGCTGCGCCGTGGCGGGCGCCTGGCCCAGGCTCAGTGCAAGCGCCAGCGCCGTGCTGGAAAGCAGGAAGCGCGCGCGGGATGGGTGGAGGCGGTTCTCAGCGTGCATGGGGGTTCCAGGGATTCAGCAGAGCGATGAAGGCAGGACGGACACAACAGATGGGGCAGCGCCGCGGCACTTCAAGGAAGGGGCCGCGAAGCCGCAGGTTCCGGCAGGGCGAGGCCCCAGTCGATGATCTCCGGAGGCGCTTCGCGCGCCGCGCCCACGGCGGGCAGCGTACGGCCTGCGGCCGTCTGCGCAAAGCTCATGCCGCTAAGCCCTTGCGCGCGCGGTGTTGCAATCGGCGCAGCGGCCAAGACGGCGTCTGGCGCGGGCGCGGGGCGCAGCGCACCAATTCCGATGGCCACGACCACGAAGCCGGCCGCGACTGCGATGGGCGCGAACCAGTCGCCGCGGCGCGGGTGCTCAATGACGGGCGCCGGCATCTGCGCATGCAGCGCGTCGAGCAGCGCCTTGGGCTCGCGGTGCAGCGCAGGCAGTTCAGCCGAACGCAGGCCGTCGGCGGCGGCATGCCAAAGCGCCCAGCGCTCGCGCAAACCAGGGTCCTGCGCCCAGGCGGCGTTCACGCCCGCCCAGTCGGCCGGCTTGGCGCGGCCGTCCATGACGGCGGACAAGGCCTCGTTCAGCGCATCGTCGGTGGGCTCGATCATCGCCACCCTCCCCCACCCAGCAGCGGCCGCAGCCGCGCGGCGACAGCCTCGCGGGCGCGGAAGATGCGCGAGCGCACGGTGCCCGGGGGGCAGTTCATCAGATCGCCGATCTCGTCGTAGCTCAAGCCATCCACCTCTCTCAGCAGCAGCGCGCGGCGCTGGTCTTCGGCCAGGGCGGCGACCGCGTCATCCAGCTCGCGCGCCAACTGGCGGCTGGCAAGCAGGGCTTCGGGGGTCGCATCGTCGCTTGGAGACGCATCGGTGCCGAAAGTTCCCTCACCGTCGTCGTCCAAGAATTCGACCGGCCGCTGGCGGGCGCGTTGGCCGTGATGACGGTTGGCCGCATTGATGGCGATGCGGTAGACCCAGGTGTAGAAAGCGCTGTCGCCGCGAAAGGCCGGCAGCGCGCGGTAGGCGGCCAGGAAGGTCTCCTGGCAGAGGTCGGCCACGTCGGCGGGGTCGCGCACGCTGCGCGACAGCAGGCGCTCGACGCGACGCTGGTACTTCAACACCAGCATGTCGAAGGCCGGCCGGCTGCCGTTCTGGGCCTCGCGGACCAGCAGCGCGTCGGCGTCAGCGTCGTTCACCGCGGCCCCTGCGGCGCGGCGAACAGCGTCGCGCGCAGCGCGGGCCAGTGCGCGGCCAACTGGCCGCGCGACAGTGGCAGCCAGCGCGGGCCGGGGCAGGCGCGCAACAGCAGCCAGGAGTCGAGATCGATCAGCACGGCAAGTCGAACGGTGGTTTCGTCGTCATGGCCAGGCTCAAGCAGCCACCACGCCTGACCATCCCAGCGCAGCCGACGCGGCAGCACGGCGGCGGCGCGCCAAGCCCAGAGGCCGACGAAAGGGATGGCCAGCAGAGCAGGCCACGAATTGGCATGGTGACCGAGGGCCCAGGCGGCCAGCCCGCTGGATGCGAGCATCGCGATCAACGCCACGATGGCTTGCACCACGGGTTGCGGCCCGAGTGGCACCACGACCGGCGGCGTGCGGCGCATCGCCGGGCGCCCGCGTCGTCAGACGCGCTTGAAGATCAGCGTGCCGTTGGTGCCGCCGAAGCCAAAGTTGTTCTTCGCGGCGACCTGGATCTTCATCGGCCGCGCCTCGTTGGCGCAGTAGTCCAGGTCGCACTCGGGATCCTGGTTGAAGATGTTGATCGTCGGCGGCGCGACCTGGTCGTGGATGGCCAGCGCCGTGAACACCGACTCGATACCGCCCGCACCGCCCAACAGGTGGCCGGTCATGGACTTGGTCGAGCTGATGACCATGTTCTTGGCGTGATCCCCGAAGGCCAGCTTGATCGCGTTGGTCTCGTTCACGTCGCCCAGCGGCGTGGAGGTGCCGTGCGCGTTCATGTACTGAACCTGGTCGGGGTTCATGCCCGCGTTTCGCAGCGCCGCGCGCATGGAGCGCTTGGGGCCGTCGACATTGGGCGCGGTCATGTGGTAAGCGTCCGCACCCATGCCGAAACCGACCAGCTCGCAATAGATCTTGGCGCCGCGCTTCTTGGCGTGTTCGTACTCTTCGAGCACCAGCACGCCCGCGCCTTCACCCAGCACGAAACCGTCGCGGTCCTTGTCCCAGGGGCGGGACGCGGTCGCGGGGTCGTCGTTGCGGGTCGACAGGGCTCGCGCGGCCGCGAAGCCGCCGATGCCCAGCGGCGACACCGCACCTTCGGCACCGCCCGCGATCATCACGTCGGCATCGCCGTACTCGATGAGGCGGCCGGCTTCGCCGATCGCGTGCAAGCCCGTGGTACAGGCCGTCACGATCGCCAGGTTGGGTCCCTGGAAGCCGAAGTTGATGGAGACGTGGCCCGAAATCATGTTGATGATCGAGGCCGGGATGAAGAACGGCGAGATGCGGCGGGGGCCGCGGTTCATCAGCTCGGTGTGGGTGTCTTCGATCAGCGGCAGGCCGCCGATGCCCGAACCCACCAGCACGCCGATGCGCTCGGCCTGTTCTTCGGTCAGTTGATCGCCGGTGGGGATGCCGGAATCCCGCACCGCCTGGAAGGCCGCCGCCAGACCGTAATGGATGAAACCATCCATGTGCCGGGCTTCTTTCGCGGGGATGTAGTCCTCGATGTTGAAGCCCTTGACCTCACCCGCGAAGTGGCATGCCAGGTTGCTGGCATCAAAGCGGGTGACGGTGGCGATACCGGAACGCCCGGCGAGGATGTTGGCCCAGCCCTCGGCAACGGTATTGCCGACAGGACTGATCAGGCCAAGCCCGGTGACGACGACACGGCGACGGCTCATGCGGTGCGGATCAGAGTTGCGAGAGGGGAAAGAAGGCGCTCAGGCCTTCTGGTGCTTGACGGCGTAGTCGATCGCCAGCTGTACGGTGGTGATCTTCTCGGCCTCTTCGTCCGGGATCTCGATGCCGAACTCGTCTTCGAGGGCCATCACCAGTTCCACGGTGTCCAGAGAATCGGCGCCCAGGTCAGCCACAAAGGCTTTCTCGTTGGTGACGTCGGCTTCCGCCACGCCGAGTTGCTCGGCGATGATTTTCTTGACTCGTGCTTCGATATCGCTCATGACACTCCTCCAGGAGGGGTTTGCAGAAAACAGCCCAACATTCTACGGGCTCTAGATGGGCGCCCCTAAATCGGTGCGCCCGGGCCAAATCAGCCCATGAACATGCCGCCGTTGACGTGCAGCTCGGTGCCCGTGATGTAAGCACCGCCCGGTGACGCCAGGAAGACGACGGCCGCGGCGATTTCCTCGGGTGCGCCCAGACGGCCCAGCGGGATCTGCGCCAGCAGCGCGGCCTTCTGGGCCTCGGGCAGCACCTCGGTCATGTCGGTGGCGATGAAGCCCGGCGCGATGCAGTTGACCGTGATGTTGCGGCTGCCCAGCTCACGGGCCAGCGACCGGGTCAGCCCCGCCACGCCGGCCTTGGCCGCGGCGTAGTTGGCCTGGCCGGCGTTGCCGGAGGCGCCGACGACGGACGTGATGTTGACGATGCGCCCGCCGCGCTGCTTCATCATCGGCTTGGTGGCCGCGCGGGCGAGGCGGAAGACCGCCTTCAGGTTGGTGTCGACGACGGCATCCCAGTCGTCGTCCTTCATGCGCATGGACAGCCCGTCGCGCGTGATGCCGGCGTTGTTGACCAGCAGGTGCAGCCCACCGTCCTTGGCGACGATGTCGTCCACTGCGGCCTGGCTGGCGGCGGCGTCGGTCACGTTCAGCACGATGCCGCGGCCACCCTGGGCAGACAGCGCCTCGGTGATGCCGGCGGCGCCGGACTCGCTGGTCGCGGTGCCGATGACGCGCCAGCCGTCGTTGGCGAGGGCCAGCGCGATGGCGCGGCCGATGCCGCGGCTGGCGCCAGTGACCAGGGCGACGCCTTTGCTTGCAGATTCAGTCATCAGCCGCCTCCCAGCAGATTGCGAGCCTCGGCGAGCGAGGCGGGGTCGAACACGCAGGCGGCCTGCAGCTCGGCGTCGATGCGCTTGGCCATGCCGCTGAGCACCTTGCCGGGGCCGGCTTCGATGAGGTGGACCACCCCATGGCCCTTCAGGGCCTGCACGACCTCGACCCAGCGCACCGGGCCGAAGGCCTGACGGTACAACGCGTCACGCAGCGCATCGACGTTGTCGGTGACGGCCACGTCGATGTTGTTGACGACCGGGAAGGCGGCCGTATGGAATTGCACCGACGCGAGCTTCTCCTTGAGTCGCTCGGCCGCCGGCCTCATCAGGCTGGAGTGGAACGGTGCCGATACCGGCAGCGGCAGCGCGCGCTTGGCGCCCGCGGCCTTCAGGATCTCGGCGGCCTTGTCGGCGCCGGCCTTGCTGCCCGCGATCACCGTCTGCTTGGGGTCGTTGAAGTTGACCGCCTCGATGGCCTCACCCGTCTCGGCAGCGGCCTGTGCGCAGCCGGCGCGCACGGCATCGCCGTCCAGGCCCAGGATGGCGTACATCGCGCCAGCGCCCACCGGCACGGCCTCCTGCATCGCCTGCGCACGAAAGCGCACCAGCGGCAACGCATCGGCCAGGCTCAACGCGCCGGCAGCGACCAGGGCCGTGTATTCGCCCAGCGAATGGCCGGCCGCGGCGACGGGCACAGCGCCCGTCTCGGCAACGAAGGCGCGCCAGCAGGCGATGCCGGCCGTGAGCATGACGGGCTGGGTGTTGGTGGTCAGGTCCAGCAGCTCTTTCGGGCCGGCGTGGATCAGCGCGCCGATGTCCTCGCCAAGCGCGGCGGAGGCTTCTTCGAGGACAAGGCGGACTTCCGGATGGTCGCCCCAGGCGTCGAGCATGCCGACGGCCTGCGAGCCTTGGCCGGGAAAGACAACGGCGAAAGGTGCAGTCATAGATTCAGTTCCAGTTCAGTCGCGGTCGAGAGTGCCGGGCCGGCAGCGTCTGGACGCTCAGTACTTCAACAGGGCCGCGCCCCAGGTGAAGCCGCCGCCCACGCCTTCCAGCATGACGGTGTCGCCACGCTGGATGCGGCCGCTGCGCACGGCGACGTCCAGCGCCAGCGGAACGGAGGCGGCAGACGTGTTGCCGTGCTCGTCGACGGTGACGACCAGCTTGCCCAGGTCCATCTTCAGCTTCTTGGCCGTGCCCTGCATGATGCGGATGTTGGCCTGGTGCGGGATCAGCCAGTCGATGTCGGCATCGGTCATGCCGGCCTTGTCGAGCACCGAGCGGGCGACCTTCTCCAGCACGCCGACGGCGAGCTTGAAGACCGCCTGGCCGTCCATCTTCAGCAGCGGCGTGCCGATGACCTGGCCGCCGGACACGGTGCCGGGCGTGCACAGGATGTCGACATGGCGCGCGTCGGCATGCAACTCGGTCGCGAGGATGCCGGGCTCTTCGCTGGCACCCAGCACGACGGCACCGGC
This sequence comes from Roseateles sp. P1_C6, assembly GCF_056406315.1. NCBI lineage: Bacteria > Pseudomonadati > Pseudomonadota > Betaproteobacteria > Burkholderiales > Sphaerotilaceae > Roseateles > Roseateles sp. P1_C6. The sequence goes on from NZ_JBFUAK010000013.1 coordinate 170,754, forward strand.
GCCGTCGCCAAACAGCACGCAGGTGGTACGGTCCTTGAAGTCCAGGATGCGCGAGAACACTTCGGCACCGATGACCAACGCCTTGGTGGCCGCGCCGCTCTTGATCATCGCGTCGGCCACGCTGAGGGCGTAGATGAAGCCGGAGCAGACGGCCTGCACGTCAAAGGCCGCGCAGCCGAAGACGCCCAGCTTCCTCTGCAGCAGGCAGGCGGTCGACGGGAAGACCATGTCGGGCGTGGACGTCGCGACGATGATGAGGTCGAGCTCCGCGGCGGTGATGCCGGCGGCCTCCAGCGCAGCCTGCGCCGCCGGGAAGGCCAGATCGCTGGCCGCCTCGTCCGGCGCCGCGAAATGGCGGGCGCGTATGCCGGTGCGCTCGACGATCCACTCGTCCGAGGTCTCGATGCCATCGGCCGCGAGACGCGCAGCCAGGTCCTGGTTGGTCACGCGGTCGGCGGGCAGGAAGCTGCCGGTGCCGAGGATGCGGGAGTAGCGGGGGGTATGAATTCCAGTGGGGCTCATGCAGCCTGCGCGACGGAGTTCGCCGCGTTGTCTCCAGCATCGCTCGCCTTGGCTTGCAGCGTGGCGACGATGCGGTCGTGGACCCGGTCAAGCAGCCGGTTGCGGGCGGCATCATAAGCGCGCGCCAAGGCCTGCTCGAAGGCAAAGGCATCGGCCGAGCCATGGCTCTTGAAGACCAGGCCGCGCAGGCCCAGCAGCGCCGCGCCGTTGAAGCGGCGGTGGTCCACGCGGTTCTTGAACGCCGTCAGGATGGGCAGGGCCAGCAATGCGACGAACTTGGTCATCAGGTTGCGGCTGAACTCTTCCCTGATGAAGGCGCCGATCATGGTTGCCAGGCCCTCGGAGGTCTTCAGCATGACGTTGCCGACGAAACCGTCGCAGACGACGATGTCCGTCGTGCCCTTGTAGATGTCGTTGCCTTCGACGTTGCCAAAGAAGTTCAGCTGGCCCGCGGCGCCTGCCGTGCGCAGCAGCTCGCCGGCCTGCTTGATGGTCTCGCTGCCCTTGATGGCCTCTTCACCGATGTTGAGCAGGCCCACGCTGGGCTCCTCATTGCCCTCGACGGCGGACACCAGCGCGCTGCCCATGACGGCGAACTGCAGCAGGTGTTCGGCCGTGCAGTCGACATTGGCGCCGAGGTCCAGCACGGTCGTGAAGCGGCCGCGCTGGTTGGGCATGACGGTGGCGATCGCGGGGCGGTCGATGCCGTCCAGCGTCTTCAGCAGGTAGCGGGCCACGGCCATCAGCGCGCCGGTGTTGCCGGCAGACACGCAGGCGTGGGCCAGCGCCGGGCTGCCGTCGCGGTCCGCCTTGAGCTGCTGGATGGCGACGCGCATCGACGAATCGCGCTTGCGGCGCAGCGCCACCTCGATGGGGTCGTCCATCGTGACGACCTCGCTGGCCGCGACGACGCGGCAGCGCGGCCAGGCCGACGCGGCGGTCAGCTCCTCCGGCTTGCCGACGAGGATGAGTTCGGCGCCGGGATGCTTGTCGAGAAAGGCGCGACAGGCTGGCAGCGTGACCGAGGGGCCGTGGTCGCCGCCCATGCAGTCGACGGCCAAGTGTATCGGTTCGGACAGGGGTACTGCGGTCATATCAGTGGTTTTTGTGAGCCACAAAGACCAAACCCGGCCCTGCGCGGTACGCAGGCCGGGTCGGCAGATTCATCGGTCGGGTGGCGCCGCGGCGAGCGGCACCGGGCACCATCAGGCCGCGTCGGCCTTGCTCTTCAGCACCTTGCGGCCACGGTAGAAACCGGTGGGGCTGATGTGGTGACGCAGGTGCACTTCGCCGGTGGTCGGCTCGATGGCCGTACCCGGGGTGACCAGGGCATTGTGCGAACGGTGCATGCCGCGCTTGGAAGGCGACTTCTTGTTTTGCTGAACAGCCATGAAATTCTCCAGACTCTGCGGGGTTCGGGGGCGGACTTTGGGGCACTGCCCCGGGGAGTGAGATCAAAGCTCGAACTCCAGACCGCAGAAAAGCCCACGAGTGTAGCACCGAATGCCTTGAGCACCAACACCGCCGCGTGTTCGAGGTCGACAAGGCGGCGTGGCGCATGGCGAATCAGTTTTTCTGGCGCTTCAGCGACGCCAGCGCCGCGAAGGGGTTGGGCCGCTCTTCCAGCTCGGGCTCGCCCGGCTCGTCGATATGCGCCAGCGGCTCCGGGCAGACCTCGTGGCGGGGCACCAGCGGCAGCGCCAGCAGCAGCTCATCCTCGATGAGTTCGCGGGCGTCCATGTGGCGCGGCAAGGCCAGCACGTCATCGTCGCTGTCCACGTCCAGCGCAGCCGCCTCGGCCTCGGTGTCGACGAAGCGGATCCAGCGGTCGATGGCGATGTCTTCATGCACCGGCTTCAGGCAGCGCTGGCACGTCAGCGCGACCTGCGCCGATGCGGTGAGGTGCAGCCAGGTCTGCGGCGTCGCCGCCTTGGGCTGGCGGATCTCGCCGTGCAGGCTCCAGTGCAGCGCGGGCCAGCCGCTGGCGGGCGTCTCGGGCGCAGCCGAGTCGGCCAAGCGCTGCAGCGATGCCGCAGGCCATTCACCTTGCAGGCTGGCGTCGTCGTGAGCCAGGGCCGCGATGTCGAGCTTCTCGGGAACAAAGGCGCGCGATTTCATGGTCAGGAGTTTAGGCGGGGGAGAATGCCCCGATGCCCGCATTGATCCTCGCCTCGACCTCGCGCTACCGACAGGAATTGCTGGCCCGGCTGCACCTGCCCTTCGAGGCCATCGCCCCCGAGGTCGATGAATCCGCCCTGCCCGGCGAGGCACCGGCGGCACTGGCCGAACGGCTGGCGCTGGCCAAGGCGCGGGCCGTGGCAGCCAGGCATCCGGGCGCCGTGGTCATCGGCTCTGACCAGGTGGCCGACCTGGACGGCGAGGCCATCGGCAAGCCCGGCACGCATGAGCGCGCGGTGATGCAACTGCAGCGCATGAGCGGACGGCAGGTGGTCTTCCAGACCGCGGTGGCCATCGTCGCGCCCGGCCTCGCGGCCATCGAACGCGCCGAGGTGCGGGTGCGCTTTCGCGCGCTGAGCGACGCGGCGATCGAGACTTACCTGCGCGCCGACACACCCTATGACTGCGCCGGCAGCGCCAAGGTCGAAAGTCTGGGCGTGGCGCTGCTGGAGGCCGTCGAATCCGACGACCCGACCGCGCTGATCGGCCTGCCGCTGATCCGCACCTGCGCGCTGCTGCGCCGCGCCGGCCTGGACCCACTCGCATGACAACCGGAAAACTGATCCTGATGCCCAACACGCTGGACTTCGGCGTGGACGATTCGCTGGACCTGCGCGAGGTGCTGCCGCAGCGCGTCATCGAGACGGCGGCGCGACTGACGCACTGGGCGGCCGAGAACGCGAAAACGACACGCTCGCTGCTGAAGCGGGTCGACGCGATCGCGCCACTGGCCCAGCCGCTGCAAGCGCTGCAGATTGCCGAGCTGCCGCGCCCACCCAAGGGCGGCAGGGGCGGTGGTGATGACGGCGTGGCCTGGCTGGCGCTGCTGGACCCCGCGCTGGCGGGCCACGACCTCGGCCTGATCTCGGAAGCCGGCCTGCCCGCCGTGGCCGACCCTGGCGCACGCCTGGTGGCGCTGGCGCACGAGGCCGGCATCGAGGTCGTGCCCATGTCCGGGCCCAGCTCGCTGCTGCTGGCGTTGGCGGCCAGCGGCCTGAACGGGCAGAGCTTTGCCTTCGTGGGCTATCTGCCGGTGGACGCGCCCGCGAGGACGGCGCGCATCCGCGAGCTGGAAGCGGCATCGGCGCGCCAGCAGCAGACCCAGTTGCTGATCGAGACGCCCTATCGCAACGAGCCGCTGCGCCAGGCGCTGCTGTCGGCGCTCAAGCCCGGCACCCGGCTGTCCATCAGCGTGGGGCTGACGCTGCCGGGCGGCTGGACGCAAACCGCCACTGTGGCCGACTGGCGGTCCAACCGCACCACCCTGCCCGACCGCATCCCTGCGGTCTTCTCCATCTTGGCTTAGGACTCGGCAGGCTCCGCCGCACGCTTGGCACCGAACAGCGCGGCGACCTGCTTCTTGGGCTTGATGTAGCTGGACAAGCCCTTGACCGGCGCGGCCGCAGCCTTGGCCTTCTCCCAGGCCGGCGGCTCACCACTGGTACTGGACTCGTAGGGCTTGTCGAAGAACGGGTCCTTGGGCGGCGCCGGCGGACGGAAGGCGGCACGCGGCGCGGGCCGTGCGGCAGCTGCGGGCGCTTCGTCTTCTTCCACGGGCCGACGCTCAAAGCGCGGCGGACGGCTGTCCTGCAGTTCGAAGGCGTCCAGTTCGATCTTGCGCTTGATCAGCTTCTCGATGTCAGCCACCAGGCGCGCATCGGACTTGGCCACCAGCGTGACGGCCAGGCCGGAAGCCCCGGCGCGACCGGTGCGGCCGATGCGGTGGACGTAATCCTCGGCGTTGAAGGGCACGTCGAAGTTGAAGACGGCCGGCAGATCGGCGATGTCCAGGCCGCGTGCGGCCACGTCCGTCGCGACCAGCAGATCGACTTCGCCGCGCTTGAACGAGTCCAGTGACTTCAGGCGCTCGTCCTGCGACTTGTCGCCGTGCAGCGCGGCCGTGCGCAGACCGTCGCGCTCGAAGGTGCGCGCCAGGCGGGCGGCGCCGAGCTTGGAGTTCACGAAGACGATGGCCTGGGAGATCGAACGCTCCTTCAGGATTTGCTTCACCACCGCCCGCTTGTCGTCGTCGGTCACCGCGATGAAGCGCTGCTCCACGGTCGACGCGGTCTGGTTGGGTCGCGCCGTTTCGACCAGGATGGGGTCCTGCAGATAGCTTTGCGCCAGCCGCTTGATCTCGGGCGAGAACGTCGCCGAGAACAGCAGGGTCTGGCGCGTCTTGGGCAGGTAGCTCAGGATGCGTTGCAGGTCCGGCAGGAAGCCGATGTCCAGCATGCGGTCAGCCTCGTCGAGCACGACATACTCGACCTGGTTGAGCACGCAGTTCTTGGCCTCGATGTGGTCCAGCAAGCGGCCCGGCGTCGCGATCAGCACCTCGACACCCGCCTTGAGCGTCGCCGTCTGCGGCTTCATGTCGATGCCGCCGAAGACCACGGTGGAGCGCAGATGCGTGTGCTTGGCGTACTTCTTGACGTTCTCGGCGACCTGGTCGGCCAACTCACGCGTGGGCGCCAGCACAAGGGCCCGCACCGGATGGCGGGCCGGCGACACGCTCGGGTTCTCGTGCTTCAGCATGCGCTGCAGCAACGGGATCGAGAAGGCGGCAGTTTTGCCCGTGCCGGTCTGCGCCGCGCCCATGACGTCCTTGCCAGCCAACACGATAGGGATCGCCTTGGCCTGGATGGGCGTCATCGTCAGATAGCCGGAATCGGCGACCGCGCGGATCAGCTTGGGGTCGAGGGGAAGGGTGTCGAACCGGGCCGGGGGGGCCGACTCGATGTCCGCAATATCGGCTTGCACGGACGGGGAGGCGTTTTCGCTCATAGCCGCCGATTATCGCCCGCCTGGGCGTTTTGGGCGTTTCAGCGGTTGACGACCAGCCATTTCGGCGTCTTGAAGCGGACGATGCGGCGATACAGGGCCACGTAGGTCAGCCCGAAAAGCACCATGCATGCTGCGATCAGCGGCGTGGAGTCCCAGAACATCAAAGCGGGCACCAGGGATGAGACGCACAACATCCAAAGATACGGCGCTGTCATTGAGTTGCGCCGCGTCATAGCTCGGGCATCGCGTGCGCCGATGGCCCAGCGCATCAGGCGGCGGTAGATCAGTGAATGCAAGTGAATGCCGTCCGGCAGGCCCGGCGGCACGTCCCGGACGATCTTGCGCCGGTAGATGGAAAAAACCGTCTCAAACACCGGATAGATGCAGACCATCAGCGGGAAGAGCGGCGACACCTCGGCATTGCGGGCGGTCAGCAAGATGCCGATTTCAGCAAGGTAGAAGCCAAGGAAGTAGGCGCCGCCGTCTCCAAGGAAGATAAGGCCGGCCGGGAAGTTCCAGACGAAGAATCCGAGCGCGGCACCGACGCCTGCCAGCGCCCACAGGGCCAACGTGACGTCACCCACTTGGTAAGCCACATAGGCGAACACCAGCAGCATCAGGCTCACACACATTGACGACAGGCCATTGAAGCCATCGATGATGTTGACTGAATTGGCCACGCCCGCGACGGTGAAGATGGTAGCGATCCAGGCTCCGATTGCCGTGGAAACCAGCAGATCCAGCCCCGGAATGTCGGTTTTCGTGATCGCCGCGCCCGCCAGCCAGATTCCCAGGGCGGCGGACACCGCCGTGGCCAGTAGACGCTTTCCCGGCGAGACCCGCTTGGTCAGATCCTCGACCAGGCCGGCGAGGAAGGCGGGCAGCCCGCAAAACAGCAGCAGCGCGCCAAACATCCAGTCGGCGTGCCCAGCCATGAATGCAACGGCGACGCAACACAGCAAGCCGGTGAACATTCCCATTCCGCCGATGCGCGGAACGGGCGCGGCATGGAACTTCTGAGGGCCAGAGAGGTCAGCATCAGCGGACAGATGGGCGTGACTGCGCGAAGAGTGGATGACCAACAAGGTCACCAGGGCAGCCACAAAGAAGGACACAAGAAGATAGAGCATTGGCGATAGTTTAGTGAACGGCCGCCACCTAGTGGGCGCGAGCACAGGCCCTCTAGAATCCGCCACCTTTCATCCGCCACCTTTCCGCAAGGTGGCCCAGCGGCATAGCGCGCCGCTCTCCTGACAGACTCACGATGAAACCCTCGCGGCATCTACTTTCCAGCCTCCTGGCGGCTACCCTCTTCACTTGCACCGCGACCGCCACGGCAGCACCGGCCGACGTAACGGACACTGACAGTCAGAGCTCCGGCGTTTCCGGGCCAGTGCGATTAGGGTCCGGACCACCGCGTCCGGCCGCTGCTCAGGACGAACTCACCAAATCAGCCGGTGTCGACGATGGTGTTGTGACGCCCCAGCGCGCCATGCCGCCACTGAAAGTGACGCCTCCCAGCGAGTTTGAAGCGTACGCAAGCGAACTGGCCGGGGTACCTATACAGCGCCTGGGCGGCGATTTGATGCTGCCGACTCGGACCATCGCTTCAATTGAAGCAAATCGCCAAGTGCCGTCCGACTATGTGGTGGGCCTTGGGGACGAAATTCAACTGACGATCTGGGGCGCCGTGGATGCGGATCTGCGGCTGACAGTTGACCGTTCGGGTCGCATCGTCATCCCGCGCGTCGGTCCTGTGGTCGTTGCGGGCGTGCGGCATGCCGATCTCAATGAACTGCTGACGCGGCGCGTAGGGCAGGTTTTCAAGAATTTCCAGCTCAGCGCCACGCTTGGCCGCCTGCGAAGCATTCGCTTTTACGTAACCGGCTTCATCGCCAAACCAGGCGCCTACAGCGTCAGTAGCTTGGCAACCGTGATGACTGGCCTGGCGCAGGCTGGCGGGCCTTCTTCGGCGGGCAGCTTCCGCAACATTGAGTTGCGCCGTGGCGGGCAGTTGGTTGCCCGATTCGATCTCTATGACTTGCTCGTTCAGGGCGACAAGAAGGGCGATCTGCCGCTGCAAGCCGATGACGTGCTCCACGTCGGCCCTGTCGGCGCACAGGTGGCCATGATTGGCAGCGTGAATCGACCCGCAATAGTCGAGCTTAAAGGCGGGGAGACAGTGAATGACGCCATTGCCTATGTCGGCGGGTTGTCAACGGTTGCCGACACCAGGCGCGTCGCGATTGAGCGGCTCAGTGAACGCAATGATCGCCGCGTGGTCGAGTTGCTTCTGCCAGCTGACGGCACTCAGCGTTTGAGCAGCGGTGATGTCGTGCGCGCGTTCAACGGCGTTGCCGCTGTACTTCCGCAGGCCAAACAGTACAAGCGCATTCGAGTAGAAGGCGAGGTCGGACGACCTGGCGACTACGTTCTGCCCCCCGTCAGCACCTTGGTCGATGCTGTGCAAGCAGCTGGAGGGCTGACTTCAGATGCCTATCTATTCGGCACCGAATTGTCTCGGGAGACCGTGCGCAAGGTTCAAGAAGCGCAATACGATCGCGCGCTCCGCGATCTGGAAACCGATTTCACTCGGAACACTTCCACTCAAAAGGTGAGCTCAGCCGATGAAGCGGCCGCCTTAAGTCAGAAGCAAGCTGGGACCACGCGACTGATTGAACGCCTGCGAGCCGTGCGTCCGACGGGTCGCGTCGTGCTGGACCTCACGGACGCCTCAAGCAAGCTGCCGGCCCTGGTCGTAGAGGACGGTGACCGCTTGTACGTCCCCCCGCGCCCCAATACGGTCGGTGTGTTCGGCAGCGTGTTTAACGGTGGCAGTTACCTGCTGAAGCGCGGTGAATCTATCAACGACATCGTGAAACTCGCCGGCGGCCCCACCCGTGGTGCCGATAGCGGAAGCATGTTCGTTCTGCGCGCCAACGGCAGTGTCATCAGTGCCAGGCAGTCCAGCAGCGGTTGGTTTGGGGGAGGCTCGCTTGCGAATCTGGCAGCGTTGCCGGGCGATACGGTTTTCGTACCAGAAGAGCTGAATAAAACGACCTTCATCCAAGAAGCAAAGGACTGGACACAGATCTTGTATCAGTTCGGCATTGGCGCCGCTGCCCTTAAAACCATCCGCAACTGAATTCCATGAGCAGTGCAGATTTGCAAGACCTCGGCGCAGACCCGACGGACAGTTCGCGGGACTTCAATTACGTGGCCCTTCTTCTACCGAATTGGAGGCGACTTGCGATAGGCGCCCTCGTCGGCGGAGCTGTGGGTCTCGGTGCAGCGTTCATCATCCCGCCAGTATTCACAGCGCGCGCAGCCTTCATCAGTCCACAGCCGCAGCAGGGTCCCGCCGCAGCTGCCTTGGCATCGCTCGGCGCACTGTCATCCATCGCCGGTGCCGCGACGGGGGTTAGAACACCTATTGACCAATATGTCTCCCTGTTGCAAAGCGTGACAGTCGCCGATCGCATCGTCGACAAATTCAATCTTCAGGAACTCTACGATAAGGATTATCGGGCGGCTACTCGCAAAGAACTCTGGCAGCGGCTTCACATCACTCAGGGCAAGAAGGACAATCTAATTGTCATAGAGGTTGATGACACTGATCCGAAACGTGCGGCTGACATGGCGAACGCATTCATTTCGGAATTGCGCACGTTAAGCAATGGGCTCGCCTTGACTGAGGCACAACAGCGGCGCACATTCTTCGAACAGCATCTGAATACCGCGCGCGACCGTTTAAGCCAAGCGCAAATCGCGCTGCAGAAGTCGGGTATCAACGCAGGGGCCCTGAAGAACGAGCCCAAGTTTGCAGCGGAATCATATGGCCGTACCAAAGCACTTATAGCAGCAGCCGAGGTGCGGTTGCAGGCGATGCGCCGCACGCTAAACGAAAACGCGGTGGAAGTACAGCAGCAAGCGGCCGCGCTCTCGAGTTTGAGAGCACAACTTAGCTCGATAGAGCAGCCGACCGACAGTACTGGAAATCAAGACTACGTTGGAGCGTACCGCGAATTCAAATACCAGGAAACACTCTTCGAGATCTATTCCCGCCAGTTCGAATTGGCCAAATTAGATGAAAGTCGCGAAGGCTTACTATTCCAGGTTGTCGACCCAGCCACACCGCCTGAGCGCAAGAGCAAGCCCAAACGGTCATTGATCACTTTGGGCGGCGTGGCAGCCGGCTTGCTTATTTCTCTGGCCTACCTGATAGTTTTCACTCGCCGCCGCACTCTCTCCAATATCTAATACCGACGGCGATCTCTCGTCGATGCGAACGGATGGGGCCCCACCCGTCAAGAGTCGATCCACCGGAACACTCACATGGCATATCTAACTCTCGCCGAATTAGAATCGTTCGGCTTCAAGTCTCTCGGAAAAAACGTCAAAATCAGCTCAAGGGCGGCGATCTACAACCCAGATAAGATCGAGATTGGAGACAATTCAAGAATCGACGATTTCTGCGTTATTTCTGGCAAGATCACTATCGGGCGATATGTACACATCGCCCCACATTGCCTGCTCGCCGGCGGAGAAGCTGGAATCACGCTGGATGACTTTGCGGGCTTGGCGTATTTCGTACAAGTCTTCAGCCAATCCGATGACTATTCGGGCAAGACCATGACGAATCCGACCGTCCCGGGCAAATACAAGTCTGAGACGAAATTGCCAGTGCACCTCGGTAGGCATGTCATTGTTGGCGCTAGTTCGGTGATTTTTCCCGGCGTCTCGGTTGCTGAAGGATGCTCTGTCGGAGCAATGAGTTTAGTTCACAAGAGTACCGAACCGTGGGGAATATATATTGGGAACCCCGCCAGACGGGCCAAGGCTCGCTCCAAGGAGTTGTTGAATCTCGAAGCCACGCTGCTTGAAGAGGAAAGCAAATGATTCCGTTCAACAAACCATACTTGCACGGCCGAGAGTTGGTATATATCGCGCAGGCCGTCGCATCTGGCAAGATTTCAGGCGATGGGCTGTTCACGAAGAAGTGCCACACATTTTTCGAACAACGCTACGGGTTCGCAAAGGCGTTGATGACAACGTCGTGCACTGACGCGCTGGAGATGAGCGCCCTGCTTCTCGACATCAAAGAGGGCGACGAAGTCATCGTGCCGTCGTTCACCTTTGTATCAAGCGCGAACGCGTTCGTTCTGCGTGGGGCGACCCTCGTTTTTGCCGATAGCGAGAGGCTCAATCCGAATATCGATGCTGAATCCATTGAAGCGTTAATCACGCCACGCACTCGCGCAATCGTCGTTGTGCATTACGCTGGCGTAGCATGTGACATGGACCGCATCCTGGCCATCGCACAGCGATATGGGGTGGTCGTAATCGAAGATGCCGCTCAAGCCATTGACTCGTATTACAAAGGTCGGCCATTGGGCGGCATTGGCGCAATGTCTGCCTTTTCATTCCACGAGACGAAGAATGTAATTGCGGGCGAGGGCGGTCTGCTCGTGGTCAACCAACCACAGTATGTCGGCCGCGCTGAGATCGTGCGGGAAAAAGGCACTAACCGCAGTTCGTTTTTTCGTGGTGAGGTGGACAAATACGGTTGGGTCGATGTGGGGTCGTCATTCCTGCCCTCGGACATCATTTCCGCCTACCTGTTCGCGCAACTTGAGAATCTGGAAGCGATTCAGGCTCGGCGGCTGTCGATTTGGCAGCGCTACTGGGATCGCTTGGCCCCGCAGGTGCCAGAGTTCGGAGTGACGCTGCCCGTAATTCCTGATTACGCGACGAACAATGCACACATGTTCTATCTCGTGTGCAGCGGCCTTGAACAACGGACCAAGCTGATCGCTGGCCTAAAGGAACAAGGAATACATGCGGTGTTCCACTATCTATCGCTTCACGACAGCCCGTACTTCCAGCGCAAGCATGACGGCAGGCCACTTCCCCACAGCGACCACTTCTCCAGCTGCCTTGTCCGCCTGCCGCTGTACTACGAGTTGACTGACGCCGAGGTTGACAAGGTCTGCGACGTGGTCCTCTCGTCACTGCGGCACGGCTAAGTCTCAGACGCCGCTGCGGCCGACGCTTTCAATGAATTTCAAGACAGCCGGCCTGTTAGTCGGGGCTTCGACCATCCTGCGTCTGCTCGGCGGGGTGCTGACAGTTAAGGTCATCGCCGTCAGCACAGGCCCACAGGGTCTGGGGCAGCTCGGTCAGCTCATGAGCTTGTTGGCAATTTGCGTCCTGCTTGCCGCTGGTGGCACTCAGAACGGGGTCATCACGGGCTTGCCGCAGCGACGTCAGGATGCCCAAGCAGAACAGCGTTTCTGGCTGACCGCCTCCACGTTGGGTTTGGGCGCTTCCTTCATCGTGGCATCCGTGATCTTGGCTACAGCGGCGCCATTGAGCCAGTTGCTGTTCAAGTCGGAGAACTTTGTCCGTGTCATCGAGCTGTTTGCACTGCTGCAGTTCGCACTCAGCTTTGCCGCGCTGGCCTCCGCAAAGATCATCGCTGACAAGAAGACCCAAACCTTCGCAGTGGCCTCCTCAATCGCCGTCATCGCGGGCCTCAGTGGCATGGCGTGGCTGGCGGCCACGTGGGGCGTGCTAGGCGCTGCCTACGGACTGCTATGGTCAGCCTGTTGTCCAGCAATCGTCTACGCTGCGCACCAGCTCTGGCGCAGCGGTTGGCCGCGCTGGCGTCAATGGGGAATTCATTGGCCCGACGCCTTGTATCTGGGCAAGTTCAGCCTGATGGTACTGATTTCAGCGATCGCGATGCCGCTGGTTCAGATCCTTCTCAGAGACCGCCTGCTGGAACACGGCGGCTGGTCCGAAGTTGGAGGATGGCAGGCTGTACTTCGTTACTCTGACGCTTCGCTCCAGTTCATTGGCGCCCTGCTGAGCAGCTACTTTCTTCCTCGCGTGGCGACGGTGAACGATCGCCTTGGCCTTCAGCGCCTGGTCAGCGAGGCCTACCGCTTTCTTGTGCCCGTCGTAGCCGTAATCACTTTATTCACGTTCCAATTTGCGGCAGGTCTGGTTGCGCTGCTGTTTTCACGAGAGTTCGGCTCAGCGGTCACATTGCTGCCCTGGCAATCCTGCGGCGACGCGCTTCGCTCGCTGTCGCTTGTGCTGGGTTTTGTCGGTCTGTCGCGTGGCAATCTGAGGCTGCACGTTGCGGCTGAATTCTTCCAAGGGGGCATGATGCTGCTCGCAGGCTGGATGCTGATCGGCCGTTATGGCGCGGCAGGTGCGAGCTATGCCTACGTATTGACCTACGCGCTGTATTTGCCACTGTGCGTGCTGGTGTACCGCATTTATCTGCGTGCCCTACCCACCACCCCTGCGCGCTGAGATCGAATGCACATCCTTTTCGTCTATGTTGGCTTGCCGTTGGGCGGTGTCGAAACGTTGCTGGTTCGCCTTAGCCGATCTCTAGCCCGGGCTGGTGTTCGCGTTTCCGTGTTGCTTGCCACCCGCCGTGCGGATCCTGGCTTACTGGCCCAGCTGAGCGACCACGCCCGCATTGCTTACCTCGACCAGTTCATTCCCGCTGGACCCTGGCGGCCCATCCTTGACAAACCCTTGTTGCGATTCGTGCTGCCACTGGACGGCCCAGCGCTGCGTCAGTGGCTGAAGGACGTACCTGACGTCTGTCACGCCGCTGACACCGGCTCGCTGCTGCTGGCGGCCCGGCTGAGCGCCGTGGCCGCGCTCGGGAGGTTGACCGTCGGGGTCTATCATGACCGCGAGTATCTCTTCGAGGACGAAGATGTGACATTCGTGCGGCGCGCCGAAACGCTATTCCGCGGGTTGCCGCCTGAACACGTGGTCTTTTTTAACGAGAGCTCGGTATTGGTCCATACGGCGCGCTTCGGCATTGACTACCGCGCCGGGTTGCTGACTCCTATTGGAATAGATGCTCAAGGCGCCGGAGCAGTTGCCCTAGGCAAAAGATCGCGGCGTGTCGTCTCCATCGGTCGACTAACACCTTTCAAGACCTATAACAGTCAAATGCTGGAAGCAATCGCCCGACTGAGGAGCCGCGGGCTGGAGCTTCAATACGACATATATGGCACCGGCGAATGCGAATCGGCCCTGCGCGAGCAGATCGCTACATTGGGGTTGCAGCAGCAGGTGCACTTGAAGGGGACCATAGCCTATGAACGCATTGCTGAGGTGCTCGAGGGCGCTTTGGCATTCGTTGGCAGTGGAACTGTGCTAATAGAGGCGTCGGCGGCCGGCGTCCCGGCGATCATCGGCATCGAACACGCGGTCGACGCAGGCACGTACGGTTTCCTTCACGATACGAATGGCTTGTCTTACCATGATGCGGGCCTGCCATATCCCCTCACAAGTTTCGACACCTGCCTGGAAACCTTGAGCATGGCGACGGAGGCTGGGTATGCCGAACATACTCGGCGTGCCCAGCTCCGGGCGTTGGATTTCAGTATCGAGCGCACCAGCAGGGACTTCATCGGGCTGGCACAGCGCACCAGCCATACCACTTGGCGGCCGCAATCCATCACCGCTCTAGAGAGTATTAGCCTGAACGCAAGCATGTTGGCCCTGCGTTGGCGCGCACGGCGCGGTCAGGCGCGCTTCTTTGATCGGCACTCGAATGTCGCGCCCAGTTGACGCAAAGGCAGCAGGCCAGCTCACCTCGCGACCAGCGCCTCGCCGTCGAGTGGCGCTTCTGGTAGGCCTGCTGCTTTTGCCGCTGTGGGTTGACAGCGTAGCGATGGCCGTCTATCTCGTCACAGGTTCGGCGACGCTTTATTCGGTGGCGACCCAAGGCGTTGACATTGTGGCGCTGCTAGGTCTCGCCCTAGGAGCCAAGCGCGGTACAAAGACCCTGCTCGGCGCCTACGGATGGTGGATCCTTGTCCCCGCGATGTTGTATCTCGTCTCGCTAGCCACTTCATTGGCCTCGGGGAGCGGCAATCACGAGTTCATCCTCGCAGCGCTAAGGTACACCGTCTGGGTTACCTTCGTTGCCACGGTGCTGTCTCGCCCTGGCTGCTTCCTGCCGGCGAACCAGGATGGTTCTCAAGCTATTGATGAACTGTCGGCAGCCCTGAGCACTGTCACGCTCACCCTCGCCGCACTTGCTTTCACGCAACTGCTGCTTTCGGACGCTTTGGCGAAATCCTTGCAGACCCTGCATGAGGGCTTCACTCCGGCGGAAAAGACCAACGCTGTTCTCACGAGTCTGAGCCTTGGCAAGTCCTTCGCGTCGCTCACGCTGCGCAATCCCATCGAGCTGAGCTACGTTGGGCTGCTTCTGCTTTGCTTTGCTCTCACTCGCCGAACTGACTCTCCCATGGTGCCCGCAGCCCTCCTGATCATCGTCTGCGGCCGCTCTAACACGACGATGCTGGCGGCACTTGCTGTGAGTATGGTCCACAGTCTGCGGGGCAAGTCCTGGATTCGGCGCTACCGTTGGCCGATGGTCTGCGGCCTGACCCTGGTCGGCGGGCTGTTCATCTGGTTCCTACCGGAAATCTACCTCGGCCCGGGCAACAACTGGGACGACTTCATCCTCGTACTGACCTATCAACGGCTGGGCATGCTGCTGGCTCTGCCCGAGCTGCTGTCGACAGGGGGGAGTCGGCTGCTGGTGGGCGGCATGCCAACGCCACTTAACGATTTGGTGGAAACGCTCTACCTCGCTGGTCTGCTGCCTGAGCTGTTTGCCGACGGCGGTGCCATTGCCGTTTTTGACATCATGTGGTTCGGCTTCTTGCTGGTGGGCGGGCTGCCGTTCGTTTTAGGCGGCGCAGCATTGATTGGCCTCGGTTTCAGGGGTGCGCACTCCATGAGACCGCGAACGCCCGACAGCGCAACTCTG
The DNA here is from genome assembly GCF_056406315.1 of Roseateles sp. P1_C6. NCBI lineage: Bacteria > Pseudomonadati > Pseudomonadota > Betaproteobacteria > Burkholderiales > Sphaerotilaceae > Roseateles > Roseateles sp. P1_C6. The sequence goes on from NZ_JBFUAK010000013.1 coordinate 186,058, forward strand.
CAACTGTTTTGCGTGGCCATCCTAGTCATTTCCTTCTCGTCGCAGATTCTGCTATCCAGATACGGGCTGTACTTTCTTTGCTTTTTCCTCGCGGCCGACGCAGTCGGCCGTACTCGAAATCCCGCCTCCACGTCGCTCATAAATAGACGATCTGCCACGCATGCGCATTCTCCAGCTCAATAATTTCGAGAACATTCGAGGCGGATCCGACCGGGTATTCCAGTTGACGACCCGCATGCTGCTAGATCGAAAGCACGATGTCGCCACGCTCAGTTGCGGCGATGAATCCTTCGATGCCCGCAAAACCACCGCACTTCTTCCTCAAAACAGTTATTTCAGCCGCAATCCGGTGCGAACCCTGGGCAACATTCGCGACTTCGTCTACCGACCCGACGCTGCCCAGGCCATCGAAGGTCTGGTTGCCTCATTCAAGCCCGACATTGCGCACCTGCACATCTTTTATGGCCAGCTGAGCTCGGCGGTATTGGCCGCGCTGCGCCGCCTGGGAATCCCCTGCGTGATGACCGTGCATGAGTATCGAATGCTCTGCCCGATCAGCACGTTGTACACGCAGCAGCAAGGCGTTTGCGAGCGCTGCGCTTCCGGAGAGAAGCGGCACGCCGTCGCGCTGCGCTGCAATCGCAGCAGTCTGTTCGCCAGCGCGTTGTCCGCAGGCGAGAGCTGGGTGCGCGACCGGTACTTCAATTACCTGGACCACATCGATCACTTTTTCATGGTCTCGCAGTTCTGCCTGGACAAGCACGCGCAGTACCTGCCGGCCATCCGCGCGCAATCTTCCGTCCTCTACAACTTCATCAGCGATCAAGATCTCGCCGAGGCGCCCGCGGAGGTCGCGGCAGACGCACCTTTCCTGTATGCAGGAAGGTTGTCCCACGAGAAAGGTGTTGACCTGATGTGCGCGGCATTCCGGGAGCGGCCGCATCTGCGCCTGAGGATTGCAGGCGACGGCCCTTTGTCGGACGTTCTGCGCGGCAGGTACGCGGACTGCGCCAACATTGAATTTCTCGGCAAGCTGCCCGCTGCGACCCTCAGGCAGGAGATGCGACACGCCAGCTTCAGCGTGGTCCCCTCCGAGTGGTACGAGAACAATCCGATGTCGGTTCTAGAGAGTTTCGGGGCTGGGACGCCGGTCCTGGGCGCTGATATCGGCGGCATTCCTGAACTGGTGCGGCACGGCTCGACAGGCCTCATCTTCTCGCCTTCCGACAAGGCCTCCCTGCTGCGGTCCCTTGATGAAGCGTCTTGCTCGTCCAGCGAGACACGTGCTGCGATGGGCAGGAACTCCCTCGAGTTGATCCGCGAGCGTCACAGCGAGTCCGCCTATTGCGCTCGGTTGCTCGCCGGCTATGCCGACATCATTGGTGCGCGTCAAAAAGGCGGGCAGCAATGACCATCTCATTCATCGGATCGGCCGGCATCCCGAATCGATATGGTGGCTTCGAATCCTTCCTCGAGCACTGCGCGCCCACCATCGCGGCGCGCGGAATTCCAGTTATCGTCACCTGCGACGCCCGCCTGTACCCGGACCGGTCACCCGATTTTCAGGGCGTGCACCGCGAGTTTCTGACGGTGTCCGCCAACGGGGCCTCCTCGGTGCTCCATGATGCCCTGGCATTCGTGCGCGTGTTCTCGAGGAGCCGGCAGATCGTGGTTCTCGGCGTGTCCGGCGGACTGTGGTTTCCGCTCTTTCGGGCGCTGTGCTCACTCACAGGCAAACGCTTGGTCGTCAATGTGGATGGCGTCGAATGGCGTCGCACGAAGTTCTCGGCGAACAAGCGCCGACTGCTCAAGGTCTTCGATACGCTTGCGCAATGGTTCTCGCACCATGTAGTCTACGACAACGAAGCGCTTCGGGACTTCCTCACAGAGTCCGCGAAGTGCAAGTCGACCTGCATTGCTTATCCGGGTGACCACGTCCTGCGCGTGGACCACCCCAATCGCAAGCCACGGACCGGCTTGACGATCTGTCGGATCGAACCTGAGAACAACCTGGAACTGCTGATCGACGGTGCGCTGCAATCGACACTTGCCGAATACACCATCATCGGCAACTGGAATCACAGCGACTACGCTCGCTCGTTGCGCTCGAGATACGCGCAGGAGCCACGGCTTCGACTGCTGGACCCGATCTACGACCCCGTTCAACTCGCTGAGCTGCGGGCGAGCTGCGAGTACTACCTGCATGGCCACAGCGTAGGAGGTACGAACCCTTCGCTCGTGGAAATGCTGTTCTACGACTGCGGCATCCTCTGCTTCGACGTCGAGTTCAATCGCAGGACCGCGGGTAAGGGCGCTTGCTACTTCAAGAGCGCGCAAGACCTGCGGCTGGCGCTCGACGCTTCCACGACCAGCAGCGGCGACCGCACAACGCTGCGTTCGCGCTATACCGCCTCGGCGATCGCGGACGCCTATTTACAGGCCGTCAGGCCTCGATGACGAACACGGCCCGCCTCGTGTCAGCCAGGGTGTTCTGGTTCTGCCTGCTCCCGTATGCCTGGGTCGTGGCAAACGCCTGGCGGACCTTTTCCGGGTTGTCGCTGGCGTACATCTCGGCGGGCATCGCGATCAATTCACTGGTGTTGGCATCCATCTGCGGCGTGACCACATGGTTGGTTTGCAGGAGAGCGCCCGTCACGGGGACTAGACGATGGATCCCGGCCGCTATTGCAGCGCTCTGCGTGACAGTCTCGTTCGCCTACAGCTTTCTTGTCTTCATGCAATGGAACCAGGTGACAAAGCTTGCCTGCCTTCCGTTGGTGGCATTGGCGGCGTTTCTAGGTCTGACCTTCGACCGTGCCTCCCGCGCGATCCTGACGGCGTTGATCCTGGCCATCGCCATGGCAGCCGTCCAGTCCTCGACGCACCGACGTGCGCCACCACCGCCCCGGTCCGCGATCACAGCACCGACGCAGTCACACGGAGCCAAGCCACCCAACATCTATCTGTTGATGTTCGACGCCATGAGCGAGACCGACTACTACTCGGCTACGTTTGGCCGCTCCCCGCCTTGGCAAGCAGTTCTGGCTCACGAGGGATTCAGGGAATCGGTCAACGCTCGCTCGTCGCGCCCATATTCAATGCAATCGGTCATCGACGTGCTGCAGGAGCGGCAGATGCCCTGGAGCGCCTTCGGGGACAGTCCGATTGAGGAATCGGCATCCCTCACGATAGATTCGCCATCGACCGGCGTCGACAAGGCCCACGCCGCTGGCTACAAGGTCGCGTTCCTGTACCAAAACAACTATTTCGGCACCCTTCATCCCCTGCAGAATCTGGACGCCTACGAACCCCAACGAAGCATAGGATTTTGCTCGCTGGCGCCTATCCGTGTCGGCCTGCATCTATGCAGAGGTACCCAGAAGGTGGCGCAGCGCTTGACCGGCCAGGAGGACGAGGTACAGGCGCATCACCACGTTACGAACACCTTCATCAAGAAGGCCGCGTCGGACAGTTCGGCCTGGATCGTGTGGTCTTATATCGCGCTTCCCGAGCACACGAACCTCACCTATCGGGACTACCTCGCCGCGGACAAGGCGGAATTCATCGACACCCACTTGCGAAACTCGCAGCACGCGACCGTGATGATGCAGGACTATCTCGCCACGATCGGCTCGCTGGATCCGAACGCGATAGTGGTCATCTTCGGCGATCACGGCATCCTTCGCTCGCGTGGCTGGCGCGCCGACCCCAAGGCCGAAGCATTGTTCCCCGCCAGACTCAAGGAAGTGGACGAGCGGGGCATCGCGCTGTTCACGAAGCCGGCCAGCTTTTGCGCCGACCGGATCGGCAACGCCTACCAGCTCGAGAAGTTGCTCACTGACTTGATGTCCTGCGTCGACACATCGAAGCCCCGTGCCGCGGCTGATGGTTCAGCGCAGCCCCACTGAAGTGCCTGCCAGATGAAGTCAGGCGGCGCGACGCATCAGCGCTAGCATGCGCTCACCTGATCCCAACTCGACTTGCTCGATAAGCTCGAATCCAGCGGCAGCAAATGCCGCCTTTTGACGGTCGATCCCGAACTCCAACGGGTCGCGCAGGCGCTGCTCGCACAACGAGCGCAGTTGGACATCGTCGCTTGAGATCAACTCGATGATCAGCGCGCGGCGCGTGCAACGCGCTGCAAACGCGGCGATCTCTTGCAGTGGGATCGACGCGCTGACCGCTAAGTGGTGGATGAGCGCGAGCATCATCGTCAAATCTACAGACTGCACCAGACGGTCAGCCAGACCCGGGTGCTCGCGCCCTGCCCAGCCTCGACCGCCGCTGAGGTCGTCCAGATGGGCCACGACCGGATGCAGGGCTGGGTCAGCGCTCGCCCAGACGCGTTCCATGGCGCCGTGATCCGCATCGACAGCGATCACCTGCGCGCCCGCAGCTGAGGCAAGTCGACTGAACTCACCGGCGTTGCAACCCAAGTCCAGCGCCCATGCCGGCTTGAGCCGCGCGAGCCACTGTGCCACCTGCTGGCGCTTTACCTCTAGCGTGTTGGCCTCGTAGTGCGCGCGTGCCTCGGCGTAGTCCTGCCAGTAGGTCGCATGGCGCGCCTGGTCGGGGCGTGGACTGACGCCGTCGAGCATCCAGGAGAGTCCACCCAGCAAGGAACTGCGGAAGGATTTGATCGCGTCGCTGTCGTCGTCACGCGGGCAAGACCCCGCCGCTGCGTTGTGCGCGTCGCGTGTCGGGCCGCTCGCCATCAACGGCCAATACCTGCCGAAAAACCGCGTGGGGCCCAACATCTCCCGAGCCACGTGCTCCGGCACGCCGTCCCGCCACATCGCAAATGCCTGGTGAGCCTGCAGTCCGCGACGGCGCGAAAGCAGCAAAGGCAGGATGAAATGCCGCGCAAACTGTCCCGCGGCCCACCACTTCTTGTCCCGCAAGGGCTGAAGCGACATCAGGTCGCAAAACACAGGTCGCGTTCCGTCGAAGATGACATTCCACGCCGACGCATCCTTGAGATCGAATCCCGCAGCCACCGCTTCCTCTTGCAGACGCAGGGTGAAACGGGCCGCAGCATGCAGCTGGCTGTCACTCCATTCAAAGGGATGCGTGACGAACTTCAGTCGTCGCGCGGCCAGCGTCGTCGGCGACAGGATCTCAAACTGCACGAGGTCCCCGCGCTCCACCCACAGGCGCGCGAGGCCTGAATGTAGGAAATGGTCTGGTGCCAACGGTGCATTCAGGTGACGCAGCACCCTGTCCGCCTCGAAGGTCAGCGACGCCTGGGGATCTCTCATTTGCGCCGGATCTTCGCGATCAGGCGCTTGAGCGCGGCCACGGGATTACGCACTGCGACGACCACCGCCCCTACAAGGGCAATCAGCCCTTGCAGCAGCATCAAGCCACTGCCAGGATCGACATACGCGAAGGCGGTCCCCGGCAAGGTGATCAGACCCAGCGTCAGAACGACTTTGCTTCTCTGGTTCATTTTCATCCTCGGCGATCGATTTCGCCTCTCGTATTCCTGGGTTGGGATCAACGCGGCAGATATTCAGGCACGAACTGCTGCAACTTCTGGCGAAGCGCTCTTTCCACCACGTCAGCCTCAGGTGGAGCGAGCCAGCCGACGATGGCATTCAACCATGCCTCTCCTGCCACTTCCTTCAACTGCGCGATCCTCAGCCGATCATGCGATGACGCCAGAGTCAGGTCCTCGTCAGCAAGCAATTCCTCATAGAGCTTCTCGCCCGGTCGCAAACCTATGAACTCGATTTTCACACCACTGTCGCGATGCCCACTCAGCAACAGGATGTTTCGCGCAAGATCCAGGATCTTCACCGGCTGGCCCATGTCGAGCACATACACCTGCCCGCTTTCCGCGATGACCGCCGCCTGCAGCACCAACTGCGCCGCCTCCGGGATCGTCATGAAGTAGCGCGTGATGTCCGGATGGGTGACCGTCAGCGGGCCGCCTTTGGCCAGTTGCTCTTTGAACTTCGGGATCACGCTACCGCTCGAGCCGAGCACATTGCCGAAGCGCACGGCCATCAGCTTTGTGCGACCGCCGCGGGTGGCAAGACTTGACAGCACCATTTCTGCAGCCCGCTTGCTGGCGCCCATCACATTGGTCGGATTGACGGCCTTGTCCGTTGAGATCAGTACGAAACGCTCCACCCCGGCCTCGATCGCCGCCAGCGCGGCCCGATAGGTGCCGAGCGTGTTGTTGCGCAGCGCTGCCCAGGCGTTCTCTTCCTCCATCAGTGGCACATGCTTGTACGCCGCCGCATGGAAGACTATCAGGGGCTTGTACTTGGCAAAGACGTGACGCAGCTGTTCCAAATCCTTTACATCCCCAATCAGTTTCACCAGCGGAATGTGCGGGAACCGTTCACTCAAGTCCTGCTCGATCGAGTACAGCGCGAATTCGCTCAGTTCGTACAGCACGATCTTCGATGGGCCGTATCGCGCCACCTGGCGACACAGCTCCGACCCTATCGATCCGCCAGCACCCGTGATCAGGACGACCTTGCCGTTCAGGCATTCGCTGATCCCCCCCTCGTCCAGGTTCACGGCTTCACGGCCAAGCAGGTCCTCGGGTTCGATGTCACGCACCTGGTCGACATGCAGGCCTGCGAGAAGTTCCTGACTGCTGGGTATGGTCAGCACAGGCAGACCCGTATGGCCGGCCAGATCCAGCGCGCGGCGACGCTGGGCGGGTGTGGCCGCGGGCATGGCGAAGATCAGGTGCGTGATGCCGTGGAGTTGCGCAAAGCGCGGCGCTTCCTCTAGGGTGCCCAGCACGGGTATGCCTGCAGCCCTGGCGCCGCGCTTCTCGGGTGCATCGTCCAGGAACCCCACAACCACCCAACCCTGGCTGTGCTGGATTCCAGCCACGAGCAGTCTCCCGGCATCGCCAGCGCCCATCACCAACGCACGACGCTGCTCATGGGCGCTGCCGCTGATGCGGCTGCGCATGTGCTCATACAACATGCGGTAAGCCATTCGCATCATCGCCAGCAGCATCAGGGAGAAGATGGGGTGCAATGCCAGTACGGCGCGCGGTACGGCCTCCAGACGGGACATCAGGATGACGGTCGCGCCCACCAGGCCCGCCACCAGGCACGCCGCAGCAAGGCGCTTGATCTCGCCGAAGCCAGAAAAGCGCCACATGCCCTTGGGCACATGCAGCAGCCGGAAAGACATGGCGTAGAGGATGACCAGGCCGAGAAGCACCCAGCAGTCATAGGCGGGTCGCGCGGAGAACCAGCGTTCGAAGCCCAGGCGGAACAGGTAGGTGGCCTGCCAGGCAAACGCGACGACAAGTGCATCCAGCATCAGCGCCAGCGCCTCCCGGTGCGGGCGCAGGCGGGTGAGGAGCGTGTCGAGAAATAGCCAGTTCATGGGCGAGATTGTCAGCCGCGCAGTACACGCGCCAGCGTCTTGAGAAGCACCTGGAGGTCTGCCGCAAGGCCCGCATGGCTGGCGTAGTCCACTGCCAGCCTCAGCTTGGCCGGCAGGATAACGTCGCGATACTCGCGCTCAGGATCGGCCGCCGCAGCGAGCAGGGTCGCCTCATGACTGAAAGCTAGCGAAGCCGGGTCCGTGAGACCGGGACGCACCGCCAAGACCCGCTCACGCAAGTCTTCCGGGTACAGCGCGACATACAGCGGCAGCTCGGGCCGCGGCCCGACCAAGCTCATCGCGCCGCGCAACACATCCCAAAGCTGGGGCAGTTCATCGAGCTTGCTGGTACGCAGCAGGACTCCCGAACGCGTGATGCGTGGATCGACACCAACCGTGATCGCCGGCCCGGGCTCGACTCGCATTGTGCGGAACTTGTGGATCGTGAACGGCACGCCAAAGCGGCCGACGCGAGTCTGGCGGAACAGTGCCGGACCGGGCGAATCGAACTTGATCCAGATGGCGATCAGCAGCAGCAGAGGCGACAGCAGCAGCAGTCCCAGCGCTGAGCAGGTCACATCGAAGATTCGCTTGCTCAAGCCAGCAGCCCACGCACCGCAGCGACGACACGCTCCACATCGGCATCACTCATCGCCGTGTACAGCGGCAGGCTGACCGTGCGCTCGAAGGCCTTCTGCGACTGCGGGAACTGCTCCGGCGTCAGTTCGTAGCGATCGCGCCAGTAGGGATGCAGATGCAGCGGCACGTAATGCACGCTGCAGCCGATGCCCGCGGCATACATGCCTTCGATGAAGGCGTCACGCGTGATGGGCGCGTCGTCGGCCAGGCGCACCACGTACAGATGCCACGAATGCGTATCGCCCTCGGGCGCCTCAGGCGGCAGGATCAGCGGCAAGTCGGCGAAAGCCTCCTGGAAGCGCCTCGCAATCTGCTCCCGCCGCGTCTGGAACGCGGGCAGGCGCTTGAGCTGATGCAATCCCAGGGCCGCCGCAATGTCCGTCAGGTTGTACTTGAACCCTGGCGCGACGATCTCGTAGTACCAGCTGGGCACCTTGGCCGTGAAGCGATCGAAGGCGTCGCGGCTCATGCCGTGCAGGCGCATGATGCGCGCACGCTTGGCGAGCTCGGCGTTGCGGGTGACCAGCATGCCGCCTTCGCCCGTCGTCATGGTCTTGTTGGCGTAGAAGCTGAAGACCGTCGCGTCGCTGCCCAGTGTGCCGATCAGCTCCTTCTCCAGCGTCGTCGGCAGCGCGTGCGCGGCATCCTCGATGACGCGCAGGCCATGGCGGCGGGCGATGTCGAGGATGGCCAGCATGTCGCAGGCGAGGCCCGCATAGTGCACGGGCAGGATGGCCTTGGTCCTGGGCGTGATCGCGGCTTCGATGGCGGCGATGTCGATGTTCAGCGTCGCCGGGTCGATGTCGACCAGCTTCACGTCGGCGCCCAGGTAGCGCACGACCTCGGCGGTGGCCGTGAAGGTGTGGGTGGTCGTGATGACCTCATCGCCGGGGCCCAGGCCGATGGCTTCAAGCGCGAGATGCAGGCCGGCCGTGGCCGAGTTGACGGCGATGCATTCGATCTGCGGGTCACCGAGAAAGTCGGCGAAGGCCTGCTCAAAGCGCTTGGCCTTGGGGCCGGTCGTGATCCAGCCGGATTTCAGCGTGTCGACGACTTCGGCGATCTCGTCGTCGCCGATGTCAGGCAAGGCAAAAGGGAGGAAGGGCTGGGCAGTCATTGGGGGGATTTTCGCGGATCACGCACTACAGGGGCTTCTCGATCAGAACCAGCCGATGGGTGCGCAGCCAGGGAATGAGATTGAACAGCGCGTAAGCGCCTGGCAGCGCGCGGGCCAAAGGGGGTGCGAGCGTGACGCGGCGTGCGGTGAAGCCGCCGTTCGGGAAGAGCTGTCGCACGCGTGCCAGCGGCACGCCGCGCACGTCGGGGTTGCGCGGGTTGTTGACGGTGAAGTCGTACCAGACGACGGCGCCGCCCGGCTTCAACCATGCCCACATCGCGTCGGCCACGCGCTGCTGCAACGCATCGTCGAGGATGGACGAGAAGACGGTGGACTGCAGCACCAAGTCCTGGCTCGCCGGTGGCACGGCGGCGACGGACGCGTCGCCGGCCAGCAGGTGAACACTCTCTGGCAGGGCGGCGCGCGCGGCGGTCAGGCGTTCTGGCAGCAGTTCGATGCCGGTGAGGTGCGTGGGCACCAGCCCCAGTCGCAGCAGGTCCAGCAGGTTGCCGCCGGCGCCGCACCCCACCTCGGTGGCACGCCAGTCGGCTGGTTCGCCGGCGCGCTTGGCCAGCAGCTTGAGCAAGGCACGCTGGCGCTCCTGCCACATCTGCCAGACCTCGGGACGCAGCAGGCTGTAGCGGTCGCCGCCATCACCACGAGCCTGGCGGCGGGCGTAGCGTTGGGCGATCTGCTCGAGTTCGCTCACGACAAGGCCTCGATGAAACGCGCCGCCAGCACCGGGTAGGCGTGATGCGCCATCGCGAACGCACGACCCCGCTGGCCCATCGCGGCGCGCTCTTCGGGCGACAGAGCCGCCAGCTTCAGCAACCCGTCAGCGACGGCCTGCGGGGCCTCCGGCGCGACGGTCAACCCAGCGCCGGCCTCAGCGACCGGGTCGTTGCCAGCCTCGACGGAATGCAGCACGGCGCGCCCGGCCATCAGGTAGTCGATGAGCTTGTTGGGCGCAATGCCGAAGCGGTAGATGGGCGTGCGCTGCCAGCCGATGTAGGCGATGTCGAAGCGGGCCAGCAACGTCGGGATCTGGGCCTTGGGGATGGGCGGAAAGAAGCGCAGATTCGTCAGCCCCTCGGCCGCGGCACGCTCGGCCAGGCGGGCGGCCTCGTGGCCGCCGCCGACGAGCACGAAGCTCAGCGGTGCATCCTTCAGCCGCGCGGCGGCGTCGAGCAGCACGTCCAGCGCGTTGGGCAGGCCCATGGAGCCGGCATAGCCAACGACCACGCGGCCGGCAGCATGTTCGGCGTCCAGATGTGAGGCCAGTGCTGCGCCCAGCGGGGCCGACTGGCCCTGCCATTCCTCGGGCGCAAAGCCATTGGGCACGATGTGCAGCTTCTTCAGGTCCAGGCCCCGTGACGCCATGTGCTCGTGCACGCAGGGCAGCATGGAGACGACGGCATCGGCGTCGCGGTAGGCCTCCGCCTCGGCCTTGCCGCATAGCATGGCGAAGGGGTGGCGCGGCGACATGCCGGACAGCTCGATCAGCGACAGCGGCCAGAGGTCGTGCACCTCGTAGACCAGCTTGGCCCGCGACGGGCCGGCAGCGCCCGGCGCACGCTCGGGCTTCGCCAGCCGCGCGAGCTTCCTCGCGACCCAGATGTCCATCGGGTAGGTGCTGGACGCGATGACGGCATCGGGCCGGAATTCGCGCGTCAGCCGCCAGGCATCGGCGCGCAGCTGGCGCAGGAAGGACAGGATGTTGCGCAGACGGCCCACGCCGTTGCCGGCGTAGTGCGGCGTAGGCAGCCAGCGGTAGTGGATGCCGTCGATGACTTCTTCGCGCGGCTCGCTGCCGACCTCGGGCTGCACAGCGCGCACATGCGAGTACGACGCCGCGACGATGGTGACCTCGTGCCCTGCCCTGACCCATTCGCGGGCCAGGTAGTAGGGGCGGAACTCCATGCCGTGGGCGGGGGAGCCGGCGTAGTGGTTGACGAGCAGCAACCTCATGTCGACAGCTCCCGCAGGCGGGTCAGGAAGCGCTGCACGTGTGGCTCGAACAGGCCGTTGGCGGCGACCCAGTCGCGGTTGATCGCAGCGAGTCGCGTCGTGTCCAGCGCCACCATGCGGGCCGGCAGGTCGTCCAGCGAGCCGACGATCAGCCCGCGCGCCGAGTCGCCGATGACTTCGCGGTTGGCCGGCAACTCGGACAGCAGCGGCACGCAGCCATGCGCCATGGCCTCCAGCACCGAGACCGACACCGAGTCGCTCTCGGGCAGGCTCAGGAACCAGGTCGAGCGCGCGTAGTGGCTGGCCTGCGCCGCGGCGTCCAGGCGGCCGACGAAGCTGACCTTGTCGGCCAGGCCTCGCGCGGCCACGTCTGCCTCAAGCGCGGCACGCAGCGAGCCGTCGTTCGCGACAACCAGCCTCGCCTCGGGCTGCGCCGCCGCGATGCGCGCGAACGCCTCGATGACGCGCTGCGGCCGGTAGATGGGCTCCAGCCCGCGGTTGGCAAAGCACAGCCAAGGCTGCTTCTTCGCGTTCTGCTTGGGCATAGCCTCCAGGCCGAACGGGAACACCATGACCTCGCGCGCGCCCAGCTCGCGCATGCGATCGGCCATGAAGTGGGAGTCCGAGGTCGTCACGGCGCAACTGCGCAGCACCTTCTTGGTCATCCAGCGGTAGGCGCCGCCCTGGTTGGGCGTCACGAGGATGTCGCTGCCCCAGGCCGAGCCGGCGATCTGCGCCCGCAGCCGCCAGCCCAGCTTGGCCGCCCAGGCCAGCGTGCCGTGCGAGGTCAGGTAGTGCGCATGGATCCAGTCGGGGTCGGTGCCGGCCAGCCAGGCGCCGACACGGGGCAGCATCTTGACGATGGCGAGATTGCCGCCCGCGTGATCGGGCGAGGTGTTCAGCGCCAGGCGTTCGGCGTCCGGCAGCAGCAGCTCCCAGCCGGGCGCAAAGCCGCGCGACGAGATGGCCGCCAGGCGTACCCGCGGCGCCAGCATGCGCGCCCACTTCAGCAGGTGCGGGCTTTCGCCATCGCCGATCAACACCAGTTTCAACTCAAGTCTCCGTGCGAGAAGGCGGCACCGCGCCGCGGTACAGCCAGGCCAGGTAGGCCGCAAAGTACAAGGGCATCACGACCGACACGGCGCCCAACGCTTCGGTCACCGGCCGGCCGGCGTGCAGCATCCCCGCCAGCGCCAGCACGTACAGCGCATTGCCCACCAGACTGAATGCCAGCGCGCCGGTCTGGCGCTGCGTGACCATGGGCGCCACGGTCAGCGGCGCGCAGACGAAGTGTGCCGCGACATAGGGCGCGAACCAGCGTGCGTAGTCACCCGCCGTCGTCCAGTCGCTGCCCAGCGCCCAGCCGAACAGCGTTGGCCCCACCAGCGCCAGCACCGCCGCGCCCACCACGGCCGGCAGCAGCAGCCCGCGCATCGCGCGCGCCAGCGTCGGGCGCAGGCTGCGGCCTTCGCGCCAGTCCTGGGCCAATGTGGACAGCAGCGCCTCGGACAAGGCCCCGCCCACCAGCGTGGCCGGCGCCTTCACGAGCCGCACCATCACCGCATACCAGCCCGCCGCCGCCACGCCCGCCGAGGCGGCGATCAGCGACAGCGCCAGCGCCTCCTGCAGGCTGTTGACGAAGGCATGCGGGCTGTTGACCAGCGGGAACTGGCGGTGCCGCCAGGCCACGGCGCGCAGGCGCCGCCAGCGCCGCCGCGCCGCCACGGCCGTGCGGGCCATACGCAGCCGCGCCGGCTGCCCGCGCCACAGCAGCCAGGCCGGCGCCACCAGCAGCGACAGCAACTGCGCCGCCACCAACGCGGCGGCCGTCAACCAGCCCGCGCCCCAGGCCGCCAGTTGCGCCAGGGCCAGCACCACCTGCTGGCCGACGCGCGCCTGGGCGATCGCGCCGAAGCGGCCGTGGCGGTTGTTCCACAGCATCAGCGCCTGCTGCAGGCCCGTCAGCGCCACCACCACCGCCAGGGCCAGCGCGGCCTCGCGCAACCAGGCTGCGTGTGACCAGCGCCCGCCCAGCGCGCCCGCGGGCAAGGCACCCAGACCCCAGGCCAGCAGCGCCGTGGCCGCACCGATCAACAGGCTCAGGCCCAGCGCCAGCACCAGCAGCAGCCCGGCGTCGACACGGCGGCGCGGCAGCGGGATGGCGTACTCGTAGCGCGCATTGGCGACGGTCGCGAAGCTGGCCGCCACGGCGGCAAACCAGGCCCACTGGCCCAGCGCCTCGGCGCCGAAGGCGCGCGTCAGCAGCGGCGCCATCGCCATCGGCAAGGCCTGGCTGATGGCGGAGGCGGCGGCCAGTTGTGCGAAGCGGCGCCGCAGGCTCATGGCCGGGGCTCCGGGCCGGCCAGATGCCGCTGCAGCGCAAGCATCTGCCCCTGGCTGAGACGGGCATGCAAGCCCAGCGGCAGGTTGACGATGCAGGCCGCCGTGGCCTCGCCGACCGGGCAGTCACCATCGCGGTAGCCCGGGCGGCGGCTGCCGCGCGGATGCACGACGTCGTCGAACCAGCAGCCCAGCTCGACGCCCTCACGGGCCAGCGCCACGGTTAGCGCGTCACGGTCGCTGCCCGGCGGCAGAAGCAGCGGGTAGCGCAGCAGCACGTCGCCCGTGGCGCGCTCGGGGCGCTGCGCCGCTGGCAAGGCGGCCAGCAGGTTGTCGTAAGCCGTCGCCTGGTCGCGCCGCACGGCCCAGACCTCGGCCGCACGCCGCGCCTGGCGGGCGCCCAGTGCAGCTGACCAGGGGTGCAGGCCCAGCCGGTAATCGGGCTGCGCCATCCCTTGCAGTTCGGCGTCGGGGGTGTCGGCCACAACGCCCAGCCGCCGCGACGGGCCGCGCAGCAGCGACTTGACGGCCTGCAGCAGCGGCGCGGGCAGCGTCTGCACCAGCCGGTGCCAGGCCAGCGTCAGTGCCTGGCGCAGCACGGCTCCCGTCGCCGGGCGATGCTGCGCCGGCGGCTGCCAGGCAGCGGCGTCATTCACGACCAGCGCGCCGCCCAGGCCGGTCGACAGCGGCTTGGAGTACTCGAAGCTGAAGAAGGCGGCCTGGCCCAGCGTGCCCGCGATGCGGCCATCGGCGGTGCGGCTGCCCCAGGCATGCGCGGCGTCCTCGACGAAGACGACGCCGGGGAACCGCTCGCGCAGGCCCGCAATCCCTTCCAGACACAGCCCGAAGTTGTGCGGCAGCAGCACCAGGCCGGTCTGCGGGCCGATGGCGGCGGCGATGGCCGCGGCGCCGGGGTTGAAGGCACCGGATTCGATGTCCACGTAGCGCAGCTTCAGCCCGAGGTTGTCGAAGACCTGGGGCACGACGACGCAGGTGTAGCCGGGCAGCAGCACCTCGGACCCGGCGGGCAGCCCAAGGCTGGTGACATAGGCATGCAGCGCGGCGCGTCCGCTGCCGAACAGGTGCACCCGCGCCGCGTCGACACCCAGCGTGGCCGCAAACGTGGCGCGGAAGTCATTCAGGCACCGCTCGCCGCGCACCAACCAGCGCAGCGTTGCCGCAGGGAAGTCGAGCCAGCGCAGCGCTGTCGCCGCGTGCGACTTCATGTCGCCGCGGCCTCGGGGCGCAGCGGCCGCAACGCCCGCGCCGGGCAGCCGCCATAGACCCAGCCGGACGCCAGGCGACCGCTGACGACTGCGTGCGCGGCGACGACGACGCCGTCCTCGATGACGGCGCCCGGTAGCACCGTCACACGCGCGCCGATGAAGACGTTGGCGCCGATGCGCACCGGCGCGCGGCGGTATTGCTGTCGGAACAGGCCGTCGGGGCCGGCGTCGTTGGATTCGCAGAACAGCATCAGACCGGGGCCGATGGCCACGTCGTCGCCGATGTCCAGCGTCTGCTCGCCGACCAGCACGTAGGCGCCGGGCGCGAGATGGCTATCGCGGCCGATGCGAAAGCTGCCGGTACCGGTCGCGAGGATCTGCACATCGCGGTAGAGCACGCTGCGCTCGCCCAGCGCCGAGGGCGCGCCAAAGCGCAGACGCACGCCGCCATGCACCGCGGCGCCCGCGCCCACGGCCAGGCCACGCAGCCGCCAGACCCACGCGCGCAGGCGGGCCACGGCGGCCTCCAGACGATAAGGCCAGAGCGCCATGTCAGCGCGGCCCCAGGGGCAGGAAATCGCGGAGCGAACGGGCAGGAAGCGGGGCGTTTCGCGGCATGTGGAGGGTGGGCGGCGGGGCCTGCGAAGCCACGGGAGCGTGGTGTGCGGAGCCCGGCGAGGTGGCGGATTCTAAAATCGCGGATTCACCAAGGCCTGCAATGACCCAAACGACACCGCCCACCCCCGCCGCTGAAGAGAACCAACTGATCGCCGAGCGCCGCGAAAAACTGGCTGCGCTGCGGGCCGCCAGCGCGGTGCCGTTCCCCAACGACTTCAAGCCGCAACACCGTGCGCTGCCGCTGCAAGCCCTGTACGGCGAGCTGGACAACGAGGCGCTGGAGCCGCAGGCCGTCAAGGTCAGCGTGGCCGGCCGCATGATGCTCAAGCGCGTGATGGGCAAGGCGAGCTTCTGCACGCTGCAGGACGCCACCGGCCGCATCCAGCTGCGCGTGACCATCGACAACGTCGGCGCGGACGTCTACGACGCCTTCAAGCACTGGGACCTGGGCGACATCATCGGCGGCGAGGGCACGCTGATGAAGACCAAGACCGGCGAGTTGACCATCACGGTCACTACGCTGCGCCTGCTCACCAAGAGCCTGCGCCCGCTGCCGGACAAGTTCCACGGCATGAGCGACCAGGAGCAGAAGTACCGCCAGCGCTATGTGGACCTGATCACCGACGAGGACGCCCGCAAGCGCTTCGTCGCGCGCAGCCAGGGCGTGTCGGCCATCCGCCAGTTCATGGTGGAGCACGGCTTCCTGGAGGTGGAGACGCCCATGCTCCACCCCATCCCCGGCGGCGCCAACGCCAAGCCGTTCACGACGCACCACAACGCGCTGGACCAGCAGATGTTCCTGCGCATCGCGCCCGAGCTGTACCTGAAGCGCCTGGTCGTGGGCGGCTTCGAGCGCGTGTTCGAGATCAACCGCAACTTCCGCAACGAGGGCATCTCGGTCCGCCACAACCCCGAGTTCACGATGATGGAGTTCTACGCGGCCTACTGGACGCATCACGACATCATGGACTTCACGGAAGCCGTGCTGCGCCACGCGGCCATCGCCGCCACCGGCAGCGCCGCGCTGACCTACGCCGGCAAGCCGGTGGCGCTGGACAAGCCCTTCGCCCGCGTGTCGGTGCGTGACTCGCTGATCCAGTTCGCCGGCCTGACAGGCGAGGAAGCCGATTCGCCCGACGTGCTGCGCGCCAGGATCAAGGCCGCCGGTGAAGAAGCCCCGGCGCGCTGGAGCCTGGCCGAGCTGCAATTCGGCCTGTTCGAGGCCGTCGTCGAAGAGAAGCTGTGGGAGCCCACCTTCATCATCGACTACCCCGTCGAGGTCTCGCCGCTGGCGCGCGCGTCGGACGCCGACCCCAAGATCACCGAGCGCTTCGAGCTCTTCATCACCGGCCGCGAATACGCCAACGGCTTCTCCGAGCTGAACGACGCCGAGGACCAGGCTGCGCGCTTCCACGCCCAGGTGGCCAACAAGGACGCCGGCGACGAGGAAGCGATGTTCTTCGACGCCGACTTCATCCGGTCGCTGGAGTACGGCATGCCCCCCACCGGGGGCTGCGGCATCGGCATCGACCGGCTGATGATGCTGATCACCGACTCGCCGTCCATCCGCGACGTGATCCTGTTCCCGGCGCTGCGCCGGGAAGGCTGAAACTAGGCGATCGCTGCGGGCGCCTTGCCCGCGATGATCATCGCCAGCACCTCGTCCTCGGTCACCGCGGCCGTCTGAGTCACGCCGACCAGACGGCCGTTCTTCATGACGGCCAGGCGGTGCGACAGCGCGAACACGTCCGGCATGTCGTGTGTGACGAGCAGGATGCCCACGCCCTCGGCGCTCAGGCGCCTGATCAGGTCGTGGACCATCGCCGTCTCCGCCGGCCCCAGCGCCGCGCAGGGCTCGTCCATGATGAGCACGCGGGCCTTGAACTGCAGCGCGCGGGCGATGGCGACGACCTGGCGCTGCCCGCCCGACAAGGACACCACCGGGTCGGCGATGTTCTTGAAGTTCGGGTTGAGCCGCGCGAACAGCGGCACGGCCGCGGCGCGCATGGCCGCGTCGTCCAGCAGGCCGAAGCGCGTGCGCAGTTCGCGGCCGAGAAACAGGTTGGCGACCGAGTCGAGGTTGTCGGCCAGCGCCAGCTTCTGGTGGATGGTCTCGATGCCGGCGGCGCGCGAGTCGGCCGGGCTGGCGAACTTCACCGCGTCCCCGTTGAGCAGCAGCTCACCGCCATCGAAGGGCAGCGCGCCGGCGATCATCTGCATCAGCGTGGACTTGCCGGCACCGTTGTGGCCCAGCACGGCCAGCACCTCGCCGGGCGCCAAACTCAAGCTGATGCCATCGACCGCATGCACGCCGCCAAAGGACTTGCGCGCATCGCGCACTTCAAGAAGCGCCGTCATTTCTGCACCACCCGGTCGAACACCACGGCCGCGACCAGCACTTGGCCCAGCACCACCATGCGCCAGCCTATGCCCACGTCGGTCAGCAGCAGGCCGCTGTCTATGCTCTGGATGATCAAGGCCCCCAGCACCGTGCCGCCCACGCTGCCGCTGCCGCCGGCCAGGCTCACACCGCCGATGACGGCCGCGGCGATGACCGTCAGCTCCATGCCCGTGCCCATCGAGTTCGTGCCCGCATTCAGGCGCGCCATCGCGACCACCGCAGCCAGCGCCACCAGGGCGGCCAGCAGCAGGTTCAGCTGGATCATCACGCGCTTCACCGGAATGCCCGCGAGCCGCGCGGCGTCGGGGTTGCCGCCGATCGCGTAGACGTAGCGGCCAAAGCGCGTGTGCTTGGCAATGAAGCCCAGCAGCAGCACGACCGCCGCCCAGATCACCAGCGGCAGCGGCAGGCCCTGGCCGTGCTCCTGGCCTTCGATCTTGTAGGCGTTGAAGACGGCCACGCAGGCGAACACGGCCAGCGCCGCCAGTCCGCCCTTCAGCAGCTCATGCTTGAGGTTGCCGGGCACGCCCCCCGCCTGGGTCTGCGCGCGGCGCTGAACGAGCTGCCAGCCCCACAGCGCGGTGACGAGCACGAGGCCCAACAGCCAGCTGCCGCTTTCACCCAGCGACCCGTCGATGCCGCCGCCCAGCGCCAGCAGCCAGGGCTCGCTGACCGGCTGCGTCTTGCCGTCGGCGATCAGAAAGGCCACGCCGCGCAGCGAGACCAGGCCGCCCAGCGTGACGACGAAGGACGGAATGCCGATGACGGCCGACAGCCAGCCCTGGAACAGGCCGACGATCAGCGCCAGACCCAGGCCCGCGAACAGCGAGGCCGCGATCGACCAGCCCTGCGTGTACTGCAGCCAGGCCATCAGCACGCCCACGGCGCCGAGCAGCGAGCCCACGGCGAGGTCGATCTGGCGCGCAACGATGATCAGCGCCATGCCGCTGGCGACGATGCCCACGACCGCCGTCTGCTGGGCGATGTTGTAGAGGTTCTCAGCCGTCAGGAAGCTGCCGGTGAGCACGTGAAAGCCGATGGCAATGGCCACCAGCACGGCCGCCATGACGGCGAGCCGCTGGGTCTGGGCGCTCATCCGGGCTCCTACTTGCAGGCGGCGGGCGCCTTGGCCGCGTCCACGCCCTTGCAGACCACCGCCTTTGGCACCCAGCCGGCGCTGATGACGTCGCCCAGGTTGGCCTGCGTGATCGCCACCGGCGCGAGGAACTTGGCCTGCAGCGAGACCTTGCGCTCACCGCCCGCCCAGGCCGCGGCGCCCTCCACCTTCTGGCCGGCGGCCAGTTGCACGGCGGCCGATGCGGCCTCCTTGCCAAGGGCCCGCGAATCCTTCCAGACTGACACGGTCTGCGTGCCCAGCGCGATGCGGTTCAGCGCGGCATGGTCGGCGTCCTGACCACTGACCGGCACACCCTTCACGCCACGGCCCGCCAGCGCGGCGATGGCGCCACCGGCCGTGCCGTCGTTGCTGGCCACGACCGCGTCCACGCCGCCCTTCAGGCGGGTCAGGATCTGCTCCATGTTCTTCTGCGCCACCTCGGGCTTCCAGCCGTCGGTGTACTCCTCGGCGACGATCTTCACGTCGCCCTTCTTCACCGCGTCGGCCAGCGCATCCCGCTGGCCGGCGCGCAGGAAGTCGGCGTTCGGGTCGCTGGGCGAGCCCTTGATCATCACGTAGCGGCCCTGCGGCTTGGCGGCCAGCACGGCCTTGGCCTGCAGACGCCCCACCTCACGGTTGTCGAAGGTCAGGTAGAAGACCTCGGGCGCCTCGATGAGGCGGTCGTAGGCCAGCACCGGCACCTTGCGCGCCTTGGCCTTGTTCAGCGCCGGTTGAATCGCGTCCTTGTCCATCGCCAGGATGATGAGCACCTTGGCGCCCTTGGCGAGCAGGGACTCGACGTCGCCGATCTGCTTCTCCGGCGAGCCGCCGGCATCGGCGCTCACATAGCTGGCGCCCAAGCGGGCCAGTTCGGCCTTGATGGCGGCCTCGTCAGTCTTCCAGCGCTCCTCCTGGAAGTTGGACCAGCTCACCCCGACCACGGGGCCGGCGGCCAACGCTGTCATCGAGGTCATCAGCAGCGCTGTCGCTGCCCACATCTTCTGCATCCGCATCTCGTCTCCAACGCCCGTTCTGTCGTGGGCCGCGGATTCTAGGAACGCAGGCAACAAAAAAGCGACCCTCTCGGGTCGCCTTTCATCGGCTTGAAACCGCTTTGTTTCAGCGCCGGGTCTTAGCGGGCAGCCAGCGCGGAGGCGCGGCGAGCGATCGGGGCCGGGAAATCACCCAGTTCGCGGGCAGCGTTCTCGCCGTGGTCGGCGGCCAGCGCGGCGGTGGTTTCGGCACGCACTTCGGTCGGCTTGATCGTCAGCACAGCCTGGCGGGGCAGCTTGACGGTGGCGACGGCGGCAGCCTTCGTGGCGGCCGGGGCCGTCACTTCAATGCCTTTCTCGCCTTGGAGGGCAGACAGTTCACCGCTGTTGCGGGCGGCGACCAGGTCGGCGATGACGGCTTCGCGGGTGGTTTGGGCGGAAGCGGCGCCGGCAGCGACGAGGGCGACAGCGGCGAAGAGAGTAGACAGCTTGCTCATGATGATTCCTTCAAGGTCTGGCGGTTGCCCCGCCTGGTTCGCTTGGGCATCGCGACCGCGGTGTCCATGGGTTGAACTGTAGGCAGCGCCACTCAGTAGAAACACCAGGCAAAAAGCAATGCGCTATTTGCCAAACAAAAACAATACCTCTTCTCGGCGCGCAATTAGCTCATTGGATGAGCAGGTGGCTTCCGCGCGGCGCCCGACAAGGCAAGCAACTGCTCAGGCTTTTCCAACCCACAAAAGAAAAGCGGCCCCGAAGGGCCGCTCGTCAGGACCGCAGCCTCGCGGCTGCGTCGGCAGGTCAGCGGTTGCTGCTGGCCAGCGCCGAGTTGCGACGCGTGATGGGCGCAGGGAAGTCGCCCAGCTCACGGGCGGCGTTCTCGCCGTGATCGGCAGCCAGCGCGGCGCTGGTTTCGCTGCGCACTTCGGTGGGCTTGATCGTCAGCACGGCTTGACGGGGCAGCTTGGCCGTCGCGACCGCGCTGTTCTTGGCGGCAGCGGGGGCCACTTCGACGCCCTTTTCTCCCTGGATCGCGGCCAGTTCACCGCTGTTGCGCGCAGCCACCAGATCGGCGATGACTTGCTCGCGGGTCAGCGGAGTGACGGTTTGGGCGGATGCGGCACCAGCGGCGATCAGCAGGGTGGCGGCGATGACGGTAGACAGCTTGCTCATGACGGGCTCCTTCAGGTTCTGGCAGGAACGTCCTGCTTGGGTCATTCGGACTTCGCGACCGCGTTGTCCATGGCCTGAACTGTAGGCAGCCCATCTCAGTAGAAATACTAGGCTGGCGGGAACTGACTATTCATCCAACGCAAATAGTCATCCCTAGAACGTCATCGTTTTGCCACAAAAACCAGCAATCAACCGCCGCCCGGCACGGCGGCCGTCTTCTTAGCACCGAGCAGTCCGCAGCGGACGGTTCTCAGCCCTGGCTCAGCGGTGCTCGAAAGTCGGGGCCCGCTTGGCCAGGAAGGCCTCCATGCCCTCGCGCTGGTCATGGCTGCCGAACAGCGCATGGAAGTAGCGCCGCTCCACGGCCACGCCGTCGGTCAGCGGGCCCTGGAAGGCCAGATTGACCAGCTCCTTGATGAGCATGACCGACGGGCCGCTGAAGCCGTTGATGGTCTCGGCGGCGGCCAGCGCCTCCTCCAGCAGCTTTTCCGCCGGCACGACGCGCGACACCAGGCCGGCGCTCTCCGCTTCCGCCGCGCCCATCATGCGGGCGGTCAGCAGCATGTCCATCGCTTTGCTCTTGCCGACCGCGCGCGGCAGGCGCTGCGTGCCGCCGGCGCCGGGCACGATGCCCAGCTTGATCTCGGGCTGGCCGAACTTGGCCGAGTCGGCCGCGATGATGAAGTCGCACATCATCGCCAGCTCGCAGCCGCCACCCAGCGCAAAACCGCCCACGGCGGCGATGACGGGCTTGCGCACCTGCAGGATGGTTTCCCAGTTCTTGGAGATCAGGCCGCTCTTGAAGGCGCTGGCGAAGGTGTGGGGCAGCATGGTCGGAATGTCGGCCCCGGCCGCGAAGGCGCGCTCCGAGCCGGTCAGCACGATGCAGCCGATGGCATCCTCGGCGTCAAAGGCCAGCAGCGCCTGGCCCATCTCGTCCATCAGCTGGTCGTTCAGCGCGTTCAGCGCCTTCGGGCGGTTCAGCGTGATGAGGCCGGTCTTGCGCGGGCCGTCGCCGTGCACGGCGGTGATGATGCATTCGTAGGTGGTCATTGCGAAAGTCTCCTGGGGATGCCGGTGGATTCTGGCGCGGCTTCTTGCAGCGGCGCGCTCTTGAGCATGAGGTCGATGTAGGTGTCCGCATCCTGCCGGATGACGAGGCGCACCGGCAGGTATTGCAGCGTGGGTGCCAGCCACACCTCAGCCGTCAGGTCGCCGCCGCCTGGCGGGCGCACGGGCTTCAGATGCCAGCTGGCGACGGGGCCCATCGGCGTGTCCACGAGCTCCTCGCCAAGCACTTCGTACTGCCAGGCGTATTGCTTGCGCGGCAAAACCAGCGGGAAGGACACGACGCGGCCGGCCTGCAGCGGCTCGCGGCCGGTCATGAACAGCCAGGTCAGCTGCACGAACTGGCTGGCCGAGTCCTGGCCGCCGCGCGGCGCGGGCTCGCGCACGCCATTGGCGAGCTGCACCTCGGCCCCGAGAAAGAACACGCTGACGCGGTAACCCTCGCCGACGATGAACCGCGTCTCCTCGTCATAGCGCTGCGGCGCGATGCCCTCGGGCGTCAGCTGGCCCTGGCTGCTCATGCGCCGCGAGATCAGCGGCGCGAAGCTGGGGCCGACACCGACGTCCAGGTTGACCTGGTAGTCCTTGCCCTTGCGCAGCCATTCCACCTGAGCCTGGCCACTCACCGGGCCGCGGTAGTTGCCCGTCAGCACATAGCTCAGGCGTGTGGACAGCGGCCACTCAGGACCGGGCTCGCCGTCAAGCGGTGCCGATGCCGCCTGAGCTTCCGGCAGTGCGACCTCGACCGGAGCCGACGCGGCCTGCGCCACGGGCTCCGGTGCCGAGGCCTGCAGCTGGGGCTCAGGGGCGGATGCGGGCTCGTCGGGCGCTTGCGCCACCGCGGCAGGGGCTTTCGGCCGCGCCGGCGGCGGGGGCGGCGCGGCAGGGCGCACGGGCGGGGGCGCCTGCAGCTGCATCTCCTGCACCAGCGCCACCTGCATGCGCGCCGGCATGGGCGGCTGGCCCTCGCTGATCCAGCCTTCGTGGATGCGCTGCACCTCGTGGCCCAGCAACAGGTGCAGAGCCAGCACGGCCAGCACCAGCAGCCAGGGCGGCCGCGGCGTCTTCATGATGCGCTCAGGCGCCCAGCCAACGGCGGCGTGCGGCGTGCGCGTCGGCGGCCAGCGTCAGCGCGACCGCGGCGGGCCGCGACGGCGGCAGGTCGACGACCAGCTCGACGAGGCGCTGGTCGCGGCCCACCAGCAGGCGCAGCTGCGTGTCGCCCGCGGCCAGCAGGCCCAGAGCGTCATCCAGCCGACGCAGTCGCCAGCCATTGCAGCCGATGACGTCATCGCGCGCGTTGAGTCCCCCGGCTTGCGCCGTACCGCCGCTCAGCACATGCGTGATGGTGACGCCCGTCAGCGCGCTTTCGCGCACGCGCAGGCCCAGCCGTTGCGCGACGCTGGCGCGGCCGTCGTCGCGCCAGTTCACGCCGGCGGCCTCGAGCAGCTCGCGCAGCGGCAGCTCATCCGTGCCGTGCACCCATTGATGCAGCTGCCCGGCCACGGCTTCACCACCGAGCGACTTGACGGCCGCGAGGATGTCGGCCTCGCTGACCGGCCCGCCGGCGCTGGCCTGCCACAGCCGCGTCATCAGCGCGTCCAGGCTGGACTTGTGCGCGCGCAGGCTCAGGTCCAGGCACAGCGCCACCAGCGCGCCTTGCGCGTAGTAGTTGCTCGTCGTGTTGGGGCTGTTCTCGTCGGGCCGGTAGTACTTGGTCCAGGCCTCATAGCTGGCGCCGCTGAGCGGCTGCACGCGCCGGCCCGGGCTGGCGAGCACGCCGTTGACCGAGGCGGCCAGGAGCTTCAGATAGCGCGGCGTGTCGACCAGGCCGGCGCGCAGCAGCAGCAGCTCGTCGTAGTAGCTCGTGAAGCCCTCGAAGAACCACAGCAGCTCGGTGTAGTTCTCGCGCTGGTAGTCAAAGGTCGCGAACTCCGCCGGCCGCAGCCGCTTGACGTTCCAGGCGTGGAAGTATTCGTGGCTGAACAGGCCCAGCAGGCGCGCGTAGTTGTCGCTGGGCGCTTGCGCCTCCGCCGCCGTGGGCAGCTCGCGCCGTGCGCAGATCAGCGCCGTGCTGGCGCGGTGCTCCAGCCCGCCATGGCCGTCGTCCACGGCCCACAGCAGGAAGCTGTAGCGCTCGAACGGGGCTTCGCCCCAGAACGCGATCTGCGCTTCGCAGATGCGTTGCACATCAGCCAGCAGGCGTGCGCCATCAAAGCTAGGCCAGGCGCCCGCGACGACGATGCGGTGCGGCACGCCGGCCGCGACGAACTCGCCCTGCCAATGCGCGCCGATCTCGAAGGGATGGTCCAGCAGCTCATCGTAGCCACCGGCCTGGTAGCCGCCATCGGCCACCGCCATCTCCGTCGCCACGTGCCAGCCGTCGGGCACGTGCGCGAGTTCGATGTGATGCGCGTCGGCCTCGCGCCCATGCGCGCGCAGGCACAGGCTGCTGGCGTTGAAGAAGGCGCGCTGGCTGTCCAGCCAGGCGGTGCGCACCGATGCGTCGAAGGCATGGACGTCATAGCTCAGCACCAGCGCCGCGCGGCCGCTGCAGCGCACGCGCCAGCTGGCCTTGTCGAGTTGTTCGACGGCCAGCTCGCGGCTGCCCTGGTGGGCGCTCAGACCGCTCAGCTGCTTGGCGAATTCACGCACGAGATAGCTGCCCGGGATCCACACCGGCAGGCTGAAGTCCTGCTGCGCCGCGGGGGCCGGGAGCGTCAGCGTGACGCGGTAGCGGTGGGCCGCGAGGTCGGCCAGCTCGATGCGGTAGCGCGGGCCGGCCATCAACTGCCCGCGGCGGCGAGGAAACAGCTCAACGACGCCACCACCGTGAGGCGAAAGCGCAGGGTCAGCCAGTCCGCAGCGCCCAGCTGCGGGTAGACGCGGCGGTCCACCGCATAGCAGGCGATCAGCACGCCGCCGTGCAGGGCCAGGCCAGCGTAAGGCGACATCAGCACGCCGAGCCAGCCCAGCAGTGCGGCAAAGATGCCCCAGACCAGCGGCTGGCGACCGGGCAGGCCGCGCGCGAACGACAGGCCCCAGTGGATGCCGCCCAGGAAGGCAATGATGAGGCCGGCATAGGCCGACATCGCGAGGCTGACGAAGGCATGCTGGTCGAGGTCGCGGTCGCCGATCAGCCAGATCAGCAGGCAGCCCAGCACAAAGGGAATGAGGCCGGCGTAGCCCAGTCGATGCGCAAGCTCCCGGTACGCGGCGTTCATCGGGTCACGGCTTGCCCGGCGGCGGGCGCGGCCAGGGCCTGCAGGCGCTTCTCGAGTTCGACAGCGCCCACGGCACCCGGGATGCGGTTGCCGTCTTCCAGCAGGATGGCCGGCGTGCCGTTCACGCGGATCTTGCGCGACAGCGCGAGGTTGCGCTCGATGGCCGCGTCGTCGCAGGTGGCCGGCGCCTTGGGCGGCTGCTCGTTCTTGAGCATCCAAGCCAGCCAGGTGGCGCTGCCGTCCTTGGCGCACCAGATCGCGCGCGTCTTCTCCGGCGAATCGCCGCCGAGGATGGGGATCAGGAAGGTGTAGACGGTCACGTCCTTCAACTCCTGCAGCGACTTCTCGAAGCGCTTGCAGTAGCCACAATTCGGGTCGGCGAAGACGGCGATGCGGCGCTTGCCGGTGCCGTTCTTCCACGTCAGCGCGTCCTTGAACGGCAGCGCCGCGAAGTCCACGCGGTTGAGCTGGGTGACGCGTTCTTCGGTCAGGTTCTTCTTGGCCTTCAGGTCGATGAGCTCGCCCTCGATCAGATAGCTGCCGGTCGCGTCGGTGTAGCGGATCTCGTTGCCGATGCGGATCTCCCACAGGCCCGGCATGGGCGCTGGCCGCACCTCATCGATCTTGGGTGCATTGGGCATGCGCTCGGTGATGGCTTTGCGGATGGCGGCCTCGCTGGCGAAGGCGGGCAGGCTGGCTGCGGCAAGCAGGACGGCAAGCAGACGGAGACGATTCAGCACGATGGCAGCTTCGAAAAAAGAGGTCAGAGACCGAGCGCACGCTGGGTCAACCAGCGCTTGACGGGAGTGAGTTGGTTCAGCGCATCCAGGCCGCGGTTGCGCAGCCCTTGCGCCGCGGACGACGGATGTGCGAAGAGGCGTTGCAGCGCATCGGTCAGCTCGCCCATGGCCAGCGTGGGTGCGAGGCGCTCGCGGGCGTAGCGGCGCAGCAGGCGCTCGTCGCCCAGCGGGCGCCAGTCTTCCCGTTCGGCCAGCACGCGGGACAGCGCCGCCACATCGGCGAGGCCGAGGTTCAAACCTTGGCCGGCCAGCGGATGCACGAGGTGGGCAGCATCACCCAGCAAGGCCCAGCCTGGCCCGGTGACGGCGCCGGCACGCGCCAACGCCAGCGGCCAGGTCGCCCGCGGGCCACCCAGCGACAAGGCGCCGACTGCGCCTTGCGTCGCTGCATTGAGCTCGCGCTCGAAATCGGCTTCGGTCACCGCCAGCAAGGCCTGGGCGCGAGCGTCGGCGCAGGACCAAACCAGGCCATACGAGTGCGCAGGACTGGGGCGCTCGAAGGGCAGCAACGCCAGCACCTCGCCACCGGCGCCGAACCATTGGCGGGCGACGCCTTGATGCGGCCGGTCCGCGACCAGGCGGGTGGCCAATGCGCGATGGCCATAAGGCTTGGGCTTGAACTCGACGCCCAGCGCCTCGCGGGCGGCCGACTCGCGCCCTTCGCACAGTGCCGTCAACGCCGCCGGCGTGGCCGCACTGACGCCGTGCACATGCGGCGAAAAGCGCAGCGCCGTTGCCAGTTGGGTGTCCAGCGCCGCCGCGTCGACGATGACGGCCAGTTCGCGCAGCCCCTGCTGCCAGGCCGAGAAGCTGAGCCGGCCGGCGGGCTGGTCGACAGCAGCGTCGCCGCAGACGACCATGTCGTAGACCGGGCAGACGGCATCCGCAGGCAGGCTGTCCCAGACCTTCAATTCGGTCAGCAAGGCCACCGAACCCGCGTTCAGCGCATAGGTGCGCACATCGTCGGCCCGGGCCGGCTCCGCGGCACCTGCGATGCCCACCGTCAGGCCTTGAGCGGCGAGGCTGAGCGCGAGGCTGCTGCCCACCGCACCACGACCCTTCACCAACACGTCCACGCTTTGCATGGGGCGATTGTAGGCAGCGGGGTGTGACCGCATCGCGGGCGCGGCCCACAGGACGCCAGCCGACTAAAATCATTCGCTTCGGCACCGGCCCGCCGCCGGTCGCCTCCCCTCAGAAAGCCCAGCCATGAGCCTCAAATGCGGCATCGTGGGCCTGCCGAACGTCGGCAAGTCCACGCTTTTCAATGCCTTGACCAAAGCCGGCATCGCCGCCGAGAACTATCCCTTCTGCACGATCGAGCCCAATGTCGGCATCGTCGAGCTGCCTGACCCACGCCTGGCCGCGCTGGCCGAGATCGTCAGCCCGGAGCGCGTGCTGCCTGCCGTCGTCGAGTTCGTCGACATCGCCGGCCTGGTGGCTGGCGCCAGCAAGGGGGAAGGACTGGGCAACAAGTTCCTGTCGCACATCCGCGAGACAGACGCCATCGTCAACGTGGTGCGCTGCTTCGAGGATCCGAACGTCATCCACGTCAGCGGCAAGGTCGACCCGATCTCCGACATCGAGGTGATCCAGACCGAGCTGTGCCTGGCCGACATGGGCACCGTGGAAAAGAGCCTGCACCGCTACAACAAGGTGGCGCGCGCTGGCGACAAGGAGGCGATCGCGCTGGTCAAGGTGCTCGAGAAATGCGAGGCCGCGCTGAACGAAGCAAAGCCGGTGCGCTCCATCGACTTCAGCAAGGAAGAACTGGTCATCCTGAAGCCGCTGTGCCTGATCACAGCCAAGCCGGCGATGTTCGTTGGCAACGTGTCCGAGGACGGCTTCGAGAACAACCCCTTTCTGGACCGTCTGCGCGAATACGCCGCCGGCCAGAACGCACCGGTTGTCGCCATCTGCGCCAAGACCGAGGCCGAACTGGCCGATATGGCCGACGAGGACCGTGCGCTGTTCCTGGCCGAGATGGGCCAGGACGAGCCCGGCCTGAACCGCCTGATCCGTGCCGCCTTCAAGCTGCTGGGCCTGCAGACCTACTTCACTGCCGGCGTGAAGGAAGTGCGCGCCTGGACCATCCACATCGGCGACACCGGCCCGCAAGCTGCCGGCGTCATCCACACCGATTTCGAGAAGGGCTACATCCGCGCCCAGACCATCGCCTACGACGACTTCATCAAGCACCGTGGCGAGCAGGGCGCGAAAGACGCGGGCAAGATGCGCGCGGAAGGCAAGGAGTACGTCGTCAAGGATGGCGACGTGCTGCACTTCCTGTTCAACGTGTAGACACGCATGAAGCCGGCCTGGTCCGGCCGATGTCCGCAATGAAGAACCCGCTGCGGCGGGTTCTTCTATTTCTGAAGGTCCCAGCTGCGCACGATCTCGTGATGCCCAAGCCCGTGGTGGCTGACGACAAGGCTGAAGTCGACGGCCTGCCATGTGAGCGGCACATCCAGGGTCGTCTCAGCCGTCGGGTGATGCTTGTCGTAGAAGAGGGTCAGATGCGGCGTGCTTGACGCCCTGCTGCTGACGCTGACGTTCTTCAGCGCGGCGGCGATAGTCGCTCGCAAATGCCGAATCGCCCGCGCGGTTTCTTCGGTGCATAGCAACACGCATGCGCCACTCGGCTGAAAGCCGATCACCCTGTCGTGGGCAATCGGAATGACAGGACAAGCTACACCGCCGCATGCTGCTTGGATCGCGTCCAGCGTGGCCTGGCGAAAGCTCTCGTCGAACCGGGCGATGGCTGACAGGGTGATGTGCCAGAGATGTGGGGGTACTTCTCTTTCAGCGCCGGAGCCGATGCGCCGCCGCAGGAGTTGGATGTCCGCTGACATCCGCGCAGCGTCGGCAGGCGGGACACGCAGCGCCAGGAACAAGTCGAACGACTTCGCCAGTTTCCTGCCAGGGGGCGGTGTGGGATAGAAGAAGTGCTGCGGACCACTGAAACCCAGCAGATCAAACTGTTCATCGGCCATGTCATTACTCCGGAGGTTCAGTCGCCAATATGATTCGCCCGGCTTCACGCAAGGCTGTTGGTTTTCCTGCCGCCAAAAACAAAACCCCTCGCAGCCTGGGCTGGAGGGGTTTTGAAGGGTAAATAGCCTGACGATGACCTACTTTCACACGGGAATCCGCACTATCATCGGCGCTGGCTCGTTTCACTGTCCTGTTCGGGATGGGAAGGAGTGGGACCAAGTCGCTATGGTCGTCAGGCTTGACTGGTTGGCTTGTTGACGAGGTCAACAAACCCAATTCGTAGAGTCAGCAGATGTTATCTGCACGCGGCAAGTATTCATACTTGCTGCGGAATCAGTTTAATTTGATTGCGTCTTCGTAGCTTCGAAGAACGACATAACTTGAACACTCACCCTGACGTCGTGCTGTAGCACAGACTATCAAAGTTATAGGGTCAAGCCTCACGGGCAATTAGTACTGGTTAGCTTAACGCATTACTGCGCTTCCACACCCAGCCTATCAACGTCCTGGTCTCGAACGACCCTTCAGGGGGCTCTAGGCCCCGGCAAGACTCATCTTGAGACGAGTTTCCCGCTTAGATGCTTTCAGCGGTTATCTCTTCCGCACTTAGCTACTCGGCAATGCCACTGGCGTGACAACCGATACACCAGAGGTGCGTCCACTCCGGTCCTCTCGTACTAGGAGCAGGCTCTCTCAATCTTGCAGCGCCCACGGAAGATAGGGACCAAACTGTCTCACGACGTTTTAAACCCAGCTCACGTACCTCTTTAAATGGCGAACAGCCATACCCTTGGGACCGGCTACAGCCCCAGGATGAGATGAGCCGACATCGAGGTGCCAAACACCGCCGTCGATATGAACTCTTGGGCGGTATCAGCCTGTTATCCCCAGAGTACCTTTTATCCGTTGAGCGATGGCCCTTCCATACAGAACCACCGGATCACTTTGTCCTACTTTCGTACCTGCTCGACTTGTCAGTCTCGCAGTCAAGCACGCTTATGCCAATGCACTATCGACACGATTTCCGACCGTATCTAGCGTACCTTCGAACTCCTCCGTTACACTTTGGGAGGAGACCGCCCCAGTCAAACTGCCCACCATACACTGTCCCCATCCCGGATAACGGGACAAGGTTAGAACCTCAAACACACCAGGGTGGTATTTCAACGTTGGCTCCATAAGATCTAGCGACCTTACTTCAAAGCCTCCCACCTATCCTACACAGATCTGTTCAAAGTCCAATGTAAAGCTACAGTAAAGGTTCATGGGGTCTTTCCGTCTTTCCGCGGGGAGATTGCATCATCACAAACATTTCAACTTCGCTGAGTCTCTGGAGGAGACAGTGTGGCCATCATTACTCCATTCGTGCAGGTCGGAACTTACCCGACAAGGAATTTCGCTACCTTAGGACCGTTATAGTTACGGCCGCCGTTTACTGGGACTTCAGTCAAGAGCTTGCACCCCATCATTTAATCTTCCAGCACCGGGCAGGAGTCACACCCTATACGTCGACTTTCGTCTTTGCAGAGTGCTGTGTTTTTAATAAACAGTTGCAGCCACCGATTCTCTGCGGCCTCATTGGGCTCCCCAAGTAAATGGTTCACCTACTAAAGGCACACCTTCTTCCGAAGTTACGGTGTCAATTTGCCGAGTTCCTTCTCCAGAGTTCTCTCAAGCGCCTTAGAATACTCATCTCGCGCACCAGTGTCGGTTTGCGGTACGGTCGTTGCAAGCTGAAGCTTAGTGGCTTTTCCTGGAAGCAGGGTATCACTCACTTCGGAGGCAAGCCTCCTCGTTATCACGCCTCATCTAAGCTCTCCGGATTTGCCTAAAGAGCACGACTACACGCTTGAACCGGGATATCCAACACCCGGCTGAGCTAACCTTCTCCGTCCCCACATCGCACTTGCAATCGGTACAGGAATATTGACCTGTTTCCCATCAGCTACGCATCTCTGCCTCGCCTTAGGGGCCGACTCACCCTACGCCGATGAACGTTGCGTAGGAAACCTTGCGCTTTCGGCGAGGGGGCTTTTCACCCCCTTTAACGCTACTCATGTCAGCATTCGCACTTCTGATACCTCCAGCAGGCTTCACAACCCACCTTCACAGGCTTACAGAACGCTCTCCTACCACGTGCAATAAATTGCACATCCGCAGCTTCGGTAACTGGCTTAGCCCCGTTACATCTTCCGCGCAGGACGACTCGATCAGTGAGCTATTACGCTTTCTTTAAATGATGGCTGCTTCTAAGCCAACATCCTGACTGTTTTAGCCTTCCCACTTCGTTTCCCACTTAGCCAATTTTAGGGACCTTAGCTGGCGGTCTGGGTTGTTTCCCTCTTGAGTCCGGACGTTAGCACCCGGTGCTCTGTCTCCCAAGCTGTACTCTGCGGTATTCGGAGTTTGCATAGGTTTGGTAAGTCGCCATGACCCCCTAGCCTAAACAGTGCTCTACCCCCGCAGGTAATACTTGAGGCACTACCTAAATAGTTTTCGGAGAGAACCAGCTATTTCCAAGTTTGTTTAGCCTTTCACCCCTATCCACAGCTCATCCGCTAGTTTTGCAACACTAGTCGGTTCGGACCTCCAGCACCTGTTACGGTACCTTCATCCTGGCCATGGATAGATCACTTGGTTTCGGGTCTACACCCAGCGACTATTCGCCCTATTCGGACTCGATTTCTCTACGGCTTCCCTATTCGGTTAACCTCGCCACTGAATGTAAGTCGCTGACCCATTATACAAAAGGTACGCAGTCACCCTTGCGGGCTCCTACTTTTTGTATGCATGCGGTTTCAGGATCTATTTCACTCCCCTCCCGGGGTTCTTTTCGCCTTTCCCTCACGGTACTTGTTCACTATCGGTCGATTACGAGTATTTAGCCTTGGAGGATGGTCCCCCCATATTCAGACAGGATTTCACGTGTCCCGCCCTACTCTATTCGCGCCTAGTTCCACAATCTGCATTTCTCATACGGGGCTATCACCCGCTGTGGCCGGACTTTCCATTCCGTTCTGATATACAAACTGCTAAAACGCGAGGGCTACTCCGATTTCGCTCGCCACTACTTTCGGAATCTCGGTTGATGTCTTTTCCTCGAGCTACTGAGATGTTTCAGTTCACCCGGTTCGCCACAATGACCTATGTATTCAGTCAGAGTTACTCCTTGCGGAGTGGGTTTCCCCATTCGGAAATCTCCGGATCAAAGCTAATTTGCCAGCTCCCCGAAGCTTATCGCAGGCTATCACGTCCTTCGTCGCCTGTAATCGCCAAGGCATCCACCACATGCACTTAGTCACTTGACCCTATAACTTTGACAGCGCTGACTGCACTGTCGTCAAGGACTCAATTCAGATCCTCAGATCCAAACTGTTTTTGAGTATTCACGCGTTACGCCGTTCTTCATACCTAATCAATTTCTTGCTTAGTTGAAGTCTATGTTTGACGCAATCAAAATCACTGTTGGCGGCACGGTGTACCAGGAGGTACTTTCCGCCAACAGCGCTGATTCGACTCTACAAATTGTTAAAGAACAACAGCCGATCTTTGCAGACCTGAAGCTGGTAAACCTCAACGAACATTGCTATTCGCTAAGGTTTACCAACTGAATGAGTGAAACTGGTGGAGGATGACGGGATCGAACCGACGACCCCCTGCTTGCAAAGCAGGTGCTCTCCCAGCTGAGCTAATCCCCCGGGTTGATCTTCAAATTACTTTGAAGCCGTGGTGGGTCTGGTTGGATTCGAACCAACGACCCCCGCCTTATCAAGACGGTGCTCTAACCGACTGAGCTACAGACCCACGCGAACCTTGTCGCATGAACTCTGTTTGTTGCCAGCCTGTCGAGGCCAGCTCAACAGGCTCACGCATTTTCACTCACTGTTGTATGACAGCCGATAAGTGTGGGCGCTTAAAGTAAAGTGCTTGAGCTTTCGCTCTTAGCGATTTCGCTCTGCTTGTCCCGAAGAACAAACGAGGCTCAATCTATCTAGAAAGGAGGTGATCCAGCCGCACCTTCCGATACGGCTACCTTGTTACGACTTCACCCCAGTCACGAACCCTGCCGTGGTAATCGCCCTCCTTGCGGTTAGGCTAACTACTTCTGGCAGAACCCGCTCCCATGGTGTGACGGGCGGTGTGTACAAGACCCGGGAACGTATTCACCGCGGCAAGCTGATCCGCGATTACTAGCGATTCCGACTTCACGCAGTCGAGTTGCAGACTACGATCCGGACTACGACCGGGTTTCTGGGATTAGC
The DNA here is from genome assembly GCF_056406315.1 of Roseateles sp. P1_C6. Taxonomy (NCBI): domain Bacteria; kingdom Pseudomonadati; phylum Pseudomonadota; class Betaproteobacteria; order Burkholderiales; family Sphaerotilaceae; genus Roseateles; species Roseateles sp. P1_C6. Next base: position 219,359 of record NZ_JBFUAK010000013.1, read on the forward strand.
TCCCCCTCGCGGGTTGGCAGCCCTCTGTCCCGGCCATTGTATGACGTGTGTAGCCCTACCCATAAGGGCCATGATGACCTGACGTCATCCCCACCTTCCTCCGGTTTGTCACCGGCAGTCTCATTAGAGTGCCCTTTCGTAGCAACTAATGACAAGGGTTGCGCTCGTTGCGGGACTTAACCCAACATCTCACGACACGAGCTGACGACGGCCATGCAGCACCTGTGTTCTGGCTCTCTTTCGAGCACTCCCAAATCTCTTCAGGATTCCAGACATGTCAAGGGTAGGTAAGGTTTTTCGCGTTGCATCGAATTAAACCACATCATCCACCGCTTGTGCGGGTCCCCGTCAATTCCTTTGAGTTTCAACCTTGCGGCCGTACTCCCCAGGCGGTCAACTTCACGCGTTAGCTACGTTACTGAGAAGAAACCCTCCCAACAACCAGTTGACATCGTTTAGGGCGTGGACTACCAGGGTATCTAATCCTGTTTGCTCCCCACGCTTTCGTGCATGAGCGTCAGTACAGGTCCAGGGGATTGCCTTCGCCATCGGTGTTCCTCCGCATATCTACGCATTTCACTGCTACACGCGGAATTCCATCCCCCTCTACCGTACTCTAGCCATGCAGTCACAAATGCAGTTCCCAGGTTGAGCCCGGGGATTTCACATCTGTCTTGCATAACCGCCTGCGCACGCTTTACGCCCAGTAATTCCGATTAACGCTTGCACCCTACGTATTACCGCGGCTGCTGGCACGTAGTTAGCCGGTGCTTATTCTTCAGGTACCGTCATGAGTCCCAGGTATTAACCAGAACCTTTTCTTCCCTGACAAAAGCGGTTTACAACCCGAAGGCCTTCTTCCCGCACGCGGCATGGCTGGATCAGACTTGCGTCCATTGTCCAAAATTCCCCACTGCTGCCTCCCGTAGGAGTCTGGGCCGTGTCTCAGTCCCAGTGTGGCTGGTCGTCCTCTCAGACCAGCTACAGATCGTTGGCTTGGTGGGCTTTTACCCCACCAACTACCTAATCTGATATCGGCCGCTCCAATCGCGCGAGGTCTTGCGATCCCCCGCTTTCACCCTCAGGTCGTATGCGGTATTAGCTGCTCTTTCGAGCAGTTATCCCCCACGACTGGGCACGTTCCGATATATTACTCACCCGTTCGCCACTCGTCAGCTTAACCTGTTACCGTTCGACTTGCATGTGTAAGGCATGCCGCCAGCGTTCAATCTGAGCCAGGATCAAACTCTACAGTTCGATCTTGAATTTACTCAACGGAATCGACTTAAACCATTTGCATAGTTCAAATCTAATTTCCGTGAGCGTTTAAAGTCCGAAGGACCGTCATCAGTCACCTGATAACATCACTTCACTTCAAACGCCCACGCTTATCGGCTGTGAATTCTTAAAGAACATCGCATTCAAAACTCAGCAGCTTGCGCCGTTTTGTTTATCCTGCGTTGCTGTCGAATCATTTAATTCGTCAGCAGCAAAGAAGCGAGATTCTAATCTGCTTTTTGCTTCGTCGTCAAGTATTTTTGAAAATTTCTTTTCTCAATACTCAGCGGCTTGGCTTTCTTTACTACCCACATACTGTTCGCTTCGCGTTCAGTCGTCAGCAGCAAAGAGGCGAGATTTTGATCTGCTTTCGCAGTGTCGTCAAGTACTTTTGAAAAATTCTTTCGAACCCCTCAGCACCCAACGAACTCTCCAGCTCGCCCCGAGCTCTTCAGCTCAGCCTCACCAACTCCTCAACACCCCGCTTGCCGTTGCCGGTTTGCGTTGCGCTTTGTCATCAGCGAAGCCCACGACTGTAGCACAGGAATTTCAG